>DATFVC010000068.1:0-32066 GCA_035260485.1 Solirubrobacterales bacterium | reverse complement strand
GCCGGAGATGACAGTTGAAGTGGGGCCGTTGATCGCGGCGATCGAGAGCTCTGCCTCCTTGCCCGCGATCGACTCGGTGGCCTCGGCCTCGGTTGCCTCGATCGCCGCCATCGCCCCGCCGGCGGGCAGGGCGCCCATCAGGCGGCCCCTTGCCGCGACCAGCTTTGCCGCGTCGGAGAGATCGAGGACGCCACTGAGGTGGGCGGCGGCGATCTCGCCGATCGAGTGGCCGGCGAGGATGTCGGGCTTGAGGCCGCGCTTGCTCAGAGCCTCATAGAGCGCGACCTCGATCGAGAAGAGGGCGGGCTGGGCGCAGGCGGTGCCTTCGAGCAGCACCGCTGCCTTCTTTCCCTTGGCGAAGACGATCTCTTTAAGAGGAGTCTCCAGGTGGGGATCGAGCTGCTCGCAGGCCGCGTCGAATGCGCTTTGGAAGCTCGGGTCTGACTCGTAGAGGTCCTTGCCCATGCCGAGGCGCTGGGAGCCCTGGCCGGTGAGGAGGCAGGCGAGCTTGCCGTCCTTCGCCCTGGCGCTGAGGACGTTCGGCGAGGGAGTGCCGTCGGCGAGAGAGGCGAGCGCTGCGAGCAGCTCTTCCCTATTCGACCCAAGGACAACCGCCCTGTGCTCGAAGGCGCTGCGAGTGGTGGCGAGCGAGTGGGCGACGTCGGTCGGGTCGAGGTCTGGGTTCTCTTGCAGGTGGACTGCGAGACGCTCTGCTGCCTCGGCCAGGGCGGGCCTTGCTTTGGCTGAGAGAGGCAGCAGGATCGGGTCAATGAGCTTCTCGGAGGAAGCGCCCGGGCTCTCCCCTGCCTCCCCGCCGTTCCCCACCGCCGCGGGTTCAGGCGCCTCCTCCAAGATCAGGTGGGCGTTGGTGCCGCTGATGCCGAAGGAGGAGACGCCGGCGCGGCGCGGGCGGCCGTTTGCCTCCCAGGCGACCTGCTCGCTCAGGAGCTCGATCTGCCCCGCCTCCCACTCGACCTTGGAAGAGGGCGCGTCGACGTGCAGGGTCTTCGGCAAGACGCCCTCGCGCATCGCCAGCGCCATCTTGATAACGCCTGCCACTCCAGCCGCGGCTTGGGTGTGGCCGATGTTGGACTTGATCGAGCCCAGGCGCAGCGGCTCGTCCCTTTCTTGGCCGTAGGTGGCGAGCAGGGCGCCGGCCTCGATCGGGTCGCCGAGGGTGGTGCCGGTGCCATGGGCCTCGACGACGTCTATGTCCTTTGGCTCGAGGCGGGCGTTTGCCAGCGCCTGGCGGATCACCCGCTCCTGCGAGGGGCCGTTGGGGGCTGTGAGGCCGTTGGAGGCGCCGTCTTGGTTGACGGCGGAGCCGCGCAGAACGGCGAAGATCGGATGGCCGTTGCGATGGGCGTCGGAGAGGCGCTCCAAGACGAGCACCCCCGCTCCCTCTGCCCAGCCGGTGCCATCGGCCGCCTCGGCGAAGGACTTGCAGCGCCCGTCGGGGGCGAGGCCGCGCTGGCGGCTGAACTCGGTGAACATTCCTGGGCTGGCCAGAACCGTCGCCCCTCCCGCCAGAGCGAGCGTGCATTCTCCACCGCGCAGCGCCTGGGAGGCCAGGTGCATCGCCACCAGCGAGGAGGAGCAAGCGGTATCGATGCTGATCGCCGGGCCCTCCAGGCCGAGCGCATAGGCGACGCGGCCGGAGGCAACGCTGGTCGAGCTTCCGGTCAGGCGAAAACCCTCCAGCTCCCCCTCCGGCGCCCGCATCCCCCCCGTGTAGTCCTGCGAGCTGACGCCAACGTATACACCGGTCGGACTGGCGCCCAGAGACGAAGGATCGAGGCCAGCGCTCTCGAGCGCTTCCCAGCAGGACTCGAGCAGCAGTCGCTGCTGTGGATCCATCGCCAGCGCCTCGCGCGGGGCGATGCCGAAGAACTCGGCGTCGAAGTCGCCGGCGGCGAGGAAACCGCCCTCGCGCGCATAGGCGGTATCGGGCCGGTCGGGATCCTGATCGTAGAGCCGCTCCAGGTCCCAGCCACGATCGGTGGGGAAGCCGGAGATGCCGTCACGGCCCTCGGCGATCAGCTCCCAGAGCTCCTTGGGAGAACCGGCTCCGCCCGGGTAGCGACAGGCCATGCCGACGATCGCGATCGGCTCGTCGCTTGCCTGGGCGCGGAGCGCGGCCTGCCCGGCATCCGAGCCCGTGGTCGCCTCGATCAGCAGGCGCTCGGCGAGCCGCGACGAGGTTGGGTGGTTGAAGACGACCGGCGCCGGCAGCCGCAAACCCGTAACCGTCTGCAGGCGGTTGCGCAGCTCCACCGCCGCGAGCGAGTCGAAGCCGAGCTCTTTGAACGCCCTGCCCGGCTCCACCGCCTCCGCGGAGTCGTGTCCCAGGACTCTCGCAACCTCAGCTCGAACGAGGTCGAGCACGATGGGCTCGCGCTCCTCCTCGGCGACCGCGGCAAGCTTGGTCGACAGAGCGCCGGCGCCGGCGGACGTCGCTCCGCCGGGCCAACCCTCCGCGAGGGCCCGTCTCGCCTCCGGCAGATCGTCGATCAGCGGCCGGGGGCGAGCGGAGGCGAACAGCGGCGCGAAGCGCTCCCAATCGAGATCGGCGACCGTCAGAGCGGTCTCCCCACGGTCGAGCGCATGCTGGAGCGCAACGAGCGCGGTCTCCGGATCCAGTCTCGATAAGCCCTGTCGCTGCAGCAGCTCCGCGGCAGGTCCGGGCGCCCCCTCTACGGCCCAGGGCCCCCAGGCGATTGCGGTGGCGGGTAGACCCAGAGCCTGCCGGTGCAGAGCAAGGGCATCGAGGAAGGCGTTTGCGGCCGCCGAGCTGCCGCGACTCGAGGCGCCCAGCGTTGCCGCGCTGGAGGAGAAGAGGACGAAGGCGGAGAGGTCGAGATCCGTGGTCAACTCGTGCAGGTTGCGCGCCCCAGAGACCTTGTCCTCGACGTCTTCCGCCGCGTGGAAAACGGCTGTCAACGGCTCCCCCGCTGGCACTGTTGCGAGCAGCGCCTCGAGCTGCCCAGGCTGAGCGAGGTCGCAGTCCGCCTCGATGACCCGCGCTCCGCGGTCGGCCAGCCAGCCAGCCACTTGGCGACCCAGTGGGCCAGTTGCGCCGGTGACCAGGATCGTGCCGCTCGGATTCCAGGGTTCGGTGGATACGCCGGGCTCGATCGGCGCCCGCGCCAGACGACGGGCCAAGGCGCCGTTTTCGCGCAAGGCGATCTGATCCTCGTCGCCGCCATCGCTCAGCACACCCTGGAGGCGCTCCAAGACCGACTCGCCAAGCTCAACCGGCAGGTCCACGAGGCCACCCCATCGCTGGGGCTCCTCGAGGGCAAAGCACCTGCCGTAGCCCCACAACTGCGCCTGGGAGGGATGCCGCAGCGGGTCGGAGGAGCCGACCGACACGGCCCCGCTGGTCGCAAGCCAGACCGGGGCTGGGATCTCGGCCTCGCCGAGGGCCCGCAGGAGCGCGACGGTGGTGGGCAGTGCATCGTGTCCCGTGCCGGATCTTTGCGAGCGGTAGGCAAGTCCGAGCAGCGAGAGCACACCCTCGACCTCGCCTGGGGCGTGTGCCGAGACGGCGGAGCGCAGCTGGCGGACGGGGGCGCCGACATCGTCGCCAGTTAGGTCCAGCTCGACGTGCACCGCGCCCTCGCCAAGGGCTTCGATTGCGGCGGCGACATCCGCGTCCTCGCGCTGGCCCGGTGAAGTGACCACCAACCAGGCGCCCAGCGCTGCCGAGGCCGGCGCATCGCCGATCGGGGTCCAGCGCTCGCGGTAGCAGAGACCATCGAGCGCGGACAGCTCCCGGCCGCGACGCCAGACCTCCAACGCCTCCAGCCAGAAGCTCTCACGCTGAAACGGGTAGGTGGGCAGCGGGACTCGCTTTGCCCCGCTGCCCGCGAAGAGCGCCTCCCAGTCGAGCTCGGCGCCGGCGGCGTGCGCCTGGGCGAGGGAGCGGGCGAAGCGCCGCGGGCCGTCCTCCTCGCGGCGCAGGGTGCCGAGGGCAGTCGCCTCCGTTGGGTCGGCCAAGGCGGCTTCGATCGTCTCCCCCACGGCCAACGCGAAGACCGGATGGGGGCTGACCTCGATGAAGACGCGGTGGCCCTGCTCGATCAGGCCGCGGGTGACCTGCTCGAAGCGAACCGTCTCGCGCAGGTTGCGGTACCAGTAGGCGGCGTCGAGCTCTGCGGTGTCGAGCTCGGCGCCGGTCACGGTGGAGTGGAAGGGGATATCGCCGCTTTGGGGGGAGATCGGGGCGAGGGACTCGAGGACCTCCTCGCGCAGCTGCTCCACGTAGGCGGAGTGGGAGGCGATCGCGGCGGGTATCTCGCGGGCGCGAACGTCTTCTTTGGCGCACTGCTCGAGCAGCTCGTCGAGCGCCTCGCGATCGCCGGAGAGGATCGTCGAGGAGGGGCCGTTGTGGGCGGCGACCTCGACCCGCTCGCCCCAGCCCCGCATGCGGGGCTGCAGCTCGGTGGCGGAGAGGGCTACCGAGACCATCCCTCCCTGGCCGGCCAGCTTGGAGATGATGCGGCTGCGCAGCGCGGCGAGCATCGCCGCGTCCTCAAGCGAGAGGCCCCCGGCTGCGTAGGCGGCGACGATCTCCCCCTGGGAGTGCCCGGCGACGGCAGCCGGGCGCACCCCGGCCGAGTGCCAGAGCTCGGTGAGGGAGGCCATCACCGCGAAGAGGGTCGGCTGGACGACCTCGATGCGCTCGAGCGAGGGGGCGCCCTCGGCGCCGCGCAGGACATCCTCCACCGACCAATCGAGGTGAGGCGCGAGCGCCTCTTCGCACTCTCTGAGCTTGGCGGCGAATGGGGGTGAGGTCTCCAGCAAGTCGAGTGCCATCCCCTCCCACTGAGAGCCCTGGCCGGGGAAGAGGAAGACCGGGCGGCGCTCGGCGCGGGCGGCGCCGCGGAGGACGCCCGGGGCCTCGCTGCCCTGGGCGAGGGAGGCGAGCGATGCGAGCAGCTCCTCGCGGTCGGCGCCCAGGGCGACAGCCCGGTGCTCGAAGGCAGAGCGGGTGGTGGCGAGAGAGTAGGCGACGTCGGTCGGGTCGAGGTCGGGATTGGCCTGCAGGTGGTCTGCGAGGCGCTCGGCGGCCTGGGCCAGGGCGGGCTCGGTCTTGGCCGAGAGGGGCAGGGGGATCGGCAGGGAGAGGGGCTGGGCGACCGGCGGGCTCACCGGTGCCGTTGCGGGAGCCTCCTCGAGCACGAGGTGGCAGTTGGTCCCACCCATCCCAAACGAGCTGACGCCGGCGATCAACGACCGGTCGTCGTGCGGCCAATCCCCATGGTTGTCCTGAACGCGTATGCGCAGCGCGTCGAGGGGGATCTGCGGATTCGGCTCGCTGAAGTTGAGGCTGGCGGGGAGCTGCCGGAGCTCGATCGCGAGCGCCGCCTTGACCAGCCCGACGATGCCGGCGGCGCCCTCCAGGTGACCGACGTTGGTCTTCGCCGAGCCGACCAGCAGCGGATCGTCCTCGGGCCTCTCTGCCCCCAGCGCCGCGCCCAGCGCGGCGGCCTCGATTGGGTCCCCGACCGCGGTCCCGGCGCCGTGCAGCTCGACGTACTGGACCTCCGAGCGCTTCAGCCCCGCCTGCCGGTAGGCGCCCCGCATGACGCTCTCCTGCGCCGCCTGGCGGGGCACGGTCAGTCCCTCGCTCGGCCCGTCGTTGTTGACCCCGCCGCCCCGGATCACGCAATAGATCCGGTCTCCATCGGCTTCCGCCGCCGCCAGCGGCTTCAGCGTGACAAGACCGCCGCCCTCCCCCCGGACGTATCCGTTAGCCCGCGAGTCGAAGGTGAAGCAGCGCCCGTCCGGCGAGAGCCCGCCGAATTCGGCGGCGCCGAGCGCGACGCTGGGGTCGAGGTTGAGGTGAACGCCGCCAGCGAGGGCAAGCGTCGCCTCCCCCTTGCGCAGGCTCTCGCACGCCAGGTGGACGGCGACGAGGGAGGACGACTGGGCTGCATCGACAGTCAGGCTCGGTCCGGTCAGGCCCAGGGTGTAGGAGACCCGGTTGGCGATGATGCTGCGATGCAGGCCGGTCATCGTGTGACGGCTGATCGCATCAGGGCCGCTGCGGTGGGTTAGATTTGAATAGTCGCTAGCGATTGAGCCAAGGAAGACTCCGGCCTCGTCGCCCCGGATCGCGCTCGGCACGATCCTGGCGTCCTCCAGGGCCTCCCACGCGAGCTCGAGGACCAAGCGCTGCTGCGGATCCATCGCCGCGGCCTCGCGCGGTGAGATGCCGAAGAAGGCGGGGTCGAAGCGGTCGACGCGATCGAGGAAGGCGCCGAAGCGCACGCCAGGCTCGCCCGCGGGCAGCGCCTCGCCCGCGCGCCGCCCAGCCGCCGCCAGCCGCTCAGCCGGGGTCTCGGCGATCGCGTGCTGGCCAGCGGCCAGCAGCCGCCAAAACGCCTCCGGATCGGGCGCGCGGGGAAGGCGACAAGAGACGCCAACGATCGCGACCCGAGGATCCTCTACAACCATCTGATTCTCCCCGAATTTTCCCTGGAACTACGAAACGAACATGGAGATAAACACGCTGGTGCGCAAAAGGCAAAAACACACACCGAAGGTGGCCAGCGCTAGGCCACCGGCATGCCCGGCTCGGCCCCGTCCGCCGGCAACGCGATCGCCGCCAGGACGAGTCCGTTCGCAACCAGCCAGCTGCCTTGGAAGCTGCGCACCTCACGACCGTCGAGGAGGGGGCCCGGGACAAGAAGGTGCGCCGAGAAGCGCTCTCGTTGCCGGTCGATCGCGACCAGCGCGTCTTCGAAGCCGAGCCAGCGTTCGGCCAACGGGAACCAGGCCTTGTAGACCGACTCCTTGATGCTGAAGAGCAGCCGGTCCCAGTGCGTCTCCGGAGACTGGCGGGCGAGATATCGCAACCACTCCCGCTCCTCGGGTAAAGCGATGTCCTCGAGCAGACCGTCCGGCAGGGGTTGGTTGGGCTCGGCGTCGACGCCGACCGTGACCAGATCGCCCGCCCGAGCGACCGCACAGGCCCGATACCCCTCGCAGTGCGTGATGCTGCCGACTATCCCCGCCGGCCAGAGCGGCTCGCCGCGCCGCCCGGACGGGATCGCCTGAGGCCGCTGGCCGAGTTGCGCCAGCGCTTCGCGAGCGCAGGCGCGAGCCGTGGTGAACTCGCGGCGACGTTTCTCGACCGCGCGCCCGACGATCGTCTCCTCCTCGGGGTACAACGCCACATCGAGGTCCTCGCTTGTTGCCGCCACCCTGGCGCTCGCGGGCAGGATCCGCTCAAGCACGCGATGCCTCCGGCAGGATCCGGCGGGGCGCGTATTGGCGGCCACTGCGGTGGCGGCGCTCGCGCGGATAGCCCAGCGAGACCTCCTCGAAGCGGACGCCATCGTGCCAGGTGGTGCGCGGAATGTGCAGGTGCCCGTAGACCACGGCGGCCGCCCGGAAGCGGCGATGCCAGTCGGCGGTGCGAACTGTTCCGCACCACTGCGCGAACTCCGGATGGCGAAGCACGCGGGTTGGCTCGTCGAGCAGCGGAAAGTGGTTGATCAGGACCATCGGCAAGCTGGGGTCGCTGGTCGCCAGGCGCCGCTCTGCCTCCCTGACCCGGGCGTCACACCAAGCCTGACGGCTCGGGTAGGGGTCGGGGTGGAGCAGGAACTCGTCGACGCAGACGACACCGGCGTCATATGCCCGCTGCAGCGCCTCCTCCCTGGTCGAGCCGACGTTACGCCCGAACGTGTAGTCGTAGAGGAGAAAGAGCGGCGCGATCTGAGCTGGCCCGCCCTCGCCGTCCCAGATCGGAAAGGGGTCCTCTGGAGTGGTGACGCCAATTCGCTTGCACAACTCGACCAGATGCAGATAGCGCGGCTCACCCCGCAGTTGCAGCGGGTCGTCACGGTTCGCGAGCAGCTCGTGGTTGCCTGGCGTCCAGATCACCCGCTCGAAGCGTTCACGAAGGTTCCGCAGCGCCCACTCGACATCGTCGGGGGAGTCGGCGACATCGCCGCAGACGATCAGCCAGTCGGCTTCCGAGCGCGGCCGCAGCTGGTCGACGATCGTGCGATTCTCGGGGTGGTCAACGTGCAGGTCGCTGACCGCGAATAGCATCCGGTCCGTCAAAAGCGGAGACGGTCGCGATCCGCCAGCGTCGCCAGCGCCCCGGCAACCCGAGCACGCGTCTCGTGCGGCTCGATCACCTCGTCGACGAAGCCGCCCGCCGCCGCCACCTCGGCCCCGAGATGCTCCTGCGCGTATGCAGCCGAGAGGGCCTGTTGCGTGGCGGCGGGATCCTCGGCGGCGGCGAGCTCACGCCGGTGGATGATCCCTGTCGCCGGATGGGCGCCCATCACGCCGATCTCCGCCCGAGGCCAGGCGAACACGAAGTCCGCCCCCAGACCTCGCGAGTTCATCGCGATGAATGCGCCGCCGTAGGCCTTGCGCAGAACGACGGTCACACGCGGCACGGTCGCCGCCGCAAAGGCGCGCACGAGGGTGGCGCCGAAACGGATTACGCCCGCCCGCTCCTGCTGCACACCGGGCATGAAGCCGGGCGTGTCGACGAGCACGAGCAGCGGCAGTCCAAACGCATCGCAGCGCGAGACGAAGCGCGCTGCCTTTTGCGAGGACTCGGTGTCGAGCACGCCGCCGAGATAGCGCGGCTGGCTCGCGACCAGGCCCACCGGCCGTCCTTCGATCCGGGCGAACCCCGTGACTACGCTGCGCGCCCAGCGCGGCGCAACCTCGAGCAGCGAGCCGGCATCGACGATGCCGTCGCTGACCGCGCGGATGTCGTATACGCGCCGCGGCGAGCTCGGCACGCACTCACCCGGATCGCTCAGACGGGGGGGCGCGGCCGCAGCCCCCGGCAGGTCTCCGCCGGCGTGCTGCGGCAGGTAGCCCAGCAGCTCCCGCGCCAGCTCCACGGCCGAGCGCTCATCGGGCGCGACGAAGTCGCAGACGCCGTTGCGCTCGTGCACCCAGCGGCCACCGAGCTCTCGCATGTCGACGTCCTCGCCGGCGACGTCGCGTACCACCGCCGGGCCGGTGAGGAACATCGCCGCGTGCTCGGTCATCACCACGAAGTCGGTCAGAGCGGGCGAATAGCAGCCACCGCCAGCGGCAAGGCCGGCGATGACCGAGATCTGCGGGACGTGCCCTGAGAGCAGCACGTTCTGGCGGAAGATCCGCCCGTAGCCACAGAGCGCCGCGGTCCCCTCCTGCATGCGTGCCCCGCCCGACTCGATGATGCTCACCACCGGCAGTCGTGAGCGCCCCGCGAGCTGGAGCAGGCGGTCGATTGTGTCGGCCTGCGCCTCGCCGAGAGAGCCGCCGAGGAACTTCGCGTCCTGCGCGTAGCAGGCAATCGGGCGGCCGCCGACCCGACCAATCCCTGCGATCACGCCGTCTCCGGGGTGCGCGAGCGTTCCGATCCGAGTCGACAGCACCGCGGACCGAAACACTTCCAGCGAACCGGCGTCGCAGAGCAGCTCGAGCCGCTCGAGCGGGCCTGCGGCATCCTCCGGCGGGCCGGATTTCAGAGTCCCTGCGATCCCCGTCACGCTGTTCACTTCCCCATCCCCTGCCCCTCCCTGGGCTACGTCAACTCGGTTGGAAGCGAGTCTCAAGGCGAACGCAGCGTGTGACCGCAATGCGGACAGACCGCCGCGTCGCCACGGTCCTCCGCTGCCGCGATGGCACCCTCCGACGCCTTGCTGTCGCCCTCGCGCAAGGCGCGCAGCTCCAGCCGCAAGTCGGCAACCGAGAGCCTCTCCTCGCTCGCCCGCCGCAGCCACTCCCTCTGCTCATCGGGCTCGAGCGGCGCGACCAGGACGTGGTGACTCCAGGTCAATTTGTCATTACGTAGTGACAAATCGAACCGCGACGCGACCCACGCCATATTCCTCAGGCTGGCCACGTCGTAGCCGGTGACCCGGGCGGCCTCCGCGTATTTCTCCCCCCATCTCGAAGTTCCGTAGCGAACCCAGTCGCCGATCCACCATTGGCTACAGCGGCCGATCGCCCCCAGGCGGCGGCCGGTCGCCAGCCAATCGGAGTGGCCCAGATCACGCTGCGGGGCCCAGGCGATTTTTGAGAGAGCGCTCGACGAACCCTTGACCTTCGCGCTCGTCGATGTCACCGACCGCCTCGGCAGATCCCCCGCGGAGACGGGCGAAAGGCGGGATTTGGCGGCATTGGGCGACCCAGGCATCACAGGCATCACTCATCCGATTGAAGAAAGGCTCTGGCTAAAACGCATCACCCCTAAGGGCACTTATATGCGTCGCCCCGAAAGGGGCATCCATATGTATCACCGAGGGCTACACCCCTGTTACCCCAATATGGCGCGTGCATCGGCCTCGGCTTGGCCATGATGTCCTCCAGCCCATTCGTGAGCTCAGTCAACGGGTGGCGGACCGTCGCCTTCGGCCTCGGCTTCGAGCTCCTCGAGGCCCAGCGCCACGACGAGCTCCGCATGGCAATCCGGCAGCAGCCGCCCGAGCGCCTCCTCGACCTTGCGCAAGCGACGCTGAACCGTGTGGCGGTCGACCGCAAGCGCAGCGGCAGCCGTGGCCGCGTTGAGGCCAGCGGAGAAATAGGCGCGCAACGTTTCGCGCAGGACCGCGCCGGAATCGCCGTGGCCCTCGAGCGGCGCCAGATAGGTCTCCAGCAGCGACTTGGCGAGGGCGTCGTCGCGCAGCACAGCGGCGAGCAGGATCACGTCGCGGGCGCGTGTGAGCCGCTGCGGCTTGCGCAGTATCACCTCCTGCGCGGCCTGGGCCTCACGGTGGGTGAGGCGCCAGCCGTCGAGCCCGCTGCGCGGCTCGCCGACCGCCAGCGACGCGCTTCCGGTGGCGTCGGTAGAGAGCAGGCGCTCGACGTCCGGGACCGCCAGCGGCCGGCGGGCGCCGAGCCAGGCCCACACAATCCCGTTTCCGCGTGGCACGACCAGGGCCTGGCAGTCGAGGCCCGCCGCCAGCGCGCGGACGCCGGCCTCCGCCTCGCCGCCCTTGACGATCATGCCCAGGTGCCAGGCGTCGAACGCGTACCCGAGATCCCCGACGTCGGCGGGACTGTCGCCGGCGACCAGCCGCTGCACCCGTTCGGCGAGACGCTGCGACGGCGAGCGCCTCATCCGCGCGAGCTCGTTCATGTACTCGGTCGCCACGGCCGCCATCAGCCGATCGACCTGCGGGCCTTGAGCTCTGAGCACCGCCCGCAGCACATCGCTTGGAAAACGGTCGGCTTCGTCCATGATGAAGTCCCCAAGGACCCTGTCCCCTGTCGCGTAGCGCCGCAGCATCGTGTCCAGCTTCGTCCCGCTGCGGGCGGCGCGTCGCGCCTGCTCGGCGGCGGCTGAAGGAATCGGCTCCGACCACTCCTCGCCTTTTTCCATGTTGGCGAGGACGAATTCCAGGGACTTGGTGACGGTCGCCCGCAACCCTGCCGCGTACTCCGGATCTCCTCCCCCTTCCGGTTCGGAAAGGGCGCGGACGCGCACGAATATCGCCTCTTCTATCTCCGCGGCCCGCTCCCGCAAGCGCACGACGAGCTCCAAGCGAATCGCATCGAGCGAGCCGTGCTCACCGTCTCTCACGCGGTTCACCGAGCGCTGCACCGCCTCCTGGACGGGCGAAAATCGCGACGCCTCGGCGGAGACTCCCCTGTCACCATCTAAACCTCCTTTATACACACGCTAGTACCCAGCTTAGGGGACGTCAACTTCGACAATCGTCGACATTTAGGGCGATCGTGCCTGACGGGAGTCCTCCCCCCCGCCGGCCGATTGAGAGCCGCCGATGTCTCTAGACGAAGTCGATGACGCTGCGGATCCCGTCCTGGGCCTCCATCAGCTCGAAGCCCCGGTTGACCTCATCGAGGGTCAGGCGATGGGAGACGAAGGGCTCGACGTCGATCCCGCCGGCCAGGTAGCGGTCGATCAGAAGGGGAACCTGGTCGCGCCCCTTGACGCCGCCGAAGGAGGAGCCTGCCACGCGGCGGCCGGTGATCAGGAGACGCGGGACCAGGTCGAGCGTCTCCCCCTTGCCGGCCACTCCGGCGACGGTGCACAGTCCCCAAGCCATGCGCGCGGCTTCGACCGCCTGACGCATCACGGCGACGTTGCCGGTCGCCTCGAAGGTGTAGTCGGCGCCGAAGCCGCCGGTCATCTCGAGGATCTCCTCAACGGCGTTGCCGCCCCCTGCGATGACGTCCGTCGCGCCCTGGCCGCGAGCCAGCTCGAGCCGATCCGGAGCGAGGTCGACGCAGACGACTCGCTCGGCGCCCTGCAGCCGGCAGCCGGCGACCGCCCCCAGCCCGACCATTCCCGCCCCGAAGACGACGCAGGTGCTGCCCGGCTCCACCGCGGCGGTGTTGATCGCCGCGCCGAGGCCGGTCGAGAGACCGCAGGCGAAGAGGCAAGCGTGCTCGAACGGCGCCTCGGGGTCGATCTTCGCCAGGGCGATCTCCGGCATCACCGTGTACTCGGCGAAGGTCGAACAGCCCATGAAATGGCGGATTCCGTCGCCACCGCGGGAGATGCGGGTGGCGCCGTCGGGGAGGAAGCCCTTGTTCTGCTGCTCGCGGATCGCCAGGCAGAGGTTGGTCCGCGGGTCGAGGCAATGGACGCACTCGCCGCACTGGGGTGAGAAGAGGGTGACGACGTGGTCGCCGGGGGAGAGCGAGGCGACGTCCGAGCCGACCCGCTCGACGACGCCGGCCCCCTCGTGGCCGAGCACGGTCGGCGCATAGCCCGACGGGTCTGCGCCTGAGGCCGTGTAGAGGTCGGTGTGACAGACGCCGCAGGCGACGAGGCGGACGAGCGCCTCGCCGGCCCGCAGCTCGGCGAGCTCGACCTCCTGGACCTCGAGCGGCTCCCCGAACTCCTCCAGCACCGCCGCACGGATCTTCATCTTCGACCGCGCCCGCCGCTCGGGATCAACCGCTCTTGAAGCGGGCGGCCTCCTCCGAGCCGCCCGTGGCGTCGCCCTCGCTGTAGGAGTGCGCTCCGGCGCCGGCGAGCGTGCCACCGTCGACGATCAGGTACTCCTCGCGGATTGGACGGCCGTCGAACCAGCACTCGAGGATCTCGCGCGTCCCGGCGGCGTAACGGGCCTGGGCGGAGAGGCTCGTGCCGGAGGTGTGCGGGGTCATGCCGTGGTGGGGCATCGAGCGCCAGGGATGGTCCCTGGGCGCGGGCTGGGGGAACCAGACATCGCCGGCGTAGCCCGCCAACTGGCCGCTCTCACATGCCCGCGCGACCGCGTCGCGGTCGCAGATCTTGCCGCGGGCGGTGTTGATCAGATAGGAGCCTCGCTTCATCTTCGCGAGCAGGTCCGCGTCGAAGAGATTCTCGGTCTCGGGGTGCAGCGGCGCGTTGATCGTGACCACGTCGCACACCTCCACCAGCGACTCCGCCGTGGGGTGGAAGGTGACGCCCAGCTCCTCCTCGACCTCGGCCGGCAGGCGGTGGCGATCGGTGTAATGCAGGCCGACCTCGAATGGCTTCAGCCGCCGCAGGACCGCCGAGCCGATGCGTCCCGCGGCGACCGTGCCGACCTGCATGCCCTCCAGGTCGTAGGAGCGCGAAACACAGTCGGCGATGTTCCAGCCGCCATCGACCACCCATTGGTAGGAGGGGATGTAATTGCGCACCAGCGAGAGGATCATCATCACGACGTGCTCGGCGACACTGATGCTGTTGGAGCAGGTCACCTCGGCGACCGTCAGGCCGCGCTCGATCGCCGCCTGCAGGTCGACATGATCCGAGCCGATGCCCGCCGTCAGCGCAAGCTTCAGCTTGGGCGCCTTGGCGATCCGTTCGGCCGTCAGGTAGGCGGGCCAGAACGGCTGGGAGATGACGACCTCCGCCTCCGGCAGCTCGCGCTCGAAGACCGAGTCAAGGCCGTCCTTGTCGGAGGTGACGATCAGCCGGTGCCCCCGCTCCTCCAAGAACTCGCGCAGCCCCAGCTCACCCGAGACGCTGCCAAGCAGCTCGCCAGGCTCGAAGCCGATCGCCTCGGGCGTCGGCGTGCTCTGGCCATCGTGGTAGCGCTCGATCTTCGGGACCTCGTCGCGCGCGTAGGACGGCGGGTAGCCGTCGACCGGATCGCCGTAGAGCACGCAGAGGACGGTCGCCATCGATCGCCATCCTCTCGCAAGATGCGCTGAGCGGTCAAGCTCCTATCTCGAGATGTCGCTCGGCAGCGATGGCCTACAGTCATCGAGCGCGGTTTTCGCTGCGCTCAACCAAATTGAGAGGCGGTCCCTTGGATCCTGTCGGATATGAGCTGTGTACTCCCGAAGGCGGCAAGGGCGGTGGCGTTCGCGCGACTCGTGGCTTCCGGGCAGGTGAGAAGGTGATGGTCGGGGTGCTCGAAGGCGAGGTCGACTGCAACGACTCGCACGCGACCCAGGTGAGTCGCACCAAGTGGGCTCGGCATGGCGGTCTCGGCCCCAAGGTCAATCACTCGTGCAGCCCCAACTGTGGCGTCGAGCTCAACGACACCGGCGCCTGCGACTTCGTCGCCCGCAAGTCGATTTCCAATGGCGAGGAGATCACCTTCGACTACGCCATGCGCAACTACACGATCGAGCACTTTCCCGGCGGCTGCCTTTGCGGCGCCGACATCTGTCGCGGCTCGGTAACCGGCTGGAAGGACCTCCCCGCCGAGCGCAAGGCCGCCTACGACGGTCTGGTCGCCCCCTACCTGCTCGAGATCGATCGCGAGTTGACTGCTTCAATCGTCTGAGTGTGTCGAAACCATCTGCGATTCTCGCCTTGCCGGTCGCAGTCGTAACGCTGGTCCTTGGGCTGGGCGTGCAAAGCGCGTCAGCCCATCGACACGGCGGGCGCCCGATACGCGGCAACGGCCGCCTGCGCTGGCAGCCCAAGCCGACCACCAAGCCGTGGCAGTGGCAGCTGCAGGGGGCGATCGATACCTCGATCAACGCCGCCGTTTACGACGTTGACGGCTTCGAAACGCCGGCCCACACGATCCGCGAGCTGCACCGGCAGGGTCGCAAGGTCGTTTGCTACCTCGACGTCGGCAGCTGGGAGAGCTACCGCCCCGACGCGGGCCAATTCCCCAATGCGGTGATCGGCAACCGCTACCAGGGTTTCCCCGACGAGCGCTGGCTGGACGTCAGTCGCTTTCACCTCTTCGAGCGGCCGCTGGAACGCCGTTTCGCGATGTGCGCGCGCAAGGGCTTCGACGCGGTCGAGCCGACAACCTCGCCGGCTGGGAACCGGAAAACAAGACCGGCTTCGACATCACCCGTGCCGACCAGCTGCGCTTCAACCGCTGGGTTGCACGTCAGGTGCATCGCCGCGGCATGGCGGTGGCGCTGAAGAACGACGGCCGCCAAGCGCATGAGCTGATCCACGCCTTCGACTTCGCGATCGTCGAGCAGTGCTTCCAGTACCAGGAATGCGGTCTCTACCGGCCCTTCGTGCACGACCAGAAGGCGGTGTTCGAGGCCGAGTACGAACTGGTGCCGCAGCAGTATTGCGGCACCGCGCGGGCGCTGGGCTTCAGCGCCATACGAAAGGCATACGACCTCTTCGCGCGCCCTTGGCAGCCGTGCTGACGCCGGGTGTCGACGGTATCGCCTCGAGCGCATGATTCGCGCCACCCATGCCTGGGATACGCTCGGGCCCATGAACAAATCCCTCAACACTGACCAAGCCGCGATGCTCTACGGCAATCGCTTCCTCACCGAGGACGCTCCCGACCGCGACTTCCCGCCAAGCGGTATGTCCGCCCTCGACGCGATGCGCCTCGTCGACGAGGAACTGGCGCTGGAGGGAGATCCACAACGCAATCTGGCGACCTTCGTCACGACCTGGATGGAGCCCGAGGCGCAACGGATCATCGGCGAGAACCTCTACCGCAACTTCATCGACCACGCCGAGTATCCGATCTCGGCCGAGGTCGAGCAGCGCTGCATCCGCATGCTCGCCGACCTTTACCACGCCCCCGGCGAGACGACCGGCGCTCGCACGCAAGGCTCCTCGGAGGCGATCATGCTCGGCGCGCTGTCGCTCAAGTGGAAGTGGAAGGAGCGCCGCGAAGCCGAGTCGAAGTCAATCGACAAGCCGAACCTGATCTTCGGCGGCGACGTGCACGTGGTCTGGGAAAAGTTCTGCCGCTATTTCGACGTCGAGCCGAAGATCCTGCCGCTGCAGGAAGGCAAATACGTGATCGGCCCCGACGACGTCGAGCCGCTGATCGACGAGAACACGATCGGCGTCGCGGCGGTGCTCGGCACCACCTTCACCGGTCACGCCGACGACATCGTCGGCATCAACGAGCTGCTGGTTGGCCTGAAGGGAGACAAAGGCCTCGATGTTCCCCTTCACATCGATGCAGCCAGCGGCGGCTTCGTCTGGCCCTTCCTCTACCCGGACTCCGAGTGGGACTTCCGCCTCGAGCAGGTGCGCTCGATCAATGTCTCCGGGCACAAGTTCGGCCTCGTCTACCCGGGTGTTGGCTGGCTCGTCTTCCGGGAACAGGGTGACCTGGCTGAGGACCTCGTCTTCTACGAGAACTATCTCGGCAAGACCGATGCGACCTTCACCCTCAACTTCTCCACCGGGGCCTCGATGGTCCTCGCCCAGTACTACAACTTCGTCCGCTACGGGCGCGAGGGCTACGCCTACATCATGAAAGCGATGCAGGAGAACGCCCGGGCCCTGGCCGAGAAACTCGAGGCCAGCGGCGATTTCGAGCTGATCGGCGACGGCGAGGAGCAGTTGCCCCTTGTCGCCTTCAAGCTCGCGGGAGAAAAGAACTACGACGAGTTCGACCTCTCCTGGCAGCTCTCCGCCGAGCGCGGCTGGATGGTCCCCGCCTACACGCTCCCGCCCAATGCCGAAGACGTGAAGATCCTCCGGGCGCTGGTCAAGCAGACCCTGAGCCGCGAGCAGGTCGACCGCCTCGCCGACGACATCGCGCAAGCCTGCGCCACGCTGGAAAAGAAGGGCGGCACCCACCCCTCCGAGCGCAAGCAGGTCAAGACCGGGACCGGGTACTGAGCGCCGCCGGACCCCCGTGTTGGGAGTGCCGGCGGAGCCGTAGGGCGCCGGGTTCAGCGAGGCTCGGCGAGCGGCCCGGGAAGTGAACGCCCCTGATCCCCGCAGTCCACCACTGACCGTGAGTGGCCCAAGCGGCTCTCGTAGATCATCCAGCCGGTGGAGGGTGCGGAAGGCTCATTTCGCGTCGTAGAAGATGGTGGGGGACCTTCCAATCGTGGTTCTCCCCTTAAACGAACGGCGCCACGATTTCGTGAGATCGATGCTGAGAGGAGGATCAAACCCACGGTTAGACCATCGCTCCAAGTGCTTGGTGTCCGTCACGGCGCCATCACCACCCGGCCGAAAGCGTTCCGGCCCTCCAAGTACGCATGGGCCGCGGCCGCTTCGGCGAGCGCGAAGGAGCTGTCGATCTCGACGTGCAGCTCCCCGCTTGCCACGCGCTCGATCAGGTCGGAGATCATCCGATGGACCCTCGGATACTCGGCGAGCAGCGCCCCGCCCAGATAGACACCGCACAGGGTGTTGTTCTTCCCCCACAGTGATTTGGCCTCGACGTCCGAGCCTGCTCGGCCCGCGACGCCCACGCTGACGAGCGTGCCCCGGTAGGCCAGTGCCTCGATGCTGTCCACCAGGTTCTTCCCGCCGACCGAGTCCAGCACGACATCGACGCCGCGCCCGTCCGTCAATTCACGAGTCCGATCGACAAAGCTTTCGTCGGCATAGTTGATGCCGTGGTCGAGTCCGAGCGGCTTCAGGCGCTCGAGCTTCTCGTCGCTCGAGGCGGTCGAGATCACCGTCGCACCCGTCTGCGATGCCAGTTGGATGGCGGCCATCCCCAGGCCGCCCGCCCCCGCGTGAATGAGCGCCGTCTGCCCTTCCTCGAGGTCCGCAGCGGTGAAGAGGCACTCGTATGCCGTGCCGACGGCAACCGGAATGCAAGCGGCCACCGCGGGGTCGAGCTCCTCGGGAATGGCCCAGGTCATGGCGGCCGGCACGACCCGCTTCTCGGCATGAGAGCCGTCTGCGTTCAAAGCCACCACCTTCTCGCCGACGGCAGGACTCTCGACTCCGGCGCCGACCTCGATCACCGTGCCGGCGCACAGATAGCCGACGACGTGAGGGGTCCTCGCCGGCGGCGAGCCCGCGCGGGCGAGGAGATCGCCGCCCTCGATGCTGATCGCCTCGACGTCCAGCATCATGCAGCCATCGGGGCACACCGGGTCGGCGACGTCCTCATAGCGAAGCACGTCGGGGGGACCGTTCTCGAATATCACAGCTGCTTTCATTGCCCGATCCTACGGGTAGCGGCGCGTTTTTCGCGACGGCTAGCATCCCCGTAATGGAGATCCTGGTCGTCGAGGACGAGGCGGCGATCGCCGACTTCCTCGCGCGGGGTCTCGAGGTGGCGGGCTACGGCGTGGTCACAGCCTCCGACGGCAACGAGGGAGAGTGGCTGGCCCTCGGCGGCGGATTCGACCTGGTGATCCTCGACCGGATGTTGCCGGGACGCGATGGGATCGAGGTGCTGGCCGCAATCCGGCGGGCGAAGCCGAGCCTGCCGGTGATCGTCCTGACCGCCAAGGGCGAGGTCGCCGACCGGGTCGAGGGCCTCGACCGTGGAGCGACCGACTACATGACCAAGCCGTTCGCCTTCGAAGAGCTGGTGGCGAGGGTCAGGGCCCACCTGCGGCAACCGGTCGGCGCATCCCCAACCGTGCTGGAGGCGGGCGGCATTCGACTCGACCTGCTCTCCCGCCGGGTCGAACGCGACGGCCTCTCGGTCCGCCTCCCCGAGCGCGAGGCCGACCTGCTGGCCCACCTGATGCGCCGATCCGGCCAGGTCTGCAAGCGTGAGGAAATCCTCACCTCGGTCTGGGACTACGACCACGACCCCGGCACCAACATCGTCCAGGTCTACGTCGGCTACCTGCGCAGGCGCCTCGCCCTGCCCGGCTCCCCCGCTCCGATCGAGACGGTCCGCTCGGTCGGCTACCGGCTGGCCGGCCGCAGATGAGGGAAGCATGGTCCCGCCTCGGCCTGCGCGGCAGGCTGGCGCTCTCGATCGCGGCGATCGTCCTCGCCGCCTTCGCCGTCGTCTACGTCGTCGTCCGCCATGAGATGGGGGGTGAGCGAGCGACGATCAAGTACGAGGAGCGCCGCGAGGCCGCCAGCTCGGCAAGGCAGGCGGCCCCGGACCGGGGTGAGGCGAGTCCGCTCTCGCCGGTCGAGGAGGCGCAGTCCGAGGTGCAACGGACGTTCCTGCTCACCGGCGGCCTGGCGCTCGCGGCGGCCCTGCTCGCCGGCTACCTGCTGGCGGCCCGCACCGCCGCGCCGCTGAGGCGGATGGCCGCCACCGCCGCGGAGGTCGATGGCGGAGACCTGACGCCGCGGATCGGACCGGAGCGCTCGGCGTCGGTCGAGGCGCGAACGCTGGCGGAGGCCTTCAACCACATGCTCGACCGCCTCGACGACGCCTTCTCGCGTCAGCGGCAGTTCGTCTCCGACGCCTCGCACGAGCTGCGCACGCCGCTGACGGCGATCCGCGGTCAGCTCGAAGTGCTGGCCAACAGCGCCCAGCCCGACCGGGCAGAGGTGCGCCGAGTAGAGGGCGTGGTGCTGACCGAGATGGCGCGGATCGAGCGGCTGGTCGACGACCTGCTCACCCTCGCCCGACTCGACGAGGAGGCGCCGCTGCAACGCCGGGAGATATCGCTTGCGCCCTTCCTCCGGGGGATCGCCGAGCAGGAGACTCTCGGTGTCGTCGCGATCGGAGAGCTGCCCGCCGGGACCCTTCACGCCGATCCGGATCGGCTGACCCAGGTGATCCGCAACCTGCTCGGCAACGCTCGGCGGCACGCCGGCTCGGAGGGGCAGGTCGCAATCTTCGCCGAGGCCCACGGCTCACGGCTGACGATCGGCGTCGACGACGGCGGTCCGGGGATCTCACCGGCGGAACGGGAGCGGGTTTTCGGCCGCTTCCACCGCAGCGAGGCCTCGCGCGCCCGCGGCTCCGGCGGCAGTGGCCTTGGCCTGGCCATCGCCCGCTCGATCGTCGAATTGCACGGTGGTCGGATCTGGGTCGATGACTCGCCTCTGGGCGGAGCCCGCGTCTGCTTCGAGCTGGGTGGGTTCGAGCCTCAGCTCGGCACGGCATAGATCTGCCCGCCCGCTTCCAGCACCTTCTTCGGCGCCAGGCCGCTGGGCGGCGGGCCGGCGATCACCTCGCCGGTTTCGGCGCTGAACTCGCCGCCGTGACAGGGACAGACGATGACGCCGCCCTGGTAGCCGACCGTGCAGCCGGCGTGGGTGCAGACGGCGCTGAAGGCCTTGAGACTGCCATTGGAATTGCGAATCAAGATGTCGGGCGAGCCGTCGGCGGGATCGCCGTAGGTTGCTGCCTGCCCGCTGGGCAAACGGCTTCCGGGGCCGAGCTTGACGGCGCCGGATGGGACCTGCGAAGCGGCGGCCGTCGAGCCGGATCCGGCGCCCTTGGCGCTGCCCCCTCCCCCCTGTGAAACACCACCCCCACCGGAGCCTGAGGAGGATTTTGCCCCCAGCGCCCGCGGCGCCGAGTACGGTCCTTTGACCAGGGCGGATATTCCGGCGATCGCCACCGCCGCCCCGGCGAGCTCGGCCAGCAGCGCTCGGCGTGTGGAGGTAGACGAGACGACGGTTTCCTCTCTTTCCCCAGCTTCGAGCTGACGTAGACGGGTGCGACGCGCCATCGCGGCCGAGGGGCGCTCGAGCATGTTGTCGAGCGCGGGCTGTCCCTCGGCGCCGGCCAGCACGAGCGGCAGCCAGGCGAAGGTGAAGACGAGGTCCGGGCCGAGGAAGTAAGGCGTCGTGTGCCAGCTCGCGGTCAGGAAGAGCAGCAAGTTCAGGCCGAGCCCGCAGGCCGCGGCGATCCTGGTGAGGAGCCCCGTGGTGACCAGCAACCCGATCAGGATCTCCGCCAGCGCCACACCGACTCCGGCCAGCTCGGGATGCGGCAGGGCGAAAGCGCGCAGGACGAAGCCGCCCGGAGTCCCAGCGGCGAAGCCGTGCAACTGCGTGCCGATGTAGGTCGGTGCGCCCGCGTGCAGGAAGCCGGGGTCGCTGAGCTTCTGGACCCCGGCGTAGACGAAGGTGATGCCGAGAAAGAGGCGCAGGGGGAAGAGCGCCATCGCGGGAGAGATGAGGTCCTTGCGCATCGTGCGCAATGTCCCCTGTAGCTCTAAACGCTCCCTCAGACCTCGATGAGAGAGCTCTCACTTAGGGATCAGCGCCTCACTAGCCGCCGGACTAGCCCTCGCCCTGGCGACGATCTCACTCGCCGGGGCCCTGGCTTCTTCCTAAGAAATAAGAAAATCCTTGACCGGTACGACCGTCGCTGGGAGACTCAGCGCGTCGATTCGACCGGAGGCGCTGGCGCAGGGGAGAAACGCATTGCTGGACACGACCCTCAAGAAGGCATTCGCGGGCGCCTGCGCGGTCATCGTCCTCCTCGTCGTGGCGATCGTCGCGGTTGGGATTCACGACAGGAGCCAATCGTCGGAGGCCAAGTCGTTCGAGGCGCCGATACCGCCGGTCGAATTCTTCTACCTGGACGGTGCCCGCATCCTCGACTTCCTCTCCGAGCTGGAAGGAGGCGAAGTCGGCGCGGTCCACAGGATCTCAAAGGAAATCGCCTCCGTGAACGCCGGCGGATCGGCCGACGGCTTCACTGTCGGGGCCTCCTCACAGCACGAATCCGTGGCCGACAGCACCATTACCCGAACCGAAGCGAGCGAGCTGGGGCTGCTGCTCGATGACCTCGCGCAGAACGAATCGCACGGCATCAGCTTCCACTCGATCGATCTGACCAGCGCTAAGAACGTGGAAAACTCGAAGATGGTCAGGGAAGGGATGCTGGTCCGGTTCGTGACCCACGAACTGCTCAGCCCCGGCTATATTCGTCCCTACGTCGTTGTTCGCCAGTCGGCGACGCTGGCTGCCCTGTTCCCGCAGGCGGCCGGCAACCCGGTCGGCGCAGAACGGGCCGAAGAACAGCGCAAGAAGGCCGAATCGTTCGCCCACCAGGTCGGGCCCGACCCACGGATCACCTTCGTCGTCTCCCCGCAGCCCAAGGACGATGGCGACATTCCGCTGAAGGTGCTGATGCCGATGCGCTACCGCGACCTCACTCAGGAGCGAAGCCTGCTGGAAAAAGGTCGGGGCCACTACACCGGCGGCAGGCTGGTGGTGTTCGGCAAGGTGATCCGCGTCTTCCGGCACCCGAAGAGCAACCGCTCCGAGTACACCGACTTCGCCACCCGGGAGATCTGGCAAAACCCGCTCGAACAGGCTTCCAATTTCCTGATCGATCACGTCAGCCACAACTGCAAGACCCGCCGCACCGAAACCGAACGCAAAGAACACCCGTCGCGTTCCCCGCTGATCGAAGGCCGCCACTGCTTCCTCGCCAAACTGAAGCGCCAGACGACGCTCACCGCGCCCGGCGCGGTGATCCTGCCGATCGCGATCTACAAGTGACACCGCAACCGGGCACCGCTACAGCGGCTGCAGGCGGGTCTTTTCGACCCGGGCGAGCTTGCGTTTGAGGCGCTTGAGTTCTTCGTCCTGCTCGGGGGTGCGTTTGTGGCCGCTGAAGGCGAGGTTCCTCTTCTCCAGCGGATCGTTCTCGAGGTCGTACATCTCCCACTGCGGCCGTTTGCGGTGTTCGACGTCGTGGTACTTGGCCAGCTTCCAGCGCCCTTCGCGGATGCTGACGATGTGGTTCGGGGGTTTCGGGTAGGGACCGTGGGCCTGCCCCGACTGGAAGTCGTCATAGGTGAAGACGACGTAGTCCTGGGTTGAGCGGTTCGAGGACGGGTGCAGGACCAGCTTCGAGTAGTCGACCCCCTCCCAGTTCGCCCGGGCGCTCTTCGGCGCCGCCGCCAGGCTCGCCAACGTCGGTAGGAAGTCGACGTGGGAGACGAGCGCTTCGGTCTTCGCCGGTGCGGGGAAGAGCTTCGGATTCGAGTAGACGAGCGGGACCCGCGTCGCCTCCTCGTAGAAGTTGAAGTTCTTCTGACGCAGACCGCCGTGGGCCAGCCCCATCTCACCATGGTCGGCGGTGCGGACCACCAGCGTGTTGTCGAAAAGGCCGGTCTCTTCGAGCTTGTCGAGGACGTTGACCAGGTAGCTGTCGGAGGAGCGCATCAGGTTGCCGTAGAAGTTCAGGTAGTTGCGTCTCTGCTCGGCGTTTTTCAGTTTTCCGGTCAGGTTGAAGATCCGCAGGAATTCGGCCTGGACCGAGGGCTTGGTCGAGAGGTCTTCTTCGCCGGTGGCCGGCGTTTGGATGTTCCCCTCCAGCCAGGAATCGTCGTAGCCGGCTTCTTCGAAGGACTTGTTCGGGTAGAAGAGGACGTCGTGCGGGTTGACTAGTGAGATCACCATGAAGAAGGGCTGCTGCTGGGCCGCGGTCGAGCTCAGGTACTGGAGCGCGCCCTCGTTCGCCCCTTCGCCGGTCGAGTCGATGAAGCGCCCGTCGTTGTCGATGAAGCCGCCGCCGGCCTCGGGGACGCTCTGGTTGGCGCCGGCGTCCGGCGGGTCCCAGCGCAGGAATCCGTACTTTTCGAGGTCGGCGGGAACCGCGTCTTCCTTCTTGGCCGGCTTCGAGCAGTGCCACTTGCCCTTGTAGACGACGTTGTAGCCCGCCGCCTTCATCACGGTGGCGAGGTTCTTCAGCTCCACCGGCAATTCCACCTGTGGATATTCGGAGGCGGGCATGTCTTCCTCGAGCGTGTACTTGACCCCGTGCTGAGCGGGGAAGTAGCCGCTCATCAAGGTCGAGCGCGCCGGCGAGCACATGCAGGCGTTGGTGAAGGCGCGTTCGAAGCTGAGGCCGTGCCGTCGCAGTCGCCTCATCCCCGGCAGGTTCTGGCGCAACCAGTTCGGCGGGAAGTGCTGGATCGCCCGTTCCTGGTCGGTGAGAAAGAGGACGATGTTCATCCCGGCGACATCGCGCCGCTTCCCCTTCGCCGCGCCGAGCGCCTGCTCGACGCCGGCGCCCTGTGCCAGCAGCGCAGCGGCAGCGGCCGTCGCTCCCGATCCGATCAGCTCTTTGCGGGTGAGCCCGCCCTCGCGCTTGTCGGTTCGACTCATTTGCTCCTCCGGAAGATGTCGACGGCGTTGCTGCCGAACGACGTCGAGTAGAGATAGCGGCCGTCGGGGCTGAGCGCGATCGAGCTGACGCCGCGCAGCGCCCGTGCGCGCGTGCAGCCGGGAACCGTGGGCGGGGCGAGGCAGCCAGCCCGGCCCCACTTCTGCGCCACCGAGCCGGATTTCCCACCGCGGTCGAGAACGGCGATTGCGCCGGTAGCGAATGCGGCGGCGTACACGTTTGCCCCACCCGGCGAGACGACGAGCCCCTCGGGCGCGCTGAGGGCGCGACCGAAGGAGCAACCGACCGCACGCAGCCACACCAGGCAGCCGGAGGCGCCCGGCTTCTGCGTGAGGCCGCCGGACGACGTAGAGCGGGTGAACGAGGTCACGCTGTTGCTGAACAACGAGGTCACGTACACGTCGCCGTCACCGGGACCGACCGTCACCGCGTTCGCGCCGCTGAGCTCCACCCCGGTGGCGCAGCCGGTGAATGGGCTGTTGACGATGCAACCGCTGCCGCCGGTCGCTTGGGAGAGGGCGCCGGTGGACGGGTCACGCGAGAGCACGACGACGGCGTTGGACAGGGCCGTGGCAACGTAGACGCTGGCGCCGTTGCCGCTGATCGCCATCCCCTCCGGTGCTCCTAAAGCGAGGCCGGAAGCGCAGCCGTTCGTCGCTTCGGCGATGCAGCCCGCGCTGCCCCCCGGCTGCGTGAGCGCGCCGCTGGCCCGATCACGGTCGAAGACCGCTACCGCGTTGCCGAAGAACGACCCGACGTAGACGTTCTCCCCGTCGGGGCTGACGATGACGACATCCGGCCCGGCCAGCGCACGGCCGTTGGCGCAGTTGGGGACCGGCAGCCCGGAGATGCAGCCGGCGCCGGCGGGAAGCTGGCTGAGCGCGCCGGTCGAGCGGTCGCGGTGGAAGACGCTAATGGTGTTGCTCGCCCGCGAGGTCGCGTAGAGGTTGCGGCCGTCGGGGCTGAGCGCGACCGAGTTCGGGCCGTCGAGCCCGACCGCCGTCGCGCAGCCGCCGGCGCCCTTGACGGCGATGCATCCCGCCGCCCCCTGCGGCTGCGTCAGCGTGCCCGCCTGGGCGTTGCGCTTGAAGATCGCGATGGCGTCGCTTTTCGAGGAGGCGACGTACACGTTCTTGCCGTCCGGGCTGAGGGCGATGGCGCGTGAGCCCATGAAGGGACCCGGGCCCTTGAGAGCACGCGCGGGGCCGCAGCCATTGGAAGGCGCCGAGCGATCGACCAGGCATCCCCGCGATCCCGGCAGCTGCCTCAGCGTTCCGCGCGTTTCCTTCTGGGGAGCGTGTTGCGGCGCCGGAGCGGCGAGCGCGCCGGCCGGCAGCGTCAGTGCCGCGAGAGCCGCCAGTATGGCGAACGCGCGGGTCGAAAGATGGCTCGCAGAGGTCACGCGGCAGGAGCGTATTCCGCCCCGCGGACACGCACACGAACCGAAGACCGCGAAATCCAGCTCAGCGCTTGCTCGCCTTTGCCTTCAGGTTGCCGAGCACCCCGATGCGGATGCCCAGCCACGGATAGGTGGCGGTGAAGAGCGTGTTGTCCTGCGGCTGCAGCCCGACCGCCGAGAGCCAGAGCTGGTAGACGGGAGCGTTGGCGATTCCGCCGTGCAACCGGCGCCAGACCCGATGTCCCTTCACCCCGAACGGAGGCGGGGTGATGGTATCGGTCCACTCGACCACGTTGCCGCCCTGGTCGAGGGTCCCCCAGGGCGAGACGGTCTTCGCCTGGCCGACCGTGCTGAGGCTGCCCTGGTAGATCGCGGCGTAGGTCGTCGGGTCAATCCCGAAGGGGTTCACGGTCGCGCACGCTTCCGCGCCGACGGCCGCGGGGCACCAGCTCGGGGCCGGCAGTTCTGAAGCGTGGAAGGTCGCGAGCGGCTGCGTCGAGGAGTTGGTGACGTCGCCGGTCGAGGGATCGAGCGTCGTCGATTTGGGAGCGGTCGCCGTGCCGTCTTCGAACACGCCCGGATTGGTCGGGTACTTCCAGTAGGAGTACTTACCGCCACCGTTCGGGTCGTAGTAGGCCGCTTTGATCCACTCGTCCTGGCTGGGCACGACGAAGCCGGTCTTATGCGAGCGGGTCGCCGCCCGCTGCGTCATGTCGTACATCCCGTGCTCGGTGGTTCTCGACAGCCGAACCCGGTAGGTGACGTAGCGGAAGCCGGCTTCCTCGCTGGCGTGCTTGGAGAGCAGCTGGCCGTTGTAGAGGGAGTTGTCGAAACGCGCCGAGCGCAGGAAGTTGGCGAAGCCGTAGGGCTTGTCGGCCCATTCCGGCGAAGCCACCCAGTAGTGATGGCCCTTGGCGGCGCCGGAGGAGAAATCGATCTGCCCGTACTTGGGCCAGGCCGAGGAGCTCTCGTCGCTGCTGTAGAGGCGATGCTTGTTGCGGCCGGCGGGGTCGACCGTGTTGAGGAACGCCACCCACTGGGTGACGGTGACCTCGAGCTGCCCGATGCCATAGCGGTACTTGACCCCGCCGACCTGCTGACAAGGGGGCTTGGCTTCAGCGGCTTCGGCACAGGACGCATAGACGGCGTCCTTGAAGGGGACGATTCCGACCGAGGGGTTCCCCGGGACGCCGACCTTGACCGTTTTCAGCGTCAGGATGGAAGGCGCCGGGGAGGCAACTGACATCGCCGGCCCGGCGAGCACCGATACCCCCACGATGGTCAGCGCCAGCGCCAGGCGATTTTGCAAGGCACGGAGCGCAGCTGGGCGAGTCGGCATTTTGCCCTATCGACCGGGGCTCGAAATGCTTTAACCGGCGAACCCGGGGAGTAGGTTGGAGGCAAAGTTGCTGGAGTGCGAAAAACGAGCGAAGGGAATGCCATGACGACCTCACTTGACGGAACCGTTGCGCTGATCACCGGCGCCAGCAGCGGTATCGGCGAGGCGACCGCCCGGTCGTTGGCGGCTCACGGGGCCAAGGTCGCGGTGGCCGCCCGCCGGCTGGAGCGGCTGGAGCGGCTCGCCGCCGAGATCGGCGGCCAAGGTCACACCGCCCTGGCGATCCAGTCCGACATCGCCGATCAGGAGCAGGCCATCGCCGCCGTCGACCGTACCGTCGAGGAGCTGGGTCGCCTCGACATCGTCGTCAACAACGCCGGCGTGATGCTGCTAGGTCCGATCGAGGACGCGCCCACCGAGGAATGGGACCGCATGATCGACCTCAACCTCAAGGGTTTGATCAACACCACCCACGCGGCCCTGCCGCACCTGCTCTGGGCAGCCGAGGACTCGGAGCGAGGCTGCGCCGACGTGGTCAACATCAGCTCCGTCGCCGGCCGCGTCGCCCGTGCCGGCTCGGGTGTCTACAACCTGACCAAGCACGGGGTGGGAGCCTTCAGCGAGTCCTTCCGCCAGGAGTTCGCGAGCCGCAAGGTCAGGTCGACCCTCGTCGAGCCCGGCGCCGTGGAGACGGAGCTGACCGACCACCTCCGCGACGGCGTTAGAGAGCAGGTGACCGAGCGCCTTTCCAGCATCCACATGCTCGAGGCCTCAGACATAGCCGACGCGATCGCCTATGCGGTGACCCGTCCCTGGCACGTCTGCCTCAACGAGATCCTGATCCGGCCGACCGAGCAGCAGGGCTGAGCAGCGGCCGGCCAGGCTTGCTCGTGGCCTCGATCTCGACGATCGGCATCTACGGCTTCGACCGGGCCTCGTTTCTCGGAGCCCTGGCCGATGCGAAGATCGACCTCCTGCTCGACGTGCGTCAACGACGAGGCGTGCGGGGCAGCGAGTACGCCTGGGCGAACGCGCGCCGCCTGCAGGCGGCGCTGGGGGAGGCGGGCATCGTCTACACCCACCTGAAGGAGCTGGCGCCGACCAACGAGCTTCGCCAACTGCAGTACCGGGAGGACGAAAGGCTCGGCGAGGGCAAGCGCTCCCGGACGGTCCTGGCTCCCGAATACGCCCGCCTCTACACGGAGGAGGTCCTCGACCGCGTCGGCCTGGCCCCGATCGTGGATTGGATCGGCGGAAGCTCGGCGGCGCTCCTCTGCGTCGAGCGCGATCCGGGGGCCTGTCATCGCTCACTGATCGCGGCACGCCTGGAGCGCGACTGGGGCTTCAGCGTCGAGCACCTGCGCCCGGATGCCGCGACCTGAAGCCGCCCAGCGACATCCCCACCGAGTAGATCACCTTCGCATCACGGTCCTCCTCGGTCGGCTCCCACTGGCGGCGGCGTGATGAGTGCGACGGGCGCCGAGAGGCCCGCGGCGCGGCGAAGGGTGGCAATGCGACGGCCGGGCTGGACAGCGGGACGGATCTCGCTGACGCGGTCCCCAAGTCCGGCGACGGTCGCGTCGAGATCGGGGGCGACAAAGGCGAGCCCCCAGAAGAAGGCGGACTGGTCGCCCTCGGCGTGCTCGATCGCCTCGGAGGGCTGCTGCACGACCTCGAGGATGATTGCGCCGAGCCGGAAGAACGCCTGCCGCGGGGCGCCGGCAGGCGTCGGCTCCTCGCGGATGCGGCGCAGGTCGAGACCGGCGCGCCGCAGCACCGCGACCGTTCGATCGAGCGCCGGCGTGATGGCGACGAGATGGTCGAGCGCGATAACGCCATTGGGATGAGATGACCGCTCACTCGGCGGTTGGCGATCCGAGCGCGTCGTCGACAGACCGTCCAGCTCGGTTGTCTCGATGTCGCGCAACGACCAGCCGGCCAGCCCTCTGCCCGCATTCAAGCCCGCCAAGCGGATCCGCACATCCCCGACGATGCAGGTGTCGCCGTCCACCTCGAATCCGAGCGCCAGCCAAGCGGCTGGCACGTCCGCGACCGTCAGCTCGTCGATCGTAGGAGCCACAGGCGAACGGTAGAGGAGATCAGCGCTACGGCCCACCGCTGTGCCCTCGAGCTGCCCAGGCCGCACTCGCCGACGTCGTCGGCGAGTGGACCTGAGTCAACTCGGTATCAGCCGATTCCGTATGTACCTTTGTTGGTTCCTTCGACCGTAAACGAGCCAATGGTCTTGTAGCCGGTGATTTCGCCGAGAAATTCCATTTCGGAGATTTCGGTGGGAGTGTTGAGCGTCACTGTGACGCTTCCGATCGTTTTATCGAGTTCGGTGATCCCACAGCCCGCTTTGAAGGTGCGCTTGGTGTGTAAATTTGTGATCGTCAGATCCGAGGTGTTCACGTCGACGGTCCAGGGAAGGCCTTTCGCTTCAGCCGTATTCAGTTCGCATTTGGCGAATGAGCCAAAGCCCGTCGGACATTTTTTGATTTCGAATTTGGTGATTTTCCCGGTGCTCCCACCTTCGGTGGTAAGGGTTGCGTGCAATTCGCATGACATGCCATTACCAGCGCTCGTTTCGAATACTTCGCCGCCGGTCAGGTTGAGTTCGGTGAATTTGGTGACATTCACCCCATGGTCTTTCCACACCGATGCCAGGGCCAGGGCCGGAACCGCGAGCAGCACAACCGCGGCGATCGATCCGGCAAGCAACAGCCGCCTGTTGATTTTCATCTCTCCCCATTTCCTTTCTCTAATGACTGGTCACCGCCAATACGCCTTCTCAGCGGAGGAACGAATTAGACAAAGAGAATGATTATAATCAAATAATTTGGCCAAATAGACCAGTAATCGCCGCAGCTGCGACGGGCGCGAACGATCTACCCAGGAGACGTCAATGCCGGTGGTGGGGGTGAGCCTCGAGCTTGAACACCACCGGCAGGGATGCCGCTTCGGGGGAGCCGCCGGTTGGCATGTAGGTCACCGTCACCGTGGTTCGGAGCTTGTGCTTCCGCGTCAGGAAGGCGCGGGCAGACGCCGTCGGCCTCAGGTGGATCGTCACCGTTTTCGCCAAGGCCACAGGGACGGTGACCGGCTCGATCGGCTTCCAGGGCTTTCTGGTCCTGCTCGTGCGGACGGTGCCTGCCGAGGTCGAAGCCCCTATTGCCCTCAGCAGGCCGGACCCTGAGACTTGCACCCGCAGAGTCGCGGTCCCGGTGTGCCGGTTCGCCCTGAGCTTGTCGAAGCTGAACAGGCTCGGACCGTGCTTTGAGCCGCCTGATGGCGACCCCCCAGGCGCAGAGCTGGAAATCGAGACCGCATCGACGCCTGCATTGAAGACTTCCTCGTGCACCGCGTTGGCGATACGCAGGCGCACCGTCTGGCCCGCGAAAGCACTGAGATTCGCGGTCAGCCTCGTCGGGGCCATTTTCTGCGGATCGCCCGGTTTCGTCACGAGCAGCGTGCGCAGGATGTCGGCCGGATCGATCGATTCGAGCGGTGCGCTTGGCTTCATTACGTCGATCCTGTACTGCTGGTTGCTTTCTACGCCTAAGACTTCTTCGTCGACTGACAAGGTGTTTGGCGTTGGAATCGCGATCGGTTCATAAGAGTTGTAGTAGGCAAGCAGGCTGAGTTGATGGTTGTACCCGGTCTCGAGAGCGATGTCTTGGTAGAGGATCAGCGTGTCGGGGTTTGCCTCGTCGGTAGTCGCGGCATAGACGCCCTGTGGAGGAGCCTGGACAGGATCGGCGGGAATGGGTTTCCTCCTGCTTCCGATCGGAGCGTCAGTGCCTTTGTAGGCAAACCAGTTGCCGGCTTCCGTCACCCGGTGTACGTGCCATCCATTGAGCGTCCCGGCCTCGAAATTGCCATTGACGACGGTGGCTGCCCCGGCGTCGCCTGGCATCAGCGCTACCGCGAGAACGGCTATCGAGAGAAGCACCCACCGGTTGTTGCATCGCACTCTCATCGCTCAGCCGAGAACCGTGAATTTCTTCGACGCAGGGCTCGCGTCGACGTGGCCGGCCGGATCGACTGCGCGCACCTCGAAGACATGCGTGCCGAGCTTCAGGTGCTCGTATTTCTTCGGCGACTTACAGAGATCGAATGGCTTGTCGTCGAGCTTGCAGAGAAAGACTGAGCCGAGCTCGTCGGATTTGAATCTGAACCGCGCGGTGCGGCTCCGAGATCTCGTCTTCGGCATCTTGACGATCGTCGTCCGGGGCCGGATCCGGGGGCCGGAGTCGCTCCCGCTGGCGGCACCCGCGCTGCTCCCGGCGTCGCCGCCTCCCCTGCCGCCATCTGCACTCCCCGCTCCGGCTACCGTCGTCGCCAAAGCCAGCTCGGAGGTGCCGCCCGCTTCGTTCGTCTGCGTTGCGGCGACGATCGTCCCGGCCGGAACAGCGCCGTCGTAGATGACTTTCCAGTTGCCGCCGGCGTCTGCGGTCGCTTCGCCGAGGAACGACTCGAGCTCGCCGGCTGCGCCGGTCTGCTTTCGAAAGACGCGCACCTTGGCGCCAGCTAGAGCGCCGCTGCCGCTGGCGCTCGCTTGCGCCGGCGTCGCGATCGCCGGTGGTTCGATCCCGTTGTTGGGACCTTTCGGTTCGACGCCGGCGGCGACCAGGTCGATGAAGAGTCCGTTATTGGCAATCCCCCTGTTGCGGGCCACTTCGTTCTCGGTTGCTTTGATGCTAGAGATCTCGATCGCGTCGCCGCCGCTGCCGGTGATCACGTTTTCGTCCGCCGCCGCGTCGCCCCCGACCAGGTTTTCCGTCACCCCAAAGGGAAGGGAGCCGTGGATCCAGATCCCGGCGCCACCGGCGCCGAAGATTTCATTGCCGAGGATCACATTAAGGTTGTTCTCGACCAGGATCCCGCTGGCTTGGAGCCCTTCGATCGCGTTGTCTTCGATCAGGTTGCCGTGTTCCCCAGTGGGTTCGGAGGTCGCGATGCCGGTTTCGGCGCCAGAGATCTCGTTGTCGGAGATCGTCGCTCCGAAGCCCTGCTGAGCGATGGCAACGCCGCCTTCCATCCTGATTTCGTTACCGGCGATCGTCGCTTCGACCGCGGCGCTAGGGAGTTCCCCGGAGTTGACGGAGATTCCTTCGCCGGGCGGCGCCAGGCTCCCGGAACCGGCGGGATCGACCCCGATCATGTTGCCGCGAACGATCAGGTCGCTGGC
>DATFVC010000067.1:0-2555 GCA_035260485.1 Solirubrobacterales bacterium | reverse complement strand
CAGGACGAGGATCGTACCGATGCCACCGCCTTCGAAGTCGATCGCGATGGTGAGGCGCGACGGGGTGTCGCTGAGGGTTCAACAGTGGCGTCGACGATGGCCCGGATGGGGCCGTCGATCCCCGCACACCCCCGCGTCTTGGGTGCTTCGATGCATACGATCTCGGAAGTGACGGGCCGGGCGGCTAAGCCGGTGCTCCTGGTGCTGACGCACCGCGCCCCACGCTCGGGGACCCGGCTCGTCCATCCGCCCGTCGATGACGCCTTCTGCCATTCCGAGAAGGGACTCGGATCGCCGCGGGCAAGACGTCGCCGGCCGAATTCACCTCATAGCCGCTTGGTGGCGCCGGTCTGACCCGCCGGAGGCCACTAGGATGAGGGTGGCGCTGGAGGGTGCCACCGGGTCCGCGGGAAGGACAGAGTCCACCTCCGAGTCACTCCACACGTTGGCTGTGGCCTCTTCCTCGGCCTGAGCAGCGGACCGCAGGCGTAGCGGGGAGATGCCATGTCCGATTCGCTTCCCGAGCGACCCGACCTCGCCCAGCTGCGACGCCAGGCCAAGGAGCTGCGCGACGCCGCCCGCCGCGAGGAGGCCGGTGCTGTCGAGCGCTTCGTCCGCCACCACGGGAGTGCGCCCCAAGGCGCTGTCACCCTGGCGGCGGCCCAGCTGGTCATCGCTCGCGAGCTGGGATTCGCCAGCTGGCCGCGCCTCAAGGCCGCCGTCGAGGCCCACGCCACCGGTCCCGAGCGGCGGGCGGAGGCGTTCGTGGCAGCGTCGGTCGACGGGCGCCTGCGCGAGGCCACCACGATCCTCGACACTGTCCCGGACTTGGCCAGCCACAGCCTGGCGGCCGCCGCCGTGCTCGGCGACGCCCAGCAAGTGGCCCAGATGCTCGCTGTTGACCAGGCGGCTGCCCTCGCCATCGATGAGGTTCGGGGCTGGCCGCCGCTGCTCTACGCCTGCTACTCCCGCTGGCAGCAGATCGACCCTCGCCGAGCGGCGGGGCTGACCGAGGTGGTCCGTCTGCTGCTCGACGCCGGGGCCAGCCCGAACACCAACGACGGAGCCAGATACCCCCGTTCTGCCCTGAAAGGATCCGTAGAGGCGAACAACCCGGACATGACCGGGGTCCTGCTCGAGGCGGGAGCCAATCCCGACGTCGGTCAGCCCATCGCGGAGGCGGTCGGGCGCGGCGAGCATCGCTGCCTGGAACTGCTCCTCTCCCACGGTGCCCGGGTGGCCGGAACGTGGGCCGTCGGCGCCGCTGTCTACCACGACGACCCCCGAGCGGTTGCGCTCCTGCTGCAGGCCGTCGGAGCGGGCGCTGGCCAGGCGGAGCGGCAGGCGACCGAGGCGCTCCCTGACGCGGCGGCGAGCGCCTCCGCCGATGTCGTCGCCGTTCTCCTCGCCGCGGGAGCGGACCCGAATGCCAACGACGAACACGGTGTCTCCGCGCTGCGCCTTGCCGTGCGGGCCGGAGAGAACGAGACGGCGGCCCTACTCGCCAGCGGTGGCGCGCCGGATGACAGCACCGATATCGACCGTTTCATCGGCGCCTGCCGGCGAGCAGACCGTCCGGCTGCCGAGCAGCTCCTCGCCGGCCATCCCGACCTTCGTGACCGCCTGACCGACGACGACTGCGCCGCGGTCTTCGAAGCCGCCAACTCCGCTTCGGCCGCCGCCCTCAGACTCATGCTCGACTTGGGGTTCTCGCCCCACGTCCGCAACGGCTTCGGCGAGCAGCCGCTGCACACCGCCTCCTACGCCGGTAACGCCGAGGCCGTCCACCACCTGCTCGACGCCGGCGCCGACGTCGACGCCCGCGACGCCCGCTTCGACGGCACACCGCTGGCGTTCGCCACCGTGGGCAGCGGCGAGCAAGCCGGACATCCCGGCGACTGGATCGGGGTAGTCCGGCTGCTCGTCTCTGCCGGCGCCTCCCGAGACGGCGTGTGGATCGCCGGTAAGCCGCCCAGCGAGGACGTCATCGACCTTCTCCTCAGCTACGGCATCAGCCCAGACGACGAGCCCGAACCCCAACTCGAAGACGCGGACGACCCGCGCCCTTCACTCGGTACCGGAGTGATGGCCGACATCGCCCGGCACCTCGAAGCTGCCTACCGCAGCCTCGACCTCGAGTTGCTCGGCTCGGTCCTGCACCCCGACGTGCGCTGGAGCGGCGAGTGCAGCACGAGCGCCGAGGTGCTCGACTGGTACCGGCGCCTCCTGGCCGACGGTACCCGGGCGACCGTCGAGAGCGTGGAGGTCGACCGAGACGCGGTCGTAATGGGCATCAGCGTCGCCGGGCAAGCCGAAGGAGCGCGGCCGGCACCCGCCGAGCGGGTCTTTCAGGTCTTCACCGTCGACAACGACGAGATTGTCGAGATCCGCGGCTACCCCGACCGCCCAAGCGCGCTCGCCCGTACCCGTTCCTAACGGGCGGATTCGGGTCGGCGACGACGTCGTTCTTCTCCGCTAAACGCGCTCAGCCGGTCAGAACCGTCAGCTTCCTGTGGGTGCGGGTAACATTCCGCCCTGGTCACGCTACCGGCCGG
>DATFVC010000066.1:0-27281 GCA_035260485.1 Solirubrobacterales bacterium | reverse complement strand
CTCCGAGCTCGTCCCGCACCTCGCGGAGGGCGACACGATCGTCGACGGCGGCAACTCGTACTACGTCGACGACCTGCGCCGCCAGGCGGATCTCCGCGATAGGAAGATCCACTACGTCGACACGGGAGTGAGCGGCGGCGTGTGGGGACGCGAGCGCGGCTACTGCCTCATGGTCGGCGGCGACGACGAGGCCGTCGAGCGGCTGATCCCCGTCCTCGAGGCGCTCGCGCCCGGCCCGGGCGAAGCGCCGCGCACTCCCGGCCGCACGGGCGAGCACGCGCCGGAGGAGCAGGGCTGGCTCCACTGCGGCCCGACCGGCGCCGGCCACTTCGTGAAGATGGTCCACAACGGGATCGAGTACGGGATCATGGCCGCCTACGCCGAGGGCCTCAACATCCTCAAAAACGCTAATGCCGGCAAGGCGCAGCGTGAGGAAGACGCGGAGACGGCGCCGATGGAGCAGCCCGAGTACTACCAGTACGACCTCGACCTGCCCGAGGTCACCGAGGTCTGGCGGCGTGGCAGCGTGATCGGCTCCTGGCTGCTCGACCTGACCGCGGCGGCGATGCAGGAATCCCCCGACCTCTCCGACTTCGCCGGCCGCGTCTCCGACTCCGGCGAGGGTCGCTGGACCTCGATCGCGGCGATCGACGAGGGAGTGCCGGCGCCGGTGCTGACCACGGCGCTGTACGAGCGCTTCTTCTCGCGCGGGCTCGACGACTTCGGCGACAAGGTGCTGTCGGCGATGCGCAAGCAGTTCGGCGGTCACGACGAGAAGGCTTCCTAGGTCCCGCGAGGGGGTAAGGAATTCTGATGACGATCGAGACCAAGGTCTTCCCCGATGCCAATGCGGCTTCGCGTTACGCCGCCGAAGCCGTTGCCGCCGCGGGCCGGGAGGCGGTCGAGGCGCGGGGCGAGTTCGAGCTCGCGCTCAGTGGCGGCAAGACGCCCTGGGCGATGATCGGCCTGCTCGGCGAAATGGAGGAGATGCCCTGGGAGCATGCGCACATCTACCAGGTCGACGAGCGGGTCGCGCCGCCCGGCGACGATGCGCGCAACCTCACTCACCTGGTGCAGATGTTCTCGATCGACCATCAGGCGGCGCTGCGGCCGATGCCGGTGACCAGCCGCGACCTCGAACTCTCCGCGGCCGAGTACGAAGTGCACGTTCCCGAGCGGCTCGACCTCGTCCACCTCGGACTCGGCCCCGACGGCCACACCGCCTCGCTCGTCCCCGGCGACTCGGTGCTCGAAGTCGACGACCGCCGTGTGGCGATGACCGACAGCCACTACCAGGGCTACCGCCGCATGACGCTCACCTATCCGGCGCTCGCCGCCGCACGGCAGATCCTCTGGCTGACGCTCGGCGAGGAGGTGCGCGAGCCGCTCGCCAAGCTGCTTGCGGGTGACACCTCGATCCCCGCGGGCCGGGTCGAGAACGACCGCATGCTCGTCGTCGCCGACGAGGCCGCGGCCGGCCGGCCGGCGGGATGAATACCGTCCAGGACCCGGGCCAACCTAGCGTGCGTTAGCGAATTCGCTAACATTCGCCTGTGATGATGATGGCGAGTGAGATACTCGATCGCAGCGGTCTCAGTCAGGCGGAGCTGGCGCGTAGGGCTGGGATGCCGCGGTCAGTCGTCAACGCCTATGTGAGGGGCAAGCGCGAGCCAGGAGCGGATGCGCTTGCGCGATTGGTCGCTGCCGGCGGCCTGAAACTGCAGCTGGCTCCACGCAAGCCGCCGGTCGATGTCGATCGGGCGAGCAGAATTCTCGTGCAGGTTCTGGAGCTCGCCGAGGCACTCCCGTTCCGTCCCCGTCCCGAGCTCGGCTACCCCCGCCTGCCAGACCGGGTCGCCAAGCATGGAGCTGCTGGATGAGCAAGCTGGTCGAAAAGCTGTTCGCGATTCACGACTCGCTCACCGAGGCTGGCCTGGCCCATGCGTTCGGCGGCGCCATCGCGCTCGCCTACTGCGTCGAGGAGCCACGCGGAACGCGCGATCTCGATGTCAATATCTTCGTTGATGCCACTGAGGCCGAGTCTGTCCTTGCCTCTTTGCCGCGCAGCGTCCGGGTCAGGAAAAAGGACATCGCCAAGGTAAAGCAGGACGGCCAGGCCCGGTTGGATTGGGATGGAACCCCGATCGATGTCTTTCTCAACAACATTCCCCTGCACGACGCCGTCGCCTCGGCGGTTGTCTGGGTTCGGCTCGAGGGTCGCGACATCCCGGTTCTCGACTGTGCCTCGCTCGTAGTCTTCAAGGCGCTTTTCGATCGCACCAAGGACTGGGCCGACATCGAGGCGATCGCGATTGTGACCCCTGAGGACATCGAAGGCGCCGCGGCTGCGATCGCCAATCTGGTCGGCGAGGACGACCCGGCGCTCGAGAAACTGAAGGCTCTCGCCGGCTGAGCGCTGGGTCAGACCTCGCCCAGCGAGACCGCGTGGTTGGCGACTATGCGGCCGTCCGGGTCCCACTTGCGCTTCACCTCGCCGAGGCGGTCGCAGACGTCCGGCGGCAGGATCGCGTCGACGTCGCAGGGACCCTCGGTGAAGTTGTAGTAGCCGCCCACGGCCGCCCAGGGCCGCATCGTCTCGTCGATCTTTTCCAGGTGGGGCGGGATCGCCTCGCCCAGCTCCGGCGTCATCGGCAGGCCGACGCTGTACATGACGAAGCCGGCGTCGAGGTGGGAGAGGGCGCCGCCGTTCTCGTCCGGCCGTTCCAGCGTGCCGCCGAGGTGGCGCAGCTCGCTGAGCAGCAGCGGCGAGCCGGAGTCGGGCCCCGCGATGGAGACGAAGGCGTCGATCGCCTCGTCGGGGAGCTCGCGGATCGTCTGGCCTTCGCCGATCCCCGGCACCGGGTTCTCGGGGTCCATGTGGATCCGGCACAGCCCCGCAGCGGGCATCCAGGCTAAGGTGTCCATGATCGTCTCGCCGATCTCGCGCAACGGCGCGATCGTCGCTTCGCCCTCGGCTTGGCTGCCGATGCAGGCCGCGTCGATCGTCAGCAGCGGGACGCCGCGGATCGGCTCGGGCACGTCCGGGATCGGTGGCGGAGTGATGAAGCGGACGACCGAGCTGACCTCGTCGGGCACGCCCGCGACCCAGTCGCGGTAGGTGCGCACGGCCTCGGCGCCGACCCCGGCGGGGAAGACGAGAGCGCCGGCGTAGATCTCGGCGATCGGCAGCAGATCGAGGTGCAGGGCGGTGATGACCGCGTAGCCGCCCCCGCCGCCGCGCAGGGCCCAGAAGAGGTCGGCGTCGTTCCCGGCGTCGACCTGCCGCGCCTCGCCATCCGCGCCGATCAGCTCGATCGCCCTGACGCGGTTGCAGGCAAAGCCGTGACGGCGACCCAGCCAGCTCAGCCCACCGCCGAGCGTATAGCCGATCACACCCACGTCGGGAGCGGAGCCGGGCATCGAGCTGAGCCCGCGAGCCCCCGCGGCCTCGCTCAGCTCGAGCACCAGCACGCCCGCCTCGACCCGCGCCGTCTGAGCATCGGGATCGATCTCGATGCCGCGCATCCGCTCGGTCTTGATCAGGATCGTCCCGTTGAGTGGCGCCAGCGGCGCGGCGCCGTGGCCGGTGCCCTGGGCGGCGACCCTCAAACCGTTCTCGGCGGCGAAGCGGACCGTCGCGGCGACGTCGCCGGCGCTCTCGGCGAAGGCCACGGCGTCGGGTCGCTGATCGGCGGCAAGGTTCCAGGCCGCGCGCGCCTGGTCCCAGTCGGAGTCGTCGGCGGTGGCGATGCGGCCGGCGATCGCCAGCCCGGTGAAGTCGGTCATCTGAGGTCTCCTTGCAGAGTCGGTGCGGAGTCAGCGAAGAGCTAGTTCAGCTTCAAGCGGTTCACTGTGTCGCCTGCCCCGACCAGAACCTCGCTCACCATATCTGGGGGGAACAGCCCGTGCGAAGAGATTCCCGGGTCGGCGTCGAGGCGGCCGGCGAGGGCCGCTGGGTCGCCGATTTCCCCCCTGTAGTCGGCGATCACGCCACGGTCGGGGCTGTGCGGCACGTCGCGCAGCTCGATCCTCGGGCCGAGGCGGAACAGGGTCGATCGCAGGCCGAAGGCGAGCAGCTCCAGCGGCACCGGGGGGCTGAGCGAATCGACCGGCTTGCTCCCGTCGGCGATCACGACGAAGCGCTCGGCCGCGGCGGCGACGATCTTCTCTCGCTGGTGGGCGCCGCCGCCGCCCTTGATCAGCCAGCCATCGGGCGTCACCTGGTCGGCGCCGTCGATCGCGATGTCGAGCCGCTCTAGCTTGCTGAACTCCTCGACCGGGATGCCGAGCTCGCGCGCCTGTTCCTCGGTCGCGACCGAGGTGGCGACACAGCGGATGCCGCTCAGCCCGCGACGGGCGAGCGCCGACAAGAGGTGGGCGACGGTCGATCCGGTACCGAGGCCCACGGTCATCCCGTCCTCCACGAGCAATGCTGCCGCCTCGGCGGCGATGCACTTCTCGTCGTCAGCCCCCATCAGCGCCCACTCTAAGGACGTGCCGGGACTTATGCACCTATATGGACCTCTAAGTCCCGGCACGTGGGATCTATGCTCGCGTCGATGGACGCACGCATTTGGTTGACCGGGAAGGGTGGCGAGCCGCGGTCGTTTGCGCTGACCGGTCGGACGGCGATCGGTCGCGATCCCGAGGCCGACATTCCCATCGACGACGAGGCCGTTTCCTGGCACCACCTCGAGATCGAGGGCCGGGGGGGCGTGCTGATGGCGACCGACCTCGACAGCCGCAACGGCACGGCGCTCAACGGCGAGCCGCTCGACCGGGCCCGCCGACTCCGCGACGGCGACGTTCTGACCGTGGCTGAGTATCGGCTCGAAGTCTCCGACCCCGTCCCCGGCAGAGCCGGCGCGACGGTTGCGACGAGCGAACCCGCGGTGGCGCTGAGCGAGGAGGAGCGGGCGACCGCGGCGGCCCTTGTCGCCCCGTACCGCGGCGAGGGCGCCTTCGCGGGTCGTCCCGCAACCCGGGCGGAGCTGGCCGAGGCGCTCCACGTAAGCGAGCGCACCGCCCAGCGCCGCCTCGACGCGCTCGCCGTGAAGCTTGACGTTCCCGGCGACAGCGGCCGCGAGCGCCCCCGCCTGATAGCCGCCCGCGTAATAGAGCTAGGCCTCGACCGCTGAAAAACCCCGCCGATGGGCCTAAAACGGGTCTATATGACCCGTTTTAGGCCCATCGGCGGAAGAAGTGGGTGGCTCGGACCGGGCCAAGCGTGGCTCGGTGTGGGGCGGGGTTGTCGTTGGCGCGTACGCCTTGGTCGCCCAGCATCGGTAGGGCAAGTTCACCGATGAAAGGAAATGCCATGCGTTACCGATCACTGCTCATCTCAACCCTCGCCCTGCTGTCCTTCGCCGTACCGGCGGCTGCGATCGCCGCACCCTCGACGGGAGCCGTCGTCTTCTCGAAATCGTCGACGGTCGCCGGCATCGCCAAAGGCGGTCTCTTCGCGGTCCGCGATGGGCGCCTGAACCAGCTGACCGAAGATCCCACCGACACCGAACCCGCCTTCTCCGCCGACGGGCGGACGATCGCCTTCGTCCGCGGCGGCGACATCTGGGCGACGCGCGCCGATGGCTCGGGCCAGCACGCTCTGACCAGCGGCGCCGAGATCGACACCCGCCCGCTCGTCTCCCCCAACGGGCGCTATGTCGTCTTCGAGCGACGGGTGGCCGAAGGGGCATCGCGCGACCTCTATACGGTTCGCGTCAACGGCGGCGAAGCGCACGCGCTCGTCTCCTCTCCCGCGGACGAGCACGAAGCCACGTTCTCACCCGACGGCTGCATGATCGCCTTCGTGCGCAGTGTCGCCGTCGCCGGGGGCGGTACGGCCGACGACGTCTTCTCGGTCCGCCCGACCGGCATCCGATTGCGGCACCTCACCCATACCCCTGGGCTCGACGAGTTCGCGCCGCGTTACTTCGACGACGACGAGGGCATCGTCTTCAGCCGCGGGCAGAGCGGCGACGGGCCCGGCGCCTACGCCGACGTCTACACGATGCAAGCCAACGGCAACAACACGCGGCCGCTGATCCGCGGGGCCGGCTCGGCCTTTATCGAAGACGTCTCGCCGAACGGGCGGCTGCTGCTCTTCCGCCGCGACCAGGGCCTCTGGTCGAAGCGGATCGGCCCCGGCCGTGCGCACAAGCTGGCCCAGCTTCCCGACGGCTCGGAGACCAACGGCGTCTTCTCGTCCGACGGACGCAAGGTCGCCGCCTTCGTCGCGGTCGAAGACCAGCAATCGCTTGTCGCGATTGACGTCGCCAGCCGCCGCCAGGCCGAGCTCGCCGAAGGCTTCGAGGCCTCCGAAAAAGACGGCACCGCGATCGGTCCGGTGATCGCATGGCAGCCGGTCCGGTAGACCGGTGCTGAGCCCAGGCGCGACTCGGAGGTCGTCAGGCAAGGACGCAGGGAGGCCGAATAGCAGCGCTATTTGGCCGACCGAGGACACCGCCTGGCGGCCGCCGAGGCCGCCTGGGGCGGCGGTATAACCGCCGTGTGACAGAACCAACAATCGGCTCGACCCTCGCCGGCTACCGGCTCGACGCGCTGATCGCGCGGGGTGGGATGGGGGTCGTCTACCGGGCCACCCACCTGGCGCTCGACCGGCCGGTTGCGTTGAAGGTGATCGCGCGGCAGTTCGCCGGCGACGAAGGGTTCCGCGACCGCTTCCTGCGCGAGTCGCGCCTCGCCGCCCGCCTCGACCACCCGGCGGTCGTGCCGGTCTTCGACGCCCGCGAAGAGGGCGGCGAGCTGATCGTCGCGATGCGGCTGGTCCAGGGGGGCGACCTGAAGAAACGGCTCAAGGCCGGCGGCCCGCTGCCGCCGGTAGAGGCGGTCGCGCTGCTCGGCCAGGTCGCCGGCGCCCTCGACGCCGCCCATATCGCTGGCATCGTCCACCGCGATGTCAAGCCGCACAACATCCTGCTCGAGGGCGACCGCGCCTACCTGACCGACTTCGGCCTCGCCAAGGCGCTCGGCGACAGCGGCGTCCTCAGCGGCGCATCGGTAGTCGGCACGGTCGAATACATGTCGCCTGAGCAGTGGCGCGGCGAGCGGGTTGGGCCCGCCGCCGATGTCTACTCGCTCGGCTGCGTCCTCTACGAGTCGTTGACCGGAGTCGTCCCCTACGCGCGCCGGTCCGGCGACGCCGAGCCGGTGATGCCGAAGGGCCTCGACGCGGTGATCGAGCGGGCCGTCGCCAAGGACCCCGCCGCGCGCTACGCGAGCGCCGGCGAGCTGATCGAGGACGCCCGCGAGCGCCAAGGCGCGACGCCGGCGGCAACCCTGGTTCTCTCCGAGACAGCCGACCGCCCCACGCTCGGGCGTGCCGGGAGTTATGCACCCATAGGGACCGCTAACTCCCGGCACGTCGGTCTCCGGGCTTGGGGCGATCGGCTTGCCGCCATCCCGCGGCGCTGGCTGGTCGTGCCGGCGCTCGCGCTTGCTGCATTTTTCGTTGCCGCGTTCTTGCTATTTGGCGGTGGCGGTCCCTCGGTCTCGGCGCCGATCGAAGTCGGCAGCCCGCCCCTGCGCCTCGCCGTCGGTACCGGTTCGGTCTGGATCACCAGCGCCACCGACGGCACCCTCTCGCGGATCGACCCGGAGACCCTCCAGGTCGTTGGCAGGCCGCTGCGGCTCGGCCGAGGCGTCTCCGGGGTGACGTTCGCCGCCGGCTCGGTCTGGGTGTCGAGCCCGCGCCGCGGCGAGGTCCTGCGCGTCGACCCAGGCAGCGAGCAAGTGACGGCGAGGATCGAAGTCGGTGGCCGCCCCGGCGCGATCGTCGCCGGTGGGGACCGGGTCTGGGTCGCCGACGACGACGGCGCCGGGGTAGCGGCGATCAACCCGGCCGGCGAGCGCGTCTTCAAGCGCGGCCTGCCGCCGCACGTGGCGCCGCTGCGGCTCGCGGTCGGCGCCGGCGCGGTCTGGGTCAGCAGCGCGTCCACCGGCGCGCTGCGCCGTATCGACCTCTCCACCGCCGCGCCCGGGGCGCCGATCCCAGCCGGTCGCGGGCCCGCCGGGGTCACCGTCGGCGGCGGCCTGGTCTGGGTTGCCAACAGCCGCTCCGACCGCGTCACCAGGGTCGACCCGGCGACCCACACCCTGTTCGGGGCGCCGATCGCGGTCGGCGAACGACCGGGCGGGATCGACGCCGGCACCGAAAGCGTCTGGGTCGCCAACTCGGCCGACGGCACGGTCAGCCGGATCGGGATCGAAAGCGGCGAAACGTCCGGCGGCCCGGTATCCGTCGGCCCGGATCCCGGCGCCATCGCGGTCGGCGAGGAAGCCGTCTGGGTAGCCAACAACGGCGACGGGACGGTCACCCGCATCGAGCCCTGACGTGCAATCAATAGGATCGGTCTTCGGTCATGGCCCAGGACATCGACCAGCTCTGCATCAACACGATCCGCACCCTGTCGATCGACGCGATCCAGAAGGCGAACTCGGGCCATCCGGGGACGCCGATGGCGATGGCCCCGGTCGCCTACACGCTCTGGCAGCGCTTCCTCCGCTTTGACCCCGCCGAGCCGATCTGGCCCAACCGCGACCGCTTCGTCCTCTCCGCCGGGCACGCCTCGATGCTGCTCTACTCGCTGCTCTATCTGGCTGAGGTGCAGGCGGTTGAACCCGACTACGAGGTGGTCGGTCGGCCCGCCGTCTCGATCGAGGACATTGAAAACTTCCGCCAGCTCAACTCGCGCGCCCCCGGCCACCCCGAGTATCGCTGGACCTCGGGGGTGGAGACGACCACCGGCCCGCTCGGCCAGGGGATCGCGACCTCGGTCGGGATGGCGATCGCCTCCAAGTGGCAGGGCGCCCGCTACGGCGCCGAGCTCTTCGACTTCGACGTCTACGCGATCGCCGGCGATGGCTGCCTGATGGAGGGCGTCTCCAACGAGGCCGCCTCGATCGCCGGCCACCTCAAGCTCGACAACCTCTGCTGGATCTACGACAACAACCACATCACGATCGACGGCGAGACCCGGATCGCCTACGAGGACGACGTCGCCGCCCGCTTCATGGGCTACGGCTGGAACGTCACCCGGGTCGGCGACGCCAACGACATCGAGCTGCTCAGCCGCGCCTTCGAGGAGTTCAAAGGAGAGCAGGGGCGACCGACGCTGGTCATCGTCGACTCCCACATCGGCTGGGGCTCGCCGCACAAGCAGGACACCCCCGCCGCCCACGGCGAGCCGCTCGGTGAGGAGGAGGTGCGCGAGACCAAGCGCGTCTACGGCTGGCCCGAGGATGCCCAGTTCCTCGTACCCGAGGGGGTCAAGGAGCACTTCGCCGCCGTCGTCGGCAAGCGCGGCCCCGAGCTGCGCACCGAATGGGAGGCGAAGCTGGCCAGCTTCGAGGGGAGCAACCCCGACCTGGCCGCCGAGATCGAGGCGACGCAGAAGCGGGCCTTGCCCGCCGGCTGGGACGCGGGCATTCCCAGCTTCGAGCCCGACGAGAAGGGGCTGGCCACGCGCAAGGCCTCGCAGAAGGTCGAGAACGCGATCGCCGAACGCCTGCCCTGGCTGCTGGCCGGCTCCGCCGACCTCACCGACTCGACCTCGGTCCGCCTCGACTTCGACGGCGCGGTCGACTTCGAGCCCGGCGCCTACCACGGGCGCCAGCTCCACTACGGGATCCGTGAGCACGAGTCGGCGGCGATCTCCAACGGGCTCTCGCTCTCCAAGCTGCGGCCGCTGTGGTCGACCTACCTCACCTTCTCCGACTACGCGCGGCCGGCGATTCGCCTCTCGGCGCTGATGGAGCTGCCGGTGATCCATCTCTTCACCCACGACTCGATCGGGCTGGGTGAGGACGGCCCGACCCACCAGCCGGTCGAGCAGCTCGCCTCCCTGCGAGCGATTCCCGGCCTCGACGTGATCCGTCCCGCCGACGCCAACGAGGTCGCCGAGGCCTGGCGGGTGGCGATCGACCGCACTCACCAGCCGGTCGCCCTCGTCCTCACCCGGCAGGACGTGCCGATCTTCGACCGCGCCAAGTACGCGCCCGCGGAAGGCTTGCGGCGTGGGGGCTATGTGCTCGCCGACGCCGATGGAGTCGACGACGGCGAGCCGGACGTGATCCTGATCGCCACCGGCAGCGAGGTGGCGCTGGCCGTCGCCGCGCACGTGGAGCTGAGCGGCGAAGGGATCCGCTCGCGCGTGGTCAGCCTGCCCTGCTGGGAGCTGTTCGACCGCCAAGACGACGCCTACCGCGACGAGGTGCTGCCACCCAGCGTCAGCGCCCGCGTCTCGGTTGAGGAGGCATCGACGATCGGCTGGGACCACTACGTCGGTCCGGGGGGTAAGCGGATCGGCATGCACACCTTCGGCAGCTCGGCGCCGCTCAGGGACGTCCAGACCAAGTTCGGCTTCACTCCGGACAGGGTCGCCGAGGCGGCGCGCGAAGTGCTTGCTTAAGGTGACTTGATGAGGAACAGGACCGGACCGAAACGAAAGGAAGCGCTGTGAAGCCGACCGAGCAGCTGCACGATCTGGGCCAGAGCCTCTGGCTCGACAACATCACCCGCACGATTCTGGACGACGGCACGCTCAGCCGCTACATCGAGGAGCTCTCCGTCACCGGCCTCACCTCCAACCCGACGATCTTCGACAAGGCGATCTCCGGTGGCGAGGCTTACGACAAGCAGATCGCCGAGCTCGCCACCGGCGGCGCCTCGACCGAGGAGATCTTCTTCGAGCTGGCGATCGCCGACCTGCGCCGTGCGACCGACCTCTTCGCCCAGGCGCATGAGCGCACCGACGGCGTCGACGGCTTCTGCTCGCTGGAGGTATCGCCGCAGCTCGCCGACGACACCGCGGCGACGATCGAGCAGGCGGCGAAGCTGCACGGCCAGGCCGAGCGCGAGAACCTCTTCATCAAGATCCCCGGCACCGAGGCCGGCCTGCCGGCGATCGAGGAGTCGATCTTCGCCGGCATCCCGATCAACGTCACCCTGCTCTTCTCGACCGACCAGTACGTCGCCGCGGCCGACGCCTACATGCGGGGAATCGAGCGCCGCATCGAGGCCGGGCTCAACCCCGCCGTCGCCTCGGTCGCCTCGATCTTCCTCAGCCGCTGGGACGTTGCGGTCTCCGATCAGGTCCCGGACGAGCTGCGCAACCGGCTCGGGATCGCCGTCGGTGCCCAGGCCTACTGCGCCTATCGCCGGCTGCTCGGCTCCCAGCGCCAGCAGCGCCTCTTCAACGAGGGCGCCCGGCCCCAGCGCCTGCTCTTCGCCAGCACCGGCACCAAGGACCCGGACGCCTCCGACGTCCTCTACATCGAGGCGCTCGCCGCCCCGTTCACCGTCAACACGATGCCCGAGCCGACCCTCAACGCCTTCGCCGATCACGGCGAGGTGGCGGAGCCGCTGCCGGCCGACGGCGAGGCCGCCGAGGCGGCGTTGGGAGAATTCACCGAGGCGGGCGTCGACCTGGACGCGCTCGCCGCGCGCCTGCAGGATCAGGGCAAGCAGGCCTTCGTCGACTCATGGACCGAGCTCTTGAAGACGATCGAGTCGCAGCTCGGAGCGCGGGCGTGAGCGGCGGCACGGGGGTGAGCGAGGCCAGCCCGAGCTTACGCTGGGGAGAGGCCTGGCCGGCGCTGGAACGCCACCAGGCGCAGATCGCAGACACCCACCTGCGCGACCTCTTCGCCGCCGACCCCGAGCGCGGCGAGCACATGGTCGCCGACGGCGCCGGCCTCCACCTCGACTTCTCCAAGAACCGGGTCGCCGACGAGACGCTGATCCTGCTCGGCCAGCTCGCTCGCGAGCGCGGCGTCGAGGCGCGCCGCGAAGCGATGTTCGCCGGCGAGCACATCAACGTCTCCGAGGATCGCCCCGCGCTCCATGTGGCGCTGCGGATGCCGCGCGAGCGCTCGCTGATCGTCGATGGCGTCGACGTGGTCCGAGAGGTGCACGAGACGCTCGACCGGATGGGGGGCTTCGCCGAGCGGGTCCGCTCGGGCGCCTGGACCGGCCACACCGGCAAGCTGATCCGCAACGTCGTCAACATCGGCATCGGCGGCTCGGACCTCGGCCCGGTGATGGCTTACGAGGCGTTGCGTCACTTCAGTCAGCGCGACATGACCTTCCGCTTCGTATCCAACGTCGACGGCACCGACTTCGTCGAGTCCACCCGCGACCTCGATCCGGCCGAGACGCTGTTCGTGATCTCCTCGAAGACCTTCACCACGCTGGAGACGATGACCAACGCCCGCACCGCCCGCGAATGGCTGTTGGCCGGGTTGCGCGGCGAGGAGGCGGCGGTCGCCAAGCACTTCGTCGCGGTCTCGACCAACGCCGAGGAGGTGGCGAAGTTCGGCATCGACCCGGAGAACATGTTCGGCTTCTGGGACTGGGTCGGGGGCCGCTACTCGATGGACTCGGCGATTGGGCTCTCGACCATGCTGGCGATCGGGTCCGCCCAGTTCGCCGAGATGCTGGCCGGCTTCCACGCGATGGACGAGCACTTTCGCGAGACGCCGCAGGCGGGGAACCTGCCGATGCTGATGGGCCTGCTCTCGGTCTGGTACGGCAACTTCTTCGGCGCCCAGACCTCTGCGGTGCTGCCCTACGACCAGTACCTGCACCGCTTCCCGGCCTACCTGCAGCAGTTGACGATGGAGTCCAACGGCAAGCACGTCACCCTCGAGGGGGCCCCGGTCGACTACGACACCGGGGCGATCTTCTGGGGCGAGCCGGGGACCAACGGACAGCACTCCTTCTACCAGCTGCTCCACCAGGGCACGAGGCTGGTCCCCTGCGACTTCATCGGCTTCATGCGGAGCAACAACCCGCTCGGCGACCACCACGACATCCTGATGTCGAACGTCTTCGCGCAGACCCAGGCGCTCGCCTTCGGCAAGACGGAGGAGGAGGTGCGGGCGGAAGGGACGCCGGAGAACGTCGTCCCGCACCGGGTGATGGAGGGAAACCGCCCCACCAACACGATCCTCGCCGAGCGCCTCGACCCGCGCACGCTTGGCGCCCTCGTCGCTCTCTATGAGCACAGCGTCTTCACCCAGGGGGCGATCTGGGGGATCGACTCCTTCGACCAGTGGGGGGTCGAGCTGGGCAAGGCGCTGGCGGTGGCGATCACCCCCGAGCTGCGGGCAGCCGAGGAGCCCGAGCTCACTCACGACAGCTCGACCAACGCGCTGATCCGCCGCTACCGCCAGGCGAGACTGGAGATGTAGGTCGTGCCCGGCCTCGACGCCCTCCCGCTCGCGGCGTCGGAGTCCAACCTGCTCGCCGCGCGCGAGCTGATGGCGTTCACGCTCGCCTTCCACATCGTCCTCGCCTGCCTCGGGGTCGCCCTGCCGGCGATCATCCTCACCGCCAACTGGCTGGGGCTGAAGCGCGACGACGCCGACGCGATGCTGCTGGCCCGCCGCTGGTCGAAGGCGATGGGGGTGACCTTCGCCGTCGGCGCCGTCACCGGCACCGTGCTCAGCTTCGAGTTCGGCCTGCTCTGGCCGAACTTCATGTCCCGTTTCGGCGACGCTTTCGGGATCGCCTTCGCGGTCGAGGGTCTCTTCTTCTTCACCGAGGCGATCTTCCTCGCGATCTACATCTACGGCTGGAAGAGGCTGAGCGGATGGGCGCACTTCTGGTCCGGCGTGCCGATGGTCGTGACCGGGATCGGCGGCGCCTTCTCGGTCGTCACCGCCAACTCCTGGATGAACGCGCCGCGGGGCTTCACCCTCGACGCCGCCGGCAAGGTGGTCGAAACCGAGCCCTTCAAAGTGCTCTTCAACCCGGCCTGGGGCTACGAGGTGCCGCACATGATCCTCGCCGCCTACATGGTTGTCGGCTTCCTCGTCGCCTCGATCTACGCGGTCGGGATGTTGGGCGGCCGGCGCGACCGCCTGCACCGGCTGGGCCTGCTGATCCCACTCACCGTCGCCTGCGTCGCCACCCCGATCCAGCTCTTCGTCGGCGACACCGCGGCGCGCGAAGTCGCCGACCACCAGCCGGCCAAGTTCGCCGGCATGGAGTGCATCCAGAAGACCGGCGGCCACCAGACCGAGTACGTCGGCGGCATCTGCACCTCCAATGGGGTCAAGGCGGCGATCCCGATCCCTGATCTCGACTCCTTCCTGGTCGGCTTCAGCGCCGACACCAAGGTCACCGGGCTGGGAGACATCCCCGCCGACGAACGTCCGCCCGCAAACACGCTGCTGCACCTCAGCTTCGACGCGATGGTCGGGATCGGCACGGCGCTGCTGGCGCTTGGCGCCTGGTTCGCCTTCGTCTGGTGGCGGCGGCGCGACATCCCGCGCACGCCCTGGTTCCTGCGCGCCGTCGCGGTCTCCGGCGCTGCCGCCATCCTCGCCCTCTGGTTCGGCTGGATCGTCACCGAGGTCGGCCGCCAGCCCTGGATCGTGCAGGGCTACATGCGCACCTCCGAAGCGGTCACCGAGGCGAAGGGGATCTGGTTTGCTTTCGCCGGCGTGCTGATCCTCTACGCCGCGCTGGGCACGATCGCGGTTCTAGTCCTGCGCTCGATGTCGCGCCGCTGGCGCGAGCAGGAGAGCGATGAGGCCGAAGTCCCCTACGGTCCGCCCGAGGCGGCCGCAAAATGATGCCGACGGGCCTACAACGCGCCTATATGTCCCGGTTTAGGCCCGTCGGCGGCGGGTTGGGGCGATGAGTCGCGCCGATCTTGCAGCGGCGATTCTCTGGATCGGCGCCACCCTCTACGCGCTCTTCGGCGGCGCCGACTTCGGCGCCGGGCTTTGGGACCTGATCGCCGGCGACGCCAAGAAGGGAGAGCGCCCGCGGGCGCTGATCCAGCGCTCGCTGACCCCGGTCTGGGAGGCCAACCACGTCTGGCTGATCTTCATCCTCGTCGTCCTCTGGACTGCTTTCTCCGAGGCCTTCGGCGCGATCATGTCGACGCTGTACGTGCCGATTGCGCTGGCCGGGGTGGGGATCGTCCTGCGCGGCGCCGGCTTCGCCTTCCGCAAGTCGATCGAGTCGCTCGAGGCGCGGCGGGCGATGGGCGCCGCCTTTGCCCTCTCCTCTGTGCTGACGCCGTTCTTCATGGGGACCGTGGTTGGCGCGATCGCCGCCGGCAACGTCCCGCCCGGTGGGAACGGCGACGCCTTCTCGAGCTGGCTGGCGCCCCTGCCGCTGCTGACCGGGGCGCTCTTCGTCGCCAGCGGCGCCTATCTGGCGGCGGTCTTCCTCGTCGCCGATGCCCACCGCGCCGGCGACCGCGAGATGGAGGGTTACTTCGCCAGTCGCGCCCTGGCCGCCGGTCTCGTCACCGGCGTCCTCGCCCTGGCCGGGATCTTCGCCCTGCACGCCGATGCCCGCTACGTCTACGAACGGCTCATAGTCGAGGGGCTGCCGCTGGTGATCGTCTCGATCCTCTGCGGCTTCGGGGTGCTCGCGCTGCTGCTCGGCCGCGGCCGCCGCGGCCTGCGCCCGCTCGCCGCCGGCGCCGTGATCGCGGTGATCTGGGGCTGGGGCGTAGCCCAGTTTCCCTACCTGCTGCCGACCTCGTTGAAGATCGGCCAGGCGGCGGCGCCGGGGCCGACCCTCGACGCTGTCCTGATCGTCTTCGTGATCGCCGCGATCGTCGTTCTGCCAGCTCTCGGGCTTCTCTACTGGCTCAGCCAGCGGGAACTGCTTGGTGAGTGAGGGCGTCGACACCCGCGCCGTGCTGTTCGACATCGACGGGACGCTTCTGGTGACGGGGGGCGCCGGCGGCGTCGCCTGGCAGCGCGCCTTCGCGGAGCTGTACGGCGTCGAGGCCGACATCTCCGAGCACACCGACGCCGGCATGACCGACCCCGAGATCGCCGCGATCGTCTTCCGCGAGGTGGTCGGCAGCGAGGGCAGCCCAGAAGAACGCTCCAAAGCGATCGGCTGCTACCTGAAGCACCTGCCCGACGCGGTTGCCGCGTCGGATGGCTACCGGGTGATGCCGGGAGTCGAGGAGCTGCTCGACCGGCTGATCGACGACGGCGTCCTGCTCGGCCTGGTCACCGGCAACATCGAGGCCGCTGCCCACATAAAGCTCGCCCGCGGTCATCTCAATCGCTTTTTCAGCTTCGGTGGCTACGGCTCCGACTCAGCCGACCGCACCGAGGTCACCAAGGCCGCCCTGCGACGAGGCGAGCTGGTCTCCGGCGGCACCCTCGCCGACGGCGCCTGCATCGCCGTCGGCGACACGCCCCGCGACGTCAACGCCGGCCACGGCGCCGGCCTCGAGGTGGTCGGCGTGGCGACCGGCAGCTACAGCGTCAAGGAACTCCAAGAGGCCGGCGCCGATTGGGCGATTGAGACCGTTGAGAACGGCTTCCCGGCCCAAGGCGCCTGACGCAGGCAGACCAAGACGCAGGGAGCGTCGTGCTCTGCACGCGAGCGACCGCCGAGGGACGCCGGTATGCGCCGCGTCAGGCGCCTTGGGTGCAGCGGGCTTGGTAGATCGAGAGAAAGCCGGACTCGAAGCCGCGACGCGCCATGCGCAGGTAGAGGCGCCAGACGCGGACGCGTTCGGGGCCGGCGAGCTTGATCGCTTCGTCCAGGTTCTCGTCAAGCCGCCGTGCCCAGTGGCGCAGGGTCTCTGCGTAGTCATCGCCGAACTCCTCGACGTGGCGGGTGTAGAAGCCGGCTCGCTCCAGCGCAAGCAGGACGCGCGAGAGGTGCAGCGGTTCGGCGTCGGGGAAGACGTAGCGCTCCGAGAAGGGGCCGGCCTCGGGGTCGCTGTGGCGGAGGCGGGCGATGCCGTGGTTGAGCAGGCGGCCACCCGGCTCCAGCAGGCCGGCGAGGGTGCGCGCGTAGACGTCGATCTGGGCGGCGCCGACGTGCTCGACCATGCCGATCGAGGCGATCGCGTCGAAGCGCTCGCCGGAGAGGTCGCGGTAGTCCATGACGCGGATCTCGACCCGGTCGGCGACGCCGGCCTCCTCAGCCCGCTGCCGCGCCCTCTCCGCCTGCGGCGGTGAGAGAGTGATGCCGAGGACGCTGGCGCCGTGCTTGGTCGCCGCCCAGAGTGGGAAGCTGCCCCAGCCGCAGCCGACGTCGAGGACCCGGTCGCCCTCCTTCAGCGCCAGCTTGCGGGCGACGGTCTCGAGCTTCTCTTCCTGGGCCGCCTCCAGCGTCTCCGCCCCGCGCGAGAAGATCGCGCAGCTGTAGGTCATCGACTCGTCGAGGAAGAGCGAGAAGAACTCGTTGGAGACGTCGTAATGGTGGCGCACCGCCTCGGCGTCGCGCTCCTTCGTGTGGCGACGGCCGCTCGGTCGCAGCTCGGCGGCGGGTCGTTGCGGCGGTCGAGAGAGGCCGGCGGCGCGCACGGCGCCGAGCAGCAGTCGCGCCTTGTCGCCTCCCTCCAGCGGCGGCGGCTGCCAGCCGTCGAGCAGCTCGATCACAGCGTCGATGTCGTCGACCTCGATCTCACCGCTGACGTAGGCGCGGCCGAGGCCGAGCTGGCCCGGCGCGCGCAGCGCGTGCGCTGCGGCGCGGGGCGAGCGCACGTAGAACGTCGGCCCGCCGCCGTTGCTGGCGGGCAGGCGCGTGCCGTCCCAGAACTCGACCGTGAAAGGACGCTCGGGGATTCGGGCCTCGATCTCCCGGCGCAGCGCCGCGGTGCTTGCGAAAGGCATCGGCGAAACCTTATAGGGAGACTGGCCGGCTTTCGGTCGGGCTGCGCCGTATGATCGACGGGCGTGGCGGGACCTCTTCCATCCGACATACAGCCGGTCGCCAACGAGACGCGCGACCGGATCATCACCGGCTTGGTGACGCTGGTGCCGTTCATGGCGATCGGGCTGGCCGGTTGGCAGGTCTGGGGTGAGGCGCTGCGCTGGAGCGACGTCTTCCTCTTCATCGGCATGTACATGCTGACCGGGCTGGGGATCACGGTCGGCTTCCACCGCCACCTCACCCACCGCAGCTTCAAAGCGAAGCGCTGGCTGCACGGGCTGCTGGCGATCCTCGGCTCGGCGGCGATCGAGGGCCCGGTGATCTCCTGGGTCGCCGACCACCGCAAGCACCACGCCTTCTCCGACGAAGTGGGGGATCCGCACAGCCCCCACGTCGATCACGGCCACGGCTGGTCCGGCGCTATGCGCGGCCTCTTCCACGCCCACATGGGATGGCTCTTCATCCATACCCAGCGCGGCAACAAGGAGCGCTTCACGCCCGACCTGCTCAAAGACCCGGTGATCGAGTGGGTCGACCGTACCTTCATCCAGTGGGCGATTCTCGGCCTCTTCATCCCCTTCGCGCTCGGCTGGGTGATCGGCGGCACCTTCTTCGCTGCGATCACCGGTCTGCTCTGGGGTGGCTTGATCCGCGTCTTCGTCCTGCACCACTTCACCTACAGCATCAACTCGCTCTGCCACGTCTTCGGCAACCGCGACTACGAGACGACTGACGAGTCGCGCAACCTGGCGCTGATCGCGATCCCGACCCTGGGCGAGGCCTGGCACAACAACCACCACGCCTTCCCAACCTCCGCCGTCCATGGCCTCGGCCGCTGGCAGGTCGACGTCTCGGCGATCGTCATCGACGGCCTCGAGAAGGCCGGCCTGGTCTGGGATGTGGTCAGAGTTCCGCCGGAACGCCTGGCGGCGAAGGCCGCTTCTTAGGGCGAAGCAGTCGATTCGTACCAGTCGATCCACGAGTTGCACGCCGCGCTGAGCGGGACGATGCGGCGCTTGCCCGCCCGGACGGCGACCAGGTTGCCGACGTAGGCGACGTCGTCGTAGCCGCTGAGTCGCTGCAGGAAGCTCGGCTCCGCGGCGGTCACCGCGAACTTGACCTTGCCGCCGCGGCTCTTGTAGACGCCCGCCGGCCAGAACTGGCCGTCGTTGGCGAGGCTGATCGTGTTGGGCCGCTGGCCGTCCAGCGCCGGACTCAGCGCGTGCTGGAAGCCGGGAGCGGACAGGGTCAGCGCGAAGGGGGAGAAGTACTGGAGCGAGAGCCGCCAGCGACCGCTCGGCAGCTCGATGCCCTGCGCCGTCCGCTCACCGGTCTGCAGCTTGCTACCTGCGTCCCAGCCTGCCTTGGGCGCGATTGCGACGTCCGGGAACAGCGAGGCGCGGCCCTGGTTGGAGAGCAGGATGCGGATCTCTGGCGCGGCGCAGCCGGCCCAGGCTCCGGCGTTGGTCCCCTCGAGCAGCACGTGGCGGTTTTCCGGCGTCTCCCCGGTCCTTTTCCAGAGCAGGAAGGAGGGGGTCGCTGCGATGCGTTTGAAGCCGGACGGGGCCTGGCTGTTCCAGGCGGCTCGCCCGGTGATCACGTAGGGAAAGCGGTCGAGCGTGCCGCGGGAGAAGGAGTCGAAGTCGATTGGGCTGTAGGCGTCGCCGGTGTCGAACGGCTTCTCGGGGTTCTCTGCGACTTCTGGGTCGGGGAACTCGACCAGCGGCACGTGGGTATCGGCGCCGAGCAGCTCGTAGGGGGCGTAGCGGTCCTGGCCGGCGTAGAGCACGGGCTTGCCGCGCAGGATCGGCATGAAGGCGTGCAGCTCGGCTCCATGGCCGGGCGGGCCGACTGGAGCGTCGCGCAGCGCCAGGAAGCTGGAGTAGGCGGCGCCGCCGATGAAGACCACGGCCAGCAGGGCCCACCCCACCCGCACAACTTGCGCCGATGGGCCTAGAACGTCCGCTATTTGGACGTTCGAGGCCCGTCGGCGGCCGAGGGTCGGAAATTCGGCGAGCAGGGGGCGGACGGCGACGAGCATCACCAGCGGGGCAGCGATCATCAGCGCCTTGGCGTGCGAGTAGTCGCCGCTGGTCGGCAGGGCAGCGAGGTAGAGGAAGACGCAGGCGCCGAGGCCAATCGGCGCCGCCAGCTCGCGCCGGCGCACCCACCAGGTGGCGCCGGCGAGCAGGGCAAGGACCCCGATCGCTCCCGCCAGCCCAGTCAGGTGGCCACCGCCGGGGGCTTCGAGCCGGTAGTCGGTCGCCGGCCAGACCCCCAGCGCCTCGACTGGCGAGACCGGCCCGTAGGTGTTCGTTCCCGCCACTTTGTTGAAGCTGTGAACGAAGCCGAAGGGGCCGACCAAGGTGGCCGCGGCGGCGAGCGCGACCAGCACGACGATCGTCAGCAGCGTCCTCGGCCGCAGCAGGAAGCGCAGCAGCGCCCGCGGAGCGAGTGCCTGTCGCACCTCGGGCAGGGTGAGGCTCCAGAGGGCTGCGATTGCGATCGGCCAGGCGAGCCCGGCGAAGCTGTAGGAGAAGAAGATGCCACCGGCGAGCGCCAGCCACGGCAGCGCAAATCGCACTCCCGCAGACGTGCCGGGACTTAGGCGTCCATATGGGTGCCTAAGTCCCGGCACGTCCCTGAGCCGCGACATGTCGAGGTCGCGCAGGCTCACGGCGACGGCTAGGACGAAGAGCGCCTCGGCGGTCTCCTTGAAAGCGCCCTGAGCGAAGTAGGAGGCGGCCAGGTAGGGGACGGCGACAATCGTCGCTGCCAGCAATCGCCGCGCCGGTCCGAACCCGGGCAGCGCGGACAGAGCGGTGAGCCCGGTGAGGATGCCGATCGCGAAGATCTCGCCGATGAAGGCCTGTCCGAGCCCGATCCCCGGCACCGCCGCGGTGGCGACCGCGAGGCCGTGCGGGCCGAGGGGGTAGCCGGAGTCCGGAATCGGCCCGGCGCCGCTGCGGAGCCACTCGGCCCAGGCAAGGTGGAGGCCGAGGTCGTTGTTGAAGCCGACCCCGAGCAGGCCCCAGCGCCCGCTGATCGCAAAGGGGATCGAGAGAACGACGGTGACAGCGATCGCCACCGGCAGGCCTCGCTGCAGCGCCTCCCACCGTCGAGGGGCCGAGGAGTCGCCCATGGCTCCGCTTTTCCTCCCGCCGGCAGCAATGAGAACGACAATCGCGGCGATCAGGAGCAGAGCCAGACCCAGGGTCGCCGAGGTGCCATGGCCAGGCGCCCGAGCGAGAGCGCCGGTCACCGTCAGCACGGCGCCGAAGCCCACCGCCGGCTCCAGCCACGACCACGAGCTCCGGCCCGCGAGAACGAGCAGCGCCCGACCGACGAGAAGCGAGGCGACGCAGATCAACGCCGCCGAGACGTAGGTCCCGATCATCAGGCTGGGCAACCTATGTCAGCCGCGGTTCGCGGCGCGGCGCGCCCGACGCCTAGTACTTTCCCGCCGCCCGTTCGAGCGTCTCGCGCAGGTTCTCACCGCGCAGCGGCTCCGCATGGCCGGCGCCGACCACCGCCGGTTCCAGTGCCGCCAGCTTGCGCACCGATTCCTTCGCCTTCGTGTGGTCCCAAGCCCAGGCGGGGTGGGAAACGCTTGCCTCCCCACTCGGAAGCGGCCGTCCGAGCCGCGCCGAGTCGACCAAGTAGATGACGTCGCTGACCAGCGCCACGCGGTCGCTCTCGCGCCACAGGCCGATCAGCCCCGGCGCGTGGCCCGGGAAGTGGATAACCCGGAAGCCGGCCACCTCGTCCCCCTCGGAGACGGTGCCGTCGATCTTCACCGCGCCCCCGTCCCAGCGTCGCAGCAGGAACGGGTAGATCCAGCGCGCCCGTGCCAGCGGCAGCTGCTCGATGTCCATGTATGGGGCGATCGAGGCGTCGCTTTCGGCATCGGCCACTTCGTCGGGGTGGCAGTAGACGGACGCATCGAGCCCTGGCGCCGTGCCGCGGTGATCGGCATGCGCATGGCCGAGCACGATCCGCTTCAGCCCGCCGAGCTGCTCTGCTGCCGCCCGCGCCTGCTTGGTCATCGCCTTGCTGCCGGCGTCGAACTGGATCACGCCGCCGCCCTCGTCCTCGAGGAAGTAGATGTTCATCGACTTGCGCAGGTCGCCCCGCAAGAGCCAGACCCCGTCGGCGACCTTCTCCATGGCTCAAAGCGTACCCGTGGCTAGGCTCCCGGCCGATGCCAGTTCTTTGGAAAGCCGGGATGGTCGTGCTCGTCGCCTGCCTCGTCGCCGCGATGGCGATCGCGATCGTCCGCCTGGCGACGACGCCGACCGAGATCCTGGGAGACGGCTTTCGCGGATTGCCCGCCCGCCATGCCGGGCGTTAGTATCGCGGCGTGTTCTCTCGCATCGTGGTTGGAACCGACGGATCGGAGACTGCTGCCGAGGCGGTTCGGCAGGCCGTCGACCTGGCCAAGCTCGCAGGCGCCCAGCTCAGCATCGTCAGCGCCTACGAGCCGGTCCCCAAACGCCGCCTCGAGGGCGAGCAGCAGGACGCTCCGGCCGACGTTCAGCACGAGATCGGGCCGCGCGAGGACGTCAACCTGGTGCTCGACGCCGCCTCTGCGGCTGCCAAGAAGGAGGGGGTGGATGTGCAGACGCACCCGGTCGAGGCCCCACCTTCGGACGCGATCCTCAACGTCGCCGAGGAAACCAACGCCGACCTGATCGTCGTCGGCAACAAGGGGATGACCGGGGCGCGGCGCTTCCTGCTCGGCAGTGTCCCCAACAACGTCTCCCATCACGCCCCTTGCAGCGTGATCATCGTCCGCACCACCTGAGGCGCTCTGACCGGCGCATCTCGGCGTCCTCGGTCGCTCGCGTGCGGAGCGCGCCACGCTTCTGCCTCCTTGAGCTGCTTGGTCAGGCGGCCTCAGGGTGACGGTTCCGTCGCTTTGCCGGCGTCGATCAGGCCGGCGCCCTGGCGTTCGGGGGGCAGCCCGAGGTCGCGAGTGGTGTTGCGCAGCCGCCTGATCAACCGGTTGACTTTGCCGCGCGGTGAGACGTTCTGTTCCAGCACGCCGCTGGCCAGGATCATCGCCGCGACTCCGGAGACGTGCGCCGCCGCCATCGAGGTGCCGATGTAGCTGCCCGGCTCGCCGAAGCGGCGCGGGTTGCCGCCTTTCAGCGTCACCTGGTAGATCGACCGGTTCGAGACCGAAGGGCAACCGCTGACCGGGGGGCCGCCGCCGGGCGCGAGGACGTCGACTCCCCTGCCCGGCAACAGCGAGTAGCTGCCAAGGCAACCGCCCTCGGTGGTGCCGCCGACGCCGATCGTGCGCGGCCCGGTGGCCGGCGGCGAGACGCAGGCCTCCGAGCCCAGGTTGCCGATCGAAGCCACAGTCACGACCCCCTTGCGGTAGGCGTTGCGCAGCTCTTCGTCGATCCCGGGCACCCTCTTGCCGCAATCGAAGTTGAAGCTCATGTTGATTACGTCGGCGCCGTGGGCGACGGCGAAGTGGATTCCGCGGGCGATGTCGTCGGCCTGTCCGCTGCCGTGCCGGTCGAGGACGCGGACCGGCATCAGCTTGGCGCGATAGGCGAGCCCGACCAGCCCGATGCCGTTGTTGGTCTTCTCGGCGATCGTGCCCGCGACGTGGGTGCCGTGGCCGTTCTCGTCGAGTGGCAGGGGATCGTGGTCGACGAAGTCGTAGCCCCTGACGAACTGGCCGGGGGCGAAGTCCGGGCTGCGACGGAACTGACTCCCGTCGTTGCGGTAGGCGATCCCAGTGTCGAGTACGGCGACGACGATGCCGCGTGCCCCCTGCCGTCCAGCCGCGATCAGGTGCTGCCAGGCGCCCACCGCGTTTATGCCGCCGGGCGAGACGGGCAGCAAGGCAGTTCCGGTTCCTTCCCAGGGCAAGAAGTTCCACTGCAACGAGACCCAGCCGCCCGGCGGGCCAGGGGGGGTGGAAAGCGGCCCCGGGTCGTTGGCGATCGCCGAGTCCAGTGGAGCCAGCGTCTTGGAGCCGGAGTCCGACGAGACGGTGGCGATGTAGTTGGGCGCCGCGTAGGCGACCCGCGGATTTCGCCGCAATGCGGCCGCCGCCTGACGCACGCCAACGCCCGGGGGCACGTCCACGGTCTTCCCCTCCCGCGCGCCCTTGAACTTGAGCACGACCTGATCGGGGACGAATTCGCGCGCCGGGGAGATGCCGGCCGCGCCCGCGGGCGCGGCGGCGATCGCCGCTGAGAACAGCGCGACAGCCGCAAATATCGGAACGCTTCGAGTCATCATCGGTCGCCGCCGCTCACGGATTGCCCCTGCCCCATCGCTTCAACACCGGCCTGCCCGTGAAGTTGTCGGTGCCACATACTTTCGGATCGATGCCGGACGGGGTCGCCAGCGACGCGCAGCAGCGCTTGATGGGTCTCGCGATCGAGCGCGCCCGCGGGGCGGAGGGCCACGGCGACGTGCCGATCGGGGCTGTAATCGCCCGCGACGGCGAGCCGCTGGCGGCGGCCGGCAACGAGCGCGAGCTGCGGCGCGACCCCACCGCGCACGCCGAGATCCTCGCGATCCGCGCCGCCGCCGAGGCGCTCGGAGGCTGGCGGCTGCCCGGCACGACCCTCTACGTGACGCTCGAGCCATGCGCGATGTGCGCCGGCGCGATCGTCCTCGCCCGCATCCCCGAGGTCGTCTACGGGGCCCCCGACCCGAAGGCCGGCGCCGCCGGCAGCGTCCTCGATGTCCTCGGCGAGCCCGCTCTCAACCATCGCCCGAAGGTGACCGGCGGTCTGATGGAGGAGGAGTGCGCGGCGCTGCTTCAAGTCTTCTTCGCCTCCCGGCGATAGCGGAGCCAATACCCTTCGGGATATCCCGGAGAGGTGTCCGAGTGGCTTAAGGAGCGCGACTGGAAATCGCGTGGGCGGGGTTAACCCGCCTCGTGGGTTCGAATCCCACCCTCTCCGCTTTGTAGTGCGCAATCCGGCGTGGGAGTTGGGATGGCGCTCTATCGGCCCTCGATTTGGGCCGAGGTCAGCTCAGGTCAACGAAGGTCAGGAAGTGCTGATTTCGCCTCCTGTCGTTCCCTCCACGTTCCCTCCAGGCATGGCGAGCCAGCTCGTCTCCTAGCGAAGAGCTGCCACCGATCCGTCCGCTCCGGTTGCATCGCGACTCGCGATCTAGGGTCCATCGGGGTCTGCCCTGGCGCGGGTGCTAAGTGGTCCTCAATGGGATTGAACGAGGCGCGGAGCGTCGGTGGGGATCTCACACACTCGCGCGCTGCTCAGGCGAAGCGCAAGCGTCACCGCAAGCAGAAGGATGGAGAGCAACGCGATCAGGCCGATGAACACCGGTGAGAGAACGAGGGTGACGTAGTTCCACCACTCCACCGGGACCGTGTGGCCCAAAGATGCGCCGGGAAGCGTCTCGCCCACGATTCCCATCAAGAGGAACGTCGTTCCTGAGATCGCCGCCACCGTCCATTGACGTCGCGAGAAGGCGCGCAACTCGGCGAGCATCGCGGCAGGCGTCACCAGGCTCACGTTTTGCCTTAAGCGCGCCATCGCGATGGCGCCACATCCATGTGGGAAATCGAGAAACGAGTGGTCATCGCTTGGCGACGGTGCTGACGTAGTAGAAGCCCGCCAGGAAGCGTTCGGTTTCGACTGCGCCGTAGTGGGCGAGGTCGCTCCACGGATCGGAGTACGCATCGCCTGGGGCGAACTTAACGAGAAGACGGCCGATTGGAGCGAGCAGGCGGTAAAACCCGCCCTGGGTCAGCCCCATGTCCATGACGACGACACGCGAGGAGGGGCGCAGGCGCTCCCATGCCCGCGCCAACGCTGGGCGCGGTTCGGGTAGGGCCGAGTAGCTGAGGCTGAACAGCACCCCGTCAACGTCACGGTCGATTTGGAGCTGAGTCGCGTCTTGGTGGAGCAGTTGAACATTTGACCAGCCGCGCCTCTCGATCAGCTTGTGTGCCTCAGCCAACATTCCCTGGGAGGCATCGACGCCGATGACGGTTCCGCTCGGGCCAACTGCTTCAACCAGATAGGGGAAGTTGCGTCCGGTGCCGGCGCCGATCTCCAGAACGGTGTCGCCGGCCTTCAACCCGAGTGCGGCCACGGCCTTGCGGCGAGCCGGCGGAAAGATCAGGTACAGCGGCTCAAGCGTGCTGTAGAAGCGGGCTATGCGGTCGTATCGCCTGGTGTTGGCGCTTTGGGACCTACGGGTGGGGTGGTTTTCGGGGAAAGTGTCCACGGAGGAAACTTATACTACGCATCTGTAGTAGTTTGCAACCATGATGGATCGCGAAAAGCTCAGCCGCAAGGACTTCGGCCCACTTGAGAGCGAGGTCATGGATGCGGTGTGGCGTGCCGCCCGCCCCGTGGCCGTCCGAGAGGTCGTTGACGACTTGAACGGGACCCGCCCCGAGCCCCTTGCGTATACGACCGTGATGACGGTGATGAGCCGCTTGGCTGACAAGGATGTGCTGAGCCGGCGCAAGGCCGGACGCGGCTACGTCTACGAGGCCAACGCCCCGGATGCCGCTGGCATCGCTGTCAAAGACGTGTTGCGCGCATACGGCGATGTGGCGGTAGCTCACTTCGTGGACGAGGCACGCGCCGATCCATCTCTCCTGCGCCGCCTGCGACGACTGTTGAGCGATGCCGATGGATAGCGCCACTCGCAACTTCCTCGGCCTTGTAGGCATCGCCGCGACGCTGGCCGCCTACGCGGTCTGTGGGTTCATCGCCTACGTACTGATCCCCTTTCTCGATCTCCACTCGGGAGCGCTTGCGCGGCTCGGTCCAGTCTGTCTTTTGCCGGCGGTGGTTCTCACCACTTTGGTCGGGACCTCTGCCGGTCTCGCAATGAGGACGCTTGTGCGCCAGATGTCCGCCTCTCGCGGTCTTGTGCGTCGGGTCAGAGTTCTTGCGCTTCCCGCGCCCCCCGAACTGCTGGCCGCAGCGCAAGCGACTGGACTAGACGGTCGGGTAGCGATGATCGACTCCACCGAGCATTTCTCCTTCGTCTACGGCATCCTCGTTCCCCGCGTTGCCATCAGTCAGGGGTTCCTCGAGAGCCTCAGCGCCGAGGAGCTTCGAGCGGCGCTTGAGCACGAGCGCTACCACGTTCGGCATCTGGACCCGCTCCGCGCCCTGTTGGGGAAAACGTTGACCGAAGCGTTCTTCCTTTTGCCTTCGCTTGAGGTGCTGCGTCTTCGCTACGAGGCGGGTCGTGAGCTGGCCGCTGATCGCCGCGCCGAGCAAGCCTGTGGTCGCCTGCCGCTTCTCGGAGCCCTGGTGAAGGCGCTTGAGGAGCCAGGTCACGAGCCGGTGATAAGCGCTTCTCTCGCGGACCCTGGATTTTTGGATGCGCGTATCTCTCGCCTTGAAACGGGACACGCGCCTGCGCTCGCCTCCGCAGGCATCCCGAGCCTGTTCACGTCGGCTCTCGGTGCGGGGTCCTTTCTCTCGCTGTTCATCGCGGCGGTGGTCGGCCTTGGTGGCACATCGGCACTTGCTGGCGTGGCGGCCGACGAACTCAGCGCGGGCGGCGTTCTTCTCGGTGCCTTGTGTGCTGCGCCCATCGTCTCCGCGGTTGGCTTGATCTATTGGCGCCTGTCGTGGCGGGCAGG
>DATFVC010000065.1:0-4879 GCA_035260485.1 Solirubrobacterales bacterium | reverse complement strand
GCGGTTTCGTATCCGCAAACGCTCACCCGGTCGTGCTCTAGCGATTTTCACATCGGCCCCCGCGCCAGCGTATCCGCTCGGCTCAGATCAAAAAGGAACCGATGTGTTTGTCTTGAGACCGTAAGTTCGTCCCACCCGGCGCGAGGGGCATTCGTCCAAGCGTAAGTTAGGCTTGTCGCGATGGAGGCCGACTGGTCGGGCGAGGAGTGGCAAGAGTTTTGCGATCCGCTCTTCACTGAGCGCCATGCTCCTTCGGGCTACCAGCGCGTCCCCGACCGCGACCGAGGTGACCTCGGGATCGAGGGCTTTAGCCTCGACGGCGAGGGGTGCGCCTATCAGTGCTATGCCTGCGAACAGACCGGAGTGCGAGAGCGCTACGAAGCTCAGCGCGACAAGATGACCGTCGACCTCGGCAAGCTGGTGAAGAATCGCGAGCGCGTTGCGTCACTCATCGGCACTCATCCGCTGCGGCGCTGGGTCTTCGTGGTGCCACTGCACGACTCCAAGGAGCTCGTGATACACGCCCGAAAGAAGGAGGAGGAACTGCGGGAGAAAGGCCTACCGTTCCTTGCGGAGGATTTCACTGTTGTTATCCAGACGGCCGACGACTTCGCCATCGAGAGGGCCCTCGTCGAAGAGCGTGGGGCGGCGACGATCGCCGTCGCTAGGAGGGAGGTTGCCGAGGCGGCAGTCGAGCGGCTCGCCGCCGAGGAGGCAGAGCAAGTGCGAACGATGGACCGAAAGCTCGCCAAAGTGAGCGGAGATCCCACCCGAGCTCGGGGCTTGATGCTGCGCCAAGCAGTCGATGGAGACAACATCCTTGAGGATTTGAAGAATCACCATCCCCTGATCCGCGAGCAAGTGACTCGTCAAATCGACACTGAGCGGCGCAATGTTCTGAACGAGCGCGAAGTCGGCGAGCTTCACCGAGGTTCGGTGACGGGGGTGCGCGAGCGCCTTGAAGGTCGCCTGCGCGAGCAAGCGGCTGCAATCGGTGACGATGGCGCTAACCGACTCTCGCACGCGACTGTCGCCCGCTGGCTGATGGAGTGCCCGCTTGACTTCCCGGAGTCCGAGTGAGCAGCGGAACCGAGCTCGATGCGCTGCTTGATCGGCCCTTCGTATTTCGTGAGCGACCGGTGCCTGCTGCGGCTGATCTTCGCGCAGTCTGGCGCATTCCATTGACTTTGATGCTGACTCGCGCCTGTCGCAGCTCGCAGGCAACGCACGAGCAGCTCCACGTCCTGAACTGGGCCGTGCGCTCGGCTGAGAGTGCCGAGCGGCTTGGCGAATTCCTTGCCGGACAAATCCGGCCCGAGCAGGCGGTCGTCCGCTTTGAGCCAGCGCTCGACCGCGCCGTCGCGCTTGCTCACGGCTTCGGCCTGCTCACCTGGACGAAGAAGCGCTACTGGGCACTCGGCGAGGGCACTAGCGAACTGCTTACAGCGATCGACGAGGACAAGCAAGTGTTTGCTGCTGAGAAGGCGCTCCTCAGTGCCCTTCCCTCACAGCTTAGCCAGGCCGCCGTACGGCGCCTCCTTGGAAGGGAGGTTCGATGAGACTGCGGATCCGCGCCAGTGAGACCAGGGTGACCGGCGCCGAGCGACGCCTTACGAGGACCCTGCGCTTCAGCGAAGGACTCAACCTAGTCCGTGCCGAGAACAACATGGGTAAGACGACCGTACTAATGACGATCCTTTATGCGCTCGGCTGGGAGGGGATGCTCGGCCCCGGCCGAACCGTGCCTTTCACCCCGGCGGTAACCAGTGAGATCGACGATGGTGAGCACCGCGAGGCTGTACTCGAGTCGTCAGCGATCACTGAGCTGGCCGGTGCGGGCGGCGAGGTGATGACCGTGCAACGCGCAATCCGCTCTGAGCATGAGCGTCGCGAGCTCGTTCACACTTGGAATGGCAGCGTCTTGAGCGAGGCCGAAAGTGCTCACGAGCGTCGCGACTATTACGTGCGTGAAAAGGGTGCGGCAAGGAACGAGGCCGGCTTCCACCATCGGCTCGCCGAGTTGATCGGTTGGGATCTGCCCGAGGTGGCGAGCTGGGACGGCAGCTCCGTCCTCCTCTACACCGAGGTGATCGCGCCGCTGCTCTTCGTCGAGCAAACGCGGGGCTGGAGCTGGATCGCTTCGGTAATGCCGCGCTACCTGCGCCTACGCGATCCCGAACAGCGTGCAACCGAGTTCCTACTCTCACTCGACTCGCTAACCCGCGCCGCTGAGCGTGACATCCTGGTCGCTCGTCGCGAAGAGGGCTATGACGACGCGATCAGGTTGCGTGACTTTGGCTCAACCCAGGCCCTCGCCGTCGACCAGGGTAGCTGTCCGACCTGCGACCAGCCATTGCCCACGACCCTCCTCGGCGTTGAGATCGGCCCGGTAATGACCCTTGAGGAGAACAGGGCACTAATCGACGGGGAGCTCCTTACCTTCAAGGCAATGCGCGACGACGCTCGCGAGGTGTTGCTCGCTTCGCGCCAACGCCTCGGCGCCCTGCGCGGTGAGCTGAACGAAACGCGACGCTCTATCCGTTCGTTGAAGGGTGCCCTGACCCAGAATGGCGAGGCCCCCTCGCAGGCAGCAATCGCCAGGCAAGTGCGCCTCGCTGATCGGATCGAGGAGCTTGAAGGACTCGAGCAGGCACTCGCGGCAGTGGGGGAAGATCTGGGAAAGCGCGCCTCTGAGTACCGGGAGGTGAACGCAGCGCTTCAGAAGATCGGCGCCCGCGGGACGCTGACCGAGGGCGACGAGGCGAAGCTGGAGGCCTTCGCCGAGCTGCTCCGCGAGCAGCTCGGCGAATATGGCTTCTCGTCGGTGCCGCCCGAAGAGATCGAACTTGCCCCCGATAATTACCAGCCGATGCGCGCTGGGTCGCCGCTTCGCCCCGAGAAACTCTCGGCCTCAGACCGGGTTCGAATGGTTTGGGCCTACCTGGTCGGCTTGCTGGAGATGGCGCGGCGCTTTGAGACTGCCCATCCTGGCCTGCTCGTCCTGGATGAGCCCGGCCAGCAGGAAGTGCGAGAGGAGAGCCTCGCGGCCCTCTTCCGGCGCCTGGCGCGAAGCGCCGAGTACAACCAGCAGGTGATCGTCGCGACCTCGAAGAGTGGTGCGGCGATCGCCAGCATGCTAAATGGTGCCGAGGCAAGCCTGACCGAGATCGAAGGCTATGCCCTGAAGCCGACGGGATAGAAACGGTGCCTAGACCGTGTTCCACTCATCCAATTGCGGCACGCACCGCCCCAAAGCTGTCCCCAACCGGATGCGTGTAGCGCGCAAGCATCGTCTCGACGCGGTGGCCGGCGATCTCGGCCAGATCGGCGTCATTGACGCCTTCGGCTCGAAGATGGGTGACGTAGGAGTGACGGCACTCGTGGGGGCGGATGTGTAGTCCGGAGGCTTCCTGGGTGGGCTTCCAGATATCGCGGTAGAAGTTGCGCTCTCGCCACATTCGGCCGGTGGGGGTCGTGAAGAGGAGATCGCAGTCGGGGTCGTAAAGGTTGATCTGGGCTTCGAGCATCCAGGCGAGGGTCGCGGGGACCGGCACGGTGCGGCCAGCGTCCTGCTCGCCGTGGTCGGTCTTGGTGCCCTCGAGGATCGTGCCCTCATGGGCGGTGCGCCTGACTTTCAGGGTTTCGCCGTCGAAGTCCTCGCGGCACAGAGGCAACACCTCCCCCAGCCTCATGCCGGTGTCGGTGAAGACGCGGACCATCGCCTCATAGCGCCCGGCCGCCTTGGCGAAGCGGTGCATCTCCTCGAAGCTGAAGACCCGGATCGGGCGGGGCCTTTTCTGGACTCTCGGGTCGCCGGCGCGGACACGGACTCCCTTGAAGGGGTTGAGGTCGGCCACTTCATCGGTGATTGCGTCCTCCCCCATGGCCGAGAGCGAGCGGAGGATGCCGACGACGCCGGTGGTGGCTCTGCCCTGGACCCTGAGCATGTGGTCGACCAGGGCGAGCGCGTGCCTTCTGCGCAGCTCGCGCAACGGCCAGTCCTTCAGAGCAATGCCCTCGATCTCCACGTCGAGCACTCGGCTGACTCGGTGCTCGTTGGTGGCGTTCGTTCGTTCCGATCTCGGGTGGCGTTCGGTCCAGCTGGCCGCGTAGCCGCCCAAAGTGTCGGGGCGGTCCGAGAGTCCGTATGCCTCCTCTATCGCCCGCTGGGCTTCGTGCTTTCTCCTGAACGTGCCCTTGCCGCGGTTCCAGGTCGGCTTGGCGATGTGGTGCTTGCCGTCGCGGCCGGTGTAGCGGGCAACCCAGACCACCTCGCCGGAGGGGTTGCGGCGCTTGACGGGCGACTCGCGCCTCACGCGGCTTCCTCTCTGCGGGCTTCAAGGAAGGCATCGACATCGGCGGGGTCGATGCGTCTCGATGCTCCGAGCTTGTAACTGGGCAGCTCGCCGCGCCTGATCCAGTTGCGGATCGTTCGGTCGGACACGGCGAGATAGGCGGCGAGCGTGCGCTCGGTGAAGAAGGTCGGCTCTGAGGGCGTATTCCTGTCCACGCCCCCTCTGTCGCTCGAACTGGAGAAATGCATCGCCCGGATCGCAGAAAGTCCCAATACGAGGTATGCGGAAGACCGAAGGTCAAGGGGGTCCGGGCGGCCATACGAGCGGCCGTTAGCACGGCGCAGCCGTGCCACAATCGGCCGCCGGCCGCCCGGAGGCAACCGGCCTCGATCTACTTGCTGACCTTGTGGATCAAGAAGGCGCGGCTCAGGCGTCGAACCGGAGGGGTCTCTCCTATGTGAGCCGGAATGTCAAACAGCGCTCTTGAAATCAAGTTTGAGAAAGAGCAACCCCCTGCTCACCGGAGGCACGAAGTGTCGTCCAGATGACGCGGACCAAGAGGCGCTTGAGGCAGCGCAGCGCTT
>DATFVC010000064.1:0-32036 GCA_035260485.1 Solirubrobacterales bacterium | reverse complement strand
GAGCGCTGCGGTTCGATCAGGCCGCGCGCCTCGTACATCCGCAACGTCTGCGGGTGCATGTGGGCAAGCTCGGCCGCCACCGAGATCATGAAGACGCCGCGCTCGTCATCGACCGAGACCTCGACCCGTTCCCGCCGCACGTGACGTTCGCCGCCTGCGGCGTTCACGCCCAACCCTCCCGCTGTGGCGCTTTACTCCCCCATGCGGGGACTAGAGCGCCAGTCGCGTTCATCGTGCCGCCCTCCGCAGCAGCTCCGCCCTCGGGTCGGCGCCATTGAGCGCCTCAGCCAGCTCCTCGACAGCCTTCTCCTGGTCCTCGGTCAGCTCCCTCGGCACGTCGATCTCGAGCCGGTAGCGGATGTCGCCGCGGCCCACGCCGCGCGGCTTGGGCGGCCCCTCGCCGCGCAGGCGCTGGATCGTGCCGTGCCTGGTTCCGGCGGGCACCTTGATCTTCTTCGTCCCGTCGAGGGTCGGCACCTCGATCGTCGCACCTTGCAGCGCCTCGGCGATCGTGATCGGCACCGTCACCTCGAGGTTGCCGCCATCGAGTCGTTTGAAGACGGGCGAGGGGGTTACCCGGGTGATGACGTAAAGATCGCCGGGAGGGCCGCCGCGGGGCCCGGCCTCGCCCTTGCCGGCGAGGCGAATCCGCGCCCCATCCTTTACCCCGGCCGGAATATTGACCTTGTAGCGCTTGGTCTGCCGGGTCAGCCCAGAGCCGCCACAGGTGGGGCAGGGGTCCTCGATGATCTGCCCGGCGCCGCCGCACTGGGGGCAGGGTTGGCTGATCGAGAAGAAGCCCTGACTTTGGGCGTCGATGCCGCGCCCTTCACAGCGTGGGCAGGTGACCGGGGCGGTGCCCGGTTTTGCGCCACTGCCGTGGCAGGTCGTGCAGCGCTCGGCCTTGGGCACGCTGACGCTGACCTGGGCGCCGTTGACCGCCTGCTCGAAGCTGAGGCTGAGCTCGGTTTCGAGGTCGCGGCCGCGCTGCTGCTGGGTCTGTGCACGGCCGCCGCCCCCGCCGCGGCCGAAGATGTTGGAGAGGATGTCGCCGAACTCGGCGCCGCCAAAGCCACCCGCGCCGGCGCCGCCGAAGGGCTGACCACCGCCGGGCCCCGGTCCGCCGCCGAAGCCGCCGAACATCCCGCCCTGGTCGTACTCCTTGCGCTTCTCGGCGTCCGAAAGCGTGTCGTAGGCGCCCTGCACCTGCTTGAACTTCTCCTCGGCCGCAGGGTCGTCGGGGTTGCGGTCCGGGTGGTACTTGCGGGCAAGCTTGCGGTAGGCCTTCTTGATCTCGTCATCGGTGGCCTTCTTCGAGACCCCGAGAACTTTGTAGAGGTCATCCGCCAAGAGCGCCCTTACTCGGCCACCACGACACGGGCCGGCCGGATCAGCTGTTCGCCCAGCTTGTAGCCCTTCTGCATCGTCTCGACGACAGTGCCGGCCTCGGTTCCATCGGCGGCCTTGGTCGAGAGCGCTTCGTGCAAGGTCGGGTCGAACTTCTCCCCAGCGGGGTCGACAGCCTCGATCCCATTCCGCACCAACGTCTCGCGCAGCCCACGGAAGACGAGCAGCACGCCATGCGCCAACCCGTCGTCCGAGTCCCCCTCGGGATCCAGCCCAGCAGCCTGAAGCGCCCGCTCCAAGTCATCGAGGGCAGGCAAGACGTCACGAAGCACTTCAGCTTTCCCTCGAGCGCCAGCAGCCTGAACCTCAGCCGTCATCCGCTTGCGAAAGTTCTCGAAGTCAGCTTTCGTCCTCTTGGCCAGATCCAGGTACTCATCCCGCTCCCGCTGGGTGTCAGCCAGCAGCGCGTCTAGGTCCTGCTCGACCTGCTCCAGTCCCTCGCCCTCAGACGTCTCTCCCGCGGGCCGAGGCTCGCTGGTCCCGAGATCGTCCCGCTCGTCGTCCCTCATTTCTCGTCGCCCTCATCGACGACCTCAGCATCAACGACCTCCTCCTCATCGGAGGTCTCGCCCTCGGCCGACCCACCGTCGGCGGAGGCGGCCGCCGCTTCTTCCTGCGCCGCGGCATAGATCTGCTCCGACACTTTGGTCATCGCCGCGGTAAGCGCCTCGGTTTTCGCGTTGATCTCCTCGGCGCCGTCGGAGCCGAGCGCCTCGCGCACCTCCTTGATCGCTGCCTCGATCTCCTCCTTGTTCTCGGACTCGATTTTGTCGCCCAGCTCCTCGACCTGTTTCTCGGACTGGTAGGCGAGGTTCTCGGCGATGTTGCGTGCCTCCGCCAGCTCGCGCTGCTTTTTGTCCTCCTCGGCATGGGACTCGGCGTCGGAGACCATGCTCTGGATTTCCTCCTCGGAGAGGCCAGAGCCGGATTTGATCTCGATTTTCTGCTCTTTGCCGGTGCCCAGGTCTTTGGCGGTCACGTGCAGGATGCCGTTGGCGTCGATGTCGAAGGTGACCTCGATCTGGGGCAGGCCGCGCGGCGCCGGGGGGATGCCGGTCAGCTGGAACTTGCCCAGGCTCTTGTTGCCGCTCGCCATCTCGCGCTCGCCCTGAAGCACGTGGATCTCGACCGAGGGCTGGTTGTCGTCGGCGGTCGAGAAGATCTCCGACTTCTTCGTCGGGATCGTCGTGTTGCGCTCGATCAGCTTCGTCATCACGCCGCCTTTGGTCTCGATGCCGAGCGTCAGCGGGGTGACGTCGAGCAGCAGCACATCCTTGACGTCGCCGGCCAGCACGCCGGCCTGGATCGCGGCGCCGACGGCCACCACCTCGTCCGGGTTGACCCCCTGGTGAGGGTCCTTGCCGGTCAGCTCCTTGACCTTCTCCCGCACCGCCGGCATCCGGGTCATGCCGCCGACCAAGACGACGTGGTCGATCGTCGCGTCGGCGTCGCCCAGCGCCCGTTTCACCGGGCCGACGACGCGATTGAGCAGATCGGCGGTCAGCTCGTTCAGCTTCGAGCGGCTGAGCTTCATGTCGAGGTGCTTCGGCTGCCCCTCGACCGCGGTGATGAAGGGCAGGTTGATCTGCGTCTCCTGCGCCGAGGAAAGCTCGATCTTCGCCTTCTCGGCCGCCTCGTAGAGGCGCTGCAGCGAGTTCTTGTCGGCGGCCAGGTCGACCCCTTGATCCTTTTTGAACTCGGCGACCAGCCACTCGACGATCGCTTTGTCCCAGTTGTCGCCGCCGAGGTGGTTGTCGCCGGCGGTCGCCTTCACCTCGAAGACCCCGTCGCCGATTTCCAGCACCGAGACGTCGAAGGTGCCGCCGCCGAGGTCGAAGACGAGGATCGTGTGGTCGGCCTCTCCTTTGTCGAGCCCGTAGGCGAGCGAGGCCGCGGTCGGCTCGTTGATGATCCGCTTCACCTCGAGCCCGGCGATCTTGCCGGCATCCTGGGTCGCCTGCCGCTGGTCGTCGTTGAAGTAGGCGGGGACGGTGATCACGGCGCTGTCGACCGCTTCGCCAAGCTTCGCTTCGGCGTCGGTCTTCAGCTTCTGCAGGATCATCGCGCTGATCTCCGGCGGGCTGTACTGCTTGTCCCGCACGTCGACGCGGACGTCGCCGTTGGGCCCCGCGACGACCTTGTAGGGGACGATCGTCTCCTCCTCTTTGACTTCGGCCTCCTTGCGGCCCATGAAGCGCTTGATCGAGAAGATCGTGTTCTCGGGATTCATCACCGCCTGGCGTTTGGCGACGGTGCCGACGAGCCGGTCGCCGGAGTCGGTGAAGGCCACGACCGAAGGGGTCGTGCGCCCACCCTCGGAGTTCTCGAGGACGGTCGGCTCGCCGCCCTCCATCACGGCGACGCAGGAGTTGGTCGTGCCTAGGTCGATCCCGATCGTCTTTCCCACTTCGTGCGTACCTCCAGGAGTTTTCGTCTTGACTGGATGAGAGCCGCCGAGCGGACTCTAAAAATCTGAGTCTGAGTATGGCAGATTCTCTGGGGATTTCAAATCGACTTCCAGGGATTCAAATCGACTTCCCTATATTGGTTTGGCGCGCAGTGACGGCGGGCACAAGGGAGGCGCCTCTACCAATCAGCGATTGAGGAGGAATTACCTTGAGTCACGCCCACGCACCGGCTCGCCGCCTTCTGGCGGCGATCGCGGCAGCACTGATCTTCGCTCTGCTCCCCGGCATGGCGCTCGCACACGGGAGGAGTCACGAGCACGCAGCCAACCATCCCTCCGGTCAGCAGCATCGCCATGGCCACGACGATCGCGGCCATGGCAAGGATCATCGCCATCACGGCAAGCCCCATGGCGACCATGGCCACGGCAAGGTCGTCAACGCGATGACCCGCAACCTCTATCTCGGCGCGGATCTGGCGCCGGCGATCGGCGCCCCCAGTCTGGAAGCGTTCGTCGCCGCCAACGGCCAGATCCTGCGCGAAGTGACCGCCAACGACTTCCCCACGCGAGCCAAGGGCTTGGCGAACGAGATCCTCGAAAAGCAGCCCGACCTCGTCGGCCTGCAGGAGGTGGCTCTGTGGCGCACCGCGCCGCCCAGCCTGGCGCCGTTGAAAACGGGCCCCAGCGCGACCACGGTCCGCTACGACTATCTGCAGGAACTGCTCGGCCAGCTGAACAAAGGCAAAACGCAATACGAAGTCGTCGTCTCCCAGCCGGAGTTCGACTTTGAGGCCCCTGCCGACGAGAACGGCATCCCTAACGATGGTCCGGCGGCGCAGGGCATTCCCAACGCCGAGATCAACGGCCGTTTGACGATGCGCGACGTGATCCTTGCTCGCAAGGGCGCCGGCGTCGACACCGCCAACGCCAACGCGGGCCACTTCGCCAACCTGTTGCCGGTCGAAATCCTCGGCGCCCAGGTGCCGGTGACGCGCGGCTGGACCAGCGTCGACGCCAGGGTTCGCGGCAGCGACTGGTTTCGCTTCGTCAACACCCATCTGGAGGCATTCGATCCGGCAGCCCTGGTGCCCAGCTTCCGCGCCAAACAGGCAGCTGAGCTGGTCGCTCCCGGCGGCCCCGCGACGAGCATCCTGCCGGTGGTGTTGGTGGGCGACCTCAACTCGGACGACGACACGGTCGAACCAGGCGATAGGCAGGCCTACGAAACGCTGGTTGCCGCCGGCATGGTGGAGCGCAGCACCGGCACGCCGCTCGGCTGCTGCCTCCATTCGAGCCTGCTGGCGGAAGGAGCCGGCGGTAGCGTCGTCGACTTCAACCACCAGGTCGACCACATCCTGACCCGCAACCCGAGCGAGATAACCCTCCAGAGCTCAGCCGTAACCGGCCTCCAGCCCGTAAACGGCTTCTGGGACTCCGACCACGCAGGCCTATTCAGCGCCCTGAGGTTCGACCACTAACACCAAGGCCGATGGGCCTAAAACGGGACATATAGTCTCGTTTTAGGCCCATCGGCGGGCTGTCTAGCCCTCGCCGGCAGTTGCCGCTACGAATTCGGCCACTTCCTTGGCCTGCTCGCCGTTGATGATGCCCGCCGGCATCCGTCCTGGCGTCGTGCTGCTGTCGACGCCGTTTTCGATCGCGTTGAGGACACGGCTTTCGGTCGCTTCGATGGTCTGCTGCGCGTTTGGCCCTTCCGGTGGGCCGGTCGGGGCCAGCAGTTCATCGAGGTTCGGCGCGAAGTTGCCGTCGGTCCCTGCCGCGTGGAGCGTGTGGCAGGTGCCGCAGTTGGTCTGGAAGAGACTCTGCCCGGCCTTCAGATTGCTCGGGACAGGCTCCGCGTTTGCCGCGTTGCCGTCCGAGCGGAAGGCGAGCCAGGGGATCAGGGCTGCGAGGAAAACGACCAGCAACCCGAAGACGATGAAGGTCTTTTTGCTCATTCGCGCCCGGCACGGTACCAGGGCCGGTCCAGGGAACCCAGGTGTGCGGCTGGCGAGCGCCGGACCAAGCGGGGCAAGGACGCAGGGAGGCCGAATAGCAGCGCTATTTGGCCGACCGAGGACGCCGCACCGCGCCGTGTCCGGCGCCGCCAGACGTGCGCGTGGGGTCGTTGGACCGGCCCCAAGGGCACATCCGGCGCAGCGCGCACTCTCCGCAGCGCGGTTTCGGACGGCACAGCTCGCGGCCGTGGCGGATCAGGTTCATGTGCAGCTCGTAGGCGTCCTCCGGGTCGACGATCGCCAGCATCTCGTCGTGCGCACGCTCGAACGAGGCCTTCGGCGGAAAAAGGCCAAGCCGCCCGCCGACGCGATGGATATGGACGTCGACCGGGATCTCTGGGATGCCCCAGGTGAAGATCAGCACGCAGGCCGCCGTTTTGCGACCGACCCCTGGCAGCGAGAGCAGGAACTCGAGCGACTCCTCACGCGGCGCCGTCTCGGTCCAATCGAGATCGGGATGGTCGCCCAGCTGCTCCAGGATCGCCTGGATGCGGGGCGCCTTCTGCCGTGCAAGGCCGCCGGGCCGGATCGCCTCCTCCAGCTCGTCGACGGGGGCGTCACGCACCTGCTCCCAGGTCGGGTAGCGCTCGCGCAGGCGGGCGAAGGAGCGGTCGCGGTTGCGGTCGTTGGTGTGCTGGGAGAGCACCGTCTTGATCAACTCGGCGATTGGGCGCCCGTGCGGCTCGTTCACCGGCTGCCCGTACATCTTCCGCAGGCGATCGCGGATGGCGCGCACGCGGCGTCTGTCTGGTCGCTTCCAGCTCACGGCCGGGACTTTATTGGCGCTTATGCCCCTCCGGTGGCCAACGTGATCGAAGAGCGTGAGCTTGTTTTGGACGGGATCAGGGTCTTCTACCGGCGCGCCGGGGGAGGGGACGCCGACCGTGTACTGCCACGGCAATCCCAGTCACGGTGAGGACTGGGTGCCGTTCATGGAGCGGGGCGGGCCGTCGATCGCTATCGACATGCCGGGTTGGGGACGGTCGGACCATCCGAGCCCGGACAGCTTCGACTACTCGATGTACGGGCTCTCTGCCTTCCTCGAGCGCTGCCTCGACGAGATCGGGATAGGGCAGCGCAAGCTGGTCGTCCACGACTGGGGCTCGCTGGCGCTGATCGGGGCGCAGCGGCGGCCGCGTCTCGTCGAGAAGCTCGTGGTCGTCAACGTCGTGCCACTGCTGCCGGGTTATCGCTGGCACTGGGTCGCGCAGATCTGGCGCCGCCGAGGGCTCGGCGAGTTTGCCAACGCGACGACGTCGAAGTGGTCGATGTCCCAGATCATGCGGCGAGCTCGCGCCGACCACAGTCCGATGCCGCCGGAGTTCGTCGACATGATCTGGAGCCACTGGGGACAAGGGCACCCGCGACGCCACCCTCGCCCTCTACCGCCATGCCGACGGCGCCCACGCCGAGGCCCTCCCCAACGCGGAGGTCGAGATCGTCGAAGGCGCCGGCCACTGGCCCTGGATCGACGACCAGCGGGTTATTGACCGCGTTTTGGGCTTCGTCGGTTAGCCCGCCTGTTAACGGGCCGATTACAATCGCTAGATGTCTCGTGCCCTCTCCGCGATTGGGTCGCGTTTGCCCCGGGGCTGGGGCGATGCGGGCCGCCAGCTCGGCATCCTGGTCGGCGTCGACGTCGCCTACGAGCTGGTCCGCGGAATAGCGGACTCGCAGCGCTCCGACGCAATCGCGCACGGCGCCCAGGTGATCGACCTCGAGCGCTCTACCAACACTTTCTTCGAGCCCAGCCTGCAGGCGTTCTTTCTGCCCGCCCACTGGCTGATCGAGCTCGCCAACCAGATCTATCTCAACGCGCAGTTCTCGATCGCGCTCGGCTTCCTGGTCTGGCTCTACCTCTTTCGCAACGAGTCCTACTACTTCGTCCGCAACATGTTCGTCGTCTCGATGGGGATCGCGTTGATCGGCTACACGCTGTATCCGACCGCGCCGCCGCGGATGTTCCCCGACCACGGCTTCGTCGACACGATCACCGACTTCTCCAACGTCAACCACGACTCGACCCTGGCCAAAATCTTCATCAACCCCTACGCGGCGGTGCCGAGCATGCACTGCGCTTTCGCCCTGATGATCGGCAGCACCGGCGTGATGGTCTGCCGCAACGGGATCGCGAAAGCCTTCTGGGGCGCCTGGCCGTTGCTCATCGCCTGGGTCGTGATCGTCACCGGCAACCACTACTGGCTCGACATCGGCCTCGGCTGGATGGTCGCGGTCACGTCGGCGCTGGTCGCCAGCCGCCTTCTCGCCCGCGCCCGGCCCGAGGCCTGGTCGTGGCGGAGCGCCACGCCGCAGGAGGTTGAGGCCTAGCTTTGGGCCTGGCGCCCCGTTTTCGGACCCAGATCGTCTAGCCTCAACTCAATGGAATCGTCGGCCCCTCCGCGGGCACCGGGGAGCCGCCGCAACGGCCGCCAGACCCGCAACGGGCAGGAGCTTCGCGCCTATGCGCGGGACCGCCTGATCGAGTCGCGGCTGACGCCGAACGCGATCTCGGTCGCAGGTCTGATCGGCAACCTGGTCGCCGCGGCGCTGGTCACCCAGCGACTCTTCTTCCTGGCCGGCGTCGCTTTCATCGCGGGGTCTGTCATGGACACTCTCGACGGCCGCTACTCGCGGATGTCGGGCAAGGGGACGCTGTTCGGCGCGTTTCTCGACTCGACCCTGGATCGGATCGAGGAGGGAATCGTGCTGGCCGCGGTCGCCGGTTACTTCGCCGCGACCGGCGACGATTTCGCCGCCGCGATGTGCGTGGTCGCGGTGCTTGGCTCGCTGATGGTCTCCTACACGCGGGCCCGTGCCGAGGCGCTCGGGGTCGAGTGCAAGGTCGGGTTGGCGACGCGTCCCGTCCGGGTAGTCATACTCTCGGTCGGCTTGGTTTTCGCCAAGGGTGCCGGGCTCGGTGATTTCGAGCTCCTGGCGCCAGCGGTCTACCTGATCGCGGCGCTGACCATCGTCACGACGATCCAGCGTGTATGGCACGTCCGAAACGAGCTTTCAAGCGAGGCCCCGCGGCCGCCCGAGCTGTAACCAGTCGAGGTCGCGGGTTTGCATTGCCAGTCAGCCAGATCGAGGAAGGACTTAGAACTTCATGAGTGAGACCAACGGAGCCAGCGGCAACGCCGCCGCCCCCACGGACGACAAGGTCCGCGTCGCGATAGTCGGCGTCGGCAACTGCGCCAACTCCTTCATCCAGGGGGTCCAGTACTACAAGGACGCCGACCCCTCCGAGGAAGTCCCGGGCCTGATGCACGTTGACCTCGGGGGCTACCACGTCCGCGACGTCGAGTTCGTCGCCGCCTTCGACATCGACTCCGAGAAGGTCGGCAAGGATCTCTCCGAGGCGATCTGGTCGGGGCAGAACAACACGATCAAGTTCGCCGACGTGCCCGAGCTTGGCGTCAAGGTCGAGCGGGGCATGACCCACGACGGCCTCGGCAAGTACTTAAAAGAGAAGATCGCCAAAGCGCCGGGGGAGACCGCCGACATCGTCGGCATCCTCAAGCAGACCAAGGCGGACGTGCTGGTCTGCTACCTGCCGGTCGGCTCCGAGGACGCGACCAAGTGGTACGTCGAGCAGGCGCTGAAGGCGGGCGTCGGCTTCGTCAACTGCCTGCCGGTCTTCATCGCCCGCGAGGACTACTGGGGCAAGCGCTTCCAGGAGGCGGGCCTGCCGATCATCGGCGACGACATCAAGTCGCAGGTCGGCGCGACGATCGTCCACCGCCAACTCGCCCGCCTCTTCCACGACCGCGGCGTGCGCGTAGAGCGCACCTCGCAGCTCAACGTCGGCGGCAACATGGACTTCTACAACATGCTCGAGCGCGAGCGGCTCGACTCGAAGAAGATCTCGAAGACCAACGCGGTCACCTCGATCATGGGCCACGAGCTGCCCGCCGAGGACGTCCACGTCGGTCCCTCCGACTACGTTCCCTGGCTGACCGATCGCAAGTGGGCCCACATTCGCCTTGAGGGCAAATCGTTCGGTGACGTGCCGCTCAACCTCGAGCTGAAGCTCGAGGTCTGGGACTCGCCCAACTCGGCCGGCGTCGTCATCGACGCGGTGCGGATCCTCAAGCTGGCGCTCAACAACGGCATCGCCGGCCAGCTCGACGGGCCCTCCAGCTACCTGATGAAGTCGCCGCACAGCCAGCGGCCCGACGACGAGGCGCGCGAGCAGACCGAGGAGTTCATCGCCAAGCACGCGCGTGACAAGGCGTCGGCCGGGGCGAAGGTCTCGGCCTGAGCCGAGCTGTGCCGGGCCCGCCCCTCTCGATAGCCCAGGTCACGCCCCACCGGCGGGGCACCCGCAACCGGGTCAACGAGTTCGTCCGGCGGCTCTCTGAGGAGCTCGAAGGACGGGGCCATGAGGTGTTGACGGTCGCCGCCGGCGACCCGGTCAAGCGGCTGCTGGCCAACTCGCTGGACATAGTCCACGTCCACGAGCCGTTCGCCCCCAGCGTCTCCTCGGCGGCGCTGCGCCATTCCTTCGCGCTCAACGTCGCCACCTTCCACAAACCGCAGGAGCGAGTCCTATCGACCCAGGTGGCGCGACCGCTGGTTGAGCTTTTCTTCGGCCGCCTCGATGCGCGGACCGTAACGTCGTCGGCGACTGGGGCTTTGTTGGAGCGCTATTTCCCCGGCCCCTACGAGCTGGTTGAGCCGGACGGCGAGGGTCGGGACTGGGCCGCGGTCGCGGCCGAGTTCGAAGCGATCTACAGTCGCCTCACCGCCCGTCGGCACGATCCGGCCGGCAACGCTGACGTGCGACGGCGGATTGCCGAGCGGCCGCTGATCGAGGTCGACCTCCACATGCACACCGATCACTCGCCGGATTGCGCGACCCCGGTCGAGGTGCTGCTGGAGACGGCCCGCGACCGTGGCCTCGGCGCGATCGCGATCACCGACCACAACGAGGTCTCGGGAGCGCTGGAGGCGCGGCGGATCGCGGCGGAGATGGGCGGCATCAAGGTGATCGTCGCCGAGGAGGTGAAGACGGCCGAGCAGGGCGAGGTGATCGGCCTCTTTCTCGAGGAGAAGATCCCGCGCGGGATGACGATGGCGGAGACGATCGCCGCGATCCGTGAGCAAAACGGCCTCGTCTACGTCCCGCACCCGTTCGACCGCTTCCACTCGGTGCCCGACTACGAGCACCTGCTCGGCATCGTCGAGGAGATCGACATCCTCGAGGTCTTCAACCCGCGGGTGGCGCTGACCGCGTTCAACGAGGAGGCGGAGCGCTTCGCCCGCAAGTACCGGATCGTCCCCGGCGCCGGCTCCGACAGCCACGTCGCCCAGGGGCTGGGCAGCGTGCGAGTCCGGATCCACGACTTCGAAGGGCCGCCGGAGTTTCTCGAGGCGATGCGGGACGCCGACATCACCCGCAAGCACAAGAACCTCGTCTACGTGCAGGCGCTGAAGCTGCTGCAGACGGCGGGGCGGCCGAAGGCGCCGAAGCGCAGCGTCCCAGACGCCAAGCCGGTGCGGGGTGGCAGGCCCCGCAAGAAACGGCGTCCGGCGAGCAAGAGCTGATGCAGGAAGGCCGTGCGAAAGGAGCCACGCCCGTCCCGTCAAAGAGATCGCCGAGCGTGCCCGCGACCGACGATGAGATAAGAGAGAAGTACCTGGAGCGCGCGATCCGCGAGCTCAACCAGCTGACCCACGAGCTGCAGGAGTGCCCGCACTGCCCGCGCGGCAAGCTGATGCCGGTGCTGGGCTCGGGGCACCCGCAGGCCGACGTCTTCATGATCAAGCACGCCCCCGGCGTCGCCGAGATAGAAGAGGGGGTCGCCTTCTACGGCCGGCCCGGCAACGCGCTGATGAAAAGCTTCAAGCGGCTGGGGATCGACCCGCTGGTCGTCTACGGCACGCTCTGCGTCAAGTGCCCGATCGCCGAGCCGGACCTCGCCGCCGAGGAGTGCGTGCGGCGCCTGGTCGAGGAGCTGGCGATCGTGCAGCCGAAGATCGTCGTCGTCATGGGGGAGCCGGCGCTGCGCGTCCTCAACGGCCTCGAAATCCCCCTCTCGCGCCCGATTGAGCCTCGCGAGGGTGAGGTTCAGGCTTTCACGCCGACCATCGACGCCCTCTACACCCCGGACATCGACGAATCGCTTGACGAAGAGAACGCCAAGCAGCGCTTCTGGCGCTCGTTCAAGGTGCTTGGCGAGTGGTACGAGGATCTGCCGCCGTACTAGCCGGCTGGGGAGGGATGGGGTGTCCCTCCCGCTTGCTGGGATTTTCGCCTCGGCGTTCGCGGCCGTTCGAGAATGTGGTTGGGGCGAAAATCGGGACGCCGCTGCGCGGGAGGGACACCCCATCCCTCCTCGTCGGCGCGTGCGGCGATTCAGTCAGCTGCCGGTGCCGCAGCCGATGCAACAGCGCCCATCGCGTCGGCGGTAGCTGAGGCGAGTCCCCGAACGACGACGGTGTCGAGGGCGGTGTAGGCGGCTAGGGACTTTTGGGCTCGGTCGCGGTCTGGGGCGGCTACTCCTACGGTGCCCTCGGGCTCGCCCAGGCGGTCGAAGTGGTTTCGGTAGCCGGCGTGGAGGTCGCGGTAGAAGGACTCCTCCTTGGCGAGGCGCTCGGCTGCGTCGGGTCCGACTGCGGTGCGGACGTAGCCGAAGATCGGTGGGCACTCGCGGTCTGCCGCCTCAGCGCCGGCCTCGACTTGATTACGGGCGCGGGCGGCGAACTCGGGGGTCATCCAGTTGAAGAAGGCGCCGTCGAACTCGGCGCCGGCCAGGGCGCACATCTTCGGGCCCATCGCGGCGAGGACGAGACGGACGCCGGGCAGCTGCTCGCGCAGCTCGGGTAGCGACTCCCGCATCCGCGTCAGCGGCTTCTGGGAGAAGCCAGCGCCGACGCCGAGCCAGAGCTTCGCCGGGTCGAGCCCGAGCCGCTCGATGTCGGCGGCGATCTCCTGCGGCGGCGTACGGTCGAGGGCGATCACGGCGACGCCGAGCTCGATCTCGGGCGCGGCGGCAGCGAACTCGGCCAGCGTCTCCAACCCCTTGGCGCCGGGGTGGTCGTTCGACCAGAGCGAGTCGTAGCCGAGCTCGGCGCAGCGGGCGGCCAGCGGCCGCGCCACGTCGGGGTCGAGGCCGGCCGCGACTCCAAAGCCTCGAGGCATCAGCTGGCCCTCTCAAAGAGGGCCACGCACTCGATGTGGGGGGTCTGGGGGAACATGTCGACCGGCTTCACGCGGCGCAGGGTATAGCCCGCCTCGACCAACTGCGCCGCGTTCGGCGCCAGCGTGGTCGGGTTGCAGGAGACGTAGACGATCCGCTTCGCTTCGCACTCCAGCACCCGCCGCACGATCTTCTGCGAGAGGCCGGGGCGGGGCGGGTCGAGCAGGACGACGTCGGGCTTGCCCGCCTGCTCGATCAGAGGCCGTACTCCCGTGCGGGCGCTGCCGGTGAGGAAGCGCGCGTTGCCGATCCCATTGCGCTCGGCGTTGCGCTCGGCGTCCGCGATCGCGTCGGGGACGATCTCCAGGCCCCAGACCTCGCCCGCCCGCCCGGCCATCGTCAGGCCGATCGTGCCGATCCCGCAGTAGAGGTCGAAGACCCGCTCGCCGCCGCTCAGCCCCGCGTACTCGGCGGCGACCGCGTAGAGGCGCTCCGCCATCTCGGTGTTGGTCTGGAAGAAGGCGTTGTAGGACATCTCGAAGTCGAGCCCGCAGAGCCGCTCGCGCAGCAGTTCCTCGCCGAGCACGCCTGTCGGCCCCTCGCTTCCCCCCGAGCCGTCATCGACCACGGTGTGCAGGTCGACCGGGGGCTTGGGGAAGCGCTTCGGTGTGGTGACGAGGCGCGTCTGGATCTGCCCGCTGCGCCGCCCCTCGCGGACGACCAGGTTGCAGAGGACGCCCGTCCCGGCCGGCCGGTCGTAGGGGGCGACCGATCCCTCGTGCGCCCAGTCGCGCACCTCGTTGCGGGCCGCGTTGCCGCGCTCGGAGGCGAGCAGGCAGTCCTCGACGCCGACGACCAGGTCCCAGCGGCCGCTGGCGTGGAAGCCGAGCACCGTCTCGCCGTCCTCGCGAGCCCCGAAGGAGTATTCGAGCTTGTTGCGGTAGCGCCACTGTTCCAGCGCCGGCTCGATCTCCTCCAGCTCGAAGCCGTCGAGGCCGCCGATCCGGCGCAGCGCCTCGTCGACCTGATCGCGCTTGTGGACGAGCTGCTGCTCGTAAGCGAGCCCCTGCCACGGCGCCCCCGGACAGGGCTCGCCTTCGTGCAGGCAGCGGTTGGCGATGCGGTCCGCACCCGGCCGCAGCAGCTCGACCGCTCGCGCCTCGGCGAAGCGGCTCTTCGGTTTGGTGACCTCGGCCCGCACAAGGTCGCCGGGGAGGCCGCCGGAGACGAAGACGACGTAGCCGCTTACCCGGGCGACGCCACGCCCGCCGAAGGCGAGCGAGTCGATCTCGACCTCGAGCAACTCGCCGCGCCGTGGCCGCGTCGCAGTTTTGCCGCCCGCCTCCACCCAGCGCCCTCTAATTCAGTTTCTTGCGCGCGCGCCGCGCCGCCTGGGTCGCCTGTTTGCGCACCGGCGCGGTTCGTCCGCCGACCTCTTTGCGGGCCTGTTTGACCAGCCGTTCGAGCTCTTTAAGCATGCTGTCGGATTGCCGGCGGCCGCGCTTGATCAGGTCGGAGACCATCCTCTCGGCGTCGCCGCGGGTCATCCGCCCCCGCTTGACCGCGTCGTCGACGACCTCCTGCAGGCGATCGCGGCTCAGGGTGACGCTGTGTTCGAGGCTCTCGCGGAAGTGCTCGACGCTCTTGTCGAGGCCGGTAGCGCCACCCGGGTTGGCCGATTTCTTCGCCGCTTTCGCTTTTTTGGCGGCGGGTTTGCGAGCGGACGCTTTTTTGGCGCGCGTCCCGGCTTTCGAGTTTTTCGTCGCTTTGCCGGACGACTGTTTTTTCGCGGCCATGCTCAGTTGCCTCCTATCTCGCTACTGGTTTGGACGGTGAAACTGCACTTACCTGCCCTATACGCGGGTAAAGACAGTTTCGCTGCTGTTGACTATCTCATTACCTTGGGGTGGGTCGGGCGAAACGTGCCTCGACCGGGGTGTGATCGGAAAGGCGCAGCGCCAGGCCGTCCTCGCGCAGCTCCCGTCGCTCGGCCGGCCACTGATGAGGAGGCTCGACTACGTCGAGCCCCTGCACGAGCAGATGGTCAATCGCGTTGGGGCCGGTCGGAGCGGCGAGGCCGAAGCGCTCGCGCAGCTCGTCGAACAGGGCGGGACTCTCGGCAGGCCTCAAGTTGAGGTCGCCGCCGAACAGCAGCGGGGCGTTGCCGGCCCACCCGGTTGCGGCCCCGGCGGCCTGCAGCACGTCCTCGGCGGCGAGCTCCGGACGGTCGCTGGTTGCGTGCAGGTTGGCAATACAGATGCCGGAGCCGGTGCGGGCGAAGGCCATTGCCCGCCGCTCGGGTCGGCCGGCGTGTATCGTCAGCTCGCGCCGCTCGGCGGTTCCTTCCAGTGCCCCCGCGGCACGGACCAGGGTCAGGTTGGAGCCGCCCTCACCGGAGGCGATCAGGTCCGGGTTGAGGTGGGCGGCGAGGCTTCGCAGGGCGCCGAGCGAGTTGCGCGAAGTCAGCGCGCAGTGCGGCTCGGCGCCGCAGGCGCGGGCCAGCGGCTCGCAATAGCGTGGCGGGCACTCCTGCAGCAAGGCCACGTCCCAGGTGGCCCCGGCCAACAGGTGGGAGAACTCGTCCAGCAGGTCACGGTTGACCTGGACGTGGGTGGCGTTGCGCTCCGTGGTCCGCAGCAGACGCGAGCGCCAGGTGAACAGCGCCGGATCGGGCGGGAAGTCGCGCCCGTGAAAGAGGTTCCAGGAGATGACGGTCAACTCCACGCCCGTAGTATCCGCGGCTTGAAGCGCGACTTCCTCACCGGTGAAGAGCTGGGGGCCTTCGAGCTCTCCGAGCTGCTCGACCTTGCCCTCGAGCTGAAATCCGGCCATGGGCAGGGCGCGGGCTCCGGCGACCTGGCCGGGCGCAGCATCGCCCTCGTCTTCGAGAAGCCCTCGACCCGGACGCGGATCTCCTTCGAGGTCGGCGTCGCGGAGCTCGGCGCGACGCCGATCGTCCTCCGCGGTGACGAGCTGCAGCTCTCCCGCGGCGAGTCGATCGGCGACACCGGCCGGGTGCTCTCGCGCTACCTCGACGCGATCGTGATCCGCTCCGGTTCCCACGACGCGGTCGCCGAGCTGGCCGCCGAGGCCGAGGTGCCGGTGGTCAACGCGCTGACGCCGCGCCACCATCCCTGCCAGGCGCTCGCCGACCTGCTCACCCTGCGCGAGCGCTGCGGCGATCTGCACGGGCTGCGCCTCACCTACGTCGGCGACGGCAACAACGTCGCTCGCTCGCTCGCGATCGCCTGCGAGCTCGCCGGGGTCGAGCTGACGGTCGCCGCGCCCGAGGGCTACCAGCTCGAGCAGGGGCACGGCGCGAAGCTGAGCGAGGACCCGCGGCTCGCCGTCTCCGGCGCCGACGCGATCTACACCGACGTCTGGGTCAGTATGGGAGATGAGGAGGAGGCCGAGCGCCGCCGCGCCGACTTCACCCCGTTCCGGGTCGATGCCGACCTGCTCGCCGCGGCCAAGGACAGCGCCGTCGTTCTGCACTGCCTGCCTGCCCATCCCGGCGAGGAGATCGCCGCCGACGTCCTCTACGGCCCGCGCTCCGCCGTTTGGGACCAGGCCGAGAACCGCCTCCACACGCAGAAGGCGCTCCTCCGTACCCTGCTGGTCGAGTAGGCATGTATCCGGAGATCCATCTCGGCCCGCTGACGCTCCAGACCTTCGGCCTGATGTTCGCCCTCGCCTTCCTCGCCGCGGGGGCGCTGGTCGCGAAGCGGTTGAAGGAGATCGGCAAGCCGGTCGACTGGGCCTATGAGATCGGCTTCGCCGCTTTGCTCGGCGGCGTCGTCGGCTCCCGCCTCTACTTCGTTATCCAGAACTACGACAGCGTCAAGGACGACCTGCTCGGCAACCTCTTCGGCGGTTCGGGGCTGGTCTGGTACGGCGGTGCGATCGGCGGCGCTCTCGCCGTGCTGGCTTGGGCTTGGTACCGCGACTTCCTGCGCCTGACCCTGCTCGATCTGGCGGCGCCGGCGCTGGCGCTCGGCTACGCGATCGGGCGCTGCGGTTGCCAGCTCTCCGGCGACGGCGACTACGGCAAGGCCTGGGACGGTCCCTGGGCGATGTCCTACCCCGACGGCACCGTGCCCACCGACCGCACCGTCCACCCGACGCCCATCTACGAGACGCTGGCGATGGGGCTGGGCGCCTGGATCCTCTGGCAGTTGCGCGACCGCTTCCGGGCCGGAGTGCTGTTTGCGATCTACCTCGTCTACGCCGGCGCCGAGCGCTTCCTGGTCGAGTTCATCCGGCGCAACAGCGATGTCGCGCTCGGCCTTACCTCCGCCCAGCTGGAGAGCCTTGCAATGATGGTCGCCGGCGTTACCTGGATTTGGGTGGTGAAGCGACGGCACGGGGTCCTGTCCCGCGTTAACGCTTCCGCCACACCCGATCCACGGCCAGCCGGTTGACTGCGGTGGCTCGATGTCGGCTAATCTTGCACAAATATTCTTTCGTAAACGGGTTCAGGTAAACGAGGAGGCGAGCGGAGTGGAAGCAGTGGAGACCGGTAGCGGGGGTGTTGCAGACGCCGCGACTGTCGGCGAGCTGCTCGACACCGCGACGGAGACGATCGCGGCGGCCGGCTGCGATGAGCCGCGCGCTGACGCCGAGGCCCTGGTTGCCAACGGGCTGGGTGTCAGTGTCGAGGAGCTGTCCCGCGACGGCGCGGGTGAAGCCTCACCCGAGGTCGTGGCTGCGATCGAGGCAGCCGTGGCGCGCCGCGCCGACCACGAGCCACTGGCCTACGTCCTCGGCCGCGCCCCCTTTCGCGACCTCGAGATCGCCGTCGACCCGCGCGTGCTCTGGCCGCGCCGCGAGACCGAGCTGCTGGTGCAGGTCGGGACCGAACTTCCCGAGGGCGCCCGCGTGCACGAGGTCGGGACCGGGTCGGGGGCGATCGCCCTGGCCCTGATTTCTGAGCGGCCGGACCTGCGTATCACCGCCTCGGACCTCTCGCCGGAAGCTGTCGAGGCCGCCCACGAGAACGCCGAGCGGCTCGGCCTCGAGCTGGAGGTCAGCGTCGCCGAGGGTCTGCCCGAGGGGTTGGAGGACGTCGACCTCGTCATCGCCAACCTTCCCTACGTCACCGACGAGACGATCTACGACCGCTCGCCGGAGATCCGGCGCGAGCCGCGGATCGCCGTCACCGGCGCCTGCGGCGAGGACGGCCTCGGCGTGATCCGCGGCCTGATCGCCGAAACGCCGAGCGGCTGGAAGCTCGCGATGGAGCACGACACGCACCACGGGCCGGCGATGCGGGAGATGCTGGGCGACGCGACTACTATGCGCGACTACATGGGCGGTGAGCGGGTAACTGTCGGCGTCGCGCCTTGAGCGCGGCTGAGCGTCTGGCGAAGGTCGAGCGGCTGCGATCCGAAGGGATCGACCCGTACCCCTTCTCCTTCCCGGACCGCAACAGGATCGCCGAGATCCTCGAGGCGCACGACCCCGCCGAGCTGGGGGAGGGCGAGCACGGCGAGTTCTCCTACCGGATCGCCGGCCGGGTGACCGGGCAGCGCGGCCACGGCAAGACGACGTTCTTCGACGTCCGCGACCTCTCCGGCACGATCCAGGCCTACGCTCGCGTCGACGCGCTCGGACAGGAGGCGTTCGACCGGATCGAAGACCTCGACATCGGCGACCTGGTCGGGGTCGAGGGCGATCTCTACGTGACCAAGCGCGGCCAGCTGGCGCTCGAGGTGCGCGAGTGCGTGCTGCTTGCAAAGGCGCTGCGCGACCCACCCGACCTCTTCCACGGCATCTCCGACCCCGAGGTCCGCTACCGTCAGCGCGAGCTCGACCTGATGGCGAACGAGCGCTCGCGCGAGATCTTCGCGATGCGGGCCAAGGTCGTGGCGGCGATCCGCGACCACCTCGACGAGCGCGGCTACGTCGAGATGGAAACGCCGATCCTGCAGCGGATGACCGGCGGCGCAGCGGCGCGCCCGTTCAAGACCCACCACAACGCGCTCGACCGCCACCTCTTCCTGCGGATCGCGACCGAGCTGTACCTGAAGCGGGCGATCGTCGGCGGCTTCGAGCACGTCTACGAGCTGGGCAAGTTCTTCCGCAACGAGGGGATGTCGCCGCAGCACAACCCGGAGTTCACGATGCTCGAGTGGTTCGTCAGCGGCGCCGACTACCACGGCGTGATGGACGTCGCCGAGGGCATCGTCTCCGACGTCGCCCAGCGGGTGCTGGGCACGACGAAGGTCGAGCGCGACGGCGAGACGATCGACCTGGCGCCGCCCTGGCCGCGGCTGCGGCTGCAGGACCTGCTGTTGGAAGAGACCGGCGTCGACATCACCAAGGCCAGCCGCGACGAGCTTGCCGAGATCGCCGGCGAGGACGCCGAGCCCGACGACGACTGGGCGGCGCTGGTCGACACCCTCCAGGGCAAGCTGATCGAGCCGAAGCTGATCCAGCCGACCTTCATCATCGACCTGCCGCTGGCGATCTGGCCGCTGGTCAAGCCGGTGCCCGAGCACCCGCGGCTGCTGGCGGCGGCTTTCGACGGGATCATCGCCGGGATGGAGATCACCGGCGGCGGCACCGACGTCAACGACCCGATCGAACAGCGGCGCCACTTCGTCGAACAGCGCGAACGGCAGGAGTCGGGGGCGGAGGAGACGCCGCACGAGCACGACGAGGAGTTCGTGCGCGCGCTCGAATACGGGATGCTGACCGCGAGCGGCTCGGGCCTAGGCGTAGACCGCCTGATGATGATCTTGAGCGGCGCCGAGACCCTGCGCGACGTGATCCTCTTCCCCTCGATGCGCGAGGCCGCCAAGACCTGACCCACCCGCCGACGGGCCTAAAACGGGACTATGCGTCCCGTTTTAGGCCCGTCGGCGGGTGTTGTCGATTTGGACCAGGCGCTTGGGCTCGTGCTCGACCTGGAGCGTCGTGTGGTGGATGCCGAACTCGCGCTCGATCAGCTCGGCCAGCTCGAGCCGGGCACGGTGGCAGTCGGCTTCTGGCTCGACGGTGACGTGGGCCGAGAGCGCCGGGAACTCCGAGGTCACCTCCCAGACGTGCAGGTCGTGGACCTCGACCACGCCGACCTGTTCCGCCATGCGCCTGCCGATCCGTTCCGGGTCGGTTCCCTTCGGCGAGGCCTCGAGGAAGATCCGCCCGGATTCCCGCAGCAGGCCGATCGCAGAGCGCAGCATCAGCCCGGCGACCAGCAGTGAGGCGATCGCGTCCGCCTGGTCGAAGCCGGTCAGCAGGATGACCGCGGCGGCGATCGCGGTGCCGATGAAGGCGAAGAGGTCGGTGAGGAGGTGCTGGAAGCTGCCCTCGACGTTGAGGCTCTGGCGGTTGGCGCGGGAGAGGACCGCGGTCGCGGCCAGGTTGACGATGATTCCGGCGAGGGCGACGGCGAGGATCAGGCCACCGTCGACGCTGGGGGTGTCGACGAGCCGCCGCACCGCCTCGATCGCGATGATCGTCGCCAAGACGAGGAGGGTGATCCCGTTCGCCTGGGCGGAGAGGATCTCGACCCGTTTGAAGCCGAAGGTCATCCGGCCTTCGGCGGGTCGGCCGGCGAGCCGGATCGCGACCAGCGAGAGCCCGATCGCGGCCGCGTCGGTGAGCATGTGGGCGGCGTCGGAGAGCAGCGCCAGCGAGTTGGCGACGATCCCGGCCGTCACCTCGGCGACCATGAAGCCGAGGATCAACGCCAGGGCGATGCGCAGCCTGCCGCGGTCGGCATTCGCCGAGGCGCCGTGAGTGTGGCCGGCATGGGAGTGGCTCATCTCCGACCTATCGTAAGAGCCGGGTCGCGCCTCAGAGCTCAGAAGGCCGAGTGGAGCATGCCGCCGTCGATCGGGATCGTGATCCCAGTGATGTAGGCGGCACGCTCGGAGCAGAGGAAGGCGACCAGGTCGCCATACTCCTCGGGCCGGCCGAGGCGGCCGGCGGGGACCTGATCGCGAGCGGCCGCCTCGGCCGCCTCCATCGAGCCGTAGTTGGAGGCCAGACGCTCGGTGGCGAAGCGGCCGGTAGCGACGGTGTTAACGGTGATCCCGTCGGCGGCGACCTCGCGCGAGAGGGTCTTGAGGAAGCCCACCGCGGCCATGCGGTGCGAGTTGGAGAGGTTGAGGCCGGGGATCGGCTCGCGGGTCGTGCTGGAGCCGACGTTGACGATCCGCCCCCAGCCGCGCTCTTGCATCCCGGGAACCACCGCGCCCGCCAGCACGCGCGGAGCGAGGACCAGCGAGCGGTACGCACGCTCCCACTCTTCCGTCTCGTGCTTGAGCGCGCCGCCGAGCGGTGGCCCGCCGGTGTTGGCGATCAGGACCTCGATCGGCCCGAGCGCCGCCTCGACCTCACCGGGCAGCTCGGCGAGCCGCTCGAGGTCGGTGGCGTCGGCAACGAAGGCTGCGGCCTCGCCGCCGATCTCCGCAGCCGCCGCCTCGATCCGCTCCTGTGAGCGGCTGGCAAGCGCCACCTTGGCGCCTTCACGCGCCAGCGAGTCGGCGATCGCGCGGCCCAGCCCGCGACTGGCGCCCATCACCAGGGCAACGCGCCCCTGGAGCCCTAAGTCCATGCCCGGCAGCAATGCTCGAACAGCTTCACGCCGATAAAGTAATGCAGCAGGGCGCCCGTAGCTCAGTGGTCAACGGTCCCTTCACGGGGACCAAAGAGCGTCGGTCTTTCAAGCCGAAGGTCGCGAGTTCGATTCTCGTCGGGCGCATGGGGAGGAGTGCCGGCAGATGCCGGCCTTTTCCTTTTGTGGAGCCGAATCTTCGGTTTGAGGGCGAATCGGCGTTCCGCGAGTTTCCTGGCGATTCCGAGGCGTTCCGAGGCGCGAGAGTCTCATTTCTGTCTCATTTCTCGGCGTCGGCGAGCTTTGCCAGGTCCGCCACGGAGATCCCGAGCGCCTTCGCGATTCCCTGGACGGTCGCCCACGATGGGTTGCCTTCGCCCCGCTCGATTAGGGAGAGCATGTTCTTCGTGATCCCTGCTTCCTCGGCCAGGGCTTGAAGGCTGTCGCCCTTCTTTTTGCGGAGCTGGCGGATCGCGCCCCCGAGAGCCTTCTGTGATTTGGGGTCTTGGGGGGTTCGCGGAGTCACAATAGATTTGGACAGCCTTGCTAGGCTTGACTCCCCAAACATAAGCGGCGGCCCGCCGTGCGCAAACACGACGGGCCGCCTGACCACAAGGAGGCATAGCTCCTCATGGCTGATCGAAACCCTACGGATTGCGCCGATTGCGACCTCGTTCCCTACGCGGCTGAAACGCGCCAAGCAGAACGTGTCGTCCTCTCGTTTCTGCTCGGCGAGCACCCTGCCCAGCTGACGATCCCCGAGGTCGCTCGGACGCTCTACGCGCATCCCGGCGACTTCGAGACGAACGACGTGGTCGAGCGGGCGATCCGCGAACTGGTCGGCGCGGGGCTCCTGCACTGCGAGGGTGCGTTCGTCGTCCCAACCCGCGCCGCGCTCTGCTTCGCTCGTCTGGAGCTGGACTGATGGGCGCGGATCTCACCGTTGCCCGCAGGTTCGGCGCGAACCTGCGTCAGCTCCGCAGGCAGGCCGACCTCAGCCAGGAAGAGGTAGGTGCCCGGGCCTCGCTCCACCGGACCGAGATCGGTCTGCTGGAGCGAGGCGCTCGCGTCCCGCGTATCGACACGCTCGTCTCGCGGCGGCCCTTGGCGTACGGATCGACTGCGCGTTGCTGGAGGGCATCGAGTGGACGCCTGGGAAGACCGAGGCCGGCGCGTTCACGGCCCAGCGCGATGTGCGGCGGTGAAGGGCCGAAATCTGTCTCATCGACCCAGAAACCAAAGACAGACCCAGAATGAGACAAAGACCAAGGCCAAGTCCCGACGAGCAACAGACTCAGGTGTTCTAGGAGTCAGCCCAGGACCCGCAGTAGCTCCAACCAGGGAGCCACTCCAGCCCCTTCCAACCACCAACCCCGAACACCCGACACACTACGAACTGGGTTCCTCGGAGGCAGTGGACGACGTCCACCGACTGGCATAGCGTCCTCGGCGCGACGGGCGATCGAGGAGGCCTACGGGATTTCCGACAAGCCCGACACCCTCGGCGAGTACGCCGCAACGTGGACCGAGCGCCACCCTTGCGCGGAACGCACCAACGCCACGTACGACCACCGGATCAGCCGAGTCCTCGACGTGGAAATTGAGGGCATCTCGCTCAAGGACTGGCCACTGCACGAGCTGCGCCGCCGCCACACCTTGCCCTGGTCGACCACATGCTGCGCGTAGAAGGCCGAGCCACCACCGGCGCGGTGGGCATCCTCCGCGCGCTATCGGCAATGGCCGAGGACGCGATCACCGACGAAGTCTGCGACCTCAACCCCTTCAAGGGCATCCGCATCCGCGCCAACGACCCGAGGGCAAAGAAAAAGCGCCGCCCGATCCGCGTCTTCAGCTTCGAGGAAATGCACCGCTTCGCCAAGGCTGCCGGCCGCTACGAGGCAATGGTCCGTGTCTTCACCGACACGGGATGAGGCTGGGGAGGTGTTGCCGCTCCGCCGCGAGACTTCGACGGCGAAACTCTCCAGGTCCGTCGGACCGCCCATGAGGGCGTGATCCTCGAGGGAACGAAGACCGACCACGGCGAGCCCGACGCCAGCCGCGTCGTCCCGGTGCCGGCGACCCTAGCCTGGATGCTCGAAGCCCAGATCAACCTCAACGGCCCCGACTGCCAACTCCTCTTCCCAACTCCACGCGGCCGCCTATGGCGCGAGCGCACCTTCTACCGCGACCTCTGGAAGCCCACTCAAGAAGCCTCTGGTCTAGATATCCGCCCCCACGGGTGCCGTCACAGCTACGTCACCCACCTCCGCGCCGCCGACATCAACGACGCCGACCTAGCCGAGATCGTCGGACACCGGGTGGAGACGATGCTTGCGCGGTATACACACCCGGTTGGGTGTAGTCAAGAGGCGGTGAGGGCTGTCATCCCTTAAGGGGTGGCTTACTACGCCTGAATAGCGCTAGGCCGCTTAGCTTGCTCTTGATCCCACCAGTCCTGCAGTTGGCCGTTGATCTTCTCCCTCTTGCTGGAAATTTCGCTCTTGCGACGGATCTCGGCTTTCTCATCCTCCTCGGAAGCCTCCTCGGAGACGGAGCCTGTCTTGACCACGGCTTCAGCAATGCGCCTCATGGCTGCGAGGACATCCTTGTCGTTTCGATCTAGATAAACAATGAGGTCCTTTTCCATTATCCTGTGTGCCTTCCCCGGCAGATCCTGAAGACGGAAATGACGCAGCCAGGAATCCGAAGGAGCCTCGCTAAGGGGGATGCGAATCGCAAGGATGCCGAAGAGCGGCTCCTCTATGAGTTCAGGGGTATCGCTTATGTCTATGGGCATCCACGCCTCATTCTTGCGTCGATAGTCGGACGCTGTTGACCGCCGCCTGCACTAGCATGCCGCTTGGCTTGGCCCCCGCCCGACATCTTGGAACATGATCTTCCCAGACTCGACCCGCGTCGTCTACGCCGTGGATGTGATCGAGGAGGTCATCTGTCAGCTCCAGTTCCCCGAGATTCTTGCCATCGGGACCGAACAGCCGACCCGATTTCAGGAGGCGATCAGGGAGCAATACCCGCTGTACGAACGCCAGGAGGGAATTGCGGCACCACCCGAGATCGCCGAGTTCTTGTCGCAGCTTCAGGTCCCAGCTCCCGGAGGCGCAGTTCGGCACCATTTCTCAACGGCAGATGGGAATCGATCCGTCACGCTCACTGCGCAGTTTCTGGCGATCTCAGAGCGCGCGTACTCGGAATGGAAGAATCTGCGCGATGAGATTGAGCGCGCTCGGAAGGCGCTTGAGGAGATCTATCGACCCGCGTTTTATACACGTACCGGTTTGAGATACCGAGACATTCTCGACCGAAAAGTTTTGAACATCGATAACGAGTGGAGCGAACTCCTCTCCCCAGCCGTCGCAGGATACTTGGGCGCTCCGCAAGCGAATATTGACAAGGCGGTTACCGAGGCCACGGCAAACATAATGTTTACCGATCCAGAGGTCGAGGAGACGCACGTCCGCTTGCAGCACGGCATCGTCACCCGGGAAGGCGACCCAAGCAATCAGTTATACTCAATCGATGCGGACTATCATACGTTGCTCCGCCTAGAAGGGGGTTCGGTTCTTGACGTTCTCGACGGATTTAATCACGAGGCAGGAAACCTCTTCCGATGGTCAACTACGCCAATTCTTCGAGACGCCCTTGGCGTCCGGGACGGTGTGGAGGACGCCGGTTGACGAGCTAAGTTCCAGCTTCCACGCTCAGGTTACCTCTGACGACTACGAATTCTCCTTCTCAAGTTGGTCAGGTCGATCCGACAGCGTGAAGCGGATGCTCGGTTGCACGCTTTTGTCGCTGCTTCCAACGCCAGTGCTCGACGATGCCTTGTCGAACATGAGTGACCAACTCCGCTTCTATTTTGAGGATCTGAGCCTAGAGATCCGGGAGCAGGTTACTTATGTGGCGGAGGGATTTCCGGTGGGCGCGGGAACCGACCCCGAGGACTCCCAACCCTGGTAGGTATCGCCAGGAGCTTGGAGCGGTGACTACATGCCGTTTACGTACGCCGCCGCTCCAATGGAGGGTGCACTCAGACAGGGCGAGGTACTTGGTCCTCTGTGGGACCATGAAGCCGACTATCCCCCAATCGACTTGGCGAACGTCAAGCGAGTAGGAGTGCGATCCACGCCGTATGATTTACGCGTGATCCTGTCACCCGATTGCGATCTGCTCTGGGATTTTGAATCTCGGTTCGCGATTCCAGAGGGCGATGAGCCGGAAGATCCGTTCGACGAGCATCCAGATGCCGTCACTCGGGTGTTGGTTTGCAATCTCTATAGTCATGGTGAAATGAGGCCCAGGTTTAAAGGAAAGCGTGAGATATGGACTCGCGTTCTCAAGAACCAAGATGAGCGTTACCATCACCTTCAAGCAGCGCGGGTGGGCTCTAGCGACCTATACCTCCATGATCTATTCTTAGACTTTAAGAGGGTCTCAACGGTATCTACGTCAGCGTTGTACGAGGGCATCCTACTGCGAGACGTTCGCCGGATTGCCCACATCCCAGATGTGCATATCCACGACTTGATCCACCGGTTCTACTCATTCCTGTCCCGTGTCGCGGTGCCATGAGTAGTGGCCGCAATTCGTGGTAGCCTGACGCTGCTCGATGTCAAAGATCGGTGAACTCGGCTACGGCTGAGTATTACGTGGCCATGGCTTCTTCGTCCGAATCACGCCACATGCAGAGCCGCTCGAAGTCTTTCCACCTCAACTCCTCGACGGGGAGGACTTGGGCGGGGTATCGACCGGCGTGCCGATTGCGGCCCCTGCGGCTCCGACAGCAGCTCCGACGGAGTGGCCGCCAACGCTCCGTCGAGGCCCTCATTCCCCTGCATAGCCAACTCCTCGTTACGCCCGCTACCGAGTTGATGAATGATCGCACCGCAACAGAGGTGCCGCGGGACGGGCTGGGTCGCATGCCGGTGCGAATGGGTCCGCGCCACCGGCGCCATCTACAGCGACTACGGCGAACTCTGTCTCGCGCGGGACGTAGGCGACGTCCGTGAGCGGATCCCTTACGGAACGCTAGTCAGGTCGTTCGGGATCGGCGGCGGACCGGACCCCTCAGCCGATCTTTTCTGCCAGCTCGATGATGATTCCCTCGGGGCCGCGGACGTAGCAGAGCCGGTAGCTGTTCTCGTAGCGCACCAGCTCGCCGACGAGCTCAGTGCCGCGGGCTTGTAGGCCGGCGACTACGGCGTCGATGTCCTCGACGAGGAAGGCGAGGTGGCGAAGTCCAGGAGTGTTCGAGGGCGCGTGCGGGTCGCCGCCCTGAGTCGGCGGCGAGTGGAACTTCACCAGCTCGATTTCTACGTCCCCGTCCGGGGTTCGTAGCATCGCTAACTCGGCCTTGGTCCCATGGAGCGCGATGATGCGGTCGACCAACTCGCCCTCGACCTGGCCCGTGCCTCCCGGCTCGAGTCCGAGCTCGACGAAGAACTCGATTGCAGCCGCTAGGTCGTCGACCACGATCCCGACGTGTTCCATCTTTTTGATTGCCATGTGCTCGATGGTAGGGAGGCCAGCTACCTGACGGTCGCATTCCGGTCGCATCGTCGCCGCGATCCCGCTCCCCGCGCGGACGACGCGCGTCCTTTCAATCCGCCGGTCCTGAGCCGCGCCATTGGACCGGGCTTAGCAGCATCCTTCTAGCGTGTCGATATAGAGGGAAGGCGCGATCCGCCCGCAGGGTCCCGATGCGCGGTGTCGGTCCGCAGGTTCAGAACCGCAACTACCGCCAAGGATGTGCTGCCTTCAGGGTGCGCTCGAGGTTGTCGAAGCACTTGGCCCAGCCGTCTTCGTGGGAGCGGACCGACTCTTCGTCCCGAAGGCCGCTGTGGGTCAAGCGCACCGTGGTGACGCCTTCGGCCTCCTCGAAGTCAAGCTCGATTAGCGTCTGCCTGGTGTCGTCGTCCCAGGCCCACGTGAACGCCAAGCGGGTCGGGGGGTCGATCTCGGTGTAGTGGCCACCGCCGCCGTACTCGGCGTCCTTGACAGGGTCGCGCATGACCACGCGCACGGCGCCACCAACGCGCAGGTCGACCTGCGCGTTGGGGGTCTCCCAGTCGTGCTGGCCATGGAACCAGCGCCGCATCACCTCCTCGCTGGTCCAGGCGTCGAAGACCGCCTGGGCGGGGGCTTGGAAGACACGCTCGATGAGCAGCGTCTCGCCGCTCATCGGCCCCGGTCCCGTTGGTGTCGCAGGCGCACAGCGATCCAGGCCCGCGCCACCACCAACCCCGTGCCGGGACCGGCCAGCCAGGGCAGGAACTCCTCCAGCGGCACGCCTCCCACGTGAGCGAGCGGGATCACGAGCGCGGGCTCCTCGAGCCGCGCTGGGAGTCGGCGAGGCTCGAACGGGCCGCCTCGTGGATGGTCGGCTCGTCGTACTCGTCGTGGAGGTTCCACCACAGATAGGGCTCGGTCTGCGGGTAGCCCTCGGGCGAGTCCTCCCACTTCTCCTGGCGGCCGAGCGCGGTGATGTCGAGATAGGCCCAGGCGCTGCCCAGCGCCTCGTCGCCGCGCTTGTTGATGAAGTACGTGCGGAAGATCCGGTCGTCGTCATCGCGGTAGAAGGCGTTGGTGCCGTGCCACTCGTCCACGCCGAAGTCGGCGTCGAAGTCGTCGGTGATCGTGTACCAGGGGATGTCCCAGCCCATCCGCGCCTTCCAGCGCTCGATGTCGACCTGCGGGGCGCGCGAGACGTACGCGAGCGTGGTGTCGCGCGAGTTCAGATGAGCGAGGTGCGCGACCTGGTCGGCCATGAACGAGCAACCGCGGCAGCCGCTCTCGGGCCAGCCGGCTACGCCGGGCTCGAAGAAGTAGCGGTAGACGATCAGCTGACGGCGCCCGTCGAAAAGGTCAAGCAGGCTCGCCGGCCCGTTTGGGCCCTCAAAGCGGTAATCCTTCTCTACGGCCATCCTCGGCATCCGGCGGCGCTCGGCGGCCAGCGCGTCGCGGGCGCGGGTGAGCACCCTCTCCTTGACCAGCAGTTCCTCGCGGGTGGACTCCCACTCCTGCGGCGAGACGATCGGTGGCATCTTCATTTCGGCTCCTTCTCATTCAGATATCCATCGACGACATCGAACAGGCGCCCCCAGAGAGCGCGCTGGCGATCCATCCAGTCGGCTGCCTCGTCGAGCACATCGGGCTCGAGCGAGAGCCGGTGCGTCCGGCCCTCGATCACGCGGGTGACGACGCCCGTCTCCTCCAGAACCTTCAGGTGCTTGGAGATCGCGGGCTTGGACACCCCGAAACCGCCGGTGACTTCACCGACGGTCGCCGGGCCAATAGCGAGGCGTTCGACGATCCCTCGGCGTATCGGATGTGAGAGCGCCCTGAACGAATTGTTAACCATATGGTGAACTATAGCGTAAACGTCGATGAGCTACGTTTGGCGGTGATCCGCGCAAGGCACTGGCGGACGCATGGAGGGGTGGCGGGACTCGATCCGGTCCATAGGCGACGATGTGAGGGATGACTGTCGTTAACGAGAAGTCGCGGGTGCCGCCACTCGGCCCGGCTGCGTTGGAGCGGCTGAGCCATGCGCTTGATCGCGAGGGCGTGGTCGGGGCGATGTTGATCGGCTCGCAGGCGCGGGGGAATCCAGGTCCGCTGTCGGATGTGGATATCGCGGTCTGGCATGACCCCAGCCTCGATTCTCGTGGACGCTTCGATCTTCAGTTGGAGCTTGCCGGCGATGCGGCTCTGGCTGTTGGCACCGACGAGATCGATGTCGTGCTGCTCAACAATGCTCCGCCGCTGATGCGCCATCGCGCTATCCGCGACGGCAAGCGCCTAGTCGAGCGCGACCATGACGAGCGGGTTCGGCTGGAGACTCGGGCGATCATCGAGTACCTCGACACGGCGCCGTTGCGTGCCGAGCTCGGTCGCGGTCTGCGGCGGCGGATGAAGGAAGGGCGCTTTGGTCGACGCTGATCAGGTCGAGGCTCGTCTCCAGCGCCTTGAGCAGATGCTCGAGCAGCTGGAGGAGGTGCGTAGCGCCGGAGAGGACGCCTATCTCGCTGACGCCCGGCAAAGGCTCGCGACCGAACGTCTGCTTCAGCTAGCGATTCAGATCTGTATAGACCTGGGTGCTCAGGTCGTTAGCGAGCAGTCGGCTGCGGCCCCGTCGAGCTATTCCGACGTGTTCAAGATCCTCGGCGACAAGGAAGTCATCTCGGCCGACGTCGCCGAGCGGCTTGGCAACGCCGCCAGACAACGCAACCTCTTGGTCCATCTCTATATGGAGATCGATGACCGGGCTGTGTTCGCCTCGCTGGCTTATCTCGATGACCTGCGCGAGTTCGCCGCCGCTGTCGGGCGATTGGCCGACTCGGCCGTCAATCCAGACGCCTGACCTTCGGTCGAAACGACTGCACCTGTCAAGTCGCATATCTGTCACAAAAACGGTGCTAGTCCGCTCCCCGTGCGGGCCACCCTCAGCCTTTCAATCTGATGGAAATTGGCTCTGCAGAAGGCATCAAACCCCCAGCCGAGGCGAACTTCGCTGTAGAGCGGAGGTGAAGGAGGCGTCAAGACGGTAGTGCAAGAGGCGTCAAAACGGCAGTGTAGACCGGCTGATAGCCCCTTTTGATGTGTGATGTCGCGAAGCGAGATGTAACACGTCTCTCGCGGCTCATACGCCGATTGGAGCGTCAGGCATCTCACTCAGCCAGCCCGGCTACTGACTCTGGGACGCGAGGAACTCGGATGGAGTGAAGACCGGAATCTCTCCGGCAAGATCAAGGAGATGTCCGTCGCCGGAGACGAGTGCGGCACTGCGGCTGTGCGCCAGGGCGATGAGGTAGTCGTCGTCAGGGTCCGCGCAGTGGATCGGCGGCGGTTCTGCTGGGTCGGCGGCCATTGCCGCGTCTCGGCCCAGCAGCTCTACGTACTGATCGACGACATCGAGGTCGACGTAGCGACGGAACTTTTCTCGCAGCAGCACCAACCTGAGCTCCTCGAGCAGGAGGGGAGAGACGATCAGCTCGAAGCTTCCGCTGCGGGTGGCGGTCAACAGCTTCGCCGGAGTGCCCGTGGGGGTGATCAGCGCGGAGACGAGGACGCCCGGGTCAAGTACCGCCCTCGCCACGCCTCTCCTTGCGCATAGCGCGAAGCTCGTCGGTGGCGAGATCCATGCCCTCCTCCTCGGTGGCGGGCGTGACCTTGGCCCAGATCTCGGCGATGTCGTCGAGGCCGAGGTCGCGGCGTAGCGACTCCTCGATCACCTGCGAATCGCGCTTCCCGGTGCGCGCGGCCTTGATCTTGACGGCGCGGAAGACATCGTCGTGGAGGGAGACGGTCGTGCGGGTCTTCGACATAGCTGCATTATTGCATCAAGATGCGCATCTCGGGGTCGCAACGCAATTACAGAGTCAAGCTGGGTCGGCGTCGAGGCTCCTGGAACTTCGATGTTTCGGCCCGCTGGTCAGGTGACCCGGCGCCGGCGGGCGTAGAGGACGACGCCGGCGATAACTACCGCTCCCCAGAGAATGGCGGCCCAAATGCCGACCCTTTGGCCAATGAACCCTGCGATGACAACAGCGAGCAGGAGGGCGGTATAGGCCCCAAATACGAAGATGGCTCGACGGCCGAGTCTGCGCACGCGGGCAGGCTAGTCGAGACCAACCAGGCCTGCTTCGTGACCGAGCGATTTGTGTCGCATCTCGGTCACATAACCGCCCCAATCCAGCTCCCCATGCCGTCGACCTTCAGCCTTTCAAGCCGAAGGTCGCGAGTTCGATTCTCGTCGGGCGCATTCTGCAGGGGGACAGTCTGGACTCGATCCGGCCGATCCGCGACGATGTGGGCCAACGACCGCTGTCGACCGAGAAGTCCCGTGCCGCCGCTCGATGCGGCTGCGCTGGAGCGGCTGGGCCGCGCTCTCGATCGCGACGGCGTGTTCGCTTCATTGGCATATCTCGACTACCTCCGCGAGTTCGCCACCGCGGTCGAAGGACTGGCCCAGGATTCCGGCGGCTCTGCGGTGAATCCGCACTCTTCTTAAGAGACACCCGCGTACCTAGATTTTCCTCCATCCAGAGGGGATTGGGGGGCGCTTCCCACTGCCTTGCCGGATGCTTGTGGCGGTGCTTTTGCGAACTCTCTTGACTTTTATGTCCGCAACTGTCTATCTTTCTCCTTGTTCCATGTACGGAACAGTTCAGCCCGAGGGACGGGCAGGAGCTTCAGGGACATAAACGAGCTTCGCCAAGGGGCCGCAAGGGAAGCGGCAGGCAGAGGGGCTCACGGGACAAGGAGAAGAGATTCGATGCTCTCGCCACTACGCAACCGCTTCGGCATCCCGGGCGTGATCTCGGTGATCGCCCTCGTCTTTGCGATGTTCGGCGGCGCTTATGCCGCGACGCAGTCCGGTGGCGGCAAGGCGAGCGCCTCGGCCAAAGCCAAAAAAGGCCCCCGGGGCCCCAAAGGCGCGACCGGCCCGGTCGGGCCCGCCGGTCCCGCGGGACCGGCGG
>DATFVC010000063.1:0-8217 GCA_035260485.1 Solirubrobacterales bacterium | reverse complement strand
GGTTCTCGACCTCGGCTGCGGCAGCGGGCGCGTCGCCCTTCACCTGGCCCGCCGTGGCCACCCGATTAGTGGCCTCGACATCGACCCGGAGCTGGTCGCCGCTTTCGGCGAGCAGGCGGTGGGACTGCCTGCCGTCGCTGCGGTCGGAGACGCCACTCATTTCGAGCTGGAGGCCGAGTTCGCCCTGGTCCTTGTGCCGATGCAGCTGCTCCAGCTCTTCGACGGCCCGGAGTCGCGGCTGCGCTGTCTGCGGTGCGTCGCGGCTCACCTGGTCGCGGGCGGGCTTGCCGCCTTTGCAATCGTGGAGTCGATGCCCGAGCCCGTCGACAGCGCTCCCCCCCCGCCCGACACGCGCGAGGTCGACGGCTGGGTCTACTCGAGCCTGCCGATCGACGCCCGGATCGGATCCGGTTCGATCCAGGTGCGACGGCTGCGGCAAACGGTATCTCCAAAGGGTGAGCTGGAGGAGGAGCTGTACGAAGTCGCCCTGCGCGCTCTCGATGCAATCACGCTGGAAAGGGAGGCCCGCGCTGTCGGCCTCCGTCCGATGGGTCGCCGCGCCATCGCTCCCACCGACGCGCATGTGGGCTCAACCGTCGTTCTGGTGGAGAAGGTGGCCTGATGGAGCTCCGCATCCTTGCCCTCTATCCGGACCAGATGAACATCTACGCCGACCGTGGCAACATCCTCTTCCTGCAGCGGCGCTGCGAATGGCGCGGGATCGGCTTCTCCTATGCCGCCGCTGGCCCGGGCGAGGGTCTCGACCCCGCCGCGCATGATCTGATCTACCTCGGCGGCGGCCAGGACCGTGACCAGCGTGCTGTTGCCGCCGACATGGTGGCGAGCAAGCGCGAGGCGCTCGGCGGCGCAGTGGGCGACGGCGCCGTCCTGCTCGCCGTCTGCGGCGGCTATCAGTTGCTCGGCCACAGCTACCAGCTCGGCGACGAGCGGCTGCCTGGCCTTGGGCTGGCAGACCTGGAGACCGTGCGCGAGCCGGGAGAGCGGCTGATCGGCAACGTGGCGATCGAAGCCGACCTCGGCGGCGGTCCGCAGACGATCGCCGGCTTCGAGAACCACGGCGGCCGCACCTACCTAGGCGACGGCGCCACCCCGCTCGGCAGTGTGCTGAAGGGCTTCGGGAACAACGGCAACGACGGCTTCGAGGGAGTGCGCCACGGCAACCTGATCGGCACCTACCTGCACGGCCCCCTGCTGCCCAAGAACCCCTGGCTTGCCGACCACCTGATCGCGCTCGCGCTGCAGCGTCGCTACGGCACGGTCCCCAACCTGGAGCCGCTCGACGACCGCCTCGAGCAAGCCGCCCAGCAGTGCGCCCGCGAAGTCGCCCTGCGCAACTGATGTCGCCTCCGCTCCAGACTCGGTCATCCTCGCTGGCCTCGGGGGCGACGACATCCTCACCGCTTCGGGCCTCCGGAAGCGACTTCACTCGTCCTCCTAGGGCAGGCGATTCTCATTTCGGAAAGACAGGTGGGCCTCAGCGGCCGCTCGATCCGAAGCCGCCGTCGCCGCGCCTGGACTCCGTGAGGGATTCCACCTCGACAGGCTCCGCAAGCACGATCGGCGCAATCACCAGCTGCGCGATCCGGTCGCCGGGCTCGACCCGAAACGTCTCCGCCGGATCCGTATTGAGCAGCAGCACCCGCACTTCGCCTCGGTAGCCGGCGTCGATCAATCCAGGGCTGTTGACCAACGCAATCCCATGATCCCGCGCCAGCCCCGAGCGCGGCAGCACCAGCCCAGCATGCCCCTCGGGGGTCTCAACCGCCACCCCAGTCCCAACGCTCCACCGCTCGCCAGGTCCCAAATGAGCAGCCTCACAGGCATAGAGATCGACCCCAGCATCTCCAGCATGGGCGCGTGTCGGCAGCTTGGCCTCGTCCTTTAGCTTGGCAATCCGCAGCTCCACGCCGCGCACCCTACAGCGCCACGTATGGCGAAGGTTGGGGGTGTCCGGACGAGCGCGGCGTCCTGTTTTCGCCCACCAGCCGGGCGAGAGAACCAGGCCTCCACACGCGAAACCCAGCGCACGGCCGGACCCCCCCAACCTTCGCCGCTACGCAGCGTCGGCAGTGCGCAAGTCGTCGAACCGATGCATCTCGGCAGCAGGAACCCGAGCATGCACCAGCACGCCGTCCTCCCGCTCAGTCCGCTTGAGGTCTCCTGCCACTTCGTGCAGCTCGTGCAGCCTGGCCCCCTGGCTGTAGGGAACGAGCAGCTCGACCTCGGCCAAGGTGTCCTCGAAGGCCTCCTCAACCCGGTCCTGCAATTTCTCGATCCCCGCGCCGGTCAGGGCGGAGACCAGGACCGCCTCGGGGTGGCGCAAGAGCACCTCGCTGCGCTCGTCGGCGTCCAGCAGATCAGCCTTGTTGAGGACGAGCAAGCGCGGCTTGTCGCCGGCGCCGATCTCCTCCAGCACCGCGTCGGCCGCCGCTAGATCCGCCAGCCGCCGCTCCTCGGGCGCCGCCGCGTCGACCACCTGCAGGATCAGATCGGCGAGGACCGTCTCCTCCAGCGTCGCCTTGAACGCCTCGACCAGCTGATGGGGAAGCTTCTCGATGAAGCCGACCGTGTCGGTGAAGAGGAAGTCGCGGCCCGAGAGCGGCACGCTGCGGGTGGTCGGGTCGAGCGTGTGGAAGAGCCTATCCCCCACGCCGACCTCCGCGGCGCCGGTCAGCGCGTTGAGCAGGGTCGACTTGCCGGCATTCGTGTAACCGGCGAGGGCGACCCGGGGCAGCGAGGAGCTCTGCCGGCGCGCGCGCATCACGCCGCGGTTGCGCTCCAGGCGAGCTAGCCGCCGCCGCAGCGCCGCGATCCGGTCGCGGGCGAGGCGCCGATCGGTCTCGATCTGGCTCTCCCCCGGCCCCCTGGTGCCGATCCCGCCTCCAAGCCGCTCGAGGTGGGTCCAGAGCCCGCGCATGCGCGCCAGGTTGTACTCGAGCTGGGCCAGCTCGACCTGCAGCTTGCCCTCGGCCGAGTGGGCATGGTCGGCAAATATGTCGAGAATCACCGCGGTGCGGTCGATCACAGGCACCCCGAGAGCGGCCTCGAGATTGCGCTCCTGGCGCGGCGCCAGCTCGTCGTCGCAGGCGACCAGGTTCGCGTCGCAAGCGGCGATCTGCAGCTTGACCTCGGCCAGCTTGCCGCGGCCGAGGTAGCGGTCGGGGTCGGGCTTGGCGCGCTGCTGGACGGCCTCGCCCGCGGTGGCGACGCCGGCGGTGCGCAGCAGCTCCTTCAGCTCGGCGAGCGGGTCGCCCTCCTCACGTCCCTCGACAACGCCGAGCGCCAGGGCTCGCTGGCGGGCGCGAGGATTGGAGACGCCGGCGCCGTTGGCGGCGTGGTGCGTCTGCTTGTTGCGCCCATTCCTCGATCGATCCACTCGGCTTGATTGTAGGCGCCGGGATTTCCTGGGTAGGCTTACGAGCCGTGAAGGTCTTCGTAACGGGGGGAACGGGGTTTATCGGCGGCACCGTCGTGCGCCAGCTGCGCGAGCGCGGTGACGACGTGGTCTGCCTGGTCCGCACCCCGGAGAAGGCTTCGAAGGTGACCGACCTCGGCGCTGAGCCGATCAGCGGCGATCTCGGCGACGCCGAGGCGATCCGCAACGGCATGGAGGGTTGCGACGCTGTCGTCCACGCTGCCGCGATGTATGAGGTCGGGATCCCCGCCAGGCAGCATCCGGCGATGTGGGAAGCGAACGTGGCCGGCACCGAGTGCGTGATGAAGGCCGCACTCGAAGCGAAGGTCGCCAAGACCGTCTACGTCTCGACCTGTGGAGTCTTCGGCAACACGCACGGCAAAATCGTCGACGAGACCTACCAGCACCCCGGCAAGGAGTTCACCTCCTACTACGAGGAGACCAAGCTGGAGGCGCACCGGATCGTCAAGCGGATGATCGAGGATGGGCTGCCCGCCGTGATCGTTCAACCCGGCGGCGTCTACGGCCCGGACGACACCTCCCAGGTCGCTGACCTGCTCCAGGAATTCTTCGCGGGGAAGCTCCTGCTGCTGCCCTTCCCCGAGCTCGGCATCTGCATGACCCACGTCGAGGACATCGCCGGCGGCATCCTGCTCGCCCTCGACAAGGGAAGGATCGGCGAGACCTACGTGTTGAGCGGCCCGGTGACGACGATGCGCGAGGCGATCGAGACGGTCGCCGCCGCCAGTGGCCGCAGGGCTCCTAAGCATGCGATGCCGACTCCGCTGATCAAGGCGATGACGCCGATCGGCCCACTCGTCGGCAAGCTGCTGGGCCAACCGCCCAACCTGCGCGAGCTGATCTCCTCGGCCGATGGCGTCACCTTCTGGGCCAGCCACGAGAAGGCAAGCCGCGAGCTTGGTTACGCGCCGCGTGGCATGGAGGAGGGCCTGCGGCAGACGCTTGGAGCAGATGACCGCTTCCCCTCCCCCGTGGCCGCCTGAAGTCGCCCCCGACCACGATGCGCGTCATCGACACGATGCACCTGGGGCGGCCGCACGTGATCGGCAGCTGGCAGGTCGACGACGCCCTCGTCGACCCCGGCCCCGAGTCTTCGCTGCCAACGTTGCTGGCGGCACTGGGCGACGAGAGGCCACGGGTGCTGCTGCTCACCCACATCCACCTCGACCATGCCGCGGCGACGGGCGCCTTGGTTCGCCGCTGGCCGGACCTCGAGGTCTACGTCCACGAGCGCGGCGCCCCCCACCTGATCGACCCCTCGAAGCTGCTCGCCAGCGCCGAGCGCCTCTACGGCGATCGGATGGAGCAACTCTGGGGCGAGATCGTGCCCGTGCCGGAGGGCAACGTGAAGCCGCTCTCAGGCGGCGAGCAGGTGCTCGGCATGCGCGTCGCCTACACCCCGGGGCACGCCTCCCACCACGTCTGCTACCTGCACGAGGAGAGCGGCACGGCCTTCGTCGGCGACGTCGCCGCGGTTCGCCTGCCGGGGGTCGACCTAATCGTTCCGCCCACCCCGCCGCCCGACATCGACGTCGAGACCTGGGAGGACTCGATCGGGATCGTCGAAGGCTGGCAGCCCGAGCGGCTCGCCCTCACCCACTTCGCAGCGATCGACGATCCGCTGCCGCACCTGGCGCAGGTCCGCGAGCGCCTGCACGAGGAGGCACAGCTCGCTCGCGAGCTGTCCGAGAGGGACTATGAGCAACGCCACCGCAAGCTGGTCGCCGAGCGCGCCGAGAACACCGACGCAGCCGCCGAGCTGCTCCAGTGCGTCCCACCCCAGTACCAATGGCGCGGCTTGGATCGATACTGGAACAAGCTCAAAGAAAAGGGTCCGTCCCGGTAGGCCCGGAACGGACCCTCAAGCGAGGTGCTCGTGCATGCGCTCGACGGCCTCGGTGAGGCGATCGTCGGGCGTGGTCAGGGCGATGCGGAAGAAGCCCTCGCCGCCGGGCCCGTACATCGACCCCGGCGAGACGACGACCGCCGCCTCTTCGAGAACCAGCTCCGCAAAGGAGGTCGAGGTGTGGCCCTCTGGCACCGGGGCCCAGACGTAGATCGTCCCTTTCGGCGCGGCCACGTCGACGCCGATCTCGCTCAGCGCTGAGACGACCAGGTCGCGGCGGCGGGCGTAGGTCTCGTTCATCCGCTCCAACGGCTCACTCGGTCCCTCCAGTGCCGCTATTCCGGCCTTCTGGACGGCCTCGAACAGGCCGGAGTCGACATTGGTCTTCAGCCGCCAGTAGGTCTGCACTGCATCCGCATTGCCGAGGATCGCGGCACAGCGCCACCCGGTCATGTTGAAGCCCTTGGAGAGCGAGAAGACCTCTACGCCGACCTCCTTGGCGCCCGGCGTGGCGAGGAAGCTGGGGGCGACGTAGCCGTCGTAGGTCGTCTCCGAGTAGGCGTTGTCGTGGACGACGAGGATCTCGTGCTCGCGGGCGAAGGAGACGACCAGCTCGAAGAAGTCCTCAGGCACGACAGCGCCGGTCGGGTTGTTGGGATAGTTGATGAACATCAGCCGTGCCTTGGCCGCGACGTCTGCGGGCACTGCGCCCAGATCGGGGGCAAATCCCAGCTCGGGCAACAGCGGCAGCAGCTCCGGCGTCGCGCCGGCGAGGATCGGGCCGCCGGTGTAGACCGGGTAGCCAGGATCGGAGGCGAGCGCGATGCCGCCCGGGTCGAGAAAGGCGAAGCAGAGGTTGTAGATGCACTCCTTGGCGCCGATCGCCGGAATCACCTCGCTGCCCGGATCGATCTCCACCCCGAAGCGCTCGTCGTAGAACCGCGCGAAGGCCTTGCGGAAGTCGTCGCGGCCACGGTTGCTCGGATACTGATGGGTGTCAGGGTCGGCGACCGCCTTCTGCATCGCCGAGACGATGTGCGGGTAGGTCGGCTTGTCGGGATCGCCGATACCCAGGCTGATCACGTCGATGCCGCCGGCGCGCTTCTCGGCGATCCGCCGCTCCAGTTCCTGGAACATGTAAGGAGGCATCGCCTCCAGGCGCTTGGACGGGTCTGCGATTCCCACGGGCGCGAAAATCTATTGGTCCAGATCGAACAGCGCCTGCAGCAGCTCTGGCGAGAGCTCGCCCGAGCAGATCGGCTCGGCCCAGCCGCTGAGTCGCACGTCGAGATCGTCGGAGATCTCGACCTCGAGCTCGCCGCCATCCAGCTCGACCACGATCGGGCTTGGCGCGCCGCGCAGGAAGGCGGTCACCGCGGCGCCGCTGGCGCCGGTTCCCGACGAAAGCGTCTCCCCCACACCGCGCTCGAAGATCCGCGCCCGGACCCGGCTGCCGTCAACCGCGAAGAAGGAGACGTTGGTGCGGTTGGGGAAGAGCTCGTGGCCTTCGATCTCCGGTCCGACAGCTGACAGATCAAGCTCCTCGAGCTCCTCGCCGACATCGATCGCGCATTGCGGGTTGCCGATCGAGATGTGCTGGAAGCCCCAAGCGCGACCGCCAGCATCCAGTGAGCCCCTGCCATCGGCGCCGCCCGAGGGAAAGTCCTTCGAGCGGGTCGATGCCTTGCCCATCTCCACCGAACAGGTCCGCTCGGAAGTGACCGTCGGCGTGATCGGCCCCGCAGCCGTGTGAATCTTGAAGGTGTCAGCATCGGTCCAGCCGTGTCGACGGAGGTAGAGAATCGCCTCCCGGGCCCCGTTCCCCGATAGCTCAGCCTCCGAGCCGTCCGGGTTGAAGATCCGCAGCTCGGCGACGAATTCTGGGTTTTCGCTGTACGAAAGCAAGAGAACGCCGTCGGAGCCAACGCCAAAGTGCGGATCGCAGATCCGTTGCACACGAGCGCCCGTCAATTCCCAGGGAAGCGCGTCCGCCTCCAGGATCACGTAGTCATTCCCCAGCGCCGTCCACTTCTCGAATCGCACGCGCGCACCCTACTCGGACGTGCCGGGACTTAGGGGTCCATATGGGTGCTTAACTCCCGGCACGTCCGTCGCGGCGGCAATCTCGGTGGCCACGTCGGTGTTCGAGCGGCTGGTGCGATCGATCGATCGCAGGTTGGGGATCTTGCGCAACCAGGTGAGCTGGCGGCGGGCGTAGTTGCGGGAACGCTTCTTCATCTGCTCGATATCTCCACCCAGCAGCTCATCGAAGCCGAGCGCCTTGCGGGCGGTCCGCGAGGGACCGAGGGTTTCCGCTCGTCGCACCTCCTCCTCGGCGCCGCCAGCGACAATTGCCTCGGTTCGCGCATTGATCCGCTCGTAGAGCAGCGCCCGATCCATGTCCAGGCCGAATATCGTCGTCGGCAGCCGCGTCTCCGGCGACCAGAGCTCGGAGTCCTCGGCGCCGGGTGGCGCCTTGACCAGCGAAAGCTCCGCAACCGCGGCCCGCAGATACAGCCCCGTCCCCCCCACGACGATCGGCCTTCGCCCGGCCTCCAACGCCCGATCGATCTCCGCATGCGCCAACCGCATGTAATCGCCGACGGAAAACGGCTGGGTAACGGGCACGAACTCAACCAACCGATGCTCCAATCGCGCCTGCTCCTCCTCGCTAGCGACCCCCGTGAGAACGCTCAGGCCCTTGTATACCTGCAGCGCATCGCAGGAGATAGCAACTGGATCCTCTCCCCGCTCCCGCAGCAGCTCAGCGAGCGCGATGGCGATCTCGGTCTTGCCAACCCCGGTCGGCCCAAAAATGCCGATTACACGCATCGGGAGTGGAACTGACGCGTTCCGTTGAGGCGGTGTCGGGGCCGCCCTGAACGGCTTGTACTTTTTCGCCGCCGGACTGGGG
>DATFVC010000062.1:0-39752 GCA_035260485.1 Solirubrobacterales bacterium | reverse complement strand
CCGCCTTATGCCGGCTGCGACTGAGCGGCCCAGCGAGGTGGGCGCATGAGAAGGACGGGCTGGCGGGGTGGGACGAGACCCTCGGGCCGATTGGGTCGAAAGGTCGTGCAGGGCTCGTCGAGCTGGAGGGCGCAGAGCTGGTTTCGACGGAAGTAGCAGTCGTCGCAGGTGGGGGGCTTGGGCTTGCGTGGCACGACGCGCATCTTGGCACCGCTGTTGCACTTCCGTGACGCCTGATTCCGCAAAGCGCAACGTTCTTGACACAGAGTGTTCACATCTTCGCCGCGTCTTGCGAGAGTCGGCCCAGCTCGTCGCTACCATTGGGCGCGAATGCACCGCACCGACAAACTCGCAGCCTCGCCGCAGCTGTTCGAGAGCGACTTCCTCAACTTCTTCTCCCGAGTCCACCCGGCGATCCCGGCGATCGTCTTCGTTCCCGTGATCGTGGCGATGGAGTGGCTCGCGGCCGACCAGGGCAAGGCCGCCTGGCAGCTCATCCTGCTCAGCCTCGGCGGCGTCGGCATCTGGACGCTGACCGAGTACTGGCTGCACCGGCTCGTCTTCCACTGGGAGCCCGACAACGCATTCGGGCGCCGCATGCACTTCATCATCCACGGCATCCACCACGACCATCCCAACGACAAGCTGCGCCTGGTGATGCCGCCGGCGGTCTCGATCCCGCTGGCCGCGCTCTTCTTCTTCGGCTTCACCCTGCTCTTCGGGACCCCGGCGGCCTACCCGCTCTTTGGCGGCTTCCTCGCCGGTTACCTCTTCTATGACTACACGCACTACTACGTGCACCATTTCGTGCCCAAGTCCGACCTCGGCAGGCGTCTGCGCGAGCAGCACATGCGCCACCACTTCCAGGACCACCGCTTCGGCTACGGCGTCTCCTCGCCGCTCTGGGACGTCGTCTTCCGCACGCTGCCCAGGCAGCGCCGTCGCTAGGGGCCCGGTGGGTCGGCGGGCTCCTTTGCAGGGGCGCGTCCGCTTGTGCAGAGCCGGCTATGCCGGCGATGACGATCTCCTCTCTCGGGAATGTGGCGAAGGCGCTATATGCAATCTGACTCATGTGCCGCGTCAGCCGCACTCAATCACCGCCGCTAAGCCCAAAGGGCGTGTGACATCAACTCTCGGGAGAGCAGATCGTCATCGCCTCCACGGAAGCATCGTGCCGCAGCGCTATCTCGAGCTCGAAGCGGGCGTCTGGGTCGTCGAGCTGCTCACTGAAGAGCTCGCGCAGCCGTGCGATGCGATAGCGGGCGGTCTGGGGATGCACGTGGAGCGCGCGAGCCATCTCGACGGCGTTGCCGCCATGCCTTACATAGGCAAGGGCAGTCTCACCCATGCGATCACGGGCTTTCTCGGTCAAGGTCTCGAGTGGCGCAAGGCGGCGGGCTGCGATCCGGGCGGCAAGGGCGCTTCCCTCGAACAGCAGGAGGTCGGCCAGGCGGTCATCGACCTCCAGCAGTCCGCTGGCGGATAGGGCGCCGGCCTCCACGGCGCGCAGCGCCGTCCTCGCGAGCGACCAGGAGACGGGCAGGTTGGATTGCTCCCCCGCCGGGCCCAGCGTCAGGGGAAAGTCGCCCGCGGCGCGCTCCAGAAGCGCGGTGCGTCCTGGGCCATCTGGATCGGGGAAAAGGACGCAGCCGCTGCCATCGAGCACCGTCGCCAGCGCATCCGGCGGCAGCCGCCTCGCCACGGCGCCGAGCTCCTCCTCGGCGCAGGCCAGAGCCGCGACCCGGGTGGGCAACGGCCAGCCGGCGAGTTGGGCGGCGGAACGGACGTCGGCCTGCTCGGCGGGCGACTCGCGTACCAGCATCGCCGCCAGCTCGCGGGCGCGGCGGCGACGCTCGTCCTCGAGCTCGGACTGGGCCTCGGCGTAGCCCTCGACCGAGTCGGCAGAGAGCTCGTCGATGTAGGCGAAGATTGCCTCGGCGAGCAGGCTGAGCACCTCGGCGTCGAGGTTCGCCCGACGGCCGGCCAGCGAGAGCCTCCGCCAGGCCACCCGCGCACCTACGCGGTAGGCGGCCTGCAGCGAGTCCAGGGTTCGCCCCTGCCGCAGCTCGCCTCGCCCGAGCTCGACGTAGACGTCTCGCCCAACCCCACGCCCGGCCTCGGGGTCGCGGATCAGGTCGACGAACTGGCGCAGCGCCTCACTCACCCCTCCACGGACACCGCGACCGAAGCTCCCCTCGAGGGGGCGAGCGTAGCCGGGGACGTCGCGGGCAATCGCAGCGAGGATCTCGCCGGTGACGACGTCGAGCTCGGGCTCGATCAGATCGGCGACCTCGGCCGGAAGGCTGTGCCAAGCATCGGTATCTGCAGAAATTGTCATTTATATAATAAGAAAATAGCCTTGAAATTGGTATAGAGCCTAAAACATCTCATTGGAAGCAGCGTACATTGCTCAGATGCACTCCGAGATGGGCAAAGCCGAGAAGATCGCCAATCTGGGCGCCGTCGTGCTCCCGTTCGCGGCGACGATCGCCGCGGCGGCACTCTTCTGGAACCGCCTCGTCAGCTCGACCGATCTCGCCATTGCGGCACTGATGTATCTGCTGACTGCGGTCGGGATAACGGTTGGATTCCACCGCTTGCTCACCCACCGTTCCTTTCAGACGTCGAAACCTATGGAGTACCTGTTTGCGGTGCTGGGCTCGATGGCAGTGCAGGGACCGGTCATCTCATGGGTTGCCGACCACCGCAAACACCATGCCCATACCGACAAGGACGGCGATCCCCACAGTCCCCACGTCGGACACGACGGTGGCATCGGCGGAGTGCTGACCGGCCTTTGGCACGCTCACACCGGTTGGCTGATGTCAACCCAGGGACGAGCCGATTGGAAGCGTTACGCCCCTGACATGTATGAGGACAGGGGAATGCGCACGATCAGCCGTCAGTTCGTGCCAATCCTCCTCGCCGGCCTGACGCTGCCGGCGCTTGCCGGTTACCTGGTCAGCGGTACCATCGCCGGCGCCGCGACCGGACTGCTCTGGGGCGGCCTGGTGCGAATCTTCTTCGTCCATCACATCACCTGGAGCGTCAATTCCGTCTGCCATTTCCTCGGCAGCCGGCGCTTCGACACCGACGATCGCTCGACCAACGTCTTCTGGCTGGCGCTGCCGTCCCTGGGCGAGTCCTGGCACCACAACCACCACGCCTTCCCCCGTTCCGCCGTGCATGGGCTGAGGCGCTGGGAGCCGGACCCCTCTGCACTGATCATCGCCGCCTTGGAGAAGCTCGGCCTCGCCCGTAACGTGGTGCGCATCTCACCCGAGCGCCAAGCCGAACGCGCCGCCTAGACCATCTCGCATCGAGAGGTTCCACAATAGTCAGGTTGGGGTAGGCCAATGTGGCCAGTACTCAGTCCACAGTCACAATGACTGTGCAACACTGCGGTTCGCAAATAACTTGCTTACCAGTATCCGTGCGCAGGAGAGCGAGCGGACGAAAGGAACGAGATGCCAAGCACCACTCACGTACTCGACGAGGCCCGCGATCTGGTCATGAAGCGCCTTGCCGAGCTGGACGACGAGCGCAAGCGCCTCGAGCGTGCTCTCGCCGAGCTGGGCGGGAAAGTGATCGGACGCCCCGGCCGCCGCCCCGGCCGTCCGCGCGGCTCGGGCACGAAAGCCGCCGGTCGTCCGAAAAAACGGCGGCGCCGCAGTGGTACCCGCGCCGACCAGGCAGTTTCCCTGGTCGAGGGCAGCCCCGGCATCAGCGCCTCGGACATCGCCAAGCAGATGAAAATCAAGCCCAACTACCTCTACCGGGTCCTCGGCGACCTCGAGAAAGAGGGTCGCGTGAAGAAGAAAGGGCGCCAGTACTTCCCTTCGAAATAGGGGTGGCCGGAAGGGCCGGATCCGGTAGGGCTTTCACTTAACTTTTTCGGTGGATCGCCAGTGGGCTGACGCTCAGAGGCATCGACGAAAAAGTACAAGACGTTTCAGCCCTACCGGATCCGGCCCTAGACGAGGCCCAGGTTGCTGACCGCCTGGCGCTCTTCCTGTAGCTCCGAGATGCTGGCGTCTATGCGAGGGCGGGAGAAGTCGGGAATCTCCAAGCCCTCGACAACGCTCCACTCGCCGCCGGAGCAGCTGCAGGGGTGGCCGGCGACGACGCCCTCCTCGATCCCGTAGGAGCCGTTGGACGGCACGCCCATCGATACCCAGTCGCCGTCTGCGGTGCCCAAGACCCAGTCGCGGACGTGGTCGATCGCGGCATTGGCGGCGGAGGCAGCGCTGGAGGCGCCGCGAGCGTCAATGATCTCGGCCCCGCGCTTGGCCACCCGTGGGATGAACTCCTCACCGATCCAGGCCTCGTCATCGACCGCCTCCCAGGCGCTGGCGCCGTCGACCTTGGCGTTGACAAGGTCCGGGTACTGACTGGTCGAGTGATTACCCCAGACGGTCATGTTGCTGACGCTGGAGACCGGCTTGCCAAGTTTGTTGGCGAGTTGCGCGATCGCCCGGTTGTGATCGAGGCGCATCATCGCCGTAAACCGCTCGCGCGGGACGCCATCGGCGTTCGACATCGCGATCAGGCAGTTGGTGTTGGCCGGATTGCCGACCACGAGAATCCGCACGTCGCCAGCAGCCCCGGCGGCGATCGCTTCGCCCTGCGGCTTGAAGATGCCGCCGTTTGCCTCGAGCAGGTCGGCGCGCTCCATCCCCGGCCCACGCGGGCGGGCGCCGACGAGCAGGCCGACGTTGCAGCCTTCGAACGCCTGCTTGGGGTCGTCGGAGATGTCGATGCGGCGCAGCAGGGGAAAGGCGCAGTCGTCGAGCTCCATCGCGGTGCCCTCGGCCGCTTTGACGGCGTCGGGGATCTCGAGCAGGCTCAGCTCGACCGGGGTGTCAGGCCCGAGCATCTGACCGCTGGCGATACGGAACAGCAGCGCGTAGCCGATCTGGCCGGCGGCGCCGGTAACGGTGACTTTGACGGGGGTGCTCACGTGGTCGTCTCCTGAAGTAGTGGTTTGAGGGTGTTAGGACGCCATCGCCCGCTGCAGTCGCTCGTCGATCGCGGCGAGGAACTCCTCGGTGGTGAGAAACTGCTGGCCGGGCCCGACGAGTAGCGCCAGGTCCTTGGTCATCTTGCCGCTCTCGACCGTCTCGATGCAGACTCGCTCGAGCGTCGCGGCAAACAGTGACACCTCCGGGGTCCGGTCGAGACGACCGCGCGCGGCGAGGCCTCGCGTCCAGGCGAAGATCGAGGCGATCGGATTGGTCGAGGTGGGCTTGCCTTCCTGGTGCTGGCGGAAGTGGCGGGTGACGGTGCCGTGCGCCGCCTCGGCCTCGACCGTCTTGCCGTCAGGGCTCATCAGCACGCTGGTCATCAACCCCAGCGAGCCGAACCCCTGGGCGACGGTGTCGGATTGCACGTCGCCGTCATAGTTTTTGCAGGCCCAAACGTAGCCGCCTTCCCACTTCAACGCAGCGGCGACCATGTCATCGATCAGGCGGTGTTCATAGGAAATCCCCTTCGCCTCGAACTCAGCCTTGAACTCGCTCTCGTACACCTCGGCGAAAAGATCCTTGAAGCGGCCGTCGTAGCGCTTCAGGATCGTGTTCTTGGTCGAGAGGTAGACCGGGTAACCGCGATCGAGCCCGTAGCGCATCGAGGCGCGGGCGAAGTCGCGGATCGAGTCGTCGAGGTTGTACATCGCCATCGCGATGCCGCCGCCGGGAAAGTCGTAGACATCGAGCTCGAGCGGCTTGGAGCCGTCCTTGGGGGTATAGGTCAGGGTCAGGGTCCCCTCGCCGGGGACGACCATGTCGGTGGCCCGGTACTGGTCGCCGAAGGCGTGACGGCCAATCACGATCGGCTTGGTCCAACCCGGCACCAGGCGTGGGATGTTGGAGATGACGATCGGCTCGCGGAAGATGACACCGCCGAGGATGTTGCGGATCGTGCCGTTGGGGGAGCGGTACATCTGCTTCAGACCGAACTCCGCGACCCGAGCCTCGTCAGGGGTGATCGTCGCGCACTTGACCCCGACACCGTGGCGCTTGATCGCTTCCGCCGCTTCGACCGTGATCCGGTCTTCGCTCGCGTCGCGGCTCTCAATCCCGAGGTCGAAGTAGACGAGGTCGACGTCGAGGTAGGGCAGGATCAGCCGCTCTTTGATGAACGACCAGATGATGTGGGTCATCTCGTCGCCGTCGAGCTCGACGATCGGGTTCACGACTTTGATCTTCTCCGCCATCGGCGCGGCGATGCTATCGATGCCACAATCCAGGCGATGGCAACGGTGGAACGCCAGTCGAGCAGCACCCACGAGGTCTTCAACCAGGCGACCCCGCTGGAGGACTACAACTCTTTCGATGCCGACCGCGTCCTGACCGAGGCGCTGCAGCGCGAGGGCGCGGGCTGGGCCGAAGAGAAGGCGCGCGAGCTGGGAGCGATCTGCGGCTCCTCGCAGACGATCCGCTGGGGTTTCGAGGCAAACGAGAGGAAGCCCGAGCTGCGCACTCACGACCGCTACGGCCACCGCATCGACGAGGTCGAGTTCGACAGCTCCTGGCACGAACTGATGCGGATCGGCGTCGACCAAGGCCTGCATGCGGCGCCCTGGCGCGAGCCGGGGCCCGGCGCCCACGTCGCCCGCGCCGCGATGTTCACCCTCCTGATGCAGGCTGAGAGCGGTGTCGGCTGCCCGCTCTCGATGACCTACTCGGCGATCCCGGCGCTGCGCAAGCAGCCCGAGCTGGCAGAGGAGTGGGAGTCGCGCTTCCTCTCGCTCGACTACGACGAGCGCTCATTGCCGGCGGATCGCAAGCGCGGCGCGCTTTGCGGGATGGCGATGACCGAGAAGCAGGGCGGCTCGGACGTGCGCGCCAACACGACGACGGCGACGCCGCTGAACGGTGGCGGCCCGGGGGCCGAGTACGAGCTCGTCGGTCACAAGTGGTTCTGCTCGGCGCCGATGTGCGACGCCTTCCTCGTCCTTGCACAGACCGATTCCGGCATCTCCTGCTTCTTGATGCCGCGCTGGACGCCGGACGGCGAGCGCAATTCCTTCCAGATCCAGCGGCTCAAGGACAAGCTCGGCAACCGCTCCAACGCCTCCAGCGAGCTCGAGTTCCGCGGCGCCTGGGCGCGCATGGTCGGCGAGGAGGGCCGCGGTGTGCCGACGATCATCGAGATGGTCAACCACACCAGGCTCGACTGCGTGATCGGCGCCGCGACGGGCCAGCGGGCCGGCGTCGCGCAAGCGCTCAACCATGTTTCCCACCGCGCTGCCTTTGGTAAAGAGCTGATCGACCAGCCGCTGATGCGCAACGTGCTCGCCGACCTTTGCGTCGAGTCTGAGGCGGCGACGATCGCGGCGATGCGCCTCGCCCGCGCCTACGACGAGGTCGCGGCGGGCGACGAGGAGGCGACCGAGTTCCGCCGCCTCGCCAACGCCGTGCTCAAGTACTGGATGTGCAAGCGAGCGCCGTGGCACGCGGTCGAGTGCCTCGAGTGCTTCGGCGGCAACGGCTATGTAGAGGAGTCCGGCATGCCGCGCCTCTACCGCGAGGCGCCGCTAGCCTCGATCTGGGAGGGATCCGGCAACGTGCAGTGCCTCGACGTGCTGCGGGCGATGGTCAAGAACCCGGCCTCGGTCGAGGCCTTCTTCGCCGAGGTTCTCGAGGGAGCTGGCGCCGAACCGAAGCTCGACGCCTATGTCTCCTCCCTGCGGGCCGAGATCCCTGGCGATATCGAGACGATTGAGTCGCGCGCCCGCCGCATCGTCGAACGGATGGCTCTCGCCCTGCAAGCGTCGCTGCTGGTCCGCTACGGCGACCCGGCCGTCGCCGACGCCTTCTGCGCCTCGCGCCTGAGCGGCGATTGGGGCAACGCCTTCGGCACGCTCCCATCCGGCACCGACTTCAGCTCGATCATCGAGCGCCACCGGCCGGCCCCTTGAGGCGGCGCCTCAAGATGCGTCGCGTAGTGCTCGCCCCACCTGCTCCGCGGTAATGACACCGCTGAGCTTTCCTTCGGCGTCGACCGCCATGACGGCCCCAAAGCGGCGTAAAGCTCGGTTGGCCAGGAGCGTGTCCAGGGGGGCGTCGTCACGGACCTGGAAGGTGCCGTCGTCGCTGTCGCTCTCGATCAGCTCAGATATGAGCGATGTCGTTCGGGAGGTCTCCGGCACCTCGTCGGCGCTATCGCGGATTACGAGGCCGCGGAAGCGGTGGGCGGCATCGACCACGGGGAACCAGGACCAGCGGTAGCGGAGGAAGTACTCGTCGAGGGCCTGCTCTACGTTGAGCTGGTCGGGAATGGCTACCGGCTCGCGGTCCATGACGTCGGAGACGACAAGATTGCTGATCTTGCCGGTGATCGCCGTCTGCACGGTGGCGGCGCGGGCTGAGCCGTTGACTACGAATCCGATCAGCGCCAGCCAAACGCCGGCGAAGACCGCGCCGTCGAAGACCAGCAGCAATCCACCGCCGATGAAGATGTAGCCAAAGGCACGTCCGAGGCCGGCGGCGAAGCGGGTCGCCGAGGTGCGGTCTCCCGTCCGCCACCAGGCGATCGCCCGCACTATCCGGCCTCCGTCCATCGGGAAGGCCGGCAGCAGGTTGAAGACGAGGACGAGGAGATTGATCGAGGCCAGCCAACCGACCATCGCCAGCAGGGCAGAGACGCCCGAGTTGCTCTCGATCAGGACCGCTTTGCGAAAGCCGTCCGCGCCCGCCGCCCCGATGCCGATCGCCGTCAGCACGACGACGATCGCGAGCGTCACCAAGGGGCCGGCGATCGCCACCTTGAACTCGGTTGAGGGGCTGTCGGACTCGCGGTTCATCCGCGCCATCCCGCCGAAGATCCAGAGCTGGATGCTGGAGATGCCGATCCCGTTGCGCAACGCCACCATCGCGTGACCGAGCTCGTGGAGGACGATCGAGCCGAAGAAGCCGACGGCGCTGAGGATCGCCAGCAGGAACGGCGTCGAGGACGAGCTGCTTTCGCCCAGCACGTTCCCGTAGAACTGCGAGAGCCAGAAGATGACGAGGAAGAGAACGAAGAACCACGACCAGTCGACCGCGATCCGGATCCCGCGAACGTGGAAGAGCGTTATCGGTTTGCCGCCGAACATCGCCCCAATGGTACGGGGCCATCGGGGTGGGGGTTCCACTTAACCTTTTCGGTGGGTCGCCTTACGGCTGTCGCCCGGAGGCGCCGACGAAAAAGTACAAGACGTTCCACCCCCACCCCGATGGCCCCGTATAAAGTCGCGGCGATGTCGGCGGACAAAGACAGGCTGCGGAGTTGGCTCGAGGAACTGGAGCGGATCGACCGCCCCTCCGCCTCCGAGGGCGAGCGGCGGGCCGCCGAGTGGCTGGTCGAGCGCTTCGCCGAGCTCGGCGCCGAGACGCGGATCGAGGCCGAGCCCGCCCACGGCACCTACTGGTGGCCACTCGGCATCGGGGCCGCGCTGGGAGCTCTCGGGGGGATCGCGGCGTTGCGCGGCCGGCGACTTTTCGGCGTGTTGCTGGGCATCGTGGGGGCGGCCGGAATCGCCAGCGACTTTCCCCCTGGGAAACGCCTGCTGCGCAAGGTGCTGCCGAAGCGCACCACCTACAACGTCGTCTGCGAGCTCGGTTCGGCCGATGCCGAGCGAACGATGGTCCTGATCGCCCACCACGACGCCGCCCACTCGGGCCTCGTCTTCCACCCGGAGCTGCCCAATATCGCCGACCGGCTGGGAATGATCGAGCGCACCGACACCAGCCCGCCGCTGATGGCGCCGGTTGTCGGTGGCCCCGTGCTGGCCGCGCTCGGCGCGCTGACCGGAAGACGTCTGCTCTCAAAGCTGGGGGTTCTTCTCGGACTCGGTTCGGCCGCGGCGATGGCCGAGATCGGGCTGCGCAAAGTCGTGCCGGGCGCCAACGACAACGGAACCGCGGTCGTCGCGCTGCTCGCCCTGGCCGGGCGGCTTCTCGAGGAGCCGCCCGAGAACCTCCGGGTCATCCTCCTTTCGGCCGGTTCGGAGGAGTCCTTCAGCGAGGGGATGAAGGCTTTTGGCGAGCGTCACTTCCCCACGCTGCCCCAGGAGAGCACCTTCTTCCTCTGCCTGGAGTCGATCGGCTCACCGCACCTGCTGGTGCTGCGCGGCGAGGGCTTCCTCAAGATGCGCGAGTATCCGGCGCGCTCGCTCGCCCTGATGGACGGCCTCGCCGAGGAGCTCGACATCTGGCTCTACCCCAACCTGCGGCTACACAACGGCACCGACGGGATGGAGTCGCTGGCGGCCGGCTATGAGACCGCGGTGATCGCCGGCTGCACCGACCTCAAGCAGCCCGCCAATTACCACTGGCCCCACGACCTCGCCGAGAACGTCGACTTCGGCACCGTCGCCGACGGCGTCCGCCTCTCCGAGGCGGCAGTTCGCCGCCTCGACAAGCAATGGCTCTGACCAAACCGCCCGCCGATGGGCCTAAAACGGGTCTATATCTCACGTTTTAGGCCCATCGGCGGGGGAGGCGAAATCCGACCGCGGGGTCGGATTTCGTGCCTATAGAGTCCGCGCCCGTGCCTACGCATGACGTATTGGTGATCGGCGCCGGCCTCGCCGGACAAAGGGCCGCCCTGGCCGCCGCCGAGCAAGGCGTCTCGGTGGGGATCCTGAGCAAGGTCCACCCGGTGCGCTCGCACTCCAACGCTGCCCAGGGTGGGATCAACGCCGCGCTCAACCCCGGCGACTCGTGGGAGTCGCACGCCTTCGACACGGTCAAGGGCTCCGACTACCTGGGCGACCAGGACGCGATCGAAATCATGACCCGGGAGGCCCCGGAGGAGATCCTCCACCTCGAGCACCTCGGCGTCACCTTCCACCGCAACGAGGAGGGCAAGCTCGGCACCCGCGCCTTCGGCGGCGCCTCGGCCGCCCGCACCTACTACGTCGCCGACATCACCGGCCAGGCGATCATGCACGTCCTCTACGAGCAGCTGATGAAGCACTCCGACTCGGTCGCCCGCTACGAGGAGTGGTTCTGCACGGCGCTGGCGATGGACGAGAACGGCGAGTGCTGCGGCGTCGTCACCCGCAACGTCGCCGACGGCTCGATGCAGCTGTTCACGGCGAAGGCGGTGATCCTCGCCTGCGGCGGCAACGGTCAGGCCTGGAAGCCGACCACCAACGCGCTGATCTGCACCGGCGACGGGATCGCGATGGCCTACCGGGTCGGGGCCAAGCTGATGGACATGGAGATGATCCAGTACCACCCGACGACGCTGGCCGGCAAGGGCTTCCTGATCACCGAGGGCGCCCGCGGCGAGGGCGCCCACCTGCTCAACGCCAAGGGCGAACGCTTCATGGAGCGCTACGCGCCGAACAAGATGGAACTGGCCTCGCGCGACGTCGTCTCCCGCGCCGAGCAGACCGAGATCAACGAGGGCCGTGGCTTCCCCGACGGCACCGTCGCGCTCGATATCACGGTGGTGCCGAAGAAGCGGATCCACGAGGCGCTGCGGGAGATCGTCCTCGTCGGCCGCGACTTCGCCGGCGTCGACATCACCCGCGAACCGATCCACATCAAGCCCGGCAACCACTACACGATGGGCGGGGTCAAGACCGACGTCGACGGTCGCACCGACGTCCCCGGCCTCTACGCCGCCGGCGAGACCGCCTGCGTCTCGGTCCACGGCGGCAACCGGTTGGGCGCCAACTCGCTGCTCGACACGCTGATCTTCGGCCGCCGCTCGGGCGCCGACGCCGCCGCCCGCGCCAAGCGGACCGAGGGCTCGCGACCCACGAAGGGGACGCTTGAGGCCGAGCAGGACTCGATCGAGGCGATCGCAGCGCGCGAGAAGGGCTCAGGCCGTCGCGTCTCGGAGATCAAGCAGGAGCTGGGCGAGACGATGGACAAGCAGGTAGCCGTCTTCCGCGACGAGGCCGGGATCCAGGCGGCGCTCGAGACCGTCCGCCGGCTCAAACAGGAGGCGGAGTCGGCCTACATCGACGACAAGGGCAGCGTCTTCAACCAGGACGTGCTGGGAGCGATCGAGCTCGGCTACATGCTCGACAACGCCGAGTGCACCTGCGTCGCCGCGCTCGAGCGCAAGGAGAGCCGCGGCGCCCAGTACAGGACCGATTTCCCGGAGCGCAATGATGAGGAGTGGCTCAAGCACATCGACCTGCAACAGGGTGACGAGGGGCCGGAGATCTCATACTCAGAGGTGACGATCACCCAGTGGGAACCCGAAGAGAGGAAGTACTAGTGCCCACCTACACGCTGAAAGTCCGCCGCTACCAACCCGAGAGCGGCGAGGGAGCCTATTGGGAGGAGTTCGACGTCGACCTCGACCCTTCGCTCTCGGTCCTCGACGGGATCCTGCAGGCGAAGGACCGCGACGATGGCTCGCTCTCGGTCCGCTGCTCCTGCCGCGCCGCGATCTGCGGCTCCTGCGGGATGAAGATCAACGGCCAATCCGGCCTCGGCTGCAAGACCCAGATCGGTGAGGCGCAGGAGCTGGCGAACAAGTTCGCCAATGCAACGGCAAGCGGCGCCCGGACGCGGGAGTCCGGTCGCGAGATCGCCGGTGATGATGAGCGCGACCGGACGGGAGCAGAGGACGCCGCGATTGTCATAGAGCCGATGGGGAACATGCCCGTGATCAAGGACCTGATCACCGACATGGAGTCGACCCACTGGGAGAAGATCCGCCGCGTCACCCCCTGGCTCCTCCCCCACGGCGAGCCGCCCGAGCGCGAGTACGTGGTCGAGCCGGAGTCGATGATCGACATCACCCAGTCGATGGCCTGCATCCAGTGCGGCGCCTGCGTCTCCTCCTGCCTCTCAATGGAAGCCGACCCGGACTTCATCGGCCCGGCGGCGCTGGCCAAGGCCTACCGCTTTGTCGGCGACCCACGCGACGCCGAGGCCAAGGAGCGCCTCCACGACCTCGCCGAGGACCCACACGGCATCTACGACTGCACCCACTGCTTCAGCTGTATCGACGCCTGCCCCAAGGGGGTTGCGCCGATGGACCAGATCATGCGCCTGCGTCGCAAGGCGAGCGAGGAGGGGATCGAAGACCCCAATAGCGGCCACCATCACGAGCTTGCCTTCGTCAAGATCATCGAGAAGAAGGGGACGCTGGACGAGGTCGCCCTGCCGAGAGAGTCGTTCACCTTTGGCGTCAAGGGCAAGCTGAAGCCCAGCAAAAGGGCGATTAAGGAAATCCTCGGTGCGCTGCCGACGATATTCCGCACGATCAAGACGGGCAAGGTACGCCGCAAGTGGATCGCCCCACACCACAAGCTCCCTGGCAACGCCCAGGAAGAGGTCAAGGCGATCTACAAACACGCCGAGGCCCACCGCGAGGAATTCAACATCTACATCACGGGCGAGGAGGACGTCGAACCGGAGCCCGACGAGCCGACCGCGGCGGCGCTCTCGGACGAGGCGAAGGCCGCGAAGGAGGAGACCGCATGAAGCTCGCTTACTGGCCCGGCTGCGTCTCGCGCGGCTTCACCCCCGAGCTGCACGGCTCGATGGCGTTCACCGCCGAGAAGCTGGGGATCGAGCTGGTCGAACTCGACCGCGCCAACTGCTGCGGCGCCGGTGTGATCGCCGAGCACAACCAGGAGCTCGCCGACACGCTCAATGCGCGCACCTTCGCCCTCGCCCAGCAGACCGGGCTGGCGATGATGAACATCTGCTCGACCTGCCAGGGCGCGCAGTCGGAGTGCCAGCAGCGCCTCGACGCCGATTCCTCCTACCGCGCCCACATCAACGAGGTCCTGAGCGGCCAGGGCCTCTCCTACGAGAAGGGCAAGGACGGCTTCACCAACAAAAACTTCCTCTGGCTGCTGGTCGAGGACTACGGGCTCGACCGGCTCGCCGAGAAGGTCGTGCGACCGCTCTCCGGCCTGCGGGTCGGCCCCTTCTACGGCTGCTACGTGGTGCGGCCGAAGGAGCGGCTCGGCTACGACGAGTTCCCCGAGCGCGACCTCTACCTGGAGAAGGTGATCGAGGCGCTGGGAGGCGAGGTGGTCGAGTACGACGGCGCCCGCAAGTGCTGCGGCTTCCCGGTGATCACGATGAACCGCGAGACCTCGCTGCGCCAGTCCGGCACCCACGTCGGCGACGCGATCGACGCCGGGGCCGACTGCCTGGTCACCCCCTGCCCCCTCTGCCACCTCAACCTCGACATGCAGCAGCCCGAGGCGGCCAAGGTCGTCAACCGCGACCTCGGCCTCGCCGTCTTGCACCTGCCGCAGCTGGTCGGCCTGGCGCTCGGCGCCGAGCCGAAGCAGCTCGGCATGAGCAAGCACATCGCTTCGACCGGCTGGGTCGAGGAGCGGCTGGCCGCTTCCGCAACCGCTTAGCGCTCTTCGAGCCCGACCCGGCGCGCCATCCAGCGGGCGCCGAGCGTGTCGGTGAGGCCGTGGGCGACGATCGAGGAGAGGATCGCGATCGCGGCGACGTCGAAGATCAGCTCGCCCTGCTCCACCCCCGACTTCAGCACGAAGAGGGCGAACAGCATCGAGGCGACGCCCTTCGGCCCAAACCAGGCCATGAACGCCTTCTGCGACCGCGGCAGGCCGGTGCGCAGAAAGGAGAGCTGGACCGCCAGCGGTCGCGCAGCCAGCAGGGCAAAGGCGACGAAGACGACCAGCGGAGGGATGCTGTGGTCGAAGCCGGTGGCGACGATCAGGGCACCGAAGACGAAGAAGGTCAACACCTGGAAGATCGTGCTGGCGTTCTCGGCGAACTCGACGAACCCCTGCGGCACTTCGCGCTCGCTCGCCGCCATCGCGATCCCGCAGACGAAGGCGGCGATCAGCCCGTTGCCGATCGTCACTTCGGACAGGCCGAAGGCGACGAGGGCGAACCCCACGGCGTAGATCCCCTCGTAGCGCGCGGTCATGCCACCGCCGGGGAGGTGATGGTGGAGGCGACCGCCGAGGGCGCCGAGTCCGGCCCCGATCGCCCCCCCGGCCAGCGCCTCGCCCAGCAGTTTCGCGGCTTCCCCGCCAGGGCTGCCTCCCGGCGTTGCGAGAACCAGGAAGAAGAGGACGAAGGGCAGCGCCAGGCCGTCGTTGAGACCCGACTCGAGGTTGAGCGTGTGCCGCACCGCACTGGGCACGAGGCGCGAGGTGACCACGGCCGAGGTGACGACCGGATCGGTGGGTGAGAGCACCGCCGCCAGCAGGAAGGCCTCGGCCCAGCTGAGGCTGGGAAAGAGTGCTTTCGCCGCCAGCGCCAGCAGCGCCATCGTGATCGGCATCGCGATCACCAGCGCCCGCGCGACCGGGCTCCAGTGGCGGCGCAGCAGCTCGCGCTCGACGAACATCCCGTCGGAGAAGAGGGTGAGGATCAGCGCCAGCTCGATCAGCTCGACGATCGACTGGTCGCTCGCTTCGACGTCAACGACACCCATCGCGGCCAGCCCGATCCCGAGCGCCACCGACAGCACCGAGGCCGAGAGAACGGTTCCCCGGATCAACCCCGAGAGCGCAGCGACGACCGCGAGCAGCCCACCGAACAGCAGAACCGCTTCGCCAAACCCGATGCCCACAGGCCTCAGCCTAAGAGGCCGCGTTCGACCAGGAGCTCGGCGACCTGGACCGCGTTGGTCGCGGCGCCCTTGCGCAGGTTGTCACCCGCCAGCCAGAGGTTGAGGCAGCGCTCGTGGCCAGGGTCGCGGCGGATGCGGCCGACCAGGACCTCGTCGCGGCCGGCGGCGTCGATCGCCAGCGGGTAGCGCCCGGAGCTGGGGTCATCGACGACGACGACGCCTGGGGCGTCGGCGAGCAGCTGTCGGCAATTCTCGGGTGAGAGGTCCTCGCGGGTCTGCACGTTGACCGACTCCGAGTGGCCGGTGAAGACGGGCACCCGGGCGCAGGTGGCGGAAATCCCAACCTCCTCGCCGAGGCCGAGGATCTTGCGCGTCTCCGCCATCACCTTGCGCTCCTCGGTGGTGTAGTCGTCGCCGTCCTTGAAAACCTCCACCTGGGGGAGGACGTTGAAGGCGATCCGGTGGGGGTAGACCGAGGCGGGCGGATTCTCCTCGCCCTCGAGCACCAGCTTCGACTGGGCGCGCAGCTCTTCGATCGCCTTCTGCCCGGTTCCGGAGACCGCCTGGTAGCTGGAGACGACGAGGCGCTCCAACCCCGCGGCGCGGTGGATCGGCGCCAGCGCCATCATCGCGACCATCGTCGTGCAGTTGGGGTTGGCAAGGATTCCCTTGTGGCTCTCAGCTGCCTCGGGGTTGATCCCGGCGACGACGAGAGGGACGTCGTCGTGCATGCGCCAGTAGCTGGTGTTGTCGACGACGACGGCGCCGGCGTCGACCAGCCGCGGCGCCCACTCGGCGCTGACCGCGCCGCCGGCCGAGGAGAGGACCAGGTCGAGGCCCTGGATCGTCTCCTCGCTCAGGGCGCGGACCTCCAGCTCCTCCTCGCCCCACTCGATCGCGCGCCCGGCGGAGCGCTCAGAGGCGAACGGAACCACCTCGGAGGCGGGAAAGTCACGTTCCGCGAGCACGCCGAGGATGGTCGAGCCCACCGCCCCAGTCGCGCCCAGCACCCCGACTCTGTACCCATCGCCCGCCACCGGTCGAGTATGACTCAGCCGCTGACGGTCGGCCGCTGCGTGGCGCCCATCGGGTCCTCGGCACGGACCGCGTCGGCGCCGAGCTCGAACGCCTCGTGCAAGGCCCGCACCGCGTCGGGAACGCGGTCGGCGGAGATGACGCAGGAGATCTTGATCGGCGAGGTGGAGATCATCTCGATGTTGATCCCCTTCCCACCGAGGACCTCGAAGACCTTGGCGGCGACGCCGGGGTGGGAGCGCATGCCGGCGCCGACGATCGAGACCTTGCCGATCCGCTCTTCGGTGCGCACGCCCTGGCTGACCTCGAGCGCGCTGACGGTGTCGGTGGCGGCGGTCAGATCGGAGCGGTCGACAGTGAAGGAGAGATCTGCCAGCGCGTCGTCGCCAACCGGCTCGTTCTGGATGATCACGTCGACGTTGATGCCGGCCTCGGCCAGCGCGGTGAAGATCCTGCCGGCCACCCCCGGTTCGTCGCGGACGCCGGTCAGCGTCACCCGCGCCTCCCCGTCGGAGTGGGTCACTGCGGTTACGAAAGGCTGCTCCACGGTCTCCTTCTCGCTCTCCTCTTCGCTGACCACGAGGGTACCGGGGCCGTCCTCGAAGCTGCTGCGGCAGTGGATGCGCACCCCGTTGTTGCGCGCGTACTCGACCGAGCGCAGCTGCAGCACCTTTGCCCCAGAGGCCGACATCTCCAGCATCTCCTCATAGGAGGCGACCGGCAGCTTGCGGGCGTCGGGGACGATCCGCGGATCGGCACTGAAAACGCCGGCGACGTCGGTGTAGATCTCGCAGACGCTCGCCTCGAGCGCGGCGGCAAGGGCGACAGCGGTGGTGTCGGATCCTCCCCGCCCCAACGTGGTCACGTCCTGGCTGTCGGTCGAGACTCCCTGGAAGCCGGCGACGAGGACGATGTGGTCCTGCTCGAGCGTCTCGCGGATGCGGTCGGCGCGCACGTCGATGATCTTCGCCCGGGTGTGTGAGGAGTCGGTGACGATTCCCGCCTGGGACCCGGTCAGCGAGATCGCGTTGTGACCCATGTCGTGGATCGCCATCGCGCAGAGCGCGCAGGAGATCCGCTCCCCGGTCGAGAGCAGCATGTCCATCTCGCGCGCCACCGGCCGGTCGGAGATCTCCAGCGCCTGTGCGACCAGCTCGTCGGTCGTCTTGCCTCGCGCCGATAGCACCGCGACGACGCGATTGCCGGCCTCCCGCGCGACGACCATCCGCCGCGCGGCCCGCTTGATCTCATCGGCCCCCGCGACCGAGGTGCCGCCGAACTTCATCACCACTATGTCAGCGTTCGACCCACTCATTGAGAACGTCTGAGGATAGTCCGGGCCACCCATCCACGGTGAGACGAAGCGGCCGGGCTAAAGAGTGGCCGTCGGAAAACCGATGCGTTTCCCCTATGGAGCCGAGCGGCATCGACATCACCATGCTGGGGCCGCCGGGGACCTCGGAGCGGGACGAACGCCTCGTGGTCGCAAGCCGCCTCTCGACCAAGCTCGCGCTTGCCCACAGCATTGATGACGTTGCCTCGATCGCCGTGCGCCAGCTGCACGACTCCTTCGACTACTACCTCGCGGTGATCCAGCGCCTCGACCCGGACGGGTCGCTGCGCGTCGTCGCCGGCGCCGGCCCACTGGCCGAACAGGTGGACGACTTCCTCGCGCACGTGCAGCCGGTCGAGGTGGGGGTCAACGGCCGCGTGGCGCGGAGCGGCCGGCCGGCGATGGTCAACGACACCCGGCTCGACTCCGACTACCTGCGCCGCAACCCTCGCACGGACCCCGGTTCGGAGCTCTCGCTGCCGATCCGTGTCGCCGGCTCGGTCTGGGGTGTGATGAACCTCGAGCAGGTCGAGTGCGACGCTTTCGCTGACGAGGATCTCCTGCTCGCCCACATCGTCGCCGGCCAGGTCGGCTCGGCGATCTACCGCTGCCAGCTGGTCGAGGAGCTCGAGGGCGCCTTCCTCAGCACGCTCGGCGTGATCGCCGACGCGGTCGAGCTGCAGGACCCCTACACCGCCGACCACGCCAATGAGGTCGCGGAGCTCGCCGTGCGGGTTGGCGAACGGCTGGGCGTCGCCGGGCCCGAGCTGGACCGCCTCCGCTACGGCGCCCTGCTGCACGACGTCGGCAAGATCGGCGTCCCCGGCGAGCTTCTGCGCAAGCCCGGTCCGCTGAGCCCGAACGAGCGGCGGCGGATGGACGCCCACACCGCGATCGGCGCCCGCATGCTGGAGCGCATCCCCTTCCTCGCCCCGGTCGCCCCCCTCGTCCGCTCCGCCCACGAGCGCTTCGACGGCGGCGGCTATCCCGACGGCCTAGCCGGCAAGGAGATTCCCCGCGGCGCGATGATCATCGCAACCTGCGACGCCTTCCACGCGATGACCTCCGACCGCCCGTACCGCAAGGCAATGGGGCACGAGGCGGCGATCGGCGAGCTGGAAGCCGGCGCCGGGACTCAGTTCGACCCCGATGTGGTAGCTGCCTTGATCGCTTCGCTGGGCTGAGTGCGCCGCATCGTTATCCAAATCTTTTCAATTTCGAAACAAGGAGTTCACGGCTAGGGGGAGATGTTCGGCGAGAGTGCCGGCCATGCTGGTAGAACCGCCGGCTCCGGAGTCGCCTCGGGTGGCTTTCCGGATCGCAAACCTCGAGGTCAGGCCCGCCGAGCTGCAGGTCCTCGCCGGCGGGCGTCGAGCCGGGTTCACGGTGCGCGAGTTCGAGCTGTTCTTCCTGCTGTCCAAGCGGATCGACAGCGTCGTCCAGCGGCCGGAGATCTACACCCTGATGTGGGGAGGCGAGATGCCGCTCCGCAACCGCTCGGTAGATGTGCTGGTGCGCAAGGTGCGCGCCAAGCTGCACCAGGCCGCGCCCGACTGGCGCTACGTCCACACCCACTTCGGGATCGGCTACCGGTTCGCACCGGAGCAGATCCGCTAGGCCAGCCTGTCGCAGAGCTCTCTGCGTGAGCTAGATCACGCTTTAAGATATATCTGTGTGATATATACGTCGCGTGGAGCTGAGCGCTACGGCCTACGTGATCCTGGGGATGGTCAGCCGCGAGCCGCGCTCGGGCTATGAGATCAAGGCGTTAGTCGACAACACCACCCGCTTCTTCTGGGCTGCCAGCTACGGGCAGATCTATCCCGAGCTGAAACGGCTCTCCGAGGCGGGCTTGGTCGAGGGAATCGACGCCTCGCGCGGCGATCGCAAGCGGACCGTCTACGCGATCACCGCCGACGGCGAGGCGGAGCTGAAGGACTGGCTGCGCAGGCCGCCCGAGACTTCGGAGATGCGTGAAGAAGGACTACTGAAACTCTTCTTCGCCGGCGCGCTGAAGCCCGCGGAGGCGGTCGAGACGCTGCGCGCGATGCGCCGGAAGCGGCTCGAGCTGGCCGCGCGGCTGCGCTCGATGGAGCCGGAGAAGGCCGAGAAGAAGGCCGAGGAGGACCCCTTTCCGCTGATGGTCCTGCGGGCGGGGATCGAGTTCAACCAGTGGTTTGCCGATTGGTGCGAGCGGATGGAGGTCCAGCTGCTCGACCCGGCACGAGAGAAAGGGAGCAGCTGATGTTCGACTCACTAGCCCGCCTCGCCGACCGCCGTGCCCGCCGGGTCGGCCTTTTCGCTATCGCCTTCTTCCTCCTCGCCGGCGCGCTCGGCGGCTCTGTCGCCAGCCGGCTCGACCCGTATGGCGCCGACGATCCGGCTACCGAGGCGGTGAAGGCGAGGCAGCAACTGGAGGACGCGGGGCTGCGCATTCCGGCGGTGCTCGTCTTGGTCGATCACGCCCCGGTCGCCCAAGCCGCGACCCGGCGCCGGGTCGCGGAGCTGGAACGCGAACTGCGTTCTCGCCGCGATGTCAAGTCGGTCAGTGGCTACTACACCACCGGCTCCCGCGACTTCGTCTCCCGCGACGGCGACGCCACCTACCTCGCCGTCGCCCTGAAGCAGACCGACGACAAGAAGTGGCAGGAAGCGGGCGCCGACATCGCCGACCAGCTCGCCGGCAGGCCCGGGATCACCGTGGGCGGCGCCGCCGTCGCCCAGGAGCAGGTCAACAAGCAGGTCGAGGAAGACCTGCGCAAAGCGGAGATGCTCGCCTTCCCGCTGCTCTTCCTGCTCTCCTTCGTCTTCTTCCGCAGCCTCGTCGCCTCGCTGTTGCCGGTGATGATCGGCCTGCTGGCGATCGTCGGCACCTTCCTGATCCTGCGAGTGGCGAGTGAGTTCGGCTCGATCTCGATCTTCGCCCTCAACCTCACCACCGGCCTGGGATTGGGCCTGGCGATCGACTACAGCCTCTTCATCGTCTCCCGCTACCGTGAGGAGATCGCCAAGGACGGGCCTGGGCTGCCGGCGATGCGCCGGGTCCTGGGCACCGCGGGGCGAACGGTCTTCTTCTCCTCGCTGACGGTGGCGGCGGCGCTTGCCTCGCTGCTCGTCTTCCCGCAGCGCTTCCTCTACTCGATGGGCCTGGGCGGCTCGCTGGTCGTGCTGCTCGCCGCGCTGATCTCGCTCACCGTGCTGCCCGCGGTGCTGACCCTGCTCGGCACCCGGATCAACTCACTCTCCCCGCGCTTCCTGCGGCGGCGCGCGGAGGCCGACACGCGCTCGGACGAGCAGGGCTTCTGGTACCGGCTCTCGCGTTTCGTCATGCGCCGCCCGGCGCCGATCGCGACGCTCAGCGCCCTCTTCCTGATCGTCCTCGGCCTGCCTTTCTTCAACATCAAGTTCAACACTGTCGACCCCACGGTGTTGCCGAAGTCGGCCAGCGCGAGGCAGGCCTACGACACCGTCAGCTCGGAATTCCCGCCCTACCGGGAGACGCCGATCTGGGTTTCCGTGAAGGGCGCAACGCCGAAGGCGACGGCCGCGCTCGCAGCGCGGGTTCGTCACACCCCTGGCGTTGCCGCCGTCGCTCCCCCACAGCCACTGCAGGGCGGCGTCGCCGCGATCCAGGCGATCTCGGCGAACCCGTTCAACTCCGACGCGAGCAAGTCGACGGTGAATCGAATCCGTGACGTCGCGGCGCCACCGGGAGCGACCGTGCTGGTCGGCGGCGCAACCGCTGACTTCATCGACTTCCAGGGCAGCCTCACCCGCCACCTCCCGATCGCCTTCGCGATCATCGTCCTCGCCACCCTGGTCATCCTCTTCCTGATGACCGGCTCGGTCGTGCTGCCGATCAAGTCGCTGATCATGAACGTGCTCAACCTGAGTGCCGTCTTCGGCCTCCTCGTCTTGATCTTCCAGGATGGGCGATTCGAAGGCCTGCTCGGCTACACCAGCTCGGGGGCGATCGAGCAGACGATGCCGATCCTGCTCTTTGCCGTCGCCTTCGGTCTCTCCACCGACTACGCGGTCTTTCTGCTCTCGCGGATCAAAGAGGCGCGCGACAACGGCGCCTCGGATTCCGAGTGCGTCGCGATCGGGCTCGAGCGGACGGGCCGGATCGTGACGGCCGCCGCGCTCCTCTTCGCGGTCGCGATCGGCGCCTTCGCCACCTCGAAGATCATCTTCATCAAACAGAACGGGGTCGGCACCGCGCTTGCCGTGCTGATCGACGCCAGCATCGTCCGTGCCCTGCTCGTCCCCTCGCTGATGGAGCTGCTCGGCAAGTGGAACTGGTGGGCGCCGGCGCCACTGCGGCGGCTGCACGACCGCTATGGGATCAGTGAGACGGCGGCGCCCGGAACGACCCGGTGAGGGCCGCGATCGTCATCCTTTTGGACTGACGGTCGATTCTTCCGGCGAGGCGTCGAACACGGTGCTGTCGAACGGGGTCAGCGCCGGTTCGGCCGCGTAGCCGAGCGGTTCCAGCTCGAAGAGTTCCTCGACACTGCGCAGGAACGCGTAGTGGTTGTAGTAGGCGGCTTCGTCGACAGTGCCGGGAGCGACGTAGGGAGAGAGGAGGAGCATTCCCACCTGGCCGCCACCGCCGCTCGCTTTGACCGCCCCCGTGGCGGGCGCTTCCGTGGTCGTGGGCGCCGGCAGGTTTGGGTATTCGGGCGTCGCGCAGCATGAGCTCGGGTCGGCTGCCGGCCCCGTCTGTGGCGCCTGGGCGAAGGTGATCGCGATCAGGCCGCCTTCTTCTTTGTAAGCGGGTGAGGCCGTGATCTCGGGCACAACGGCTTCGAGGAACCCGTCGACGGCGGCAAGACCCGCGGCCTGTTCGGGAGCGCAGGGCGTTTCGCTGCCGTCGTGGCAGGCATTGGGGACGATGTAAGAGAGCGACGGAGTCTTTTCCGCTTTCTTCAGGTCCGTGGCCAGGCTGTCGAGGCCGACGTCGTTTTCGGCGCATTCGGGGCTTTCAGTCAACCCGCCGAAGTAGACGAACGGATTGCGCCAGGTCAGGAAAGCGTCGCCGGGGGCTGGGACGGGGCTGGCGTCGGGGCCGCCGAGCGCCGAGTGGCGGCAGCTGGTCGGCTGTCCCGCCGCTGCGCCGTTGGCGATGTCCTCCACGTACGCCTTCCAGGTCAGTTTTGCGGCGGTCAGCTGGCTGGGCAGCGTTTCGGTCGTGGCCGGGTAGACGCAGCCGTCCCCTTCCACCTGTCCTTCGGCACTCACCGTCCCCGGGGCGATCGCCGTGTATTGGGGGCAGTTGGCGGCGGTCTGTAGAGTCGGCCCCTGGCCGCTGAGGAGGGCGATCTCGTTGGCGAGCGCACCCTGGGTCACCGCGAAGTAGTTGGCGAGCAGCTTGCCTTCGCCGACGAGCGTCTTGGCGAGGTACGGCGCCGGCGATTCCTTACCGAAGGTTTCTTCGTAGCCGTGGCCTTCGAGCACGATCAAGAAGACGTGTTTGATTTCCGGCAACAGTTCTTCTTCTTCTTCGGGTTCGAAGGGCACCGGTTCCGGGCCCGAGCTCGGTTCGGGTTCGCTTGCCGGTGCTTCCGCGGCCGCCAGGGGTACTTCGGCGGTCGACGGGACCGCGGTCGGTTCCGGAGCGAAGCTCGGGCTGCTAGCCACCGCTTCGGGTTCGCTTTCAGGGACTTCCGACCCCCCCATTTCTTCGAGGATGATCGACGCCGTCCCGGCGCTCTGGGCGAGCGGACTGGTGACCGAGCCGAGCACGACGCCGGCGGCGAGCAGCGCCATCACGACGACCGCGGCAACCTGCGGCGACGGCATGAAGTCCCATCGCCCCGGCTTCTCAGGCCCCTCGCCCTCGTTCGCCGCGCCGTCGGGCTCCGCGGGCGAGACCGCGGCGCCTTTGTCCGTGCCATCGGGCCGGCCGCACTCCTTCAAGGCGTCAACGCGATTTGCGACAACCGCAGGCAGCGGGCCATTCCTGGCTCCGCACTCGAGGCAGTAGCGCTGGCTGGCGGAAAGGGCCGCGCCGCAATCGGCACAGCGCTCAGCGTGGGCCTTGCGCGGGCCCTCGTCCTCAGTGGAATTCGTCACCTGACACGCAGTGTCGCGACCAGTCACGCCATAGTTGTGAAGATCTTGAATACGGGCGTTGACAACTCGACCCTGCCTGTTAACAACTCGGAAACATCTGCGGCGAGGGCGCCGCGACAATCCATGCGAGGTGACCGACGTCTCGATTCCACCCGCGTCGCAGACTGAGACTGCGCCTTCTCAGCCTGGGCTCGCCCCTGTTCCCCGCGAGCCCGAGCCGCCGGCGACCCAGATCCAGACCTCCGCGGTCCAGGGTGGCGACCAGTGCGCGTCCTGCGGGGCGCTGCTGGCGGTCGACCAGCGCTACTGCCTCGAGTGCGGCCAGCGGCGCGGCGATCCCCGCCTTCCCTTCATGGACGCCGTGGTCCTGATGGACGCCGTCCAGCGTCCGGCGCAGGCTCCTCCCCCACCGCCGAAGAAGAAACGGACCGGCATCTCGCCGAACGCCGCCCTGATCGCGGGCGTCGGCACGCTGCTGCTCGCCCTCGGCATCGGCGTCCTGATCGGGCGCTCGGGTCATCAAGAAGTCGCCCAAACGGCGGCCACCCCTCAGATCATCAAAGTTGGCGGCAGCGGAGGGGAAGAAAGCGCAACCGCGTCGAAAGGCAAGACGACCACCGGCGGTGGCGCCGCGGCAAACGCGAAAACGAAGAAGCAGAAAGCAGCCGCGTTGAAGGCGGCCGAAGCACACCCGGCGGCCGAAGAAGTCATCAAACCGACCAACGGAGTGAAGCTGGCGCCGCCGAAAACGCAGGTGGGCGACCCGTGCAGCAACAGCGAAGCCGGCTGCGAAAACGGCAAGTTCGAAGGGACCTTCTTCGAATGATCTCGATACCGAAGGCCCTGCAGAACCCGCGGCGCGCTGCAAAGGCAAGTTCGAACGGCGCCCGGCCGGCGCTCGCGCCGGCCCAGGCGCCGCCGACGTCCCAGACGCGGCCCGCTCCCAAGGCTCCACCGAGCCCGGCGCTCGGCGGCGATCTGCTCGTCGACCTCGAACGGCGGCGGGACCAGCTGATCGCGCGTGTGGCCGAGCTTCAGTGGGACCTGGGCGGCCTCGTCTACGAGATGGCGATCCGCAACCGGATCCAGATCGAGGTTCTGGTCAAACGGGCGGTGGTGCTGCAGGACGCCGATGCCGAACTGAGCGAGGTCGAACGCATCGTGCGCAGTGAGGAGACCGGAACGGCGGGCTCCTGCCCCAACTGCAGCGCGCCGCACAGCAGCGGCGCGACCTTCTGCTGGCAGTGCGGCAAACCGCTGCTCGAGCAGGTCTCGAGCGACGCGATCCTGCGCCGCTGACCCGGCTTGCAGCTCCGTTCAGACTCGCTGCGGGCCCTCAGCCGAAACGGCCGCTGACATAGTCCCGCGTGCGCGGGTCCGCCGGGTGGGTGAAGATCTTCTCGGTGTTGGCGAACTCGACCAGCGTCCCCGACGGCTCCGCGGCGCTCGAATCTAGGCTGAAGAAGGCCGTCTGATCAGCGACCCGTGCCGCCTGCTGCATGTTGTGGGTGACTATGACGATCGTGAAGCGGCCTTTGAGGCTGTGCATCAAGTCCTCGATCGACGCCGTCGCGATCGGGTCGAGCGCCGAGGCCGGCTCGTCGAGGAGCAGGACGTCGGGCTCGATCGCGATCGCCCGCGCGATGCATAGGCGTTGCTGCTGGCCACCGGAGAGGCCGAGGGCGCTGTCCTTGAGCCGGTCTTTGACCTCGCCCCAGAGCGCCGCCCCGCGAAGCGCGCTCTCGACCCGCTCGTCGAGGCCGTGCTTCAGCCCCAGGTTGCGCGGCGCCCAGGCGATGTTGTCGTAGATCGACTTCGGGAACGGGTTCGGTTTCTGGAAGACCATGCCGATGCGGCGCCGAACCTCGACTCGGTCGACGTTGCTGGCGTACATGTCATGGCCGTGATAGAGGACCTGCCCCTCGATCCTGAAGCTGGGCACCGAGTCGTTCATCCGGTTGAGGCTGCGCAGGAAGGTCGTCTTGCCGCAGCCCGAGGGACCGATCAGGGCGGTGATCCGGTTGCGCGGGATGCGCATGGAGACACCGGCGAGCGCCCGTTTGCGGCCGTAGTGCACGGACACGTCGCGGGCTTCGAAGACCGCTTCGATGCCGGTCTCCCTGCCGACCGCGCCGTTGGCGCCGGCGGGAGTCGCCAGCGGCCCGCTCTGGATACGGACTCGACCCGGCACGGAGCCGCCCTCGCCGAAGCCGGCAAACGATTCGAGGTTGGCGCTCATCGCGCCATCTTCGCACGGCTGCGCGCGAGCAGAGCCCGGGCGGCGAGGCTGGCGAAGAGGATGGCGGAGACGAGGACGAACGAGAGGCCCCAGGCTTCGGAGAAGCTTTCGGGGTTCGCTTCTTCGGAGAGCTGGAAGATCCTTACTGGGACGTTCGGCAGCGCTTCGAACGGGTTCAGCGAGTACCGGGTGGGGTCGAACACGGAGGTGGCGAAGATCAGCGGCGCGGTCTCGCCGGCGGCGCGGGCGACGGAGAGCACGGTCGAGGTCACGATTCCGCCCAGCGCGCTGGGGAGGACGACCCCGAGCACGGTGCGCCATCGGCTCACCCCCAGGGCGTCGGCCGCTTCGCGCAGGTTGCTGGGAACGAGGAGGAGAACCTCCTGGCTGCCGCGGGCGATCAGCGGCAGCTCGATGATCGCCAGAGCCACTGAGGCAGCGAAGCCGGCCTGCTTGTGGTGGTTGACGAGCAGCTCGAAGATGAAGAGGCCGATGATTATCGAGGGAAGGCCGTTCATCAGATCCAGCGTCAGCCGGATTGCGTGAGAGCTTCGAGCTCCGGCGAACTCGGTGAGGAAGAGAGCGGTGAGGACGCCCAACGGCATCGCGATCACGGTCGCGATGGCGACGATGATGGCGGTGCCGACGAGCTCCGGCCCGATCCCGGCCGGCGCGGCCTGAACCAGGAAATCGAAGTTGAGCGCGCTTGCCCCGCGTGATATGACCGTGTAGACGACGATCGCCAGCACCCCGACCGCGAGCACCGCCGCCGCCGTCGCGCCAGATTCTGCGAAGCGGCTGAACGCACGCCGTCGGCGCAGGTTGCCGGTGGGCGTCAGCGGCGCAGTCGGGTCGAAATCGGCGTCGCTCATTTCGACACCAACTGCGCGTAGTCGAAGCGCCTGCCGATCCATTGCGCAACCAGGTTCGAGATCAGGCCGATCACGAGCAGGATCACGCCTAGGTAGAAGAGCGAGGCGATGTGCATTTCCGTCAGCGCTCCTGGAAACTGGTTCGCTATGCGCGCGGCCAGCGTGTCGCCGGTCTTGAAGAGCGACGCCTGGATTTCCGAGCCGGCGCCGATCACCTGCGCCACCGCGATCGCCTCGCCCAGGGCACGCCCGAGTCCCAGCAATGACGCAGCAACCACTCCGGAGGCCGTCGAGGGCAGGACAACGCCCCGCACGACCTCCCAGCGGGTGGCGCCGAGCGCGCTCGCCCCGTCCTGGACGTCGCGAGGCACCGCGAGAAAGAGGTCACGGGAGATCGAGGCGATGATCGGCACGACCATGATGGTCAGGATCAGGCTCGCCGTGAAGACGCTGGACCCGGTCGTTTCGGGCGTGCCGAAGATCGGGATGAATCCAAGGGTGCTGTGCAGGAAGGGCTCGATGTGTTCGTGGACAAAGGGCGCCAGGACCAGGATGCCCCAGAAGCCGAGAATGACGCTGGGGATGGCCGCCAGCATCTCGACCAGGGGGGCGACGACTCCCCGCACACCCGATGGCGCCAACAGGCTCAGATAGAGGCCGATCGAGATTGCGATCGGCGCCCCCAGGAAGAGGGCGAAGAAGGAGCTGACCATGGTGCCGAAGATCAGCGAGCCGGCGCCGAAAACGTTGAAGTTCGGCTGCCAGGTCGAATGGAAGAGGAAGCCGAGGCCGAATTTGGAGATGGCGGGGCTGGCGCCGTGGACGATCTGGTAGCCGATCAGCAAGAGGGTCACCACCCCTGCCAGCGCCGCGAGCGCGCAGATGCCAAAGAGGACCCCGTCGCCGATCCGGTCGATCCTGCGGAGCCGGCTCGCCGAGCGGGCGCTGCGGGGCGGCTTTACGCCCGTTACGGACGCCGGATTCACCGTGGGGCCGGTCATCGGCGCGCAGCGTAGAGGAGATTCACGGCCTAGACCACGCTTTATCTCGATTTTCACAACTGCGAAACAAATTCGTAACAAGTCTCAAAACACATAGTTACAAGTTCGTAACGATCTCTTTCACAAGATTGAAACATGTGTGCGATTCCGTCCGCCCATGCTGTGCCGTGCCCGGGCCGCACCCTTGCGCCCGCCAGAGAGACACATCGAATCGAATCGAAAGGAATTCTCTTGAATCGCATCAGGTTGCTTGGGGTGGCCTTCACGGCCGTCTTGGTCATGGCGACGGGAGTGGCAAGCGCCTCCGCCGCAGGACTCACCGGGGCCGGATCCTCGCTGGTTGCGCCTCTGATGGCCAACTGGATCAACGGCTTCGAAATCAAAGAAGGCATCGCGGTCAAATACGGATCGGTCGGCTCCGGGGCGGGAATCGCCCAGATCACCGCCCGCACCGTCGACTTCGGCGCCTCTGACGCTCCGCTCACGCCCGAACAGGCCGCCAAATGCAACGGCTGCGTGCAGATCCCCTGGGCGCTGACCGCGACCGGCATCGGGTTCCACGTTCCAGGTGTCAAAAAGCTGAATCTGACCGGCAAGCTCCTCTCCGCCATCTACTTCGGCAAGGTCACCAACTGGAACGACCCGAAGATCAAGAAATCAAACCCCAAAGCCAAACTGCCGAACCTGACCATCACTCCGGTCTTCCGCAGCGACGGCTCCGGCGATACCTACGCCTTCACCAACTACCTCTCCAAAGTCAGCCCGGCGTGGAGAAGCGGCGTCGGCTACGCGACCAGCGTTCAATTCCCGTTCGGAGTTGGGGCCAAAGGCAACTCCGGTGTGACCTCGACGGTCAACTCGACCAACGGCGCCATCGGCTACATCTCGGCCTCTTACCTGATCGCGGCAGGCCTCGGCGCGGTCGCGCTTGAAAACAAGGCCGGCAACTTCGAGCTGCCGAACCTGAAAAACATCGAATCGGCGGCCTCTGTGGTCAAGAGCGTGCCGTCGAGCAACGAACTCAACATCACCAACCCGCCAAAGAAGGCCACGATCGCCTACCCGCTGTCGACGTTCACCTACGCGATCGTCCCTCACAACGCCCCGCAGAAGGGGTTCCTGCAGCAGTTCCTCAACTACGCAATCACGAAAGGGCAGGTATACGGACCGGCGCTCGATTTCGCACCGCTCCCGAAAGTCGTCCTCTCGGCGGCTAAAAGCTCGATCGGAGCTCTCTAGCACCCAGCAGCCCTGCGCCAGTCAGGCAAATGCCTGGCTGGCGCGCCGGCGCAGGTCGGCGTTGAGCATCCCGGTCACCTGGCTGGGATGCTCGCCGGCGCTGGGAATCGCGTCGCCGATCAGACCGCTGGCGCGGAAGCCGTAGAGCGGCGCGTCGAAACCCCCCTCGCGGATCTTGCGGACCAGCTGTACGGCGGAAGGCGTGTCTGCGCCCGGGCCGCAGAGAACGATCGCGGTCGGGTCGAGGGCGCCGAGGGCGCGCTCCATCCGCTCCTCGCCGAGCTCGTCGGAGAGCATCAGCACGCGAAAGCCGGCACGGCGCAGGGCAAGGTCGAGCGCCTGAGCGTGCACTGCCTCGGCGTCTGAGCCGCGGCTGGAGTCGAGCAACAGGATCCCAGCTGGGCGGGAAGCGGGCGAGGCGAGGCGGCGGGCGCCGTGCAGCCAGCCCATCGCCCAGCGGGCGGCGAACTCCAGCTCTGCCTCGCGGTCGGGATCGGCGGCGAGCTCGTCAACCGCGGGCAGCAGCATCTCCTCCACGGTCCGCTCCAGCGGCCGGATCGCCAGGCTCTCCTCGACCGCGCGATTGGCAGCCTCCTCGTCGAAGCTCTCGAAGGCGGTAAGCAAACTGTCGCCGCTTGCCGGCGCCTCCTGGCGCTGGCGCGCCAGCGCGATCGCCGAGGAGATGTTGCCGGTCGTGGCGAGCGCGTCGCGCAGCGTCTGCAGCTCGACCAGCTCGTAGTTGCGATGGTTGCCGGGAGTGCGCTTCGGCACCGGGAAGCCGTAGCGGCGCTCCCAGCTGCGCAAAGTGTTGGGGCTGACGCCGAGAACTTCGGCGGCGGCATTGGTCCTGATCCCCGGCATGCGCAGCATTCTGCCAGCGGATTCGCGGGTTTACACCAGTTATGGACGGATTTCAGGAATCTGTCAGCGATCTTGCAGAGTGCCCACGCCTACCGGCTGACTGACCGCGCGGGCACGCCACATCGCCTCGTCGGCCTTGTGCAGGAGCTGGTCCGCGTCGTTGCCGTGCTCGGGACAGGCGACGACGCCGGCCGAGATCCCGATCCGCAAGCCCCCCGCCTGCTCGAGGTCGTCGAGCTGGCGCAGCAGGCGCTCGGCCATCTGCACCCCACCGACCGTGCTCTGGCCTGGAGCCAGGACACAGAGCGCATCCTCCTCCAGCCGGAAGGTCTCGTCGACGAGGCGAACGCTCTCACCCAACGCCGCCCCTACCACCGCGAGCGCCGTCTGTCGGCCCCCGCCCACATCGTCGTCACGCGTTCCGGGTCCTTCGACGTCGAAGACGACCAGCGCAAACGGCTGCTCGTAGCGCTGGTGGCACTCGAGCAGCTGCTCGAGCCGGCGGCGCATCTGGCCAGGGCGGTAGAGACTCGGATGCTCCGCCGCCTCGGCGGCCACGCTTGTGGAACCGTCGTCCTGCTGCCAGAGCGTGCCGACGGCCGTAGCGGTGACCGAGCCGAACTCCTCGGCGAGCTTCTGGGCGGCGGCTGCGAACAGCGCCGCGTCTCCGCCGGTCATCTCCTCGTGCAGTTTCCCCAGCAGCGATGCCTGCAGCAAGGACACTTCGCGGGCAAGCTGCCCGGCGCCGGAGTGCTCCCGCGAGCCCGTTCGTGTGGGTGTATCCGTCGCCACGCCGAGACCTTGGCGATTCGACCGGACATCAGGGCGCCAAAAACTCGCAATTTGCGGGTTGACACCTGTCTAGTCGAAATGGCTACTCCAGCGCGCGGCGGCCGGTGAAAGCTTTGCCGAGGGTGACCTCGTCGGCGTGCTCTAGGTCGGCGCCGATCGGGAGACCGCTGGCGAGGCGGGTGACGGATACCTGGCCGCGCAGCTGGTCGGCGATGTGAAGGGCGGTCGCTTCGCCGGTAGTGGTCGGGTTGGTGGCGAGGACCACCTCGCGGATATCGCCCTCCGCGACCCGGCGCAGCAGCTGAGCGATCTTGAGGTCGTCGGCGTCCACTCCGTCGATCGGCGAGAGGGCGCCGCCGAGCACGTGGTAGAGGCCACGGTACTCGTGGGTGCGCTCAATCGGGATCACATCGGCCGGTTCCTCGACCACGCAGATCGACGCCTGGTCGCGGCTGGAGTCGGAGCAGATCCGGCAGAGCGGCCCCTCGGAGAGGTTGAAGCAGCGCTCGCAGAGGCCGACCTTCTCCTTCACCTCGCGGATCGCCGCGGCGAGGGCGGCCGCCTCTTCGTCGGGTGCGCGGAGGATGTGGAAGGCGAGACGCTGCGCCGTGCGCTGGCCGATCCCAGGCAGCCGTGAGAGCTCCGCGACGAGGCGGGAGAGCGGCGCCGGGCCCTCGGCGCTCACCGCAGAGCCTCGCCCAGCTTCTCCGGGGTGGTGGCGGGGACCGCGCCGCGAATCAGGTCGGCGGCGCGCTCGGCGATTGCGATCGTCGGCGCGTTGGTGTTGCCGCGCGGCACCGTCGGCATCACCGAGGCGTCGACTACGCGCAGCGCGTCGAGTCCATTTACACGCAGCTCGGTATCGACCACGGAGCCGATCGCGCAGGTGCCGACCGGGTGGTAGATCGGGAAGGTGGTCTGGGCGAGGTGGGCGCGCAGGGCGTCGTCGCTATCACCGTCGGGGACGGTGAAGGGCTCGGCGGCGTAGGGCTGCATCGCCGGCTGAGTGCAGATCTCCGCGGTCAGGCGCAGCGCCTCGGCCATCCGCGCCAGGTCGGCCTCGTCGCTGTAGAAGCTGTTGCGGACGATCGGCTTCGCGGTCGGGTCTTTCGAGGCCAGCCGGACCGAGCCGCGGCTGCGCGGGGTGAGCAGGCAGACCGAGACCCAGACGCCGTGGCCCTCGGGGTCGCCCAGGCCCTCGTCGACGATGTGGATCGGGGCGACGTGGAACTGCACGTCGGGCGCTGGCGCCCCAGCCTCGACCCGAGCGAAGCCGCCAGACTCGGCCAGGTTGGAGGCGAAGGGGCCGGTCTGGGTGGCGGTGAACTCTTCGAGCGCCGCAGGCTCGAGCGCGAGCAGCAGGCTCTGCTCCTCGGGCGTCGTGAAGACCTCGTATGCGCAGGCGTGGTCGCTGAGGTTCTCGCCGACCGCGGGCTGGTCGAGCAGAGTCTCGATCTCACGCATGGCCAGGTGCTCTGCCGGGCCGACGCCAGACAGCATCAGCAGCTGCGGCGAGTTGAAGCTGCCGCCGCAGAGGATCGTCTCGCGCTCGGCGCGCAGCTCCTGTGACTGCCCGAGCTGGGTGGCCTCGACGCCGATCGCACGAGTCCCCTCGAACAAGACGCGGTTGACGTGCATGTAGGGCATCACGGTCAGGTTCGGCCTCTCCATCGCCGGGTGCAGGTAGGCGACGGCTGCGCTGGCGCGCATCCCGCCCCGCTGGGTCACCTGGTACATGCCGGCGCCGTCCTGCTCGGCGCCGTTGAAGTCGTCGTTGCGAGTCAGCCCCGCTTCGACCGCGGCATCGACGAAGGCGGGCGAGATCGTGTTGCCGGAGCGCTGGTCGGAGACCGGCAGCGGCCCGCCGGCCCCATGCCACTCCGAGGCGCCGCGCTCGTTGTCCTCCGACTTGAGGAAGTAGGGGAAGAGGTCGTCCCAGGCCCAGCCGGGCGTCCCCCACTCATCGTAGTCGCGGCGGTTGCCCCGGATGTAGACCATCGCGTTGATCGAGGACGAGCCGCCCAGCACCTTGCCGCGCGGCAACGGGATACGGCGGCCGTTGCAGCTCGGCTCGGGCGCCGTGAAGTAGCCCCAGTCGACCTCGGTGCCGGCGAGCTGCAGGTAACCGAGCGGGACGTGGATGTTCTCGTTCGTGTCCGGCGGCCCGGCCTCGAGCAGCAGCACGCTGACGTCGGGATCCTCGGACAGTCGAGCGGCCAGGACACAGCCGGCCGAGCCCGCTCCCACGATCACGTAGTCGTAGGCGGCCATCACATTCCGGGCAGACCGCCCATGCCTCCCATACCTCCCATGTCCCCGGTGATCCCGCCCATCTTCGAGCCGGCCAAGTCCTGGGCGGCGCGCAGCGCCTCGTTGACCGCGGCCTGGACCATGTCGGCGAGGATCTCCGCCTCCTCCGGGTCGATCGCCTCCGGGTCGATCGCGATCTCGCGCAGGGTCAGATCGCCGCCCATCTTCACCTTGACCATGCCGCCGCCGGCGCTGGCCTCGACGACCTCGTCTTTGAGCTGCTCCTGCGCCTCCAGCATCTGCTGCTGCATCTGCTGCGCCTGTTTCATCAACGCGTTCACGTCGAAGCCCCCGGGGCCACCCCTTGCCATCAGCCAACCTCCTCGGCGTCGAATTCGCTTTTGATCTTCTCCACCAGCGCCTCATGGTCGACATCGCCCTCGGCGGCATCCGCCTCGGATGGAGCCTCCTCGCCGTCGAGCACGGCATAGGCAGGGCGGAGCTTCTCCCCCAGCACCGTCTCCAGTGCCGCCGCCATCTGCTCCCGCTTGTCTGGCGCTTCGGCCTTGCGCTTGTTGAAGGTGTGATCTGCCGGAAAGCCGATCGTGACACTTCGCTCCTCGGCATCGACCTCGACCGGACGCGCCCCCTCGAACGTCGCCGCCAGCGCCGGGGCCCTCTGCAGCAGCTGATCCAGCACCGCGGGCCACACTCGAACAATCTGGTCCAGGCCAAGCTGGCCTGCGGGTCCTGTCGCCGGGGTGGGGGTGTCCGGCCTGGCGCTGGGTTTTTCGCCAGGGGAGGGTTCCTCACTCGCTGAGCCGGTGGGGCGAAGAACAGGACGCCGCGCCTGGCCGGACACCCCCACCCCGGCGCTACCCCCAGGAGGATCGTCAGCTTCGGACGCCGAGAGCTCGTCCGTCCCGCCGGTGTCTTCTGAAGCTTGGGGGTTCGAAGCGCCTTCCGGAGACGCGTCTGCCGCGGCGCCTTGCTCGAGTCTCTCTATGCGCCTTAGCAGCCCCTCGGTGGAGGGGTCCAAGTCGGGTCGTGCGGCTTTCAGGAGCGCGATCTCGACTGCCATGCGAGCGTCGTCTCCCTCGCGGACAGCGGTAAGAGCCTGCGCAAGCTCGTCGATGGTGCGGACGAGGGTCGCCGACCCCATCGCTTCAGCTTGAGCTGCCAGCCGACCCTCGTCGGTCGCGGTGACGACGAAGGTGTTGGGCACCTCGCCAACCGTCTGGGTGACCAGCAGGTGGCGCAGATGGGCGAGCAGGTCGCGGGCGAACTGGGATGGGTCGCGGCCGGAGCGAGCCATCTCCTCGATCCCGAGCAGGACACCTCTTGGGTCCTCGGCGATCACCGCGTCGACGGCGTCAAAGAGCAGCTCGGCGTCGGCAGCCCCGAGCAACTGCAGCACGTCGTCGAGTTCGACATGACTGCCGCCGTAGGCGACCAGTTGGTCGAGGGTGCCAAGCGCGTCGCGGAAGCTGCCGGATGCGGAGCGGGCGATCGTCGCCACAGCGCCGGCGTCGACCTCGATCTCCTCCGCAACAGCCACCCGCTCCAGCACCTCGGAGATCTGCTCCAGCGAGGGGCGCTGGAAGTCAAAGCGCTGGCAGCGGTCGGCGATCGTCGCCATCACCTTGTGCGCCTCGGTCGTCGCCAGCACGAAGACCGTGTTCGGCGGCGGCTCCTCCAGCGTCTTCAGGAAGGCGTTCCAGGCCTCTTTGGTCAGCATGTGCGCCTCGTCGAGGATGTAGACCTTCCAGCGCCCACCGGCCGGCGCGTAGGCGACCCGCTCGCGCAGGTCGCGGACGTCGTCGACGGAGCGGTTGGAGGCTGCGTCCATCTCGATCACGTCGATCGAGGTGCCGGCGGCAATCGTCAGACAAGACTCGCATTCGCCACACGGATTGACCGTGGGGCCGCCGCGCTCGCAATTGAGCGAGCGGGCGAGGATCTTCGCCATCGAGGTCTTGCCGGTGCCGCGCGAGCCGACGAAGAGGTAGGCGTGGTGGACCTTGCCCTGCTCGACCGCATTGCGCAGGGTGCGAACGATGTGCTGCTGGCCGACCACCTCGTCAAAGGAGCCTGGGCGGTGACGCCGGTAAAGGGAGGTCGAGTCGCTGGGTGAGGGCACTCCGGCCAGTGTATCCACGGCCCGGGCGCACCCTCCCGGGATGGCACCGGTAGGTTGCGCCGGTGCCGCCGAGGGCCCGCCACTGGCTCATTCCCGCCACCTGGGTCGCCGCCGTCGCGGCGCTCCTGCTGCTGATCTTCCCCCTCGGCTTCCCCAACTACGACACGATCTACGCGCTGGTCTGGGGGCGGGAACTGGCGCATGGGATGAGCCCGGACTACGGCGCCGCCCTGCCCCCCACCCCACACCCGCTCGCCGACCTGCTGGGACTGGTGACGACGCCGCTCGGCGGCGGCGCGATCGGCGTGACGATGGTCGTCGCCTACCTTTCGCTGGGACTGGTCGGCTACTTCGTCTACCGGCTCGCCTCGCTCTGGTTCGACCGGCCGATCGGCGCCGTCGCGGCCCTGATCGTCCTCACCCGCGCGCCCTACCTCTCCAACGGCCTGCGCGCCTACGTCGACCTCCCTTACATCGCCCTGGTCCTCGGCGCACTTGTCATAGAGACGAAGCGTCCGCGCGCGGGCTGGCCGGTTCTCGCCCTGCTGGCTTTAGCCGGCTTGCTGCGCCCCGAGGCCTGGCTCTTCTCCTTCGCCTATCTCGCCTATCTGCTGCTCGACGTCAGCCAGCTCTTCAAGGGTCGTCGCGGCCTGGGCAAAACGCCCGACGAAGAGGGAGTGGGGGTGCCCCTCGAACCGGCGGATACTCAAAAACGCGGTCTAATTAGACCGCGTTTTGTCGGGGCGAGGGGCACCCCCACTCCCTCCGCCGCCACGCTCGTCGCCCTTGCCCTCGCCGCGCCGCTGCTCTGGGCGCTGTTCGACTGGATCACCACGGGCAGCCCGACCTACTCCTTCACCGGCACGCGTGAAACCGTCGACACGCTGGCACGGCACACCGGTCCGGTCGACCTCGTCCTCTACGGGCCCCGCGCCCTCGGCGAAGTGCTCCAGTGGCCGGGGATGATTGGCGCCCTCGGCGGGGTCGTCCTCGGCTTCGCCCTCATGCGCCGCGACAGCCGATTGCTGCCTCGAACACACGATGGTGTGCCAAAGGCAGCAATGGGCATCGGCGCGGCGGTGCTGGCCCTCGGGGCCTTCGCCTTGCTCGCCTGCGCCGGCCTGGCGATCATCGCCCGCTACACGATGCTCGCAGCCGCGGTGCTGGCGATCTTCGTCGCTCTGGCACTGCTCGGTTGGCGGCTGCTGGACCGCGGGCATCCCTGGCGCCGCGCCTGGCAGGCCTTCGCCGCGGTGGTGGCGCTGATGTTCGTCGTCTGGGCACCGAACCAGTACGACCTGCTCTCACAGGTCGACACCGACCTCACCAACCAGGGCGGGATCGAGTCCGACCTCGGCGACCTCGCCGACTCGGGCGCCTTCGAGCCACTCTGCCTGCCGATCTCGGTCCCCAACCACCGGGCCGTTCCCCGCCTCGCTTTCGACCTCGAAGTAAGGCCCTCGCACATCGTCAGCTCCTCAGAGCAAGCGCACCAGCCCCGCCGAGGCTACTTCCTCGAACCGGCCAGCCCCTTCGTCATCCACAACTTCATCCTCGATCCCAACGACCCCTCGCGCTTCGAGACCAAGGTCCCCCCCGGCTTCCACCAAGTCGCCCGCAACGACTCCTGGCTCCTCTACCGCCGCTGCTAAACCCCCGCCGACGGGCCTAAAACGGGCCTATACGTCCCGTTTTAGGCCCGTCGGCGGCTAGGTTGCGCGCTCGACCCGCTCTACCGCAGCGTGGGTCGCGGCAGCTAGATCCGGATCGGCTAGGTCGACCGCGGGGGGCAGCTCGACGTGCAGCTCGCTCGAGGGGTCGAGCCGGGCTCGCAATCCGTTCGAGCGCGAGCCGAGGACGTGGCCGCCGCGACTGCGGTCCGCAGAGATGAAGTGGAGGTGGTAGCCGCTCACCTCGATCCCCTCGACGTAGTCGGGAAAGCGGAAGCCGAGCATCGTCCCCTCGACATCGGTTAGCTCGAAGACGTGTTGCTCGGCGACGACCTCGGTCAGCGGCCGGTAGGGCGGGGCCTGCCTGGGGACCGAGCGGGCGCGGACCGATTCGAAGCGGCCGTCGAGCCGGATCGCGCAAGAGGCGGCGGCCGCGGGGATCAGCTCATCGAGCCGCGCCAGCAGCTCTGCATGCTCGAGTGGTCCGGTGATCCGATCCTCGATCGCCGGCTCGAAGCGCGTCACCACCGCGAAGGGCGTCCGCGCGTCTCCCGCGATCTCGCCGACCGCCCCGTCGACATCGGCCCTGTAGAAGCGACCGTCGATCGCGACCATCTCGCCGTCGAGGCCGTTCAGCGTGCCGAGACCGAGGTCGCCGTGCTCGGCAAGCTCGTCGAAGCGCAGGTCGCCCTCGTAGGCGCCGTCGAGCAGGGCGCCGATCGTCGAGGCCTGGAAGAGGACGTGGTGCTCGCGCTCAGCGTGCAGCTCCTCCTCCCGCATCGTCTCCACGTGCAGAGCCCTGATCCAACGCTCGTCGAGCATGGCGGAGAGTCTTCCATGCAAGCATGGCCGTCATGGCGGCGATCGAACTGCGCGGTGTGGTGAAGAGGTTCGGCTCGATCACGGCCGTCGACGGCCTCGACCTCGACGTGCCCGAAGGCATCTGCTTGGGTCTGCTCGGACCGAACGGCGCCGGCAAGTCGACGACGATGCGGCTGCTGACCGGCCAGGCGCTGCCCGACGCCGGCGAACTGCGGGCCCTCGGGCACGAGCTGCCGGGTGATTCCAAGGCTGCCCGCGCCGAGATGGGGGTCGTGCCGCAGCTCGACAACCTCGACGTCGATGTCACCGTCGAAGACAACCTCGCCGTCTACGCGCGTCTCTACCGTGTCCCCGACGTTGGCGCCGCGGTCAACCGGGCGCTCGACTTGGCCCGCCTGCGCGAGCGCCGCCGCGATGCCGTCGACGAGCTTTCCGGTGGCATGCGCCGCCGCCTGCTGCTCGCTCGTGGCCTGGTCCACGAACCGCGACTGATCCTGCTCGACGAGCCGACGGTCGGCCTCGATCCGCAGATCCGCACCGAGCTCTGGACGCTGATCGACAACCTGCGCTCGGGCGGCACCACGATCCTGATGTCGACCCACTACATCGAGGAGGCGGAGCGGCTCGCCGACGAAGTCGCGGTGATGACGCATGGGAAGGTCATCAGCCGCGGCAAGCCGTCCGAGCTGATCCTCGAGCACGTCGGCCGTCAGACCGCCGAGGTCTACGGCCCGCCGGACCGCCTCGCCATTGTGCGAGCCGAAGCCGAGGCCAGCGGGCTCTCGGTGCGCCCGGCCGGCCCCGCGATCGCCATCGTCGGCTCCGAGCGGGCAGAGAACGGCGCGATCCCCGACGACGCCGTGGTGCGCGCCGCCACCCTCGAGGACGTGTTCGTGATGCTGACCGGGGAGGCCGCCGAGTGAGGCGGCTGGAACCGGCGGCGATCGGCGGCGTGATGAGCCGCGAGCTGGCCAACTTCCGCACCTACTGGAAGGGGACGACCTTCTCCAGCGTGCTGGAACCGATCGTCTACCTGCTCGCCTTCGGCCTCGGCCTCAGCGCAACCCTGGTCGACGAAGTTCACGGCGTCCCCTACGTCCAGTTCGTCGGCACCGGCATGGTCGCCACCGCGGTGATCTTCTCCAGCGCCCTGCCGGCGATGTTCGGCACCTTCGTCAAGCACCGCTTCCAGAACACCTATGAAGCGATCCTCGCCGCCCCGGTCGATGTCGAGGAGCTGGTCAGCGCCGAGATGCTCTGGATCGGCCTCCGCGCCAGCGTCTACGGCTGCGTGCCGCTGCTGGTGACGATGCTCTTCGGCCTCGACCCAGCGCCGGGGATGCTGCTGGTGCCGCTCTTCTGCCTCGCCACCGCGCTCGGCTTCGCCGGCTTCGGCATCGCGATGGCGGCAACGGTCGCCAAGATCGATCAGTTCAACTACGTGACGGCGCTCTTCGTCACGCCGCTCTTCCTCGTCTCCGGCGCCTTCTTCCCGATCGACGAACTGCCCGAGGGCGTGCAGGCGGTGGCGCAGCTCAACCCGCTGCACCAGCTGGTCGAACTGGTCCGCGGCGGCGCCTTCGGCTACGAAGCGATCGACCTGGTCCGCTTCGCCGGCCTCGTCGCCTTCGCCCTCGTCATGTGGCGGATCGCGGTCAATCGGATGGCAGCGCGGTTGATCGACTAGCCGCAGAGCGGATGCAGGCTGCCCGCCGGACGATCGACAACCCGACCACGAAATGGACCGTGCACCCGTCTTCGAAGCGAGGTCTCCAGGCGTGTCCGTCGCGTTTGGCTCGAGCCGGGCTCACCTGCGGCACCCGCGGCATCCGCTTAAGGCTGCTTCCTTCCGGACCTGACCTGATTCGCGGGTGCCGCAGGTGAGCCCGGCTCGA
>DATFVC010000061.1:0-22202 GCA_035260485.1 Solirubrobacterales bacterium | reverse complement strand
AGGCGCCGGTGACGGCCAGGTAGTTCTGGGCGATGAGCACGTTGTTGGAGTAGCCGCTGAAATCGCTTGAGAAACCTCGGTAGATGTGACCCGGGTAGCCGCCGTTCTCGAACAGCACGCCGGCGTGCTGGAGCCGCCCGTCTTCCCAGAGGAGCCGTGCGCCGACCGCGCCAATGTCCTGGACCCCCGAATACATCACCAGCCGCTCGATCCAGTCCGGGGTGATGACCTCCATGTCGTCGTTGAGAAGGAGCAGATGCTCCCCCTCGCTGTGGACGGCGCCGCGGTTGATCTTGGCGGAGAAGTTGAAAGGCTCGTCGTAGATGACGAGACGGAGCCGGTCGCCGGCGATCGCCTGCAGCTCGTCCAGCACGCTTGGGTCGGTCGAGTCATCGACGACGCAGACAACCTCGTAGTTCTCATAGCTGGAGGACTCGATGATGCTGCGCACGCAGTGAGTGACCAGAACGACGTTCTCGTAGCGCACTTCGCGCGACTGGCCCGCCGTGGGGATGACGATGCTCACCATCGGCTCGTGCTCCAGCTGCGGCCGGAGGTGGTAGACGCCGGGAGACTCCTCGTCACGCTCAGCCTTGGCGAGCAGGCCGATCCGCTTGCAGTGGGCCTGGATCGCACGAGTGCCCGCTTCGAACGCCCACGGCTTCGCCTCTTCCCCGCCCCCGGCGGCGGAGGTCTCCAGCGTGCGCCAGTGGTAGAGCACCTGGGGAACGTGCAGGGCCTGCCGCGCCCGCTCGGTCACCTTCAACACCAGGTCCCAATCCTGAGAGCCCTCGAACTCGGGGTCGAAGCCGCCGACTTCCTCGACCAGCGATCGGCGCAGGACGCTGAGGTGGCAGGTGTACATCTGGGTCCGCATCCGCTCTGGCGACCAGTCCGGCTTGAAGAACGGGGTCGACCGGTTGCCGGCGCGGTCGATCTTGTCTTCGTCGGTATAGACGTAGTCAGCTTCGGGGTGAGCCCGGATCGCCTCCTCAACGCTCGCCAGCGCGGCCTTGTGCAGCACGTCGTCGTGGTCGAGGAGGGCGATGAACTCGCCCCTTGCCATCGCCAGGGCGTCGTTGGACGTGGCGACGATGCCGCCGTTGGACTCGCGGCGGGAGACGCGGATTCGCGCGTCTTCGCGTGCCGCGGCTTCGAGCAGCTCGGCGACGTGAGGGCTCGCCGAGGCGTCGTCGACCAGACACAGCTCCCAGTCGGCAAAGCTCTGAGCGCGCACGGAGCCGAGCATCGCCACGAGCACATCGGCCGGCGTCTCGTACACCGGGGTGACGAGCGAGAACCTGGGCTCGGGCATCGTCGTTATCTCCGGAGCTTGCGGAGCGTGGCGACAGCAGTCCAGACGAACCCGGGAAGGAGTCCACGCAGCCTTGCCGCTGCATTGAGCAATTTCAGCGACTGCGCTTCGATCTCGGCAAGGCGGCCCCGGGTGGCGCCGAGTTCGGCATCCCTGGCGATCAGCAGGTCGCGAAGCCGGAGGATCTCCTCCCTGCTGCGACTGAGCTCCTCGCGCATCCCGGCGCTGTCCTCACCGTGGTCAGGGTTGGACATCTGCTTCGCGGACGTAGCCTGCTCGGCCATCGCAGGCGAGTCTACCCGCCTCGCCACCGGCGGAATCTCAGCCGAACGGGCTCGATCCAAGTTGTGCAAACCTGTCGCCGATGCAGGGCGAATTGCTGCTGTTGCTAGTGGTGCACTTGGCCCTGACCGGCCTGCCGGGGGTCGCGGCGACGCTGTTCGCGGCGCGGAGCGGCGTTAAACAAGAGGCGGTGCTTCTGGCGATCGGACTGGCCGCCACCGGCGCGGTAGCGATGCTCGCCTTCTGGTTCTACTACGCCGACCATGAGGCAGGCCAGACGTTGGCTTACTTCGCAGAGTTTGGCTCGGTGTTGCTGATTGCCTGGTCGATATACGGCGGGCACATCGACCGAGCGCTGCTGCGCCGGCTGGCGACTCCGCTGGGCCTGTGGATGTTTGGCTCGGCCTTCCTTGTTTTTCTGGGCTTTGTGCATGGCGGCGCCGATAGCGCGATTGCCACGTCCGCCACCCGATTCTCCGGGCAGCTCCCAACGGACAACGACATCCCACGCTTCTTCTCCGACTGGTTCTTCAGCCACGGTCACAGCGGGACGCCGCCGATCTACCCCGGTGAATGGCTGGCGAGCGACAGGCCGCCGCTGCAAGTCGGCTACTCGTTGCTCGAGCGAACCTTCGGCTGGGATGACACCAGCCTGCACTACGAGGTGATGGGAGTCGTTCTGCAACAGCTCTGGATCGTCGGGTTGTGGGCGCTGCTCACGGCGGGCCGAGTCGGCCGCGTGACGCGAGCTCTGGCGATGCTCACCGTGCTGCTCAGCGACGTCGCGATCGTCAACGGCTTCTTCGTCTGGCCGAAGATGCTGCCCGCGGCGATGCTCATCGCGGCTGCCGCCCTCATTCTGACGCCACTTTGGCTGGAGGTGCGGCGCAGCGTCTGGGGAGCCGTCTTGGTCGCAACGCTGCTTGGCTTGGCAATGCTTGGACACGGGTCGAGCGTTTTTGGGGCTCTCCCCCTCGTCCTGATTGCCGGCTTCCGCGGTTTGCCAAGCTGGCGCTGGATCGGCGTCGGCCTACTGGTTGGCCTCGCGTTGATGGGCCCATGGTCGGCGTATCAGAAGTATGGCGATCCGCCAGGGAACCGCCTGACTAAGTGGTTCCTGGGCGGAGCAATCGAAATCGATAACCGCGGCGTTGTCGAGACCATCACCGATGCCTACGGAGAGGCTGGGGTCGGGGGCGCAATTGACAACAAGGTCGACAATTTCGTGACCATGTCTGGCGGCGAACCGATGGCGCTGGGAGTGGAAAACGCCGTGCGAGTCGCCAAGGCTGGTGAATTCGCCGATCTGCTGGCGGAAGTTCGGACGATCCTCTTCCTCTACTTGTTGCCGTCGATGGGCGTGATGCTGGTCGCTCCTCTGGCGATGGCAGTGGGATGGCGGCGACGCGCGCTCAACCCGGACGAATGGAGACTCGCGTTGTCCTGCTTCGCAGTCTTTGTCATTGGCGCTGTCGCCTGGGGCCTGTTGCTGTTCGGTGGCACGCTGGCCAGCACCGTCATCCACCAAGGCAGCTACTTGATCCCGGTGCTTGGACTCTGTGGCGCCGCGGTGGGGTTGCGAGCGGTCGTCCCGCGCTTCGCGGTTTGGCTTCTCGGCGTCAACGCGCTGCTGATGCTCGCGATCTATGCGCCATCGCTGGAACCCCCAGAAGGCACCACCTACTCCAACCTGACGGCACTGATCGCGGCCGTCTCGCTGGTCGCCTTCGGTGTCGTCGCGCTGTACGCGGATGGCGCGGCCAGGGAGGTCGCAGTCCCAGCCCTCTCGACCTCGGACTAGACTCGCGCGCTCGTGTCGTGGCGCAGGGGCGCGTCGCCAAGCAAAATGGAGATGAGGCAACGAGACAGCGGAGAGGGCCCGTCGGTGGCAGTCTCGAAGTTGTGGGCCTGGTTCGAGCGGTACGGACCGGTGGCGTTGCTTGGCACGGCATTGATCGCCTCCGCGGTTGCTCTCACCGTGGCGGGCTGGGGGACGACCTTTTTCCAGGACACCTGGGCCTTTCTTCTGGACCGGCAGGACTTCTCTGCCCGGGCATTTCTCATGCCCCACAACGAGCACATCGCGGTGATCCCGGTGGCGCTCCAGAAGCTGGAGTTGGCACTGTTCGGAATGGCCACGGCCACCCCGGAACGTGTGGCGTTGACCGTGGCTGTCCTGGTCAGCGCCACGCTTCTCTTCGTCTACGTCCGCCGCCGCCTCGGGTCCTGGCCTGCCTTGATCGCTGCTGCGTTGCTGCTCTTCCTCGGACCCGCCTGGGCGGACCTCCTCTGGGGTTTCCAGATCGCCTTCGTCGGTTCCGTGCTCTTCGGGATCGCGATGCTTCTCGCCCTCGACCGCGGCGACAGCCGCGGCGACATCGCGGCGTGCCTATTCCTGACGCTGTCTGTCGGCTTCTCCAGCCTCGGCTTGTCGTTCCTGGTGGGGGCCGCCGCCGACATCGTGCAACGGCGCCGTAGCCATGGCCTCAAGCGGGCGTACCTCGTGGCGATCCCGGCGCTCCTCTATGCCGCCTGGTGGGTGGGCTGGGGCCACGAAGCCGAACGGCACATCACGCTTTCGAACATCCTCACCTCACCCGTCTACGTGCTCGAAGGCATGGCCACGGCGGTCGAGGCGCTGCTCGGATTGAACAAGTCAAGCGCGGCCAGCTCCGTGCCACCCGACTGGGGCGTGCCGATCCTGGTCGCGCTGATTGCCCTGGTCGTTTACGCGCAGCTGCGCAAGCCCGGTTTCTCTCCGCGCTTCTGGCCTGTCGCCATCGCCGCCACGACTAACTGGCTCCTCGCGGCTTTCAACTTCGTGCCCGGCCGAGAGGCGTACCAGGATCGCTACCTATACGCAGGGGGCGTCTTTGTCCTCCTGCTCGCCACTGAGTTGCTGCGCGGAGTGCGGTTCAGCAGACGCGGGCTGATCGTGGCCGGCGCCGTGGCGGTGGTGGCCGTCGCCTCGAATCTCGTCCCGCTGCGACACGGGAGCGATTGGTTGAAAGAACAGACCGTGTTGACCCGCTCCGACCTGGCGGCGATGGAAATCGCCAGCCGTACGATTCAACCCGACTTTTCGCTGGCGTCGCCGGAAGTTACTGGGACCGCCTCGCTTGCCATCGTCGAAGCCGGTAAGTACTTCGAAGCTAGGCACCGATGGGGATCTCCTGCCTACTCCCCAGCGGAACTGGAATCGGCGCCAGAGCCTGGTCGCCACTACGCAGATGTTGTCCTGGCATCGGCGCTGCCGATCTCGACCATGACCAGGCCCGGCGCCTTCCATACGCGCCCTCCGGCAGGCAAGCGCTGCGTTGTCCTGCCCGGCGGCGCTGCCTCCGAAAGATTGGAGGTGCCGCTCTCTTCCGGCCTGGCCAAGATCGAACTGGCGTCAGGCCCGCACGCCGCCTTTTCCTTGCGCCGCTTTGCGGCCGACGAATTCCCAGTCCTCACTCCGGGTGCCTCCGGCGACTCGGTGACCGTGTTACGGATTCCCCGCGACAATGCCACGCAACCCTGGTACCTGCACGTCGAAGCGCAGCAGCAGGCTCGGGTCTGCCTCTGAGTTCCGTCAGAGGTCCTCGGCGATTCGCGGTGCCGCGCGGTTGAAGATCCAGACGGCGTAGACACAAGCCCCGATGAAAATCGCTGCGGCCGGCAGCAGGTGAAGGGCGCCACCGGCCGCTTGGACGGCGGTCGGCGCCTCCGGTTCGGCCAGGACCCAGACGCGGACCTGCTCGAAGATCACCCCCAGCGGGTTGACCATCAGCAGGCGTTCGATCGACGGGTTGTTGATTCCTTTCTTGCCGAGCGGATAGAGGATCGGCGTCGCGTAGAGCAGGACCTGCGCGAGGACGGCCCAGATGATCGCCACGTCGCGGAAGCGCACGTAGAGCACTGAGAGCGCGGCACTCAGGGAGGTGGCGAAGACGAACAGCACCGCCAGGGCGACGGGAAATAGCAGCCAGGTCCAGGTCGGGTCGACCCCCCAGGCGAGGATGAAGACGAAGACGACGGTCAGGTTGACGCAGAGATTGAAGGCGCTGGTGAGCACCGTTGCGAACGGGATTACCAAGCGCGGGAACTGGGTCTTGCGCACCACGCCCTCTTGGGAGACGACCGAGGTGACCGAGTTCTGCGTCGCTTCCTGAAAGAACGTGTAGAGGACGATGCCGAGCAGCAGCATCACCGGGTAATTGTGCAGGTTGTGGCCGACCCGGAAGACCTGGGTGAAGACGAACAGCAGGACCCCGAACAGGATCAGCGGCCGTATCAGCGACCATAGGTAACCGAGCACGGTGCCGAAGTAGACGCGTTTGAACTCGGTCACCGACATCAGCCAGAGCAGGTCGAAGAAGCGGCGCCGGCCACCACCGAGTGCGGATGGTCCGCGAACCTCGCGCAGCAGCGGCGTGGTTTCGAGCGGCGACACGCTCATGATGCGGGCCCGTCTTCGATCGCGGCGTTGACCTCGTGCTCGAGCGAGACGATGCCGCTGGTTTTCGGCCCGCCGAAGACGAGGAAGTCGATCGCCCCCTGGACGTACAGCTCAACCGCGCCTTCTTCGAAGGCGCGGTTGATGCCGCAATGGACGAAGTACCGCCCCGCCGCGAGCGGGTTCTCGAGCTTGGCCTCGACCCTGACCCGCTGCCCCGCGCCGATCTCACGTGCCCCCTCGGCCTCGCCGACCGGGATGCCAAACTGGAAGACGCCGACCCCGTCGGCGTTGGCGACGATGAAGCCCACATCGAGTCCGGGGAGGTCCTCTTTCGCCTCCAGCTCGACCTGCAAGCGGATGTCCTCGCCGTGCTCCAGGGTGTTGACTCGGGTTCCCTCCGCGTTCTCGACCCAGGTGTCGACCAGCCGCACCGAGGCGCTCTCCGAGGAGTCGCCGTGGGCGTGACCCGCCAGCTCGCTCCCCCGCTCGAAATTCAGCCGCAGGTACCGTCGCCCGACCTCGGCCGGATCGCCGATGTGCTGGATCTCGCCGCCGTCGATCAGCATCGCGCGGTGGCAGTACTCCTCGACCGTCGCCATCTCGTGGGTGACGAGGACGATCGTCTTGCCTGCCGCTTTCATCTCGCGGAAGGCGTCGGCGCACTTCTGCTGGAAAGCCGCGTCGCCCACCGCCAGCACCTCGTCGATCAGCATGATGTCGGCATCGACCTCCATCATCAGCGAGAAGGCGAGTCGGACCAGCATCCCCGAGGAGTAGTTCTTCAGCTTCAGGTCGACGAATTCCTCGAGCTCGGCGAACTCGAGGACGGCATCGAGCCGGTCGCGCGTCTCCTGCGGGGTGAGGCCCATCATGACCCCGTTCAGCACGACGTTCTCGCGTGCCGTCAGCTCGGCGTTGAAGCCCACCCCCAACTCGATGAAGGGGGCCAGCCGGCCGGCCATCCGGATCGTGCCCGCATCGGCCCGGTAAATGCTGGCCAGCAACTTCAGCAGCGTGCTCTTGCCGGAGCCGTTGCGGCCGACGATGCCGAAGAATTCACCCTGGCGGATCTCGAAGGAGACGCCGTCGAGCGCATGCAGCTCGCGATAGTCGCGGGAGGAGAAGGGCCTCACCATCCGCTCTTTGAGCGAGTCGACCCGGTGGGTGGGGATCCGGAACGACTTGTGCAGATCCTCGACCTGGATCGCTAGGGGCCCGTCGGCCGTCGGCGCCTCGCGGCTGGGCGCGGGGAGCGGGGTTGCGGGGGCGTTGTCGGTAGGCATCGGAGGTTCGGCTCGGGCGGTCCGGGGCGCTTCCGAACCCGGCGAACTGCGGCGAACGCTAGCGCGGCGCTCCGCCGTCAGGGGCCACGACCGTGTTGCGCTCGCGTTGGCGGGTAGGCGTCGAGGACCTGGTCGCAGGGAACTTGGATGCCGAAGCCCGACGGTGAGGTTGGAACCGAGGCGTCCTCCGGGTGTTCGCTGGCGCACGTATCGGCAGCGGCCTTGAGGGCGTCGTCCCAGGGGGGCACGCCGCGAACGCTGATTTCGCGGGCGTAGAAGGAGGTGACGAGGGCGATCAGCAGCAGCGCTACCGTCGCGGCGCCGAGTGGCGAGATCCTCCGCGGCGCCTCCTGCCTCCGCAACGCCCCGTCGACGAGGACCACGGCGGCGCTGACCACGAGCAGTGCAGGCACGATCGCGTAGCGGCTGCCGGTGCCGTTGTAGATGCCCTCTGGCCACAGCATCTGCGTCCCCACGGCGCGCTGGTACACGGAGACCACGAACATCGCCAGGGAGGTAGGAATCGCGATCGCGGCGATGTAACGGGCGGCCGGAGTCGAGCGCTTGGCCCCGATCGCCAGTCCCGCAACCCCGGCAAGCACTAGGGCTATCGGCAGTGGCCAGCCAAGGTGCTCCCAGCCGATGCCGCCGAGGCGAAGTCCGAGCGGCGCTCCGTCGACGACCCGCTGCACATAGACGGTCCAGATGTCGCTGGTCCACAGCGGCGCCACCGCCTGTTCGTTGTTGAGTGCGAGCACCGGCGCCTGCACTGCCGCCCCGATCGCGAAGCCGGCGAGGATCGCCAAGTCGCGGCGGTCGCGGGCAGCCGCCGCGCGCAGGGCGGCGAGGGGGAGGAAGAACCAGACGCCAGGCGTGCTCAGTCCCGTCGCGAGCACGAAGAGCGCGGCGAGGGCCGCGCCGCGCATGGTGCGCGGGCGCCAGAGCAGGATCCAGAAGGTCGCGAACAACATGTACCAGGGCACATATGCGGCAGAGTCGAGGGACTCGAGGCCGGCCACCGGGACCAGAACCGCCAAGGCGGCGAGGGTGCCGCGAAGGTAGAGGTTGCGAACGTGGGCTGCGCTCGCGTGCCAGACAACGAGCCCGCTGAGGGAAACGACCGCGGCGGAGAGGATCGAGACGGCTGCGGCCGTGTCCTGCAGCGGCGCGAGACTGGCGGCCTCGGCGATCAGGCGGGGGACGAGGACGAGGTAGGTAGCGTAAGTGTGGACGATCGCATGCCAGAAGTCCTGGTGCAGCGCTTCTTGGAGGTAGATCGGCCCGTCCTCCGCCCAGAGCGAGTTGAGCGAGGCCGACCACCCCAGGCGAGCGAGCTGGAGGATGGTGGCAAGCGCCAGCAGCGCGACGACGACGACCGTGCTCTCGCCTCGCCCCAGGGTCATCCGGGCTGGAGGCGCATCTGGGAACAGGGATTCGCCGAGCCGCAAGAGGGGACCTCTACGCATCGGCGGCACGATATCGGCGCCCCAGGGCGCCGAAGCTGCGCGCGCGATCAGCTGTCAGGCTTCTCCGCCGTGGGTGACTCCCCATCTGTCGCGGTAGTGATTCCGAGCTGGAACTCGCTCGGCTACCTGCCCCGCTGCATCGGATCTCTGCGCAGCCAGGGGGATGAGCTCGAGCTGCTGGTCGTCGACAACGGCTCCGGCGACGGCTCGGTCGAATACCTGGAGTGCGAGAAGGTGCCGTACGTGTCCCTTCCCCAGAACATCGGCTTCGCCGCCGCGGTCAACCTCGGCGTGGCGCGGACGGGGGCGCCAGCGATCCTGGCGCTGAACGCGGACACGGTGCTCGAGTCAGGCTGCGTCTCCACGCTGCTCGATGCGCTCCTCGACGACGAGACGCTCGGCGGCGTGCAGCCACGCATCCTCCAGCTCGAGGACGGCGAGTCGAAGCTCTCTCCGGACGCCGCCCGCCTTTACAGCGCCGGTCAGGCGCTGACCAAAGACGGCCGTGCGGTCGAGCTGGGGATGGGCGAGGGGCAGGGGCTGTGGAGCGCGGAGCGGCGCGAGATCTTTGGAGTCTGCGGCGCTGCCTGCCTGCTGCGCCGCGAGCTGTTCGCCGACCTCGGCGGCTATGACGAGAGCTACTTCGCCTTCTACGAGGACGTCGATCTGAACGTACGGGCGCGGATCGCCGGTTGGCGCTTCGAGTACATCCCCGAGGCGGTGGTCTGGCACGTCGGCAACGCGTCTTGGTTGGAGGGCTTCCAGCGCCCCACGGCCGACAACGCGAGGCTTGTCGCTCGCAACCGGTTCGCCACCCAGGTCAAGTTCATGCCAGCGACCGCAATCCCCAGGGTCGCCGTGGCCGAGGCCGGCTCGTTGCTCCGCGCTGCCCGCGAGCGTCGTTTCCTCGCAACCCTGCGCGGCAAGCTCAGTGCGCTGCCCTGGTTGCCTCGTCTACTGCGCGAGCGTCGCCGGCTGCGCAGCGAGGGTGATCCGTCGAGTGCCCGCCGCTGGCTTGGACGTGCCGGTGGTTAGGGTCTCCTAACCACCGGCACGTTCTACCGGGCGCTCAGGTGCGGCGGCGGCGGCGTAGCGCCAGCGCCTCGGGCAGCGAGATGTCAAGCAGGGCGTCCTCTGCGATCGGGCGGCGCTCCAGTCCGGCTGCGTCGTGCCAGCCGCGTAGCCGCCCTCCGACTCCCTTCGCGGTGTGGTCTTTGAGCAGCTGGCCGGCGCAGATCGTTGCCTCGGCGGCGAGTGCCCGCAGCGCCCTGCCCGGCTCCGACATCATCCCGTAGCGGCGCAGCATGTAGCCGCGGCCCCAGCCGGTGCGGGCGTACTTGTCGCCACTACCCGCTCCGAGGCTGGCGGAGTAGGCGTGTACCGCGCGCGCCTCGGCCGCGAGACGGCATCGCCCCCCCGCCGCACTCAGCCGCAGAGCCAGATCGAGGTCCTCGTAGTAGAGAAAGATGCGCTCGTCGAAGCCGCCCGCAGCGCGGAAGGCGTCGAGGCGGTAGAGGGCTGCGCCCCCGGTAGGCCCGAGCGGATCGGGCGCCTCCGCCGCTTTCTCCAGCGGCTCGCCGTGCAGGTGGTCGAAGCCCATCAGGGTGCGGTCGGCGATGACGCCGGCGGAGTCGATCAGTCCGGGTGTGGCTTCCTGGACGAGCACGCCGGCGACGCTCTCGGCCCCCTCGGCCGCGGCGTCGAGCAGCGCCTCGACGAAGCGAGGCTCTGCCTCGACATCGTTGTTGAGCAGGATCACCGGGTCCGCCGGGTGCTCGGCGACCGCTCGGTTCAGCGCCCGGCCAAAGCCGAGGTTCTCGCCGAGCTCCAGCAGCGTCACCTCCGGGAACTCTTCGCGCAGCAGCTCAGCCGTCCCGTCGGCCGAGCCGTTGTCCGCGACGACAACGTCCGCGGGCCGGCTCTGCGCCTCGAGGCTGCGCAGCGCCTTGCCAAGCCGCTCGCGGCCGTTGTAGGTCGGGATGTAGATCGCTGGTCGCATGATCTGCTGGCGCAGTAGGGTTGCAGCCTCGAATGGAGCCTCTGAAGGGACTCATTCTCTCCGGTGGCGCCGGCACCCGCCTGCGGCCGATCACCCACACCTCGGCGAAGCAGCTCGTGCCCGTCGCCAACAAGCCCGTGCTCTTCTACGGGATCGAGGCCCTGGTCGAGGCCGGTGTGACGGAGATCGGGATCATCATCGCGCCCGAGACCGGCGATGAGATCCGCGCGGTAGCCGGCGATGGCTCGCAGTTCGGCGCCGAGATCACCTACATCGTCCAGGACAAGCCGGCTGGTCTGGCCCATGCGGTGCTGACCGCCGAGGACTTCATCGGCGGCTCGCCCTTCGTCATGTACCTGGGCGACAACCTGCTGGCCGACGGCCTGCGCGGCCTCGTTGCAACCTTCCGCGAAGCCGAGCCCGACGCGCTGATCCTGCTCACCCCCGTCTCCGACCCCAGCTCCTACGGCGTCGCCGAGCTCGACGGCGACCACGTCGTGCGCCTGGTCGAGAAGCCGAAGGACCCGCCCTCCAACCTCGCCCTGGTCGGCGTCTACCTCTTCGGCCCGCCGATCTTCGACGCCGCCCGCGCCCTGGAGCCCTCCTGGCGCGGCGAGTACGAGATCACGGAGGCGATCCAGGCGCTGATCGAGGACGGCCACAAGGTGCGCTCGGAGGTGGTCAGCGGCTGGTGGAAGGACACCGGCCAGCTCGCCGACATGCTCGAGGCCAACCGGCTGGTGCTGGAGGAGATCGAGACACGCCTCGATGGCGAGATAGACGAGGACTCGCGGGTCGAGGGCCGGGTTGTGGTCGAGGCGGGCGCGACGGTAAGCGGATCAGTCGTGCGCGGCCCGGCGGTGATCGGCGCCGGCGCCAGGATCGAGGACGCCTACGTCGGCCCCTATACCTCGATCGGCGAGGACGTGCGCATCTGCCGCTCCGAAATCGAGCACTCGATCGTCCTCTCCGGCTCGGTGGTCGAAGACCTCGGCACGCGGATGGAGGCCAGCCTGCTCGGCCGCGAAGTCAAGCTGACCCGCAGCGAAGGCATGCCGAAGACGCTGCGGATGCTGGTCGGCGACAAGTCGGAGATCAAGATCATCTGATGGGCGGCTCGCGGTGAAGCTGCTCGTCACCGGCGCCGCCGGCATGCTGGGCCGCGACGTGATGCTCGCCGCCGGCAATGCCGGCCACCAGGTGATTGGCTTCGGCCACGCCGAGCTCGACATCGCCGATGCCGCCGCGGTCAGCGCGAAGCTGGAGGGCGAGCGTCCCGACGTCGTCATCAACTGCGCCGCCTGGACCGACGTCGATGGCGCCGAGGAGTCCGAGGAGGCAGCGACTCGGGTCAACGGCGAGGGGGCAGGCAACGTCGCCGCCGCGGCAGCCACGATGGGCGCCTCCGTCGTCTACGTCGGCAGCGACTACGTCTTCGACGGCAGCAAGGGAGCACCCTACGTCGAGACCGACCAGACCGCGCCGCTCTCCGCCTACGGCCGCAGCAAGCTGGCCGGGGAGGAGGCGACCCGGGCGGCGAACAAGCGCCACTTCATCGTCCGCTCCGCCTGGCTGTTCGGCACTGGGGGGGCGAACTTCGTCGAGACGATGCTGCGGCTGGCCGCCGATCACGGCGAGGTCCTCGTCGTCCGCGACCAGGTCGGCTCGCCCACCTACACTTGGCATCTCGCCTACGGCATCGTCCGCCTGATCGAGGGAGTCGAGTTCGGCATCCACCACATGGCCGCGGCCGGAGCCTGCTCCTGGTACGAATTCGCGCGTGAGATCTTCGACCAAGCCAAAGTCGAGTGCAAGGTGATGTCGGCGACCACCGAGATGCTCGGTCGCCCGGCGCCCCGCCCCGCCTACTCGGCGCTGACGAGCCAGCGCGAGCACGCGATCGAGCTTCCCTCCTGGCAGGACGGGCTCGCCGCCTACCTGTCACAGCGCCGCGCCGAGACCGAGGCCGCAGCGTGAAGATCCTCGTCACCGGCGCCGCCGGCTTCATCGGCTCGACCTACGTGCGGCTGATCGGCAGCGAGCACGAGGTGCGGGTGCTCGACAAGCTCACCTATGCCGGCCGCCGCGAGAACCTGCCCGAGGGCACCGATCTCGTCGTCGGCGGGATCGAGGACCCGGCGGTCGTGCGCGAGACGATGGAGGGCTGCGACGCGGTGGTCAACTTCGCCGCCGAGTCCCACGTCGACCGTTCGATCGACGACCAGGACGCCTTCGCCCGCACCCACGTGATCGGCACCGGCGCCCTGCTCGACGCCGCCCGCGAGCTGGGGATCGGCCGCTACCTCCAGGTCTCCACCGACGAGGTCTACGGCTCGATCGAGTCGGGCTCATTCACCGAGACCTCGCCGCTCGACCCCTCCTCGCCCTACTCGGCGACCAAGGCGGCAGGCGACCTGCTCGTCTCCGCTCACTTCCACACCTACGGCACCGAGGCCTCGATCGTGCGCGGCTCCAACAACTACGGCCCGCGCCAATATCCAGAGAAGCTGATCCCGCTGATGGTGTTGAACGCGATCCACGGCGACCCGCTGCCGGTCTACGGCGACGGCCGCCAGGTGCGCAACTGGCTCTACGTCGAGGACTTCTGCCGCGGCATCCACGCAGTGCTGATGAACGGTCGCCCCGGTGAGGCCTACAACGTCGGCGGCCCCGACGAGTGCGAGAACATCGAGGTGGTGAAGCGGGTGATCGAGCTGACCGAGGCGGACGAATCGCAGATCGAGCACATCACCGACCGCCCAGGCCACGACCGTCGCTACTCACTCGCCTCCGAGAAGCTGCGCAGCGAGCTCGGTTGGGAAGCGCAGGTCCATTTCGCCGAGGGCCTCGAGCGCACCGTGCGGTGGTATCGCGAGAACGAGGAGTGGTGGGGACCGATCCGCTCCGGGGAGTATCGCGAGTACTACGAGCGCCAGTACGGCAAAGCGCTGGGCTGATGCCGCACCGGCTGGAAACGAAGCTCGACGGCGTCGTGCTGCTCGAGCCCGAGGTCCACGGCGACACGCGGGGGTTCATGGTGGAGACCTACCGCCGCGACGGCTGGGCCGAGTTGGGCATCGACGTGGAGTTCGTCCAGCACAACCACTCGCGCTCCTCGAGGGGAACGCTGCGCGGCCTTCACTTCCAGACCGAGCCCGGCCAGGCGAAGCTGGTCCGCTGTCCGCGCGGCAAGATCTTCGACGTCGCCGTCGACCTGCGCCGCAACTCGCCCACCTTCGGCCAGTGGGAGGGCTTCGAGCTCGATGACGAGACCCATCGCCAGCTCTTCGTGCCGGTCGGCTTCGGCCATGGCTTCGCCGTGCTCAGCGACGTCGCCGACGTCGCCTACCTGCTCTCCAGTACCTACGACCCGGCAACCGAGTCCGGCATCGCCTGGGACGACCCCGAAGTTGGCGTCGAGTGGCCGGTCGACGAGCCCCTGCTGAGCGAGCGCGACGAACAGGCCCTGCGCCTCAGCGAAGTGGCCGACACCCTTCCCTTCTAGCTCCCGGCCAAATAAAGACATCCTGGTGATTAGGGGCCACTATGGGTACTCAATCACCGGCACGGCCGCGGGCCGCGGTGATCGCGAGGCTGATCGCGAGTTTGGCGCCGATTCCCGCGTACACGGCGGCGTTGAGGAGTGGGTTGTGCTCGGGGGCATCGAAGCGGCGGTAGAAGCGGGCCATGCCGCGGTGGAAGGCGATTTCTTGCTTGGGGGCGCGGCGAGCGCCGCTGGAGCCTCCCTTGACGTGCAGGGCTCTGCCCGCCGGCTCGTAGAAGACCTTCCAGCCGGCATCCCAGAAGCGGTGGCACCAGTCGAGATCCTCCATGTAGAGCCAGTAGCCCTCGTCGAGCAGGCCGACCTCGCGTACCGCCTCCACTCGGCAGAGCATGAAGGCGCCGTTGACCGCGTCGACCGCGCCCGGCTCATCGTCGCCCAGCTGCGTCGCCCTGTACTGGCTGAGGGCGCTGGAGGCGCCCTCAGAGCGGCCGAGGCCGGTGAAGTGCGCGAGGGCGCTGAGCGGAGTTGGGAAAGAGCGCTTGCAGGCGTGATCCAGCTCGCCCGACTCGGTGAGGAGCTTTACGCCGACCATGCCGATCCGCTCGTCCGACCACAGTCGCGCCAGCGCCGCGTCCAGCGTGCCCGCGTAGACCTCCGTGTCCGGATTGAGCAGCAGCACAGCCCGCGCCTCGCTCTCGCGCAGGACGAGGTTGTTGGCGGCGGAGAAGCCGACGTTGTCGCGCCGCAGCAGCCGCACCGCCGGGAACTCGCGCTCGACCATCTCCGGAGTCGAGTCGGGGCTGCCGCTGTCGATCACCGTCACCCCCATCTCGCCGTCGGCTGGGTGCTCGCGCAGCGAACGCAGGCAGTTGCGCAGCAGCCCCTCGGCGCCGTGGCTGACGATGACTACTTCGAGGTCGAGCGCGCCAGTCATCTGCCGCCCTGGGACCAGGATCCTAGTAAGCGCCGTCGCCGCGGACGATCGCGGCCGGGGTGCGGAGCAGGATCGCCAGGTCGCCGGTGACCGAGATGTTGTCGAGGTAGTCGCGCTCCATCGCCAGGCGCTCCTCGAAGGTGAGGTCGGCCCGGCCGTAGACCTGCATCGGGCCGGTCATCCCCGGCTTGACGCCGAGCCGGATCCGCTGGCGCTCGTCGTAGAGGGCGACCACCGCCTCCTCCTCGGGGCGCGGCCCGACCAGCGACATGTCGCCGCGGACGACGTTGATGAACTGAGGCAGCTCGTCGAAGCTGAAGCGCCGCAGCCGCCGGCCGGTGCGGGTTATGCGCGGGTCGTCGGCGATCTTGAAGGCGGGCTCGTCGAGCTTCTCGAGGTCGACCAGTTCACCCAGCTGCTCCTCGGCGCCCTGGACCATGGTGCGGAACTTCAGCACCGTGAACGGCTTGCCGTCCTTGCCGGCGCGTCGCTGCCGGAAGAGAACGGGTCGCCCCGAGTCGAGCAGGATCAGCAGCCCGATCGCCGCCAGCAGCGGGGAGAGGGAGATCAGCAGTGGGACCCCGATCACCAGGTCCATGCCGCGCTTCAGCGCGACGGTCGACCGGGGCGGGTCGGAAAAGCGGAAGTCGAGCACAGGCAGCTCGGCGAGCCGGTTCAGCTCGATCCCCGGGCCGAGGAGGCCGAAGTGCTGGGGGAGGAAGGTGAGCGCCAGGCCGGCCGCCTTGCACTCCTCGATCAGCCGCTCCGTGGCCGGCTCGCTCATCTCCTGCTCGGTCACGATCACCCGCTCGACGTCGCTTTCGCCGGCGATCCGCGAGATGTCGGCAGCCGAGCCGAGGCGGGGCAGGCCGCCTGACGCCTCTCCGGTGTCGCCTCGTGGCGAGAGATAGCCGACCAAGTGCAGGCGGGTCTCGGGGTGGGTTGCGACACGGCGGGCGACGACCCCCACGGCCGCCGCCGGGCCGACCACGATTCCGGTCGCGGTGCCGGCCAGGCGGTGCCAGAAGAAGCGCAGCACCGCCCGCGAGATGAAGCTGCCGAGCAGAGCGCCGACGCCCACCGCGATCGCGCTGGTGGCGGCAAGGGGCCCGACCGGGCTCAGGGCCAGCAGCCCATCGAGCGCCAGCGTTCCCAGCGCTGCCGCCGAGACCAGATTGGAGATCTCGTCGAGCGTGCTGTGGCGGATGCGGCGGTGGTCGTTGTCGTAGAGGCCATGCAGCTTCAGCACCAAAACCCAGACCGGACTGAACATCGTCGCCCAGAAGAGGGTGCCGATGTCGGTCTTCGGGCTCGCCGCGGTGACGATGCACAGCGTCGCCACCAGCGTCAGCCAATCGCCCGTCGCCAGCAGGCGGCGCAGCAGCGAGCCCCGCCGCCGGGCGCCGGCGGCGCCGGCCAGCCCCAGCCGCGTCGCGGTGTCGGTCCTGCCGCCGCGCGGTCCCGGCCCCGGCGGCTGCGCCGACCTGTCCTTGGGCGATGCGGTCTCCTGCGCCTTGCTCGTCATCGTGGGATCACCCGCAGCTCGGTTTCCCGCGGAGGCAGCCTTCCAGGGGGTTGAGGCGGCGGGCGTGGACCAGATCCGCCCGGGCCGCAGCCTGGTCGCCGGCCTCTTCCTCGACTCTAGAGCGTAGGTAGTAGAGCTGCCAGTTGCGATCTTCGCGGTCGATTGCTTGCGTGAGGCGTTCGGTCGCGGTCGCATAGTCCCCCTGGCTCTCTGCCAGGAGGCCCAGCTGAACGTAGGGAGACGCCGCGAAGGGCTCGATCGAGCGGGCCGTGTCGGCGTGGTTGGTCGCGCTTTCGAAGTTACCGCTGGCGGCGGCCGCCTGACTGGCATTGATCTCGTGCTCGACCAGAAGTGGCCCGATCAGCGCGACTGCGGCGATCCAGGCAACGGCCAGCCCGGCCACGGCGAGCCCGAAGCGGCGTTCCTCTCCCTTTGCGGTCTCGCGGGAGGCCGGGGCAAGCTGCCCACAACGGGCGGCGACGAGGACACCCGCGGCGCAGAAGAACACGGCGCCCAGCCCAGCGATCTCCCAGAACCAGTCGAGGCCGGCGACGACCGCGAAGGCGAGCGTCGCTGCGAACAGCGCCGCGTAGCGCTCGCGCTGTGGGTGAGCCGCCGCGCGCCAGGCGGAGAAGCCGGTCCAGAGCAGCAACGCGATGAGTGCGAGCACGAGCAGGCCGCCGACGGCGCCCAGCTCGGCGAACGCCTCCAGGTAGAGCGAGTGAGCGTCGTGAACAGGCTGCGGAATCGAGCGGTGCTGGTCCCAGGCGAACTGGTAGGTGCCGGCGCCGCTGCCGAGGACCGGCTTTTCGCCGAAGCCGTCGATCGCGACGCGGAAGAAGTCGTGGCGGCCGGCGCCGCTGAATTGCGAGAAGTGCTGCTCGGGCTGGCTTGGGAACTGCAGATCGGAGCTGGAGAACTGATCCCAGGCGCGCCCCCCGATCGCGATCGCCACGCCGATCGCGATCACGGCAAGGGTCGCCGCTATGCCACGCAGAAGCTTCGGGTTGCGCGACATCTCGACCGCGCGACCGGTCAGCTCGCCGCCCCGGCGCTCGGCCCAGCGCAGCGCCGCGAAGAGCAGCAGCGCAAGGACGATGCCGCCAAGAAGAATCAGCAGCACCGTGACGCCCTGGTCGACGGTCGCCTGGTTGGCGATGCTGTCGGCGAGGCTGCGGCGTGCTTGCACGGCAAGCACCGCAGGCAGCGCCCCGATAGCGCCGATACCGAGCGTTGCCAAGAGCCAGAGGCGATCGCGGGAGAGGGCGATCGTGCAGCCGCTGGCGACCAGCAGCGACAGCAGACCGCCGCGCGAGTAGGTGAAGTAGAGGGCGAGCAGGACCGCCGGCAGCACTGCGACGGAGAGCCAGCGCAATGCATTCCAGGCGGACTGCCTGCTGGACCAGAGGAGCAGCGCGACGCCGATCCCGAACATGGCGCCGTTTGCGTTCCAGTAGCCGAGCGGATAGCGCAGGCGCGGCCCGGCGCCGAGCGAGTTGCCGACCTCGAGGACGTGGGGCGCTAGGCGGCTGGCGAGACCCAGCAGGGCGACGAGGGCGAGGGCAATCGCCAGGCCTTCAGCGAAACGTTGGCGCCTTTGGTCGGTTTGGGCGATTAGGAATGCGGCTATGAAGACTCCGAGGTAGACGAGGACCCGGTCCGCCTCGATCACGCTCAGCTCCACCGACCCCGACCAGAGGGATGACATTGCAGACAGCAGGGAAAGACCACCGATCAGCCCCGCGGCCCAGTAGAAGGGACGCGCCAGGCGCGTCCGCGAGGCGGCCCCGAGGACGAGCAGAGCAACCACCACCAGCCAGACCGCGAGGCCGGCGACGTGCCGATCGCTCACGTTGTACCCGCCTCCAGCAAGGGCCAGACCCACGATCAGGGCGACTGGAGCGAGCAACGCCGCGCTTTGCTCTAACCTTGCGCGCCATGATTGGGACGCGCCAAGTTTCGGTCCCCTTCTGGGGCCGCTCGATACTCGCTCTGTCAGTGCTGGCTCTGCTCGCATTGGGTTTCCCGCTGCTCGCTCACGCGGACTCCAGCGGCATTCAGTATTCGGATGCTCCGCCGACGGCTACCGGCAAACACACGATCCCCACTCAAACGGAACCGTCCGCACACTCTTCCAAGAAGAACGGCGGCGCGACCGCGGGCAACAACGGCTCCGGGGGCTCACCGGGTAAGGAATCTTCTGCAGGCGGTCCATCCTCGAATTCCGGGGGGGGATCGGGTTCGGCCACCGAAGGCGGCTCCGGCAAGCAGGGTAACCCAGGCCAAGGCTCCGGCGCCGGCTCGGGCAATGCTGCAAAGCCCGTCGCCGGCAACGCTGAACCAGCTTCGTCGCAGAGCGATAGCGGCTCATCGCCTCTCGTGCCGATCCTGATCGCCATCGCCGCCCTGGCCGCGATATCGATCGGCGCCGTGGTGATGCGCCAGCGCCGCCGCCGCGACTCGGGCACTCCTGTCTCGCCGGAAGCGGGCTAGGCGATGCCGAGAGAGGCGAGGCGAGCGCTGAGACTGCTGTGCGCCTGCGCGGCGGTCGTCGCCTTCACCATGAGCCCCTCCGTCGCCGAGGCTCTTCCGAGTAGCTTCTGGGGCGTCGTCCCCCAGGTAACTCCGAATCTCGAACAGCTCCAGCGCCTCAAGCGCGGAGGGGTGAGCAGTATTCGGATCCCCGTGGTCTGGCCCGCAGTCCAGCCGATCAAGAACGGGGCCATCGATTGGTCGGGTATCGATGCGCAGGTCGAAAACGCGTCGCGTGCGGGGATCGCGGTGCTGCCATTCCTCGTTGGCGCTCCCGCCTGGGCGGTTCCTCTGGTCCCGGTGCCGGGCGCCGGGGGCAGCATCAAGGCATCCCGGAGCCTTCCGGTCAACGGCGCCGCGGCCAGCGGCTGGTCCAGTTTTGTCAGCGCCGCGGTCGCCCGCTACCGCCTCGGCGGCAGCTTCTGGGTTACGCACCCTACGGTCCCTCCGTACCCGATTCGCAACTGGCAGATCTGGAACGAGGAGAACTTCGAGTATTTCGTCGCCAGGCCCAACCCGGCCGAATACGGGCGGCTCGTCGAGCTCTCCTACACTGCGATCAAAGGAGTCGATCCAGGCGCCAAGGTGGTTCTCGGCGGCCTCTTCTCCCGACCGGGGGAGGCCGTGCTGAAACGCAAGCCCCCGCTTGCCTATTTCGCCACCGACTTCCTCGAACAGATGTATGAACGGACGCCCGGGATCAAGTCCAAGTTCCAGGGCATTGCCCTGCACCCCTACACGTCGAACTTCAAACGGCTGACCCCCTACATCGAAGAACTCCGAACTGTGCTGAAGGCGAACCACGATGCCGGTAAGGGCCTCTGGATCACCGAGCTCGGCTGGAGCTCCCAGCACCCGACTCCGGGGAATTCCTTCGCAAAAGGCCTGCAGGGCCAGGCGACCCAGCTGAGGGGGGCCTTCGGCCTCCTGCGCAGCAACCAGCGCCGATGGCGCCTGCAGCAAGTCGACTGGTTCTCGGTCGACGACCAGATTGGATCCTGCAACTTCTGCGACGGCTCGGGCCTGTTCGGCAAAGGCTTCAAGCCGAAGCCGGCCTGGTCCGCCTTCACCCAGTTCGCCGGCGGCCGGCCGTAGCAGGCTGCCGGCAGCGCGCTACTTTCCGCATCGCCGGGGTTCATGCTGGTGCGATGAGAGCAAAGCTCGCAGGCGTGCTTGTGCTCCTGGCCCTGCTTGCCTTTCCACAGGTTGGCGCGGCCACGGTTCCGCCGGGCTTCATCGGCATCTCTCCGCAAAGCCTCCCGAGCGAGCCGGATTACGAGCTGATGGAGGAGGCGGGCCTGAGGAGCCTGCGCATGCCGCTGCCCTGGGCCCAGGTCGAGCCGGTCAACCCACTTTTCAAGCCGCCCGACTGGTCGGGCTTCGATTTCACCGTGGAACTGGCGGCCCGGCACGGGATGGTGGTTTTGCCTTTTGTCGCTTCCTCGCCGCGCTGGGTCATGCCCGAATCAAGGCTCGAACCGGCGCGGGGGTGGCAGCTCAGCGCTTGGGCATCCTTCCTGCGTGCGGCGGTTCGTCGCTACGGCGTGGGCGGCGTCTTCTGGCGCGACAACCCGGAGCTGCCTTACCTCCCGGTTCGCAAGTGGGAGATCTGGAACGAGGAGAACATCGTCACCTTTGGCGGAGCCGATCCGGAAAGCTTCGCGCCGCTGCTGCGGATCAGCGGTCGGGTCATCCACCAGGCCGACCCCGCCGCCAAGGTCATCCTCGGCGGCCTCTTCGGGCGACCGCTTCAGATTCCCCCCAACGTCAGTCCCGGCGACTACCTCTCGCGCGTCTACCGGGCGCGCCACGTGAAGCAGCTCTTCGACGGGGTGGCGCTGCACCCATATGTCGCCGACGCCGCCGCCATGCGGCCCCAGATCCTCAACCTGCGCCGCGTCATGCGCGTCCATCACGACGCCAATACGCCCATCTACGTCACCGAGCTGGGCTGGGGCTCCGCCAGCTTCGAGACCCGTTGGGAGCGGGGCCCGCAGGGACAGGCGCGCGAGCTGGACCAGGCTTTCTCGATGCTCACCAACCATCGCCGCTCCTGGCGCATCGGCGGCGTCTGGTGGTTCTCCTGGACGGATGCAAAGGATGCCTGCCAGTTCTGCGACTCGGCCGGCCTGTTGACCGAAGGGCGCGAAGGCAAGCCGTCCTGGTACCGGTTCAACGCCTGGACCGGCGGCGACGCAGGCATAGTGCCCCGCGCCCTCCTCCGCTGACCAACTGCCCGCCGACGGGCCTGAAACGGGACACATAGTCCCGTTTCAGGCCCGTCGGCGTTGGAACGGGCGTAAGATCGGTGGGTTGGGCGTCGATGCGAAAACAAGTGCGGGATCTGACCCGCTGGCGCTGTTCAGCGCCCCGGTCAGGCGCTGGTTCGAATCCTCCTTTGAGGGTCCCACGCCTGCCCAGGCAGGTGGCTGGGAGGCAATTGCGGGCGGCGCCAATGCGCTGATCTGCGCCCCGACCGGCTCCGGCAAGACGCTCGCCGCCTTCCTCTGGGGCATCGACAAGCTCGCCCAGGCGCCGGATCTGGGCCAGGGCGTGAAGATCGTCTACGTCTCGCCGCTGAAGGCGCTCTCCTACGACATCGAGCGCAATCTGCGGGCGCCGCTGCGGGGGATCGGCGCCGACATCTCCGTCGGCCTGCGCACGGGAGACACCAGTCAGGCCGAACGGCGCGCGATGCGCAAAGCCCCGCCCGACATCCTGATCACGACGCCCGAGTCGCTCTACCTGATCCTCTCCTCGGACGCCCGCGAGATCCTCACCGGCGCCGAAGCGGTGATAGTCGACGAGATCCACGCAGTGGCCCAGTCGAAGCGCGGGTCGCACCTGGTGCTGACGTTGGAGCGGCTCGAGCACCTGGTCGGGGAGGCGGGGGAGGACTCGTCGGAGCAACAGCGGGGAG
>DATFVC010000060.1:0-43511 GCA_035260485.1 Solirubrobacterales bacterium | reverse complement strand
GGACGGTGAGCCAGTCGATGGCGCCCCCGCCCCCGCCGAAGCGGGCCGCGACCCGGAGCGGTTGAACCGGATCCTGGCAGAGCTCGACGATCTTCCGGGCCTCGAGTCGGTGGCCGGGGACGTGCGTCGAATGGCACGACGGGTGCAAGTGGACGAGCAGCGCCAAGAGGCGGGCCTGGCCGTTGCCCCCATGGGGGTGCACGCGGTCTTCGCGGGCCCACCGGGAACCGGCAAGACCACCGTGGCGAAAATCTGGGGCAGGGTGCTGGTCGCGCTCGGCCGGCTGCCGAAAGGTCATGTGATAGCCGTGGAACGCGGCGACCTGGTCGGACAGTGGATCGGCGAGACCGCGCAGAAGACCGCTGCGAAGATCGACGAGGCGAGGGGTGGGGTGCTATTCGTTGACGAGGCGTACTCCCTGGCGCCGGAGGGAGCGTCCAACGACTTCGGACAGGAGGCGATCACCACGCTGCTGGCCAGGATGGAGTCTGAGAGGGAGTCTCTATGTGTGATCGTCGCCGGGTACGAGGATGAGATCGAGCGATTCCTCGAATCGAACCCGGGCCTTCGCAGCCGCTTCGATCGGACCGTTCGGTTCCCACACTACGACCCCGACGCTCTCTATCGCATCGCCGAATCGATGTGCGAGAGGGGCGATTACAGGATCGACGCAGCCGCCGGTCCGCTTCTGCGGGGGGCACTCGGCCGGCTCACGGCTGCTCCACCACCGGGATGGGCAAATGCCCGCTCGGTCCGACAGATCATCGACGAGGCGATCTCCGCCCAGGCCGACCGGCTTGCAGACGGCACTCACGATCGCGAGGCGCTGCAAACGCTGACGAAAGAAGATTTCGACACGGCGATCCTGAGCCGATTTCCGTAGGTAGTCCACGAGCGATCCGCAAGAAGCCTGCCGGGACATCGGGTATGCCCACAGCGGATTGCGGGGCTGCCAGAATCCGGACAGGTGATTCGCTAGATGGCAAGAGCGATTTGGAGCGGAACGATCAGCTTCGGGCTACTCAACGTGCCCGTCAAGCTCTACAGCGCGGTGGCGCGCCGCGGCATCTCGCTGCGCGAGATCCGCGAGTCCGACGGCGCCCGCATCCGCCACCGGCGCGTCGCCGAAGGGACCGACGAGGAGGTTCCCTACGGCGAGATCGTCAAGGCCTTCGAGATCACGCCCGACCGCTACGTGCCGCTGGACAAAGACGAGATGGCGGCACTCGCCCCGGAGAAGACGCGAGCGATCGAGGTCCAGGACTTCGTCGATCTCGAGCAGATCGACCCGATCTACTTCGACAGCCCCTACTACCTGGGGCCGGCGGATGGCGCCGAGAAGGCCTACTCGCTGCTTGCCCAGGCGATGCAGGAGTCGGGCAAGGTGGCGATCGCCCGCTTCGTCTTCCGCAACAAGGAGCACCTTGCCGCGATCCGCCCCAGCGACGGCGTCCTCACCCTGACCACGATGCGCTTCGCCGACGAGGTCGTGCCGCCCTCCGAGCTGGAGGACGTGCTGCCGTCGGGCAAGCCGAAGGTCGCCAAGCAGGAGGTCGAGATGGCCGAGCAGCTGATCGAGTCGCTAACCCGCGAGTTCGACCCGAATGCCTACCGCGACGAGTACCGCGAGGAGCTGCTGTCGCTGATCGAACGCAAGGCCGAGGGCAAGGACGTCCTCACCGCGCCGGCGACGGAGGAGCCGAAGCCAACCAGCGCACCCGACCTGATGTCGGCGCTGGAGGAAAGCATTGCCGCCGTCAAGGGGAGGTCCAAAGCCCAAGCGGGCAAACCGGCGGCGAAGACCGGCGCAAGGAAAAAAAGCAAAGCCGCGCCGAAGAAACGCTCCCCCTCCCGTAAAAAGTCCAAAACCTCCAGGTAGTCCCCGTGGCCGCCAGCCGCCAGGTCGAAGTCGACGGCCGTGAGCTGAAGCTCACCAATCTCGACAAGGTTCTCTATCCGGAGGCGGGCTTCACCAAGGGCGAGATGGTCGACTACTACGCCAAGGTCGCCCCGGCGATCGTGCCGCACCTCAGGGGGCGTGCGGTGACCCTGCGCCGCTTCCCCGAAGGCGTCGATGACCTCGACGCGGCCTTCTTCGAGAAGCGCTGCCCCAAGCACCGGCCGAGATGGGTGAAGACCGCTCGCGTCGAAGCCGGTCCCCATGCCGGCAAGATCGACTTCTGCGTCTGCGACAGCCTGCCGACGCTGATCTGGATGGCGCAGCTGGCGGCGATCGAGCTCCATCCCTCGCTCTCGCTCGCGCGGGCGCCAAAACGACCGACGGTGCTGGCCTTCGACCTCGACCCCGGGCCGCCGGCGGACATCGTCGACTGCTGCCGGGTCGGCCTGCGCCTGCGCGACCTCTTCGGCCACTTCGACGTCCAGTGCTTCCCGAAGACCTCCGGCTCCAAGGGCCTACAGATCTACGTGCCGCTCAATCGAGAGATCTACTACGACCAGACCAAACCGTTCGCCAAAGCGATCGCCCAGCTGCTCGAGAAGCAGACCCCCGATCAAGTCGTCTCGAAGATGAAAAAGGTCGAACGCGAGGGCAAGGTCTTCGTCGACTGGTCGCAGAACCACCAGCGCAAGACGACGATCGCTGTCTACTCGCTGCGAGCGCGCGAACGCCCGACCGTCTCGACCCCCGTCACCTGGGACGAGGTCGAGCACGTCGCCGAGAACAGCGACGCCGACTCACTCGTCTTCGAAGCCGGAGAGGTCTTGGAGCGAGTCGAGCGGCACGGCGACCTCTTCGCCCCGGTGCTCGAGCTGAAGCAGGAGCTGCCCGAGCTCTGAGCCGCTTCAGAGCCGGCAAAGGAGGGGCTTCTGCGCGTCGATCCGAACGTACTTTCCGCAAAGCCGTTGCGGATGAAGCTTGCCAGCAACCTGCATCGCACCCACGTACATCCGCCCCGTCTCACAGTCGACGCCGATCTTGCCCGACAATGCCTCGGCGCCGATCCGCGCGACGACCTCGACGCCGGCCGTTCGAGCGGATCTCACCTTTTCCTCATATGCGCCGGCGAACGGCCCAGGCTCACCGACACCGATTGCGAGCAGCGCCGTCTCCTCTCCCGCGGGAATCGTCGCCGCGAAGGTCCGGAACACCACCCGCGGCGTCTTCGCGTCGACCCTGCCCTCCCCCGGTCGTGTTCCGTGGTACACGGTGACGCCGAGCAGGTCGGGGGCGCTCGCGATGTGCTGCAGCGCCAAGGTCTGCCGCCGCTCGCTGACTGCATTCAGGAGGTCGCCGAACTGCGCGGCAACGCCCTCTGGGCTGCAGCCGCGACGGACCACTGCATTCCCGTGCGAGCTCATTCCTCCCCCGGAAGTGGGCTCGTTCGACGAGGACCCGCAGGCCGACAGCACACCGAGGATCGCGGCCGCCGCAAAGATCCCAGCCGGCCGCATCGAGATCTCAGCTGAGGGCCTGCCGGACGACCGGCCTGCGGGTCGCCTTGACCTCGTCGAGGCGGCGGACCGGGGTCGTGTAGGGGGCCTGCTTGGCCTTCTCCGGGTCCTGCTCGGCCTCGGCGAGGATCTGCTCGATCGCGTCGGCGAAGGCGTCGAGGCTCTCCTTGGTCTCGGTCTCGGTCGGCTCGATCATCAGCGCCTCCTCGACCAGGAGAGGAAAGTAGACGGTCGGGGGGTGGAAGCCGAAGTCGAGCAGGCGCTTGGCGAGGTCGAGGGTCGCGATCCCCAGCTCCATCTTCATCGGCTTGCCGGAGAGGACGAACTCGTGCATGCAGTGGCGCCCGAAGGCAACCGGCAGATGCTTGCCCGCGCGGCCCTCGGCAAGGCGCGCCTTGAGGTAGTTGGCGTTCAGCACCGCGGTCTCGGAGGCCTCGGCGAGACCGTCGGCGCCGAGGCTGAGGATGTAGGCGTAGGAGCGAACGAAGACGCCGAAGTTGCCCTGAAAGCCGCGCATCCTGCCGATCGACTTCGGTCGGTCTTGGTCAAGGTCGTATGTGGGGCCGTTGCCGTTGCCTGTCTCGCGCCGCACCACCTGCGGTCTCGGCAGGAAGGGCTCAATTCGCTCCGACACGGCGATCGGACCGGCGCCGGGGCCGCCGCCGCCGTGGGGCTGGCTGAACGACTTGTGCAGGTTGACGTGGACGATGTCGAAGCCCATGTCACCGGGGCGCGATTTGCCCATCACGGCGTTGAGGTTGGCGCCGTCGTAGTAGAGGGTGCCACCTGTCTCGTGGATCAGGGTGGCGATCTCGGCGATGTTCTCGTCGAAGAGGCCGAGCGTATTGGGGTTGGTCAGCATCAGGCAGGCGACGTCGCCGTCGACCTTGGCCCGCAGGTCGTCCATCTCCACTCCACCGCGCTCGTCGGTCGCCACCTTGACGATCTCGTAGCCGGCCATCGTCACCGAGGCGGGGTTGGTGCCGTGCGAGGTGTCGGGGGCCAGCACCTTGGTCCGCGCTTCGCCGCGGTCGGCGTGGAAGGCGCGGGTGAGGAGGAGGCCGGCAAGCTCGCCGTGCGACCCGGCCGAGGGCTGCAGGCTGACGTGTGGCAGGCCGCAGATCTCGGCCAGCGACTCCTGCAGCAGCCACATCAGCTCCAGCGCGCCCTGGGCACGCTTCGGATCCTCGGCCGGGTGCAGCCGGGCGTGGCCGGGCAGCGCCGCGACCCGCTCGTTGAGCCGCGGGTTGTGCTTCATCGTGCAGGAGCCGAGCGGGTAGAAGCCGGTATCGAGGTCGAAGTTGCGGCGCGAGAGGCGGTTGTAGTGGCGGACGATCTCCGGCTCGGCGATCTCCGGCAGGCGCGGCGGCTCGGCGCGCAAGAGGTTTGCCGGGATCAGCTCCTCCAGCGGCGGCTCGGGCACTTCGGCCGGGGGCAGAACAGCGGCGCGGCGCCCGGACTTCGACTTCTCGAAGATCGTCTGCGCGCGTTCGCGCTGCATCGGCGTCTCCGTCATCGCCATCATGCCCCCCCTGGCGCGTTGGTCGCACTATTTACGACTAACTCGCCATGCTCAGCCTGTATCGCGGCGCCGAGCGCGTCGGCGAGGCCGTCGATCTGCTCGCGCGTGCGCCGCTCGGTGATCGCGACAAGCAGGCCGTCCTCGTGCTCGGGATACTCGCGGCCGAGCGGGTAGCCGGCAGCGATGCCGCGCTCGGCGCAGCGCTCCAACACCCGGTCGACCGGTGCGTCGAGGCGAAGCGCGAGCTCGCGCGCGACAGGCGCCTCGTGGAGCAGCTCCACCCCAGGCACCGCCACCAGCCGCTGGCGTGCGTACGCGGTGCGCCGGACCAGCAGCTCGCCCAGCTCGCGGAAGCCCTCGCGACCGAGCCAGGCGAGGTGGATCGTGGCGGCCAGGGCGTTGAGCGCCTGCGCGGTGCAGATGTTGTGAGTGGCCTTCTCGCGACGGATGTGCTGCTCGCGAGTCTGCAGGGCGAGGACGAAGCCGCGACGACCGTCGACGTCGTCGGTTTCGCCGGCAATCCGGCCCGGCATGCGCCGAATCAGCTCCTCGCTGCCGCAGAAGAAGCCGAATGAGGGACCACCGAAGTCGAGCCGGTTGCCCAGCGGCTGACCCTCGCCGAGGGCAATGTCGGCGCCCTGCTCGCCGGGCGGCTTGAGCACGCCGAGCGTCATCGGGTCGACCGCGACGACCAGCAGCGCGCCGTGCTCCTTCGCCGTCACCCCCAATGCCTCGACGTCCTCAACCGCGCCGAGGAAGTTGGGGCTTTGGAGGAAGACAGCAGCGGTCTCGTCATCGATCGCCTCGGCCAGGGCGGCGGCGTCGGTGAGCCCGCCATCGAGCCCGACTTCCTCGATCTCGGCGCCGAAGCCCTCGGCGTAGGTGGACAGCGTCTCGCGGCTGTGGGGGTGGACGCCGCGCGAGACGACGAAGCGGCGGCGCCCCTTGGTCGCGTCGATCGCCAGGTAGCCCGCCGAAGCGACCGAGGACGGGCCCTCGTAGAGGCCCGCGTTGGAGATCGGCAGCGCAGTCAGCTCCGACATCGCCGTCTGGAACTCGAACATCGCCTGCAGGCCGCCCTGCGAGATCTCCGGCTGGTAGGGCGTGTAGGGGGTGAGGAACTCGCTGCGCTGGGTGATCGCGTCGACGATCGCCGGCACGTAGTGGTCGTACATCCCCGCGCCGAGGAAGCAGACCTGTTCCTCGGCATCGGCGTTGCGCGCGGCCAGCGCCGCCAGGCGCTCATAGACCTCGGCCTCGCTCATTCCGCCCGGCAGCGAGAGCGGGCGGTTGAGGCGCACCGACTCGGGGATCTGTGCGAAGAGCTCTGCGGTCGACTCGGCGCCGATCGCGGCAAGCATCTCGGCCCGGTCGGCGGGCGTCGCTGAGGTGTAGCGGCTCACCTCACCAAGGCTACGGAAGCGGGGGGCGCAAGCACCTCAGCCGTTTTCCAGCAGCTTGCGGTATTCGGCAGCGCCGAGCAGGCCCTCGGCCTCCGACGGGGCGGTCAGCTTCACCTTGACCAGCCAGCCCTCGCCGTAGGGGTCCTCGTTGATCTTCTCGGGCGCGTCCGCCAGCGCGTCGTTGACCTCGACGATCTCTCCCGAGAGCGGCGCAATCACGTCGGAGACCGCCTTCACCGACTCGACCTCCGCGTAAGAGGAGTCTTTGTCGATCATCGCGCCGACCTCGGGTGGGTCATAGAAGACGACCTCGCCGAGGCTGTCCTGCGCGTACCAGGTGATCCCGAGGACGGCGTGCTCATCCCCATCCAGCCGGGCCCAGTCGTGCTGGTCGTGGTAGAGCAATTCCTCCGGGTAGTTCGCGTCGACCAAGGTCATCTCTCCTTTCGATACAAGGGCTTGGACGCTATCCGGGCGGCGCGAAGTTTGCCCCGCACGTCGATCTCGACCTCGGTCCCGGGCTCGGCCAAGTCGGTGCGCAGATAGGCCATCCCGATCCCGACTTCCAGCGAAGGCGAGAAGGTGCCGCTGGTGACAACCCCGACGGGGTCCCTGCCCGCAAGCACGGCATTCCCCTGACGGGGAATACCGGCGCCCTCGATCCTGAAGGGAGCCAGCCGCTCAGCAGTGCCCTCCGCACGCGCCCGTGCGACAGCCTCCGCGCCGACGAAGTCGGTCTGCTCCTTGCAGCACCAGCCGAGCCCGGCCTCGATTGGGTTGCGATCGGGGCTGAGGTCGTTGCCGTGCAGGTGGAAGCAGGCCTCGAGCCGCAGCGTGTCGCGGGCGCCGAGGCCGCAAGGGACAACGCCGGAGTCGAACAGCTCGGCCCAGATCGCCGGCGCGATCTCGGGGTCGATCAGCAGCTCGATCCCATCCTCGCCGGTGTAGCCCGTGCCGCAGACGAGCGCCGGGCGGTTGCCGATCCGGGCCACCGCCACCCGCATTCGCGGCGGCAACTCGATGTCCAGCGTGCCGGAGACGATCGAGCGGGCATGAGGGCCCTGGACGGCCAACATCGCGTAGCGGTCGGCGACGTCGCGGACGCTGACGTCGAAGCGGCGGCTCCAGCGCCCGAACCAGGCGAGGTCGGCCCCGTGATTGGCGGAGTTGGTGACGAGCAGGTAGCGATCGCCACCGAGCCGGTAGGCGAAGAGGTCGTCGAGGACGCCGCCGTCCTCGTTGCAGAGACAGGAGTACTGGGCGCCACCGAGCCCGATCGCCGCCACGTCATTGGAAAGCACCCGCTGCAGAAAGGCGAGCGCCCCAGGCCCCTCGACCTCGACCTCGCCCATATGGGAGACGTCGAACATCCCAGCATGCGTCCGCACCGCCATGTGCTCCTCCCGCACCCCCTCGTACAGCACAGGCATCTCCCAGCCAGCAAAGTCCACCAGCTTCGCCCCCAGCTCAACGTGCTTCTCGTACAGAGGCGTCCGCTGGAGGTTCACGGCGCGCAAGGCTATTGCCTGGCCCGCGTCGGAGACGAGGAGCATCAGTAGCTCCTTCTCACGAACTCCCGCGAAGCGGCGGGAGAAGGAGCTACTGATGCTCCCTCCGCCGTAGGCCTCAGGGCTATTCCTTGAGAAAGCCGGGAACGTCGATGTCGTCGTCGCTGACCCGCAGTTTGCGAATGTCCGTGTCCTCGGCTGAGATTCGGGGGCGGCTCTCGTAGCGACGACGCACACGCTGCGGTGAACGGGCTAATAGCTCGAAGCCCTCAAAACCCGTGGCGATCACGGTGACGCGAACCTCGTCGCGCATCGACTGGTCGACCACCGAGCCGAAGATGATGTTGGCGTTGTCGTCGGCTTCGGCCTGGACCAGCTGCGCCGCCTCGTTGACCTCGAACAGGCCGAGGTCCTCGGGGCCGGTGATGTTGAGCAGCATCCCGGTCGCGCCCTTGATCGACTCCTCGATCAAGGGCGAGGTGACCGCCGCCTTGGCGGCGTCGACAGCGCGCGTCTCACCCGAGGCGGCGCCGACGCCCATCAGCGCCGATCCGGCGTCGCGCATGATCGTGCGCACATCGGCGAAGTCGAGGTTGATCAGGCCCGGGATCGTGATCAGGTCGGTGATCCCCTGCACGCCCTGGCGCAGGATGTCGTCTGCCTGACGGAAGGCCTCGAGCACGCTGGTGCGGCGCTCGACCGCCTGCAAGAGCTTCTCGTTGGGGACGATGATCAGGGTGTCGACGTTGTTGCGCAGCTTCTCGATCCCCTCGAGCGCCTGCTGCATCCGCCGTTTGCCCTCGAACTCGAAAGGCTTGGTGACGGCGCCGACGGTCAGGGCGCCGATCTCTTCCTTGGCGATCTCGGCAATCACCGGCGCCGAGCCGGTGCCGGTGCCGCCGCCCTCGCCTGCGGTGACGAAGACCATGTCGGCGCCCTTCAGCGCCTCCTTGATCTCATCGCGGCTCTCCGCTGCGGCGCCCGCCCCGACCTCGGGGTTGCCGCCGGCGCCGAGGCCGCGAGTCAGCTCCTGGCCGATCGAGAGCTTGATGTCGGCGTCGCATGCCTGCAGCGCCTGTGCGTCGGTGTTGACGGCGACGAACTCGACGCCGCGAATTCCAGCGTCGACCATGCGGCTGACGGCATTGGTTCCTCCGCCGCCTGCTCCAACGACCTTGATCACCGCGAGGTAAGTGGATTCCATCTCCCGATTTCTCCAGCTCGCCCGCCCACGCTGGGGCTGGCGTTTGAGTTGAGCCTTTGTTCCGTCCGACGCTTCAGCAAGGCTTAAGGGTTCAAGCTTACTCCTGAAGCACGGAAATTGCGCTCAACGTAGGGCATTTTTGGGGTTCTGTCAAACGCCCGGGAGACATCCTGCAAGCGCCAACTCTCAATGCTTACTTGAGACTTTGTCCAGTCTAACCCTACGGTCGAGGGTTCATTCAGCGGGCGGAAGCGTATGCCCAGAGCCACCCACGGCGGGCCGGCCAGGAGCGTGCAGGTCTACATAATCGAGCGCCGTGATCGAAGGGTCGGCCAGCACCACAGCCGCCGCCTTCCACTTTGCGCGGGCCTGCGAGGCATCGCCGAACCGCAGTTCGATCCCCGAGCGCAGCGTCACGTCGACCCCGCTTTCGCCGTAGTAGCTGTTCTGTATATACGGGCGCAAGGTCGCCGGGGCGGCGCCGAGGACCCGGGCCTGCTGCAGAACTGGACCGGCGAGCCGGCCGTCCTTGGGCGGCGCCGAGAGCGACAGGCTGGGTAGCTGCAGGTCTTCGGACAGCGGTAGCCAGGCGAGGATCTGACCTTCGGGGCCGACGGCGATCGCATTGGAACCCGTCCCGATCGTCGCCGTGGCCTGCGGCAGTTGCAGGCCGGCTTCGACGGTCGTATCGCGGATCAGGAGCCAGTAGGCGGCTGCCACCGCAACAATGAGCAGCCCGAGCGCGAGCAGGCGGCGCCTCACAGCTGCCAGGCCTCTGGCCAGTGGACATCGCCGAGCAGCTGCACCTCCGGCTCCAGCACCACACCGAAGCGCTCGTGGACGAGGCGGCGACCCGCGGCCATCAGCTCGAGCACGTCTTCAGTCGTCGCCGCCCCGGTGTTCTCGACGAAATTGGCGTGCTTGGCGGAGAAGCGGGCGCCGCCGACCTCCAGGCCTCGACAGCCGGCCGTCTCCAGCAACTGCCCCGCCGTGCGGCCCTCGGCGCGTTCGTCCTCCGGGTTCTTGAAGGTCGAGCCGAAGGTCTTGATTCCCGACGGCTGTGCCTCGTGGCGCCGTTCCCGCATGCCGGCCATCGTCGCCTTGATCGCGCTGGCATCCGCAGCCTCGAGCCGAAACGAAGCGAGCGCGACGACCTCGTCGGAGCCCAGGTTCGAGCTGCGATATTCGAAGCCGAGCTGCTCTGCGTCGCGGCGCTCCCGCCCCGTCGGCGCGCAGACGTCAACCCACTCGAGCACCTTGGCGAGCTGGCCGCCATAGGCGTTGGCGTTCATCTTCACCGCGCCGCCGACGGTGCCGGGGATGTTGACGCCGAACTCGAGGCCAGAGAGACCCCAGCCCGCGGCTTTGGCCGCTGCCGAGGGAAGCCTAGCGCCGCCTCCGCAAAGCAGTCGCTCGCCATCCTTGGCGACAGTCGCGAGCTCGCCGTCGAGCTTCAGCGCAAGGCCGCGGAAGCCGTCGTCGGCGACCAGCAGGTTCGAACCCGAGCCGATCACGCCGATCGGCAGGCCCTCCGCTCCAGCCCAGGTCAGGAGCTCGCCCAATTGCTCCGCATCGCGGGGACGGGCAAACCAGTCGGCATCGCCGCCGGTGCGGACCGTGGTCAGTCGCGCGAGGGGAAAGTCGCGCTCGACTCCGCTGGGCGGGGCGCTCATCCCCTCGCTCCATTCCCGATCAGCGCCTCGCCTACCTTGAAGACATCGCCGGCGCCGACCGTGACCAGCGCCACTCCCGACTCGAGCCGCGCTTCGAGCGCCGCCTGTGCCTGCGCCAAGGTCGGGGCCCAGAGGACACGCCTACCCCCCATGCGATCCGCTGCGGCACGGGCTACGTCGAGGCCGCTGACGCCGGCCAGAGCGCCCACGGGCTTCTCGCGGGCGGGGTAGACGTCGAGCACGACGACCTCATCAGCCAGCGCCAGCGCCGCGCCAAACTGCTCGGCAAGCGCCTTGGTGCGCGAATAGAGGTGCGGCTGGAAGGCAACGATCAGACGCTTGGGGCCCAGCCCCCGCAGGGCCTCGAGCGCCGCCCGCACCTCGGTCGGGTGATGCGCATAGTCGTCATATACAGCGGCGCCGTCCCGGCTTCCCTTGAGCTCGAGGCGACGATGCACACCAGGGAAATCGGCAAGAGCGACGCCGACGGCATCGACATCGAAGCCGGCAAGCTCAGCGGCGGCGAGCGCAGCACGGGCGTTGAGCATGTTGTGTCGGCCGGGGACCGCGAGTTTCAAGTCAGCCGGGCCCGGCGAGTCGATGTCGAACGCGGCGACGCGCTCCGACTTCGCGGCGAACCGACCGAAAGCCTCTCGCAGCTCGGCCATCGATCCCCAGCGCGAGTGGTGATCCATCTCGATGTTGGTGATGACGGCGATCTCCGGCACCAGCTCGAGGAAGCTGGCGTCGCTCTCGTCAGCCTCGGCGATCACCCACTCCCCCCCACCCCAGCCGGCGTTGGCGACGGCGCCGTCCGGCCCCAGGCCGGGGACCTCGCCACCGACGAAGAAGGCTGGGTCGGCGCCGATCTTCCACAGCGCCCAAGCCAGCATCGCGGTCGTCGTCGTCTTGCCGTGAGTGCCGGCAATCGCAATCAGCCGCTTCTCCGCGCAGAGCTCAGCCAGCAGCTCGCCGCGGCGCCGGACCGCGAGGCCCCGTTCGCGCGCCAGCGCCAGCTCGGGATTGTCCGCTCCAATCGCCGTCGAGACGACCACCTCGGCACCCTCGGGCAGGCTAGCCGCGTCGTGTCCGACTACAGGTTCGAGGCCAGCGGCACGCAGTCGTTCCATGTAGGAGGAGTCGGCACGGTCGCTGCCGCTCACCGCCGCCCCAAGCTCGTCGCAGACCAGGGCCAAGCCGCTCATCCCGGCGCCGCCGATGCCGATGAAGTGGAGCCGGCGACCGGCCCACCCTCCCTTGTCGGTCTTGGACGCGGTCAAGGCGCGCCCCGATTCGCCCCAGCCGCCGCGAGAACCTGGTCGGCAATCCGCCGGGCCGCGTCGGGCTTGGCCAGCGCCGCCGAAGCGGCGCCCATCGCCGCGAGCCGCTCGGCGTCCCCGAGCAGATTGCCGATCTCAAGCGCAAGCCGCACGGCATCCAGCTCGTCATCGCGGATAACCACTGCGGCGCCGGCGTCCGCCATCCAGGCGGCGTTGCTTTCCTGGTGGCCAGCGGAAGCGTGCGGGTATGGCACCAGGACCGCCGGCCGCCCGGTCGCGGTCAGCTCGAAGATCGATCCTCCCGAGCGACCCAGAACGAGGTCACAGGCGGCGAGGCAGTCACCGAGATCGGGCTCGTAGGCGAGCAGGGTGTAGCGATCGTTGTGGGCAGCCGCGGCGAGACGCGCCTCCAGCGCCGTGAAGTCGCGCCGGCCGGAGACGTGGACGACGTCGAAGTCGCGCCCGCTCCGCTCGGCCAGCGCCTCGATTGCGCATTGGTTGATCGAGAGCGCCCCCTGACTGCCGCCCATCACCAGCAGGCAGCGCGCCTCTGGGGCGATTCCGAACCGCTCGCGGGCGGCGTCGCGGTCGGCCTCGAGCACGGCCGCCGGAACCGGCCGCCCGGTGACCGGGTAGCGCTCGCCCTCACGGCCGGCGATCGGGAAGGCGAGGCACACCCGCCGCGCCCGGCCGGCGAGCAGCCGGTTGGCGAGGCCGAGGTGGCTGTCGGCCTCGGTGAGGACGAGCGGGATGCGGCCGAGCACGGCTGCGAGCCCTCCCGGTCCGGCGACGAAGCCACCGCCGCCCATCACCACGTCGGGACGGCGGCGCCAGAGCACCCGCAATGCCGCGCCGGCGGCAACGACCGCCTCGGCGCCGGCCGCAGCCGCGCGCACGCGACTGCCGCGGTCGATCCCGCGCACCTTGAGGAAGTCGATCTCATAGCCAGCGGCCGGCGCCAGCTCGGCCTCGATCCGCTCGCGCGTGCCGAGGAACGAGACCTCCGCCCCGCTAGCCCGAAGCTCGTCGGCGACCGCTATCGCCGGCACGACGTGACCGGCCGTTCCCCCGGCCGCCACCACCACTCTTGCGACTTCTGGCACTGCTCGATCGGCTCCTTCCACGCGCGGGCTTTCGCCCACCCTCGACGACGCGCAGTTTGCCAGCGCGGGCGGTCCCCCCGCGGGCCACGTTGAGGATCAGCCCCACCGCGAACAGGGTCGCCATCAGGCTGCTGTTGCCATAAGAGACGAAGGGAAGCGGCACGCCGGTCAGCGGCGCGAGGCCCATCACCGCAAAGAGGTTGATCGTCGCCTGCACGAGAACCAGCGAGGTGAGACCGGCGACGAGCAGCTTGCCGTAGCTGTCCTTCGCTTTCTTGGCTACCTGAAGGCCGGCATAGCCGAAGAGCGAGAAGAGGCCGACGACGCCGAGGATCCCGACCAGGCCGAGCTCCTCGCCGATCACCGCCGAGATCATGTCGGTATGGGCCTCGGGCAGGTAGAAGGCCTTCTGCACGCCGTTGCCGATCCCGACCCCGAAGAGCCCACCCGAGCCGAGCGCGATCTTCGCCTGCGCAGCCTGGAAGCCGGCGCCTGCCGCGTTGGCGCCTGGATTGAGGAATCCGGTCAAGCGCGCCATCCGGTAGGGCTCGATCACGGTCATCAGCAAGGCGAAGAAGGCGAGTACCGCTCCAATCAGAGCCAGGTCACGAAGCCGCGCCCCAGCCGCGACGAGCGTCGCGGCGACGGCAAGGGCGACAACCAGCGCCGTGCCCAGGTCGGGCTCGGCGACGATCAGCAGCGCCGCCGCGCCGACGACGAGCAGGAACGGCATCAGCCCCTCGATCGATCGCACCCGTTTTGGCTTGCGCGCCAGCAGGTCTGCCGCGTAGAGAATCAGCGCCACCTTGGCCAGCTCGGAGGGCTGGAGCTGGACGGAGCTGGGACCGATCCAGCGGCTGGCGCCGTTGACGCTGCTGCCGTGGACGAGCACGGCAAACAGCAGGAAGAGCGAGACACCGAGGATCGCCGGGGTGAGGCGGCGGATCGTCTCCAGGCCGTGACGCGCGGTGATGTGCATGACCGCAAGCCCGACGGCGCCGAAGATCAGCGTCCGTTTCAGGTAGAAGGCGCTGTCGGAGAGCCCGCCGTTGCTGAGGATGCGGGTCGTGGAGCTGGCCGAGAAGACCATCACGGCGCCAAAGGCAAGCAGGCAGAGGGTCGCCGTGAGCAGGATGTTGTACTCGGCGGGCAGGCTGGCGGCGCGCCTTTTCTTTACCTTCTTCTTGCCGCCCTTCGAGCCCGGCCGGGGCAGGGACAGTGCGCGGGCGCTCATGCAAGCTCCCCGACGATCTCGCGGAAGCGATCGCCGCGCCGTTCGAAGCTCTCGAAGGCGTCAAAGCTCGCGCAGGCGGGCGAGAGCAGGACGACCTCGCCGGTTCGCGCCGCGGCAGCGGCTCGGCACACGGCGTCTTCGAGGTCGGCGCAGCGGCGCAGCTCGACCCCTTCGGCAATGACCGGCGCAAGCTCGACCGCGAGCCGGTCGGCGGTGGCGCCAATCAGGTAGCAGGCGGCGCAGCGCTCACGCACCGGCCCGAGCAGCGGCGCGAACGGCTCCCCCTTCTCGCTGCCGCCGAGGATCGCGTGGACGCCGCCCTCGAAGGCGCCGATGCCGACAACAGCCGAGGCGACGTTGGTCGCCTTGGAGTCGTTGACGAAGCGGATGCCGCCGATCTCCGCCACCCCCTCGAGCCTATGTTTGACGCCGGCGAAGCTGCGCAGACCCTCGCGCACCGCGTCGCGGTCGAGGCCCATCGCGAGCGCCGCGGTCGCCGCCGCCATCGCGTTGGCGACGTTGTGCTCGCCGAAGAGGCCGAGCTCGCCGATGGCGAGCAGCGGCTCCCGGTCATGGAAGATCGTTCCCTCGGCCAGCGCCACCTCGCAGTCGGGGGCCGCGCCGTGGCAGAAGGCGACCCGGCGCGCGCAGCCACCGAGGTCCGTCTCGGCCAGCGCAGGCTCGTCGGCGTTGTAGACGGCAACGTCGTCGTTTCCCTGGTTGGCGAAGATGCGCAACTTTGCCTCCAGGTAGGAGGCGAGGCCGGCATGACGATCGAGATGGTCCGGCGCCAGGTTGAGGAAGACCGCGCACTCGGGAGCGAAGCCTGTGGTGTCCTCGAGCTGGAAGCTGGAGGCCTCACAGACGACGGTTGCGTCGGCATCGATCGTCCCGGCAAGCGAGGAGAGCGGCGTGCCGACGTTGCCGGCGACCGCGACCGGCTCCCCGGCCGTCCGGTAGATGTGGCCGAGAAGCTCGACCGTGGTCGTCTTGCCATTGGTCCCGGTCACCGCGACGAAGCGATTGGGAATCGTCCGCCAGGCGAGCTCGAGCTCGCCGACCACATCGATACCGCCCTCCAGCGCGGCAGCGATCACCGGCGCCTCCCGGGGCACGCCCGGGCTCTTGACAACGGTTCGCGTGCCGTCGAGTAAAGCCAGTCCATCCGTATCCAGGTCAACTTCGACGCCATCCCCCACCAGCCCTGCCGCCTCGGGCGGATGTCCGGAATCGACCCCCCGCACGACCTCGCCCCGCCCCGCCAGCAGACGGGCCGCAGCCTGCCCCGATCTAGCCAGTCCCACGACCAGATATGGACCCTCGGGCAGCGACGGGCGGGGCTTGCGGGGCGGCGGCACGCTCATCTGCCTATCTTCGCGGCGCAGGCGGCCGCTTCCTGTGCGCCCTCAGTAAAGGGCCGCAGCCAGGCGCTTGCGGTACTCGCGGGCGCTGGGATCGGCCGGGTCGGCTTCGCTGAGGATGCCGACGATGACGCGGCGCAGATCCTCACGCGTGTCCTCGTCGGCCTCCTCGATCTCTGCAAGCAGGGCGTCCAGAGCCGCCTCGCGATGGCCGCGGTCGAGGGTCGCGAAGGCCTCAGCGCCGACCCCCTGCTTGGCCAGGCGCACCCGGGCCGCGATCCCTTCGGCGGCGAAGTCCCCCTCATGCGCCTCGACCGCCTCCAGCGCCTCGTCCACCGCCCCGCGCTCCAGCCGCGCGCGGGCCAGAGCGACGGCTATATCGGCCCGGCGTGGCTCGAGCTCGGCCGCCTCCCGCAAGGACAGCTCGTCGCCTTTGCCCAGCAGCTCGTCGGCCCGCGAGGGAACCAGCGAGTCGAACAGCTCCTCGACTTTCGCTTTCGGCACGGCGCCGACGAACTCGCTCGCAACCTTGCCGTCGCGGAAGGCCTTCACCGCTGGGATGCCTTGCACGCGGTAGCGGGCCGCCAGCGCCTGGTTGGCATCGACGTCGACCTTGGCCAGCACGACCTGCTCCGCGCGGGCGGCCTCCGCCGCCTCCAGCGCCGGCGTCAGCGTCCGGCACGGGCCACACCACTCGGCCCAGAAGTCGACCACCACGGGGACCTGCCGGGAGCGCTCGATCACCTCCCGCTCGAAGCTCGCATCGGTCACGTCGATCGCCATTGCGGGAAGCTTAGATTGCGGCGATTCCCGGATGCGGACTCCACCCGATCGGCGTACGGTCCTCTCGGGCGGGGAATTTCCACCAAAGGAGGAGATATGTCGAACGTCGACACCGCCCGGACCGCCTACGAGGCCTTCGGCCGCGACGATCTGGCCGCGCTGCAAGAGGACTTCGCCGAGGACGCCGTCTGGTACACGTCCGAGGAGCTGCCGCTCGGTGGGGAGACCCGGGGCCGCGACGCGATCATGGGGAACTTCGCCCAGATTCCCAACTACTGGTCGTCGTTCAGCGTCGAACCGGAGGAGTTCATCGACGCCGGCGAGTATGTCGTCGTGCGGGGGACCCAGCGCGCCGGCAACGACAAAGGCAGCTTCGAGTCGCCCTTCGCGCACCTGATGAAGTTCGACGGCGACGGCAAGGTCGTCCGGGGCGAGTTCCACACCGACAGCGCCAAGGCGGTGAAGCTGCTGGCATAGGCGCCCGGTCGGGGCGAGAGCCTCAGGCTCCCGCCGTCATCCCGTCGAGGTCGCGGCGCAGCTCCTTGAGCTCGTCGCGGATGCGGGCTGCCTCCTCGAAACGGAGATCGTCGGCAGCGGCCAGCATCTCCTCCTCGAGCGAGACGATCGTGCGCTCCAGCTCGGCGGGACTGGCGAAGTCCCCGTCGTGCTTGCGGCGGCGGCGTTTCGGCGCCCGGTCCTCCATCGCCAGGAACTCGGACATCTCGGAGATACCCTTGCGAACCGTCTCCGGGGTGATCCCGTGCTCCTCGTTGTAAGCGAGCTGGATCTCGCGGCGGCGGTCGGTCTCGCTCATCGCCGCGCGCATTGCGTCGGTCTCGCGATCCGCGTACATCAGCACCTGCCCGTTGACGTTGCGGGCGGCGCGGCCGATCGTCTGCACGAGGCTGGTCTCACCGCGCAGGAAGCCCTCCTTGTCGGCATCGAGGATCGCCACCAGCGAGACCTCGGGCAGGTCGAGTCCCTCGCGCAGCAGATTGACCCCGACAAGCACGTCGTACTCGCCCAGCCGCAGGTCGCGGACGATCTGGATCCGTTCCAGCGTGTCGATCTCCGAGTGCAGGTAGCGGACCTTGATCCCGTACTCGAGCAGGTAGTTGGTCAGGTCCTCGGCCATCTTCTTGGTCAGCGTCGTCACCAGCACGCGGTCGCCGGCCTCAGCGCGGGCTTTGATCTCGTTCATCAGGTCGTCGATCTGGTTCTTCGTCTCCCGCACCTCGATCTCGGGGTCGATGATTCCCGTCGGCCGCACGATCTGCTCGACGATCCGGGTCGATTCGGCCCGCTCGAAGGGCCCCGGCGTGGCCGAGACCATCACCAGCCGCTTGACCCGGTCGAGGAACTCCTGGAACTTGAGCGGCCGGTTGTCGATCGCCGAGGGCAGCCGGAAGCCGTAGTCGATCAGGGTCGTCTTCCGCGATCTATCCCCCTCGTACATGCCGCCGATCTGCGGGATCGTCTGGTGGGACTCGTCGACGAAGACGACGAAGTCATCGGGGAAGTAGTCGATCAGGGTGTGCGGTGGGCTGCCCTGCGGGCGCCCGTCGAGGATGCGCGAGTAGTTCTCGATCCCCGAGGTGAAGCCGAGCTCCTTCAGCATCTCGATGTCGTAGGCGGTGCGCTGCCGCAGCCTGTGCGCCTCCAGCTGCTTGCCCTCGTCCTCAAGCTCTGCCGTGCGCGTATTCAGTTCGTGCCGGATCTCCTCGACCGCGCGATCCAGAGTCTCGTCGCGGGTCACGTAGTGCGATGCCGGCCAGACCGAGACGTGGTCGATCGTGTCGAGGATCTCGCCGGTCAGCGGGTCGAAGTGCTGGATCGACTCGATCTCCTCGCCGAAGAGCGAGATCCGGTAGGCGGACTCGGCGTAGGAGGGCATGATCTCCAGCACCTCGCCCCGCACCCGGAAGGCGCCACGGCCGAGGACCGAGTCGTTGCGCTGGTACTGCATCTTGATCAGCTTGCGCAGCACCTCGTCGCGATCGAGCTGCTCGCCGACTTTGAACAGCTGCATTTTTTCGTTGTAGACCTGAGGCGAGCCGATCCCGTAGATGCAGGAGACCGAGGCGACGATGATCACATCGCGGCGGGCGAACAGCGCCGCCGTCGCGGCGTGACGGAGGCGGTCGATCTCGTCGTTGATCGAGGAGTCCTTCTCGATATAGAGATCCTGGGCTGGGACGTAGGCCTCCGGCTGGTAGTAGTCGTAGTAGGAGACGAAGTACTCGACCGCGTTCTCGGGGAAGAACTCGCGGAACTCGTTGCAGAGCTGCGCGGCCAGCGTCTTGTTATGTGCGATCACCAGGCTGGGACGCTGGACAGCGGCAATCGTGGCGGCCATGGTGAAGGTCTTGCCGGTGCCGGTCGCCCCCAGCAGAGTTTGGAACCTCTCCCCCTTCTCGAGCCCCTCGGCCAATCCGGCGATCGCCGCCGGCTGATCTGCCGTCGGCGTGTAGGCCGGGTTGAGCTTGAAATCTGGCACCGGGTGACCTTAGCGGGCGCGATAGTCGCGTCAATCGGCACGAAACGCGCCCTTTCTCTCCAACTGGAAGACTGCGCGACCAATGAATCGCTCCCAAAAGGCCCTTGCGGGCTTCTTCGCCTTCGCCGGCACGATGCACTTCGTCATCCCGCGCAGCTATGAAGCGATGATGCCGCCGTCGCTACCGCGCCATCGCGAGGCCGTGATTGTCAGCGGTTTGGCGGAGATCGCCGGCGCCGGCGCGGTCGTTCCGGCGCGGACGCGCCGCTTCGCCCGCTGGTGGCTGCTCGGGCTGCTGCTTTCGGTCTTCCCGGCCAACGTGCACATGGCGGTCAACCCGGACCAGGTGCGCGGATTGGACCTGGACCGTGTCCCTCGCTGGGCGCTGTGGGCACGTCTGCCGTTGCAGCCGCTGGCGATGCTCTGGGTCTGGCGAGCTACGCGGAACTGAAACGCAAGTAGGATAAACGCGCGAGTTCCGTTTAGAAGCTCGCTGTCTGTAGAGCTTCTGTCAGCAAGCGCAGAGAATCCCGTCCATGAAACCACGCGACCGCTTCGCCATCAGCCTGCGCAAAGCCCGGCAGAAAGCCGAAATCTCCCAGGAGGAGCTGGGATTTCGCTGCGACCTGCACCGAACCGAGATCTCCTTGCTGGAGCGCGGAGGCCGTGAGCCGCGGCTTGGCACGATCATCAAGCTATCCAGCGCCCTCGGCGTGACGCCGGAAGAACTGTGCACCGGCATCTCCTGGAGCGTGAAATCCCAGAAGTTCTTGTTCAAGAAGTAAGGCTAGGGAAGGAACTGTTCCAGCAGTCCTTGGGCGGGGCCGAGGAAGTTCTGCAGGCCGTCGAGCAGCTTGCGGGCGTTCTGGATCAGTTCGATCGCTTGGTCGACCGGGATCCGCCGCAGCGTCGCACGCAGAGGAGCGGCCAAGAGCGGGTTGAGAGCGCCCGCGCGTTCGGCGTCGTCTACGGCCCGCAGCAGGCCGGCGCGGATCGCCCGCGCCAGCTCCGCGTCGGCGATCCCGTAGCGCTGGGTGAAGCGTTCCCTCGACTGGGGCGTAGCCAGAGCCCGAGCCAGAGTCTCGCGGCTGACGCCAAGCTCGCAAGCAGCGCCGTCGAGCGCCGAGAGCGAGAACTGCTCGGCGATCTGTTGCAGGCCTTCCGGGTTCCGCCAGGGCCGGTCCTTGCAGGGATCCTGCGTCTTGGCCGGCTCATACGAGGACCCGCCCGCCGCGAGGTAGGCGCCAACCAGAGCAAGCGAGGCCGCGATGGCCACCCCGATGAGGAGCGCGCCTCGCGCCTGGCTCATAGATCGATCCTCCGCGCGAGGCCGATCGGGATCAGGGCCAGCAAACCGATCAGGGCGCCGAGGCCAAAGGATGGGCTGAAGGCGTGAGTGGCCGCGCGGTCGAGCTGATCCTGCAGTTCTTCGCGCAGGCGGATCACGTCGGCGCGGTCACCGGGATTGCTGGGCAGCGGCTCGAAGGCGGGGCCGAGAGTCGGCACCTTTCCCCGCTCGCCTTCAAGCCGTTCCTCGATCCGCCGGGCGAGCTGCAGCTTCAGCAGCGGTTCGACCCGCGAGTCGAGCACGATGGCGGTGCTGGCGTCGATCGCGTCGCGGCGCTGCTGGGCGATGTCGGCGGTGAAGACCGGCGTCAGAGCCAACAACCCGATCGCGACGCCCGCGTGGCGGGCGGAGATCGTCCAACCGCCGTGGATGGCCTGCGGCGCGCGGCCGAGCAGCGCCGTCTCAGTCAATGCCGAGAGAACCAGCGCCAGCCCGACGCCGACCAGCAGCTGTGGCGGCAGGGTCAGGGCGACCTCCGCCTTCGGCAGCAGAGCGAGGCCGCCGAGGCCGCCGGCGACGAGGATCGTCCCCGCGGCTGCGCGCGCGCGCTCGCTTCCCACTGCCGGCCCGAGGCGGGTGCCGAGCAGCGCCGCCAGCGGCATCACCGAGACCACGATCGCGGCGCCGATCGGACTTAGGCGCCAGCCTTCGATCAGCAGCAGCACGAGCAGGAAGAGGGCGGCGGCGATCGCTGCCGAGACCATCGCCAGCGCCAGGTTGGCGAGCAGGTGCGGACGGCCGGCGCCGCGCAGCTCGGCCGCCACGACTCCGGTCGCGGCCTCGTGCCTGGCGACGGCGAGAATGGGAATGCCCGCGGCAATTGCCAGCGGCGCCTGCAGGAGGAAGATCGATTGCCAGGAGACCAGCTCGGTCAGCAGCCCCCCCACCGCCGGGCCCAGGGCGGCGCCGGTGGCCCCCGCAGTAGCCCAGATGGCGACCGCGCGGCGCTCGGAGCCGACGCTGGCCGGCAGCAGCTCCAGCACGGCGGTCACCGCGAGCGCGCCGCCCAGCGCCTGCACGCAGCGGGCGACGATCAGGGTGCTCAGCTCGACGGACAGGCCGCAGGCAAGACCGGCGCCGGCAAAGACGGCAAGCCCGATTGCCGCGCCGCGACCGGGGCCGATGCGGCGGGCAAGGTGGGCTGCGGGCACGGCGGCCAGCGCCATCACCAGGTTGAAGGAGACCAATACCCAGGTCACGCCGGCGACGCTGGTGTTCAGCTCGCGGTAGATCTGCGGCAGCGCCAGGACGACGATCGAGGAGTCGGCCAGGACCAGACCGACGGCGATCGCGAGGGCCGCGAGACGAGGCCGCGGAGCGCTCAATATCCCAGCTCCTTGGCGTACTTCTCGCGATAGGCGCGCTGTTTGTCGAGCACGCCTTCGACGTAGGCGCGCGTTTCCGGAAAGGCGATGTTGGAGACGGTGAGATCACTGCCCCCCCAGCGATCGACGTTGGCCGGACCGGCGTTGTAAGCGGCAAGGGCAGCGATCACGTCGCCGTTGTAGCGGTCGAGGAGTTCACGCAGGAGGTAGGTGCCATAGCGAATGTTGATTTCGGGATCGGAGAGATCGCCGAGCTGGAAGGTGGTGCCGCCGCTGTGCCGCTCGATGTCCTTGGCCGCTTCCGGCGTGATCTGCATCAAGCCGCGTGCGCCGGCGCTCGACGTGCGGTCGCCGAACTTCGACTCCGAGTAGATCACGGCAGCAATCAATGCCGCGTCGACCCCCTTTTCCCGCGACTGCTGGCGGATGACGTCCTCGTGGCGAAGCGGCAGCGTCAGCTCCTGGATCACGTCGCCGAACTTGCCGAACAAGCCGAGCGCCAGGCCCGCCGCGACGCCCGCCGCGACAGCCGCGCCACCGGCGAGCAAGCGCCGCCGCCTCGCCTTTTTCCTCATGGACGCAGCTTTTCGACAAGGGCGGACAGCTCCCGCTCGAGGTCCTCGACGCTGCCGTCGTTTTGCACCACGTGCGCCGCGCGGGATGCCTTATCCCCCTGGGCGAGCTGGCGAGCCTCCCGCTCGTCGACGAGAGCGTGGCCGCGCGCATGGGCACGTTCGCGACGTACCTCGTCGGAAGCGATGACGGCGACAGTCGTGTCGAAGGCCCCGTCCATGCCCGCCTCGAACAGCAATGGCACCTCGACCACGGCAGTGTCCGTACCCTCCGGCAGCGATGTCAGCCAGGCGCCGATCCGCTCCCCGACCAGAGGATGGATCTCGCCCTCGAGCCACTTGAGCTCCTCCGTGTCGGCGAAGACGATCGAGCCGATCCGGTCGCGGTCGACATGGTCTCCGGGCGCAACCTTTCGCCCCCAGCGTTCGATTAGACGGGGCAGCAGCGGCTCGGTCTCGAGCAGCTCGTGGACCACCGCGTCGCTGGAGATCGTCGCCACCCCCAATCGCTCGAACGCCGCGAGAGCCTCGGACTTCCCGGCCGCGATGCCGCCGGTCAGCCCGATAGTCAGCGGCCGCGCCACGGCGCAGCTCAGGACTCGGCGGCGTCGGGCTCCTCGGCCTCTGGAGCCTCAGCCTCGGAAGCCTCCTCAGCCTCAGACGCCTCAGCTTCAGGCTCTATGGCCTCGGCCTCCTCAGCAGCCGGGGCAGTCGCCTCCTCGGCCACGGGCTCCTCAGCTTCAGGCTGCTCAGAGGCAACCTCGGCCACAGGCTCCTCAGCTCCCTCCGCAGGGGCGTGCTCGGCGGACTCCTCTGCTTCGGCTACGGACTCAGGTGCGGAGTCCTCAGACGCCTCTGGCTGAGGCTCCAGGCCCTCGGCGTCTGCGCCCTCAGCCGAAGCTTCGATCTGCTCGCCGAGGTCGCCCATAGGCATGTTCTGCCCCTCAACCCGCTTGATGCTGAGCGAGAGCCGCCGCCGCTCCTCGTCGATCTCGAGGATCTTCACGTTGAGTGTGGAGTTCGGCTCGACCACCTCGCTCGGGCTCTCGACGTGGTGGTCGGCGAGCTCGGAGATGTGGACCAGACCCTCGACCCCGGGCAGGATCTCGACGAAGGCGCCGAAGGCGACGACCTTGGTCACGGTTCCCTCGAGCACGTCGCCGGAGCGGTGGGTGCTGATCACCCGCTGCCACGGGTCCTCCTGCGTCTGCTTGAGACCGAGCGAGATGCGCTGGCGATCGCGGTCGATGTCGAGCACTTTGATCCGCACCGTGTCGCCGATCGAGACGACCTCGGAGGGATGGTTGACGTGGCTCCAGGAAAGCTCGGAGATGTGGATCAGGCCGTCGATCCCGTCGAGGTCGACGAAGGCGCCGAAGTCGACGATGTTGGAGATCTTGCCCTCGACCACCTGGCCGGGCTCGAGGCGACCGAGGATCTGCTCGCGGACCTCCTTGCGCTCTTCCTCGAGCACGGCGCGCCGCGAGAGCACCACGTTGTTGCGGCTGCGGTTCAACTCGATCACTTTGCACTCGAGCGTCTGGCCGAGGAACTCGTCGAGGTTGTGGACGCGACGGATGTCGACCAACGAGGCCGGCAAGAAGCCACGCACCCCGAGATCGAGGATGAGGCCGCCCTTGACGACCTCGATCACGTTGCCTTCGACCGGTTCGCCGGACTCGGCAGCAGCCTCGATGCGGCGCCACGCCTTCTCGAAGCGGGCTCGCTTCTTGGAGAGGACCAGGCGGCCCTCGGCGTCCTCTTTGGTGAGGACGAGGGCATCGATCTCCTCGCCCAGGTCGACCTCGTCGGCGGGATCCACGGACTTGCGGATCGAGAGCTCGGTCGAGGGGATGACCCCCTCCGACTTGTAGCCGATATCGACCAGGACCTCGTCCTTGTCGATCCGCACGACATTGCCTTTGACGACGTCGCCCTCGTCGAAGGAGACCATCGTCGCGGCATAGTTCGGCACGATCTTGCCGTCGACTTCGACGAGCAGGCCGTTGGATCCCTCGACGGGAGAGCCGGTCGGAGCAGGGGTCAAGGTCGTATCGGTCACGGACACAGCGGCGAATAATGGCAGAAACATCTCCACGGGAGATACGCTCCACGTCGTGCCAATTCGAGCTACGAAACGCGGGGACGAACGCAGTCCTCTGTCCGGCAGCCACGACGTGCTGATCTGCGGCGCCAGCTTTGCCGGTCTCGCGGTCGCCCGTGAGCTGGCCGGCGCTGGCGCCGACGTGCTGATCGTCGACCGCTATGAGATCGGCGAGCGGCAGACCTCGGCCTGCGGCATCCCTACCGATTGGCTGCGGGCGACTGGGCTGATCGAGGCCGAGCGGCAGCGCTTCGACTCGCTGCTCATCCACACCCCTCACGGCCACAAGCGCTACCAGCTTCCCTGGACCTTCTCGACCTTCGACTACCGCGAGCTTTGCGAGCTGCTCTGGAGCCAGTGCGACGCCCGCTTCGAGACGGCGAAGGTGAACGGGCGCGCCGCGCCAGCCAACGGCGACGGCACGATCGCGGTCGAGACTGACCGTGGCGTGCTCCGCGCTCCGCTCGTCGTCGACGCGCTCGGCTGGCGCCGCGTGCTCGCCTCCGGCGACGGCCACCAGCCGCCGGACGCGCCACTTTCGCGCGGGCTCGAGGTCCATCCCGGCGGCAGCAGCGAAGACCTCGAGGTATGGATCGACCGCCGCTACGTGCCCGCCGGCTACGGCTGGTCCTTCCCGGCCCGCGAGGAGCTGCGGATCGGCGTCGGCTCCTTCGACCCCCGCTTCCACGTCCGCGAGACGACCGAGCTTCTGGCCGAGGATCTGGGCCGCGACCGCGTCCGCTACCAGGGCAACTGGATCCCGCACAAGCTGCGCCGCGCAACCGAGGGTGGGGTCTTCTTCGCCGGCGACTCCGCCGGGCATTGCCTGCCGCTGACCGCGGAGGGAATCAGGACCGCGCTCTACTTCGGCTTCGCCTTGGGACGCGAGCTGCGCAGCGTGATCGAGGGAAGCCAAGACCGCGAGCGCGCGGCGAGCCGCTATGCCGAGTTCAACGACTCCCACGAGTGGAAGTTCCGCTGGATGCTGCGCGTGCAGCGACTGGTGCCGCGCATTCCGCCGCGGCTGCTCGGGCCGATGATCCGGCTGCTGGGCTGGAAGCGCTTCGTCGACTGGTCATTCGAGCACTACCTGCGGATAGCCCCGCCGGGGCCGGCCCGCTCAGCGAATGACGAGAACCGTGCCGGCAAGCAGCAGCGCGACCCCGATCACTCGCTCGGGACTGAGCGAGACTTGGTCGAGGCCAAACAGCCCTAGCCGGTCGATCGCCACAGAAGCGGTCAGCTGACCGGTGATCGTCGCCGCGGCGACCCCGCCCGCGCCGATCGCCGAGACCGCGATCAGCGCGTTGGTGACGTAGACGGCGCCGAGCAGGCCGCCGAGCAGGTAGTACCAGCTGACGTCGAAAGTCGAGTCGAGCCCGCCCGCCTTGCCGCTGAGGACGACGATCGCGGCGAGGGCGAGCGTGCCGATGCCGAAGGAGACCAGAGCGGCTGGGAGGCTGCCGGTCGACCTGCCGAGCCCGGCGTTGATCGGCGCCTGGACAGCGACCAGGCCGCCGGCGACCGCGGTGAGCAGGACCGCCAGGCCCTTATCCATGGCGGCGACTTTGCGAGAGCGTGATTTTCAGGAGATCTGCGGGTTGCATCGAACAAAGGTCCAGAGCCGGTGAACCGCAGTGCTGTCATATCAGTAACTCAGAGATTGATCGAACCGCACATGCCACCATCAGCAGAGGGATTCGCCACCCGCCTCGTCCTCGGCCCGGCCCTGCGCACCCAGCCAGACCGGCGCCTGGTGACGCTCGTCCGCGAAGGCTACGAGACCGCTTTCGAGGAGATCGTCCACCGCTACGGCAAGCCGCTGACGCGCTACGCCGCGTCGATCGTCGGCGGGCGGTCGGAAGACGTCACCCAGGACGCCTTTTCAAAGGCCCTGCTGGCGCTGCGCCGCGACGGGGCCGAGATCGAACTGCGTCCGTGGCTGTTCCGGATCGTCCGCAACACGGCGCTCAACGACCTCCGCGACAGCCCACCATCGCCGGAGATCTTGGCCGAGGCGATCGCCGGCGGCCGCAACCCGGTTGAAGAGCTGGAGCGGCGCGAGGAGATCGCCGACCTGATGCAGCGCCTGCAGGCGCTGCCCGAGCCGCAGCGGGCGGCGATCGTGATGCGGGAGCTGGAGGGGCTGGGTCACGAGGAGATCGCGGCCGCCCTGGGCCTGAGCGGCGGCGGCGCGCGGCAGGCGATCTACCGGGCTCGGCAAGCACTGCGCAGCGGGGCCGGAATGCTGGTGCCGCTGCCCCTGCTGAGAGCAATGCTGGAGGGCGGCGGGCCCGGCACCGCCGAAGCTGCCGCGGGCGCCGCGGGAGTCGGCGGCGCCGGGGTGGCATTCAAAGCGACCGCGGCGACGGTGCTGGTCGCCGGCGCAGTCGGGGCGGGAGTGGCGATCGACCACGGGACCCCGGTCGGGAAAGCCGATGCGACCCCGCCTCCGATTCGCAGAGATTCCGGCAGCTCCGCGGCAGCCGTCCCCCCGCTCGGCCAGGCCAGCAGTGCCGAGGTGCGTTTCGCCGATCGAAGCCGAGGCGACAGCTCGCACGGCGAACGCAAGCGTGGCGGCGATCGCAGCCGAGCGAGTGGGGACCGCGGCGGGAGTGGCCCCGTTGGCGGCAACAGCCCCCCGGGTTTGTCCCACTCTGGCTCATCGGGCCGTGGCGACAGCGGTCCGGGCAAGGGATCTGACGGTGGCGATCACGGGAGCGGTTCGGGATCCGGCGAGCGTTCTGGACACGGCGGCGATTTGGGACACGGTGGCGCCGGGTCGGGCGGTGAGGGCTCCATCCAAGGCGACTCGGAATCCGTCGAGGGCTCCAACCCGCACGCTGGGCCCGGCCCAGGAGACGGCGTGACCGAAGAGAACTTGACCGGCGAAGGCGATTTCAGCGGCTCGGGAAGCTCAGGCAGCTCGGGCGGAGGAGACGCCGCCGAATCGCACTCGGGCGATTCCAACCCAAGCGACTTGCTGCGTGATTCTCACAGTCGCGACGGGTTGACGGAATAGACACCCCCAAACGGAGGAAATCGATGAACCGCATGAACAGCCTCAAGGTCTTCCTGGCCGCCGCGCTCGGCGCAATCGCGATGCTGGCCCTGCCGGCCATGGCGGCTGCCAAGGACCGCAATCACGACCACATCCCCGATCGCTGGGAGAAGCGCCACAACCTCTCCTTGAAGGTGAACCAGGCGGGACACGACCAGGATCGTGACCACCTGCGCAACCGGGCCGAGTTCCTGGCAGGCGACAACCCGCGCAGCTCGGACAGCGATGGGGACGGCATCCCGGACGGCGAAGAGAACGCCGGCACGATTCAGTCCTTTGACCCGAGCACCGGCAAGCTCACGATCGCCCTCTTCGGCGGTGAAACGCTCAGCGGCCTCGTCACCGAACAGACCGAGATCGAATGCGGAGGAGAGCACCACGGGTCGGCCTCTGCCTCAGACGATGGCGAAGAGCACGCGAGCCCCGAAGACGAAGAGGGGGAAGGCGAGCTGGGCGATGACCATGGCGACCACGGCGAAGAAGGCGAGGGTCACCATGGCGAAGGAGGAGAGCCTGGGGACGACGACGAAGGCGAAGAAGACGAAGCGCCAAGTTGCACGACCGCCGACCTGACCGCAGGCGCAACTGTCGAGGAGGCCGAGCTCAAGCTGGAGCACGGCAGCGCCGCCTTCGAGAAGGTCGAGTTGGCCGGCTGACCCAACGCCTACTTGGCGTCGAGCCAGTCCTTGCCGACGCCGATGTCCACCTCGAGTGGCGGATCGAGCTGGTAGGCGGCGCACATCTCGCGCCGCACCAGCTCGGTCGCGTCGTCCATCTCCCCCGGCGGGCCCTCAAACAGCAGCTCGTCGTGGATCTGCAGCACCAGGCGGGTCCTGGCGCCCGATTCGCGCAGGGCTCTCTGGCAGCGGACCATCGCCACCTTGATGATGTCCGCCGCGGTGCCCTGGATCACGGCGTTGACAGCGAGACGCTCGCCCAGTCGCCTCGTGTTGGGGTTGCCGGAGCGAAGCTCGGGGATCGAGCGCCGCCTTCCCATCAGCGTCCGCACGTAGCCCTCCTCCTGGGCGCGCTCGACGACTCGCTCCCGGAAAGCCCTCACTGCCGGAAAACGCTCCAGGTAGCGGGCGACGAACTCCTCGCCCTCTTTGCGGGGAATGTTGAGCCGATCGGCGAGGCCGAAGCCGGTCAGGCCGTAGACGATGCCGAAGTTGACCATCTTCGCCTTCGAGCGCTGGCCGACGTCGACGTCCTCGCGCGAGATGTCGAAGACCTCGGCGGCGGTGGCGGCGTGAACGTCTTCGCCGGCACGGAAGATCGTTTTCAACACCTCCTCGTCGGCGACGTGGGCGAGCACGCGCAACTCGACCTGGCTGTAGTCGGCGGAGAGCAGCCGGGCCCCCTGTTCGGCGACGAAGCAGGCCCGGACCGGGCGGCCGATCTCGGTGCGGATCGGGATGTTCTGCAGGTTGGGATTGGTGCTGGAGAGGCGGCCGGTGGTCGTCGCGGCCTGGTTGAAGGTGGTGTGGACGCGTCCGGTCTCGGGGTCGATCAGGTCCGGCAGCGAGTCGAGGTAGGTGTTCTTGAGCTTGGTCAGCTCGCGCCAGGACTCGATTTTCTCGACGATCGGGTGCTCGTCGCGGATCTGGGCTAGGACGCGGGCGTCGGTCGAGAAGCCGGTTTTCCCGCGGCGCTTGCGGCTCAGGCCGAGCTTCTCGAAGAGGATGCGGCCGACCTGCTGCGGCGAGCCGATCGTGAACTCCTCCTCGGCCAGCTCGAATATCTCCTTCTCCAGCGTCGCGATCCGCTCGCCGAAGCCAGCGCCGACCTCAGCCAGCCGCTCGGCGTCGAGCTTCAGCCCCTCGCGCTCCATCGCGGCTAGGACGTGTACGAGCGGCAGCTCTACGTCTTGCAATAGGGACACCAGCTCGAACTGCTCGAGTCGCGGTCGCTGCGCCTCGGCGAGGGCGGCTACCAGGCGCGCTTCCTCGGGGGGATCAAGGCCGGCCTCTACCTCCTCGCCGAGCGCGAGCTGGCCGTCATTTTCAGTCTCGACGGCGGTGGCGCCCTCGGCGAGTCCGATGCCGGCATCCGCAGCCAGCTCGGTCAGCTCGTAAGTTCGGCGCTGTGGCTCGAGCAGATAGGCGGCGAGCATCGTGTCGTGGTCGAGGGCCAGCTCGATGCCCTCGCGGGCGGCGGCGGCGAGCAGGCCGTGGCGGCCGCCGCCGAGCGACTTGGCGTCGTGGGCGGCCAGGGGCCTCCCGGCGAGCGCGACGGCCAGCTCGTCAAGCGTCGAAGAGCCAGCGACGATCCGCTCGCCCTGGGCTGCGGCCCAGCGCTCGCCGGCGATTCCCAGGGCAGCCAGGCCATCGCCGAGGTCAGCGGGAGCTCCCTCCTCCGCCTCGGCCACCAGCTCCTTCTCGACACTGCGACCAGGGACGGCTTCACCCTCGGGCAAGGCTTCTTCGAGCCGCTCCATCACTGCCCGCAGCTCGAACTCGCGCATGAAGTCCCGCAGAGCGCCCCGGTCGGGCTCTGAGGCCATCGCCGCTGCCAGGTCGACGCCGGTGTCGATGTTGTAGTGGAGGGTGGCCAGCTGCTTCGACATGCGCGCGTCGTCGGCGTGCTCGACCAGGTTCTGCTTGCGTTTTGCGCCGGAGACCTCCGCGACGCTCGCCAGCACCCTCTCCAGGGTTCCGAACCGCTGCAGCAGCTGGGTCGCGGTCTTCTCCCCGATCCCGGGGACGCCCGGAATGTTGTCCGAGGTGTCGCCGCGCAACCCCATCAGGTCGGTGATCAGCTCCGGCGGCACCCCGTAGCGCTCGACAACGGCGTCGGCGTCGTAGATCTTGGTCTCGGTGATGCCGCGCGAGGTGCTCATAACCCGCACCCCCGGCCCGACCAGCTGGTAGGCGTCGCGGTCCCCGGTGACGACCATCACCGTTATCCCCTCCGCGCGCGCCTGCCTGGTCAACGAGGCGATCACGTCGTCGGCCTCGAAGCCCTCGACCTTGACATTGGTGTAGCCGAAAGCCTCGACCAGTGGCATCAGGTGCGGCCACTGCTCGCGCAACAGGTCAGGGCGTGGTTTGCGCTGAGCCTTGTAGAGGTCGTAGGTGACCTCGCGCCCAGACATGCCGGCGTCCCAGGCGACGACGACGCCAGCGGGGTGGTGCTCGTCGATGATCTTGACCAGCATCGAGGCCAGCCCGTAGATCGCGTTGGTGGGCCGCCCGTCACTGGTCCCGATCGACTCCGGCAGCGCGAAGAAAGCCCGGTAGGCAAGCGAGTTGCCGTCGATCAGGAAGAGCTCGGGGGTCTCGGCGGCACCAGGCTGATCGGGCGGCATCGGCGCAACTCTAAGGTGCCGCGTGGCGCGTTTCCGGTCCACCTGATGGGAAACCCGCCAGAGGGACGCTGGCGATCCGGCCTCGAATCGCTCGCTTCGTGCGGGCGCTGGCGCTACTTGGGGGGCAGCGACTCGGCGAAATCGGCGCCGGCGTTGACCCAGGCCGCCAAGTCCTCGTCGGCCTCGGTGCCGGCTGGATCGACGTAGACCATGTTCTTCATCGGCCGTCCGGTGAAGTCCATCGGGCGCGTGTAGGGCTCGCGCAGCGCTTCCTCGGCGTCTCCTGGATCGAGACGGACCATCAGATCCTCGCCGATCACGCCTACTGCCATGTTGCCGCCCAGCATGAAGGCGATGCCGCCGAACATCCTGCGCTCGCTGAGGTCGCCCCGCGACGCCAGTACGTCGCGAACCCGGTCGGCGAGAGCCTCATCGAAGGCCATGCATCAACCCCATTCCGGGGACGAAGCGGCCCACCCGCGCCGCATAGGAGACGTATGCGTCGCCGTGCACCCGCAGCAGATAGGGCTCCTCGACCAGCCTCACCTGCATCTCCAGGCCGACGAGAAGGGTGAGGAAGCCAGCGATCGAGAGAACGCTCGGGACCATCAGCACGAGGCCGAGGACCGTCGGCAGCATCGCGCTGTAGATCGGGTTGCGGACGCGGGCGAAGGGACCGGTCGTGACCAGCTCGGTGCGCTCCGCGGGTTCGACGCCGATCCGCCAGGAGTCGCCCATCGAGAGCTGGGCGCCGAAGGTCAAACAGATGCCGGCGACGGCGAGCGCGATGCCGATGATGTCGCCGATCGGGCCGTCGAGCGCGGCTACGGGCTCGAGGATGCCAACCAAGGCCAGGAGCAGCGCTACGGCGACCATTGATAGGCCCGCGATGAACAGCCCTCCCGCGACCCACTCCGGTGGTTCGGCACCGGGGGGCAGGCCGTGAAGTCCGGTCGAACCGGTGCGACGCAGTTGCACCGCGACCCGTACCCCGAAGGTGAGGGTCGCCAAGATCGCGTAGAGAGCCAGCGCCAGTGCCGCCATTTGCAGGCGATCATAAGTCGCGCGCAGACGCGAGGGCGAATCTGATTCGATAGCTGACCATGGCGGTGAGCGCTCAGTACAGCGTCACGATCCGGGTCGAGCTCGATGCGCGGCAGGAGCCCCTGGGCAAACTGACCGCGGCGATCGCCGAGGCGGGCGGGCAGCTGCAGGGCGTTGACTTGGTGCCGGGCGCCGGCGGCGAGGGCAAACGGGTGCGCGAGTTCACGATCGACGCCCAGGACCGCGAGCACTGGGAGCGGATCCTGCGGGCGATCGGCTCGACCCGTGGAGCCAAGGTGCTCGACTACGTCGACCGCACGATGCAGATGCACCGCGGCGGCAAGATATCGGTCGAGAACAAGTACCCGCTGAAGACCCGCGACGACCTCTCGATGGCCTACACGCCGGGCGTCGCCCGGGTTTGCCAGGACATCCACGCCGATCGTGCCAAGGCCTTCGAGTACACGATCAAGAAGAACACCGTCGCGGTGGTCTCCGATGGCAGCGCGGTGCTCGGGCTCGGCAACATCGGACCAGAGGCGGCGATGCCGGTGATGGAGGGCAAGGCAATGCTGTTCAAGGAGTTCGCCGCGGTCGATGCCTTCCCGATCTGCCTCGACACCCAAGATGCCGAGGAGATCATCAAAGCAGTCGAACTGATCGCCCCCACCTTCGGGGGCATCAACCTCGAGGACATCTCCGCCCCGCGTTGCTTCGAGATCGAGGAGCGGCTCAAGGCGGCGCTCGACATCCCCGTCTTTCATGACGACCAGCACGGCACCGCCGTGGTGACGATGGCGGCGCTGTTCAACGCGTTGAAGATCGTCGGCAAGCCGATCGAGCAGCTGCGGGTGCTCGTGGTTGGCCTCGGCGCCGCCGGGGTAGCGGTGACCAAGATGATGCTCGCCTCTGGCGTCACGCACGTGGTTGGCTGCGACCGGCTGGGCGCCCTCTCAACCGGGCGCGAGGACTACCAGTCCGGCGAGATGAGCGGGATCAAACGCTGGTACGCAGAGAACTCGAACCCGGAGAGGCTGAGCGGGCAGCCCGCCGACGTGCTCGAGGGCATGGACATCCTCATCGGCCTCTCGGGCCCCGGGATCATCTCGGCGGAGGCGCTGGACAAGATGAACGACGACGCGATCGTCTTCGCGATGGCCAACCCGACCCCCGAGGTGATGCCCGAGGACGCGGCTCCCTACGTGCGGATCATGGCCACCGGCCGCTCCGACTACCCGAACCAGATCAACAACGTGCTCTGCTTTCCGGGCATCTTCCGCGGCGCCCTCGACGCCGGCTCGCCGAACATCACCGAGGAGATGAAGCTGGCGGCGGCTCGAGGCATCGCCGAGGTCGTCACCGAGGACGACCTCTCCGAGGACTACATCATCCCCAGTGTGTTCAACCGCGAGGTTGCGCCGATGGTCGCCAAGGCGGTCGTCGAGGAGGCCAAGCGCGAGGGTCTCGCCCGTTTCAGCGAGGAGACAGGCACCTTCTCTACCTTCGAGGTCGGCTGACCTGGTGAAGATCCTGGTCACCGGCGCCAGCGGCTTCATCGGCTCGGCGCTCTGCGATGCGCTGCTCGCCCGCGGTGACACGGTCGCCGGGCTGTCCCGCGACCCGCAGCGAGCCCGCGGCACAAACCCGAGCGTCGTCTGGCACGCCTGGGAGCCGACCCTCGAAAGACCGGCGGCGGCTGCCTTCGAGAACGTCGACGGGGTGATCAATCTAGAGGGCGAGAAGATCAACCAGCGCTGGACCGACGAAGCCAAACGGCGGATCATGGAGAGCCGCCTTAAAGGCACTCGCAACCTGATCGCCGCAATCGCGGGCCTCGAGCACAAGCCGAGGGTTCTGGTCAACCAGTCGGCGATCGGGTTCTACGGCGACCGCGGCGACGCGATCGTCGACGAGTCAGCCGAGCCCGGCGAAGGCTACGACGCAGAGGTCGTGCGCGAGTGGGAGGCGGCCGCACGCGAGGCGGAGGGCGCCGACGTGCGCTTGGTCATCGTCCGTACCGGCCACGTGCTCGATCCGCGTGGGGGTCTGCTCGGTGAGCTCCTGACCCCCTTCAAGCTGGGGGTCGGTGGACCGATCGCCGGCGGGCGCCAGTACATGTCCTGGATCCACATCGACGACGAGGTCGGGGTGCTGCTCTGGGCGCTCGATAACGAGAAGGTGAGCGGCGCCGTCAACGCGACCGCGCCCCATCCGGTGACCAACCGAGAGCTCTCACAGTCGCTCGGTCGCGCCCTGCGCCGACCGGCGTCCGTGCCCGTCCCCGGATTCGTGCTCGATCTCAAATTCGGCCCGGAGTTCGGCAAGGTGCTGCGGGGCGGGCAGCGGGTGGTGCCGCGGCGGGCGCTCGATCTCGGGTACGAGTTTCGCTATTCGGACATCAACAGCGCGCTTCAAAACCTGTTGTAGGGAGGGGCGGGGTGTCCCCCCGGCGGAACCCGCGTCGAAATCTCTTGGGAGGGCTCATTTCCCGGCGGCTCACAAGTTTCCGGCGGGAGGACACCCGCCCCTCCTTCGATAGCTATCTCAACTCGTGCCGGACCGATTCGCGCAAGCTGCCTGAATCGCCGGCTTCAGCCACAGCACGGAGAAGCTTGGTCATGGCAGCCGCTCCCGAGGTTTCCGCTAGCTGGGCGATCCCAGCGCTTTCCAGGATCGGCTCGGAGAAGCGGGTTGCGGCGCGGGTCGGCTCTCCTATGTAGCCAACGGTGGTTGCATCCTCGGTAGCTCGGCGAGCGTTGGCGCCGATCGTGGCCAGATCTAGCTTGCGTTCGCTTTCAGCACTCGGCAGGCAGACGATTCGGACCCGAACATCCTCAGCTCGCCCCCCGTCCCGGGCAAGCTCCCGCTTCGCTTCGGCGCATAGCGGAGCAGCAACGTAGACGCTCACCGTCGCGCCCTTGGCGACGCCTTCGCCTTCTCCGCAGCCAGCTACTAGGGGTACGAGGCAAGCAGCAGCCAGCGCAGCTTTGCGCGAGTGCTGGGACGGCCGGGGCGCCCCCCCGCCGGAACTTGTGAGCCGCCGGGAAATGAACCTTAGCCACGGGACCATCGCGGGTTCCGCCGGGGGGGTGCCCCGGCCTTCCCCCCCACTAGCCAAAGAACACCTCGGCCTCTTCGTACAGCTCCTTGGGCACCGTCTTCAGCTCTGCCGTCGCCTCGCTGAGCTGGGCCAACTGGATATCAGTGCCACGAAGCGCCGTCATCGTGCCCCAGCTGCCGTTGTCGACAGCGTCGATCGCGTGCAGGCCGAAGCGGGTCGCGAGGACGCGGTCGAAAGCGGTCGGCGTTCCGCCGCGCTGCACGTGACCGAGCACGGTCGCCCGCGTCTCCTTTCCGGTCCGCTGCTCGATCTCGTGCTCGAGCCAGTGCGCGATGCCGCCCAGGCGGACATGGCCGAAGGCGTCGAGCCCTTTGTCCTGGGCCTCGGGCGTGCCACCCTTTGGCTGGGCGCCCTCGGAGACGACGACAATTGGCGCGAAGCGCGCCTCGAGGCGACGCCCGACCAGCTCGCAGACTCGTCCGAGGTCGAACGGCTGCTCGGGGATGAGGATCACGTTGGCGCCGCCGGAGAGGCCGGCATGGAAGGCGATCCAGCCGGCGTGCCGTCCCATCACCTCGACGATCAACACGCGATGGTGGCTGTCGGCCGTGGTGTGGAGACGGTCGATCGCCTCCATCGCGATGTTGACCGCGGTGTCGAAGCCGAAGGTGTAGTCGGTGGCGCCGAGGTCGTTGTCGATCGTCTTCGGCACGCCAACCACGCGCACGCCGTGCTCCCCGTGAAGCCGCGAGGCGACGCCGAGGGTGTCCTCGCCGCCGATCGCGATCAGGCCGTCGACCTCTTCGGTCGCCATGTTCTCGACGATCCGCTTGGCGCCGCCCTTCTCCTTGAAGGGGTTGGTCCGCGATGAGCCGAGGATCGTCCCGCCGCGCGGCAGGATGCCGCGAACCTCCGGCACCCCGAGCGCTCCGCTCTCGGCGTGCAGCGGCCCGTGCCAGCCGTCGCGGTAGCCGACGAACTCGTGGCCGAGATGTTCGACTCCCTTGCGCACGATCGCCCGGATCACCGCGTTGAGCCCGGGGCAGTCACCTCCGCCGGTGAGGACGCCAATCCGCATCGATTCAGCTTAGAAAAGCTGGCCTCGCGGAGGGCTGCGCTAGGTTGATCGAAACCGAAGGGAGCGAGGGATGAGCGACGCGATCGATCTGGACGCAATCAGGAAAGCCCAGCAGAAGACCTGGTCCGAAGGCGACTTCGCGATGGTCGCAGGCATCGTGATGAGGCCCTCCGAGGAGCTGGCCGAGGCCCTGGAGATATTCCCCGGTGAACGCGTGCTCGACGTCGCCTGCGGCAGCGGCAACGCCTCGCTGGCGGCTGCGAGACGGTCCTGGGGCAACGTGGTAGGGGTCGACTTCGTGCCCGCCTTGCTCGAGCGGGGTCGCGAGAGAGCTGCCGCGGAGCGGCTGGACGTCGAGTTCGTTGAGGGAGACGCGGCGGAGCTGCCCTTCGACGAGGCCGAGTTCGACGTGGTGACGTCCGTCTTCGGGGCGATGTTCGCTCCCAATCAGGAGAAGACGGCCGCGGAGCTGCTGCGCGTCTGCAAGCCAGGCGGCCGGATCGGGATGGCCAACTGGACGCCCGATGGAGGCGTCGGCGGCATGTTTATGACGATCGCCAAGCATGCCGCGCCGCCGCCTGGACTCAACCCACCCTTGCTCTGGGGAACCGAGGAGCGCCTGCGCGAGCTGTTCGGAGACGGGATCGCGGACCTGCGGGTCGAGCGCCGGATTTCGCGACAGCCTTTCCGATCGGTCGACCATTACCTCGACTTCTTCCGCACCTATTTCGGGCCGATCAAGGTGGCCTTCGAACGAGTCGGCCCCGAGGGCGAAGAGGCGCTCGAGAGCGACCTGCGCGCCTATCTCGAAGAGGCCAACACGGCCGGGGAGCGAGCACTCGTGCTCGAAGCCGATTATCTCCAGATAATCGGCACGCGAGCCTGAGAGGCTCTCAGGCGCTGGGACGGAAGACGCGGACGGTGGCGCCGATCAGCAGGATCGCAAAGAAAACCAGGCCGGCGACTCCGCCACCCTGGCCGAGCCAGGCGTAGACGACGGTCGTGGCGCCGAGCGCCAAGAAGAGGCTTACCACGAGTCCCATAAGGCGGGAATCCTAGACGAAGCGGCGGCCTACGCGGCGAGGGCGACGCGCGCCTCGCGCAGAAAGGCGCCGACCGCCTCTGCCGCAGCCGCGGCCGAGCCCGCCTCGGCGGCGGCGCGTACCAGGCGGCTGCCGACGATCACGCCATCGGCGATCTCGCCAACTTCCGCCACCTGCTCGGGCGTACCGATCCCGAAGCCGACCGCAACCGGCACATCGGCGTCGATCTTGGTCGCGGCAATCAGCTCGGCGAGCCCTGCTGGGAGCTGTCGCCGCTCGCCGGTGGTACCCACACTGGAGACGACGTAGACAAAGCCCTGAGCGACGGCGCAGATGCGGACGCGGCGCTCGGCCGGCGTGGTCGGGGCGAGCAGTGGGATGAGCGCGAGTCCGGCGTCGGAGAGAGCCTCGCGCACCTCGCCTGCCTCATCGAGGGGCAGGTCGGGAACGATCACGCCGGTCGCGCCGGCGGCAGCGGCGCGGCGTGCGAACTCGGCGCCGCCGCCGCGGGCCAGGATCATGTTCGCGTAGGCCATCAGCACCACCGGGACCCGGTTGGAGACCGACTCGCAGGTCTCCAGCGTGGTCTCCAGCGTGGCGCCTGCCGCCAGTGCCTCGGTTGCCGCCGCGTGAATCGTCGGTCCGTCGGCGAGCGGGTCGGAGAACGGCACCCCCAGCTCGATCAAGTCGGCGCCCGCGTCGGCATAAGCGGCGGCGATCGACAGCGACGATTCGCGATCGGGATAACAGCCCATCATGTAGGGCATCAGCGCCGCGCGGCCTTCGTCCCTTGCAGCTCCAAAGGCGGCCGCGATCCGCTCCTCGCCGGTCAGCGCCGCGACCGGCTCTCCGCCCGTGGCCGCTGCCGCGTCGGGGACCGGGGGGTGACTCGATGGAGCCTCCCCGCTGTTGCTCCAGCGAGTCACCCCCCGGCCCCCCCACCACCGGTTCGCTCCACGAACTCGGCGAGATCCTTATCGCCGCGACCCGAGAGACAAAGCACGTCATAGCCGTCGCCACCGCCGTTCTCGAGCAGCCAGGCGATCGCGTGGGAGGACTCGAGCGCCGGGATGATCCCCTCCAGCCGCGCCAGCTCGGCGAAGGCGGCCAGCGCCGCCGCGTCGGTGACGGCGGTATAGGTGGCACGGCCGGTATCGCGCAGGTGCGCGTGCTCGGGGCCGACGCCGGGATAGTCGAGCCCGGCGGAGACCGAGTGGGCCTCGAGGATCTGACCCTCCTCATCGGCGATCACCGCGGAGAGCGAGCCGTGCAGGACGCCGGTGCGGCCAGCCCCGAGCGAGGCGCCGTGGCGGCCGCTGTCGATGCCCTCGCCAGCCGCCTCGACCCCGATCAGGCCGACCCCGGCATCGGCGACGAACGGCGTGAAGATGCCGATCGAGTTGGAGCCGCCGCCGACGCAGGCGATCACCCGCGCCGGCAGAGCCCCCTCGGCGGCAAGTGCCTGCTCGCGCGCCTCCTCGCCGATCACCCGCTGCAGATCGCGGACCAGCGCCGGGAACGGCGCCGGACCGACGGCCGAGCCGATCACGTAGTGGGTCGTCTCGACGTTGGCGACCCAGTCGCGTATCGCCGCGCTGACAGCCTCCTTGAGGGTGCGGGCGCCGGCCTCGACCGGAGTGACCTCCGCACCCAGCAGCTTCATCCGCTCGACGTTGGGCGCCTGGCGGCGGATGTCCTCGGCGCCCATGTAGACGACGCACTCGAGGCCGAGCAGGGCGCAGGCGGTGGCCGTCGCGACGCCGTGCTGGCCGGCGCCGGTCTCGGCGATCACCCGCGGCTTGCCCATCCGCTGGGCCAGCAGCGCCTGGCCAATCGCATTGTTGATCTTGTGGGCGCCGGTGTGGGCGAGGTCCTCGCGCTTCAGGTAGACCCGGCGCCCTGCCCGCTCGGAGAGCCGCTCGGCGAGGTAAAGCGGCGTCGGCCGGCCGATGAAGTCGCGGTGGAGCGCGCGCAGCCGGGCGCCGAACACCTCGTCCTCGCGCGCCTGCGCCCAGGCGGCGGTCAGCTCGTCGAGCGCCGGGATCAGCGTCTCGGGGACGTAGCGGCCGCCATAGGGGCCGAATCTCTCCTCGGCCGTCGTGCTCATCGAGCGGTAACGCTAGCCGCCTGCGTCGCCTCGAAGAAGGCGGTCATCGCAGCGTGGTCCTTGCGGCCCGGCTCGGCCTCGACCCCACTCGCCACGTCGACCGCATAGGGATGGGTGATGGCGATTGCCTCGGCGACGTTCTCGGGCCGCAGGCCGCCGGCGACGATCGCCGGCACCTGAGAGCGCCGCTCACGCAGCAGACCCCAATCGAAGCTCTCGCCGGTGCCACCCCAAAGCCCCTTCGCGCCCTTGTCGAAGAGGTGGAAATCGGTCCGAAACGCCTCAGCTGCTTGAGTGTCCGCGGCGCTGGCGACATGGATCGCCTTGATCACCTTGACCCCGGTTTTGCGAGCCACCTCACCGCAGAAAGAAGGCCCCTCTTCCCCGTTGAGCTGCACCATCGTCAACCCCGCGTCCTCCACCGCCTTGGCCACCTCATCCAATTCAGGATTGACAAAAACTCCCACAACCTCGCACTTACGCCGAAAAGCAGCAGCAATCCGCACCGCCTCGGTCGGCTCAACCGCCCGGGGGCTCTCAGCGAAATGGATCAAGCCAATCGCCCAAGCTCCCAAGCGCACGGCCTCGGCCGCGTCATCGAGATTGGTGACCCCACAGATCTTGACTCTCATCCCAGCAAGCGTACGTGAGGCAGCGCGCGGGGACGGTCCCTCCTCGCCCCCCTACCGAGACGGCACTTCTTCAACAGACGCGGGCCGAACCCCAAGCGTCACCGTGATCGCCTTGTTCTTGCCGCCGCGATCCACGGTCAGCTCCATCTTGTCGCCCGGCGATGCCGCGTTGACGGCGTTGATCACTTCTTCCATGCCCGCGACCTTTTCGCCATTGACCTCTGTGATGACATCGCCGCCGAGCCTGAAGCTGGCGCCTTCGATAGTCGCCGACGTGTTGCCGCCCTTGACGCCTGCCTGATCGGCAGGGCCGCCCTTGACGACTTCGTTGACGAGCACTCCTTCCTTCTCGGGCAGCTTCAGCGCTTTAGCGAGGTCCGGGGTGATGCTGCCGCCGCTGATCCCGAGGTAGGCGTGCTTCACTTCGCCGTGTTCCTCGATCTGCTGCACGACTTCGCGCGCGGTATTGATCGGAACGGCGAAGCCGATACCGACGTTGCCGCCACTGCTGCCGCCGGTCTGGATCTGGGAGTTGATTCCGATCACGCCGCCGGAGCTGTCGATCAGTGGACCGCCGGAGTTGCCGGGGTTGATCGCCGCATCGGTCTGGATCACGTGCGAGATCGAGAAGCCGTTGGGGGCCTGGATCTGGCGCTGCAACGCGGAGACGATGCCGGCGGTTACGGTCCGGTCGAGCCCGAACGGGTTGCCGATCGCGATCACCTCTTCGCCGACCTCGACCTTGGAGGAGTCGCCGAGCGAGAGTGGGTGGAGCTGGTCGGCCGGCGCGTCGACCTTGAGCAGCGCCACGTCGGTCGCCGGGTCGGTGCCGACCACTTCGGCGGTGTAGGTGGTGTCCGAGGCCCCGAGTTTGACCTCGACACGGTCGGCTCCTTCGACCACATGGTTGTTGGTGACGATGTGCCCTTCCGTGTCGATCAGGAATCCCGAGCCGGTTGCCGTGCCACCGCCTTCGGATTCGCCGAACGGGCCAGCGGATTTCTGGGCGGAAAGTTCAGACGAGATGAAGGCGACCCCCTGTCCATCGCGGCGGTAGATCTGGTTGATCAGATTGGCGGCGCTTTCTTCCTTGGCGTCGACCGGGGCCGAGAGCGGCGCCGCCACGGTGACCGTCGCGGCGCCGCTGTCAGCGTGGATCCAGCCGGCGGCAATCGCCACTAAGCCGAATGCGGCTACAACCGCACCCCCGAGGAGCGCGGAGCCGAAGGAGGTTCTGAAGATGCGTTTCATCGCCAAGCGATGATGCAGATGCTCCTCAAAGTTCTTCTAAAAAATTCAGCGCCTCGCGGGCGGAACCCACTCAGGGCAGATGGTGCTCGCGGGTGCCCTCGTCGGCTGCGGTCAGCTCACGGGTCAACGCCTCGGGATCGGCGGTGCTCATCAGCGCCGATCCGATCAGCACCGCGTCGACGCCAACCCGCTCCAGCTCGTCCAGCTCCGAGCGGGCCGAGATCCCGCTCTCGGCGACGACCGTCTTGCCCGCCGGCACATCGGGCATCAGCTCATAGGTGGTCGCTACGTCGACCGTGCCCTCGTCGAGGTTGCGGTTGTTGATCCCGATCACGTCGGCATCTAGCCGCAGGGCCCGCTCCAGCTCCTCTCCGTCATGAACCTCGACTAGGCAGTCGAGGTCAAGCGCTCTCGCCCCCTCATACATCTCAGGCAACTCGACCTCGTCGAGTGCCCCCACGATCAGCAGCACCGCGTCGGCGCCGTTGACCGCCGCCTCGAGCAGCTGGTAGGGATCGACGATGAAGTCCTTGCGCAGGATCGGCAGACTGCAGGAAGCGCGGGCCGCACGCAGATCCTCGAGCGAGCCGCCGAAATGACGCTCGTCGGTGAGCACCGAGAGGGCAGCCGCGCCGCCGCGCTCGTAGGCGCCAACTTGCTCGGCGACCGTCGCGGTCGCCGAGATCTCACCAGCGCTCGGCGAGCGGCGCTTGAACTCGGCGATCACCGAGAGACCGGGACGAACCAGCGCCTCACTGAACGGCCGGTCGTCACCCCGACCTCGGAGCCTCGACTCGAGATCCGCTTGGGGCATCTTGGCGCGGCGATCCTCCACCCCTTCGCGCGCCGCGGCGATCAGCTGCTCGATCATTCCCACGTGAGAGATGAAGCCTAGACGGCCAGTCGGGCCGTCGTCGCCACCAGACGCTCGAGCAGCTCGCGGGCGGCGCCGCTGTCGATCGCCTCCGCCGCCTTCTCGACGCCGTCGCCGAGGGTGGCGGCGAGGCCACCGACGTAGATCGCCGCGCCGGCGTTGAGCAGAACCAGATCGCGGTGGGGACCGCTCTCGCCGGCCAAGACGGCGCGCGAGACGGCGGCGTTCTCCTCGGGGCTGCCACCCGGGACCCCCTCCAGCTCTGCCCTGACGAGGCCGAAGTCGCCCGGCTCGACGAACCACTCCTCCGTGCGACCTTCGGCGACCTCGACCACCCGCGTGCGGGCGGAGATCGATAGCTCATCGACCCCGTCCTCGGCGGCGACGACCATCGCCCTCACGCTGCCAAGGCCGACGAGCGCCTCGGCGATCGTCTCCTGATAGTGGCGGTCGGAGACGCCGAGCAGCTGGCGCTCGGCGCCGGCCGGGTTGGTCAGAGGTCCGAGGAAGTTGAAGATCGTGCGCACGCCAAGCGCCTTGCGCACGGGCGCCACGTGCGCCATCGCCGCATGGTGCCGGGGGGCGAACATGAAGCCGAAGCCGACCTCGTCGATGCAGCGACCGACCTGAGCGGCGTCGAGCTCGATCTCGACGCCGAGCGCCTCCAGCAGGTCGGCGGAGCCACAGCGGCTCGTGTTGGAGCGATTGCCGTGCTTGGCGACGGCGCAGCCGGCACCGGCGGCAACGAGCGCCGCGGTGGTCGAGACGTTGAAGGTCGAGGGCCCGCCCCCAGTGCCTGCCGTATCGACGAGATCTTCGTGCGAGGTCTCGACCGCGGCGGCGAGGGAGCGCATGGTCCGCGCCAGGCCGACCAGCTCAGGCACCGTCTCACCCTTGGCCCGCAGGGCGATCAGGAAGGCTCCCGTCTGCACCTCGTCGGCGCGCCCCTCCATGATCTCGGCAAGAACCGCGGCGGCGTGATCGGCGGTCAGGTGGTCGCCGCGGCAGACCGCATCGATCGCCCTGCTGACGATTTCGTTGGGCATTTCGCTACGAATCCTCGCCTAGGAAGTTCTTCAGTAAATGCTTCCCTTGCGGGGTGAGCACCGACTCGGGATGGAACTGAACGCCCTCGGCCGGCAGCTTTCGGTGGCGGACCCCCATCACGACGTCGCCGAGCCTGGCGCTTAGCTCGAGCTCGTCGGGCAGGTCGGGATCCGCGACGAGCGAGTGGTAGCGGCCGGCGACCAGCGGGCTCGGCAGGCCGGCGTAGATCGTGCGACCGTCGTGGATGACCTCGGCGTCCTTGCCGTGGATCGGCTCGCCCTGGACGGTGCGGCCGCCGAACGCCTCGACCAGGGACTGGTGGCCGAGGCAAACACCCAACACGGGCGTGCCGACCTCGGCAAAAGCACGGATCGCCTCGACCGAGATTCCCGCCTCGGCGGGCGTGCAGGGCCCGGGCGAGACAACGAGGCGCTCGGCGCCGCGCTCCAGCAGCTCGCCGACCTCAGCCCGATCGTTGCGGACCACCTCGATCTCCGCCCCCAGCTCGCCCAGGTGCTGGACCAGGTTGTAGGTGAAGCTGTCGTAGTTGTCGATGACGAGGACCTTCATCGTTCAGGGCCAGTCCGGCTGCTCGCAGGCCAGCTCCACGGCTCGGAAAACCGCCTTGGCCTTGTTCACCGACTCGTTGTACTCGTAGGCGGGCTTGGCGTCGGC
>DATFVC010000059.1:0-40622 GCA_035260485.1 Solirubrobacterales bacterium | reverse complement strand
GGCTTCGACGCTGAGGAAGGCGACGGTGCCGGCCGCGGGGGTGAAGGTGGTGGCGCCGGAGAGCGGGACGTCGACCGCGGGGACGCCGTTCGCGGAGACCGGCCCGCCGGTCGCGGTGGCGATCAGGTTGGTGCCGGGCGCCAGTTTGGTGAAGTCGACGGCGCCGCTCTTGATCTTCGCCGCCGTCACCGCGTTGCCACGGATTTTGGAGTTGGTGACCGCGTTCCGCTTGATCTTGCCGGCCGTGACCGCGTTCGCCTTCAGGCCCTTGGAGCCGATCTTCCCCGCCGCCCAGACCACCCCGCCGCTGAGCGCCAGGAACAGCGCCAGCGTCGCGACGACGTTCGCATAGGTCAGCCGTTGCCTCATCGCACGCATCCCGTACCTCCTAACGATTTCGTTCGCTCGAAGCCGCCTCTCTCAACTTACAGGCGGTCGAGCTCGGCGAGGAGCTCGGCGACGCGACGCTCGATCTCGTCGCGGGTGCGGCGGACCTCCTCGAGCGGCCGACCCTTGGGGTCCGGCAGGTCCCAGTCGAGGTAGCGCTTGCCGGGGACGTAGGGGCACTCGTCACCGCAGCCCATCGTCACCACCACGTCGGCCCACTCGGCGTCCTTCCGGCTGAGCGCGTGGGGGATCCGGTCGCCGAGGTCGATCCCCAGCTCCGCCATCGCCTCGACGACCTCGGGGTGCACGCGGTCCCCGGGCGTCGTCCCCGCCGAGCGCGCCTCGTGCCTGCCGCCGGCACTCCGCTCGAACAGCGCCTCGCTCATCTGCGACCGCCCGGCGTTGTGCAGGCAAACGAACAGCGCCCGCATCAGACGTCAGCCTCCGAGGTCGATGGGCTGATTTCGGGAGATGCCGGCCCGCTTTCGTCCCGTCGGCCGCGGACCGCCTGGTAGGCGAGGGCGCCGACGGCGGCGCCGAGCACCGGGGCGGCTATGTAGATCCAGAGGTCGTGGAAGGTGCCGGAGACGAGGGCGGGGCCGATCGAGCGGGCGGGGTTCATCGAGGCGCCGGTGATCGGGCCGCCGAAGAGGGCGTCAAGGCCGATCACGCCGCCGATCGCGATCGCGGCGCCGGCCCCGACGGCCCGGGTGTCGGTGGCCACGGCCATGATCGTGAACATCAGGAAGGCGGTGAGGATCGCCTCGTAGGCGAAGGCGCTGCCGGCGCCGACCGTCGGCAGCGTCGTCCCCAGCGCCGCCGGCTCGCTCGGCCAGATCGCCAGCAGCAGCGCCGCCGCCGCGATCGCGCCAAGCAGCTGGGCGCCGATGTAGGAGGCGGCCTCGCGGGCCGGCAGGTGCCGGGTGAGGGTGAAGGCGAGCGTGACCGCCGGGTTGAGGTGGGCGCCGGAGAGGTGGCCGGTCGCGTAGACCATCGCCATGATCACCAGGCCGAAGACGAACGCGATGCCGACGGCGCCCAGGGTGCCGGGATGCTCGGCCTCGGTGACGATCGCGCCGCAGCCCGCGAAGACAAGCGTGAAGGCGCCGATCCCCTCGGCGGCGGCGCGACGGGCCAGGTCGGGACGCCCCATCAGGAGAAGACCTCGCGCACGGAGTCCAGGGCCCCCGGGACCAGGCTGAAGTAGCTGTAGGTGCCGCGGGCCTCGCGCCGGATCAGCCCAGCCTCGACCAGCTGCTTGAGGTGGTGGCTGACGGTCCCCTGCGAGAGGTCGAGCAGCGGCTGCACCTCGCAGACGCAGACCGGCTCGCCACCGGCGCGCAGCAGCAGGTTGACGATGCGCAGCCGGTGCCGGTCGGCAAGCGCCTTCAGCACCGCCTCCATCTCCGCGGCCCCCTCCTCCGACAGCGAGGCGCCGGCCAGCGGCGTGCAGCACTCGATCACCGGGAGGTCCGTCACGGGCCGCAGCCTAGATCATTCATCGATGAAGTTCAATGAATCGAGCCATACAGCCGACGTCTATCCTTCGGCCCGAGCGATGAGGCTCGCTTCATAACCGCGGCTCCGGGCCGCTGATGGCCTCTACCAACGTCCACCGACGCTGATAGGAGGCACGCCCAAGATGCAACTGCCGCGACTCGACCGACGGGAGCTGGCGGCGATCTATGCGGGCGGGGTGGTGGGAGCGCTGGCGCGGGTCGGGCTGGCGCGGGCGGCCCCGCACGGCGTCGACGCCTGGCCCTGGGCGACCTTCGCCGCCAACATGGCCGGGGCGCTGCTGCTCGGCTACTTCGTCACCCGGCTGCAGGAGCGGCTGCCGCCGTCGAGCTACCGGCGGCCGTTCCTCGGCACCGGCCTCTGCGGGGCGCTGACCACCTTCTCCACCCTGCAGCTGGAGCTGTTCGACATGCTCGACGCCGGCCACCTCGGGCTCGCCGGCGCCTACGCCTCGGCGACCCTGGCCGGCGGCTTCGCCTGCGTCCACCTGGCAACGGCCGCGGTGCGGCGGACGAGGCTGGTCCGGTGAGCGCCGGCGCCTGGATCGCGGTCGCGCTGCTCGGCGGCGCCGCGGCGCTGGCCCGGTTCCTGCTCGACGCGGCGATCTCCGAGCGGTCGCGGGCCCCCTTCCCGGCGGGCACCCTGGCGGTCAACCTCAGCGGCGCTGTGGCCCTCGGCCTCCTCGCCGGCGCCGCGCTGCACGGCGCCGCGCTGCACGGCGCCGCGCTGACGGTCGTCGCCGGCGGCGGCCTCGGCTCCTACACGACCTTCTCGACCTGGATGTTCGAGTCCCAGCGGCTCGGCGAGGCAGGCGACGCGCGCTCGCTCTGGCTCAACCTCGGCCTCTCGCTCCTCGCCGGGCTGGGGGCGCTGGCGCTCGGCCGCTGGCTCGGGGGCGTCCTGTGAGCGCGGCGACGGGGGGCGACGCGCTCAAGCTCAGCTTCTATTTCGGCGAGCACGATCGCCACAAAGGCCGCTTCCTCTCCGAGGCCGTCCTCGACCTCTTCGAGCGCCGCGAGCTGGCGGCCGGAGTCCTGTTGCGCGGGGCGGAGGGCTTCGGGGCCCGGCGGTTCCTGCAGGCCGACCGCCTGCTCTCGCTCTCCGAGGACCTGCCGCTTCTCGCCACCGCGGTCGACCGCCGCGAGCGGATCGAGCCGGTCGCGGCGGAGGTGGCCGAGATCGCCTCCGGTGGGTTGCTGACCCTGGAGCGGGCGCGCTTTGCCGGTGCCGCCCACGGGCCGCTGGACGAGCCCCACGACGAGGTGAAGCTGACCGTCTACGCGGGACGGCGGGCCCGGCGCTCCGGCGCTCCGGCGCACGTCGCCGTGGTCGCGGCGCTGCACCGTCACGGGGTCGCCGGCGCGACCGCGCTGGTCGGCGTCGACGGGGCCGCGAGCGGTCGTCGCCTTCGTGCCCGCTTCTTCTCCTTCAACGGCTGGGTGCCGACGATCGTCGTCGCGGTTGGCGAGCGCGCAAGGATCGCCACCGCGCTGGCCGAGCTGGAGAGCGAAGACGAGCCGCCGCTGGCCACCCTCGAGGCCGTCCGGGTCTGCCGGCGCGACGGCGCCGAGCTGGCGGGCCCCCCGCCGATGCCCAACGGCGACGCCACCGGCCGCGGGCCCTGGACCAAGCTCGGCGTCTACTGCTCGGAGGGGTCCGAGCACGGCGGCCGCTCCCTCTATATAGAGCTGGTCCGCCGCCTGCGGGCCGAGGGGGCCGCGGGCGCGACGGCGCTGCGCGGGGTCTGGGGCTACCACGGCGACCACGCTCCCCATGGCGACCGCCTGCTGGCCCTGCGCCGCCGCGTCCCGATCGCGATCACCGTCGTCGACACTCCGGAACGCAGCCGGCGCTGGTACGAGATCGCGGCGGAGCTAACCGGAGAAACGGGGCTGGTCACCGCCGAGACGGTTCCGGTGGCACGGGTCTGCTGACGCGCGCCGCGTTTTTCATCTCAGGGATGGAAAACGCGGCGCTCGTCGGACTGAGGTGCGGAGCCGAGCCGTCCGCTTTCGTCTCTAACTTGAGTCACGAGATGGCTGAGCAGACGGCGATCCCGACCCCACCCGAAAGAGTGGCGCTGCGCGACCTGGAGGACGGCCAGCGCCTGCGTGGCGTCTACGCGGTGCGCGAGCGCGAGCTGCGCCGCAAGCGCAACGGCGAGCCCTGGCTGCGGCTGTCGGTCGGCGACGCCAGCGGCACGGCCGAGGCGGTCTCCTGGGAGGACGCGGAGGCGCGCTACGCGGCCTCGGCCCCCGGCATCCCCGTCTTCGTCACCGGCGTCTTCGAGATCAGCGAGCGCTGGGGGTCGAAGATCAAGGTCGCCGAGTTGCGCGAGGCGGAGCTGGGCGAGTACGAGCCGGAGGAACTGGCGGCCGAGTCCGAGGTCTCGCTGGAGCTGCTGGAGGCTGATCTGCGCTCGTTGCTGGCGACGGTCCAGGACCCGCAGTTGCGCCTGCTGCTCGACTCCTTCTTCGCCGAGGGCGCCGAGACCTGGGCCCGCTTCCGCGACGCGCCGGCGGCGAAGGTCTACCACCAGGCCTACCGCCACGGGCTGCTCGAGCACACGCTCTCTGTCGCGCAGGCGGTCAGCGCCGCCGCCAACTTCTTCCCCGGGATCGACCGCGATATCGCCGTCACCGGCGCCCTCCTGCACGACATCGGCAAGACAGAGGCCTATAACGACGATCCGCTGGCGATCGACCTCACCGACGCCGGCCGCCTGCAGGGCGAGATCCCGCTCGGCTACTACCTGGTCCGTCGCCAGATCGAGGAGATCCCCGGCTTCGACCCCGCGCTCTGCCAGGCCGTCCTCCACATCATCCTCAGCCACCACGGCTCGCTCGAGCACGGCTCCCCGGTCGTCCCCGCCACCCGCGAGGCGGTCCTCGTCCACATGATCGACAACCTCGGCGGCCGCCTCGGCAGCTTCGACCGCCTCGAGCGCCAGCTGCCGGCGGGGGAGTCCTGGTCTGGCTTCGACCGGGCTCTCTCGGGCTCGGCTTACTTCGGCCAGCGCCAAGCGGCCTGACCCGTCGCTCCTAGAACCGCCGAGTGCAGCGTTCGATTCGCTCGATGTTCTGGTGCGCGTGCTTGACGCAGTGGATCAGCCGCTGCGGGTTGCCGCCTTGTGACTTGGTCACCTTGAACGAGCGGCGAATCTCCCGTTGGACCTGGACGTTGACCGTGTTGAGGGTCTTGCCGATCTGATCGAGGCCGCTCGAGTGAAATGCCTCGTTGGTCGTGTCCAAGACCGGCTTGACGATGAACAGGTAGGCCAGGAAGAGGATGCCTCCGGTGACCGCCAGGCGGATGAGCCCGGAGGTGACGTTGCCGAAGAGGTTGCGAAGGATGTCCATGCCGACTGCACTCTATCCCGCTAGAAAGGGCCAAAATGCGGCTTTCCGGCGGTTTCGGCGGGGGGCTCGGCCGGTCACCGTCACTATCCTGGGCTCGTGGCCAAGGACACCGAGAAGCTGATCCGCCAGCTCTCGCTTATCTCCTTCCTGATGGCCCAGGGGAGGCCGGTCTCGGCTCTGGAGATCAAGCGCGAGGTGGAGGGCTACAGCGACATGAACGACGACGCCTTTGCGCGCCGCTTCTACGCCGACCGCGCCGAGCTCGAGAGCCTCGGCATACAGCTGGGGGTGGAGAAACCGGGAGAGGGCTTCTTCGAGGCGGAGCTCTACTCGCTGCCACCGGAGAACTTCTACCTCGACGCGATCAAGTTCTCCGACGACGAGCTGGCCTCGCTGAGCACGGCGCTCTCGCTGCTCACCGATGGCGGCTTCGCCTACGCCGAGCCGCTGCGCCTCGCCCTACAGCAGGTCGCCTGGGGACACCCGAACCCGATCAGCGAGGGGGACCGGGCGCCGGTCGAGATGGCGATGACGGCTTCGGCGGGAGGCCGTGACCTCTCGCAGCGTCTCTCCAAGATCGAGACGGCGATCTCCCGCCGCAAGACGATCGAGTTCACCTACTACACGATGGAGCGCGACGAGACCGAGAAGCGCAAGGTCGATCCCTTCCACCTGGTCTTTCGCTCCGGCCAGTTCTACTTGATCGGCCACTCGCACGAGCGCGACGCTGTTCGCGTCTTCCGCCTCTCCCGCATCCAGGGCAAGGTCGGCTACGCCTCCAAGGCCGAGCACGACTTCTCACCGCCCGAGAACTTCGATCGCCGCGACTACGGCCAGCGCGCCGACTGGCAGCTGGGGGAGATCCGCGGCACGGCGAAGATCTTCGTCCGCGACCGCATCGCCTGGCTGATCGAGCGCGACTTCCGCGCCTACGGCGAGCTGCGCCCAGCGCGCAAGGCCGACGACGCGCCCGGCAAGGGCTCGGTCTTCGAGACCGACTACGCTTCGCCGCGCGAGCTGATCGCCTGGGTGCTGCGCTGGCGCCAGAATGCCGAGGTGCTGGAGCCGGAGGAGCTGTGCGGAGAAGCGCGCGAGCGCCTCGACCTGCTCCACGATCGTCACCGCAGCGACTTCGAGCCCGCTGACGTAATCGACCGCCCGCTGCGCGAGGCGCCGCCGCGCGCGCGCAGCAACGGCCGGGGCGAGGCGGCGATCCGCCCCGAGCGTTTTGCCCGCCTCGTCACTCTCGCCGGCATGCTTATCGACTCGGCCAAGAAAGGCGAGCGGTTGCGCGTCTCCGACCTGAGGCAGCGGCTCGAGCTGACCGGCGAGGAGCTGCAGGAGGACATCGACCTGCTCAACGTCGTCAACTTCGGTGGCGGCACCTACGTCCTCTACGCCGAAATTCTGGGCGACGAGATCGAGGTCGACTCCGAGCCCTACGGTGACAACTTCGCCCGCCCGGCGCGGCTGCTGCCGCTGGAGGCGAAGGCGCTGGTCGCCGCTATCGACCTTTTCGGCGACCACCTGCCCCAGGGCGGCCTGCAGAGCGCCCGCGAGAAGATCATCAAGGCGCTCGGCCACGACCCCTCCGAGGAGGGCCTGGAGATCGCCGCCGGCAGCGGCGGCGACACCGAGGTGGCGCGGGTGGTCAACGAGGCGATCGGCGGGCGCCGTGTGCTGGAGATCCAGTACTACAAGGAGAACGAGGACCAGTTCACCAAGCGCCGGGTCGAGCCCTACCGGCTCGAGAACGGGCGCGAGGGCTGGTACGTCGAGTGCTACGACCTGACCAAAGAGGGGGTCCGCCACTTCAAGCTCGACCGGGTCAAGGAGGCGGTCACCAGCGGTGAGAGCTATGAGCCGCGACGGGAGGTCGAAGAGCTTGCCGGGGTCGAGGGCTGGATGACCGACGGCGAGGTGCCGACCGCCCAGGTCGCTCGCGTCTGGGTCTCGCCGGAGCGGGCCCGCTGGCTGCGCGAGGAGCGCACCGTGGTCGAGGAGCTGGCCGACGGCGCCGTCGTCGTCGAGCTGCCCTACGCCGGCACCTCTTGGCTGGTGCGGGAGATCCTGCGCGGCGCCGGCGACCTCGTCGTGCTGGAGCCGGATGAGGCGCGCGAGGCGATCGCCGCCGAGGTAGCGGCGAGCGCTGCTTGAGACGGCGCCCGGGCGCCCGGAGATAGGGCGGCTGACGGCCCCCAACCCGGGCCCGATGACCCTGGCCGGCACCAACACCTACCTCTACGGGTCCGATCCGTGTGTGGTGATCGATCCGGGTCCCGACGATGCCGGTCACATCGACGCGGTGCGCGCTGCTGCCGGGGAGCGCGGTGGGATCGGGCTGGTGCTGCTCACCCACAGCCACGGCGACCATGCCGCCGGGGCGGATCGGCTTGGGGTCAAGGCGGTGCTCCCAGGCGACGGAGAGGAGCACAGCGGCCTGCGCGCTCTCGCAACTCCAGGTCACGCCGCCGACCACGTCTGCTTTCTGAGCGGGGACGGGGTCTGCTTCAGCGGTGACCTGGTGCTGGGAGAAGGATCGACCTTCGTCCCGCCAGACGGCGGTTCGCTTGCCGCTTACATGGAGTCGCTGCGGCTGCTGCAGGGCGAGCCGATCGAGCTGATCTGCCCCGGCCACGGCCCCTGGGTCACCGACCCCGCGGCGAAGCTGGCCGAGTACGTCGAGCACCGCGAGATGCGCGAGCGTCGCCTGCTCGCTGCCCTGGAGCGGGGCGAGCGCTCCAAGCAAGCGTTGCTGGCCGAGGCTTGGGCCGACGTTCCCGCCGAGCTTCGCTCTGCTGCCGCCCTCGTGATGGAGGCTCATCTGCAAAAGCTCGACGGGGAAGGCTTGCTGCCAGCCGACCTCTGGGAGTGATCGACGCGGTCCTGGCTAGCCAGCCAGTAATGTGGTTGGATGAATGGTGGGCGAGCGGTGCGGGCGGGACTTGTGGCGGGGGCCGCGGGCACCGGCTTGGCTGCAGCCGCGACCGCCGCCGCCTGGCACTGGCTGGCGCGGAGGCCGCTGCCGAAGCAGAAGGGCACGATCGAGCTGGTCGGGCTGGAAGGGCCGGTGCGGGTGCGGCGTGACCGCTGGGGGGTGCCGCATATCGAGGCCGGCAACGCCGCTGACCTCTGGTTTGCCGAGGGCTTTTGCCACGGCCAGGACCGGCTCTGGCAGATGGACTTCTACCGTCGCGCCCTTTCCGGCCGGGTCTCCGAGTTCGCCGGGGAGGAGGGGTTGCCGGTCGACCGCTTGATGCGCACTCTGGGCATGCGGCGCACCGCGGAGCGCGAGGCGGCGACGATCGATCCCGAGTTGCGGTCTCTGCTCGAGCGCTTCTGCGAGGGCGTCAATACGGCCGCCGCGAGCGCCAAGGCGCTGCCGTTCGAGATGCAGCTGCTGCGGCTCGACTTCGAGCCCTGGCGCCCGGCCGACATCCTTGGCCTCGGCAAGCTGCTCGCCTTCGGCCTCTCGACCAACTGGGAGAAGGAGCTGCTGCGCGCCGACATGACCCGCGAGCTCGGCCCGGAGCTGGCGGCGAAGCTCGACCCCGGCTACCCGGCTGACAATCCGGTTGTCACCCAGGAACCGTGGTCGGGCGATGGCCTCGGCCTGGCCGAGCAGATCGACGCAGTGCGCCGCTCGATCGGCATGGCCGCGGAGGCGAGCGGCTCCAACAACTGGGCGGTCAGCGGGGCCCTGAGCGTGACCGGCTCGCCGCTGATCGCGGGCGATCCTCACCTGCCGCCCAGCATGCCGGGCATCTGGTATCAGGTCGGCCTCAGCCTCGGCGATCGTTTCGTCCGCGGCGCCTCGCTGCCGGGCATGCCCGGCGTCTACATGGGCCAGAACAACGACGTCTGCTGGACCTTCACCAACGTGATGGCCGACGTCCAGGACCTCTTCGTCGAGCGGGTCGAGGGCAACGCCTACCTGTTCGAGGACGAGTGGCGGCCGCTCGAGATCGTGCGTGAGGAGATCGCGGTCAAGGGCCGCGACGCGCCCGAGGTGCTGGACGTCCGCGTCACCCACCACGGTCCGCTCGTCAACGCGGCGCTGGGGGCCGACGAAGCCGAGCCGCTCGCCCTGCGCTGGATCACCCTGGACCAGCCGACCGCCTTCAAGGGGATGTTCGAGCTGCACGGGATTCGCTCCGGGCCCGAGCTCGTCGCCACCCTGAAGGGCCACACCTCGCCCGCCTCGAACCTGATCTGGGCTGACCGCCACGGCTCGATCGGCTACAAGCTGATCGGGCGGCTGCCCTTGCGCAAGGGCGGCTGTCCGGACCTGCCGAAGCCCGGCTGGAATGGAGAGTACGAGTGGGAGGGCGCGGTCCCCTACCGAGAGCTCCCCGAGGTCATCGATCCCGAGAGCGGCTTTCTCGTCACCGCCAACAACCGCATCGTCGGCGACGACTACCCGCACCACATCACCAGCGACTGGCTGGACGGCTTCCGCGCGCGGCGGATCGAGGAACTGCTGCGTGCCGGCGACGAGCACGACATCGAGGGCTTCGAGGCGATGCAGTCCGACAACCTCTCGATCCCGGGCTTGGAGGCTGCGCGGCGATTGGGACGACTGGCGCCGAAAGGCCAGCGCGAGCTGAGCGCGGTCGAGCGGCTGCGCAGCTGGGACGGGCGACTCGACCCCGGCACGATTGCCGGCACGATCTACCAGGCCTTCCTGCTGCGGCTGGCGCGCGAGGTCGCCCGTGCGGCGATCGGCGACCGCGACCTCTGCGAGCGCTGGCTCGACCGCGCCGACAACGGCTTTACGCCACACGTCACCTCGCCGTGGCGCTGGCACTCGCACCTGATGAAGCTCTGGGAGGAGGGCGACGAGGAGCTGATCGGCCGCCCCTGGGACGAGCTCGTGCTCGAGGCGCTGGCCGGCGCGCTCGACGACCTCAGCGACCGCTTCGGCCCCGACCCAGAGGGATGGCGTTGGGGCCACGTCCACGAGATGGAGTTCCCCCACCCGCTCGGCGAGGCCAATCCCCTGCTGCACAAGCTGCTCAACCGCAGCCTGCGCGCGGGCGGCGCCCAGGAGACCGTCAGCCAGATCGCCTACGACCCCAACGACCCCTACAAGGCGGTCTGGGCGCCGAGCTGGCGAATGGTGGGCGATCCGACTGACCCGGACCGGTCTCGTTGGCAGATGTTCACCGGCCAGTCGGGCCATCCGGCAAGTCCCCACTACGACGATCTCCAGGCCGACTGGCTCGAGGGCCGCACCCAGCCGATGGCCGGCGACGGTCCCTGGCGCGAGCTGGACCTCGTCCCGCCCGCCTGACTCCGGACGTGCCGTCACTTAGGTGCCCATATGGGCACCTAAGTGACGGCACGGTCTGTTGCGGCTTCGTCCTGAGCGGGCCGAAACGTTCGGTGGCTGGGATGGTTGGGGGATAGATGCGGCGCGTTGCTCCATGCCTGCTGGCTCTGGCCATGCTCTTTCCTGCCGGCGCCTACGCGAAGACGATCCACTTCGGTGGCGAGGCGGTTGCCGTGCCTGCGGGCTGGCCCGTCTATCGACTCGCTGAGCGGCCGCGGATGTGCGTTCGGCTCGACCGCAAGGCTGTGTATTTGGGCCGGCCCGGCGCCCACCAGCGTTGTCCCGCAAGCGTCCTCGGCCGGCGCCGGGCGATCGTTGTCGATCCAGGGGCTCGGGCGCGAGCCGCGCGGGCCAGAGGACGGGCGAGCCGCGTCTCGCCCGCTCATCTCTCGGCAGCCTCCGGCTACACCGGCCTCGGCTTCGACGCCTGCACCGCGCCCTCGCGGCGCTCGATGTCCGCCTGGGCCTCCTCTCCCTACCGGGCCATCGGCGTCTACATCGGCGGCCTCAATCGCGGCTGCTCGCAGCCGAATCTGACCGCGAGCTGGGTCGAAGAACAGACCGCCGCCGGCTGGAGCCTGATCCCGACCTACGTCGGCCTGCAGGCGCCGACCTCGAGCTGCAGCTCCTGCGCCAAGCTGAGCACTTCCACCGCGACGGCCGCCTCGCAGGGGACCGAAGCGGCGACCGACGCGGTCAACCAGGCCCGCCTTGCCGGGATCGGCGAAGGCAGCCCGATCTACTTCGACATGGAGAGCTATTCGCGAACCTCGAGCGCCACCAACGCGACGCTGACCTTCCTTGCCGCCTGGACCGCGCGCCTGCACGCGCTCGGCTACGTCTCCGGCGTCTACAGCAGCGGCGCCTCCGGCATCGCTGACCTCGCCGCCAAATTCGGCAGCTCCTACCTGGAGCCCGACGAGCTCTGGTTCGCCAACTGGAACGGGCGTGCCTCCGCCGCCTCGGATCCCTATGTTCCGGCCGGCGCCTGGGTCGGCCACCGGATCCACCAGTACAACGGCGGCCACGACGAGGCCTACGGCGGGGTGACGATCAACATCGACAACAACTACGTCGAAGGGGCGACGGCGGGGACCGGACTCTCGGGCGAAGACCCGCGGGGCAGCTTCGAAGCCGCCGGCTCGCCCGCGCCTGGCCAGGTGCAGATCGTCGGCTGGGCCTTCGATCCGAACGCGCCCGGAAAGCCGGTGTCGATCCGCGCCTACCTTGGTGGCAAGCCCAGCGAAGGCGGGGCGTCAGGGTATGAACTCGGACCGGTCGCCGGGCAGGAACGTGCCGACCTCTCCACGTTGTATCCGAGGGCTGGAACCGCCCATGGCTTCGATGCGAGCTTTCCGGTCGTCGGCAGCGGGCGGCAGCAGGTCTGCGTCTACGCGCTCGACATCGGTCCGGGTTCCGACAAGCTGCTCGGCTGCAAAGCGGTCGGGGTGCCGCTGCCGCTCTCCCTCCTGCGGACGAAGGCGACCGGGAACGCGATCCGCCTACGGCTTGGCTGCGAGTGGCCCGAAGGCACCCAGTGCCCGGGGCAGATCCTCGTACGGGCTCGGATCAGGCAAAGCTTCGTAGTGCGTCGCAGGGGCAAGCGCACGGTCAAGACGAGGCTCGTGAGGAAGACGATCGTTCGGCGTGGCTTCCGCCTCAGCGGCGGCAGGTCCCACGCGTTCCGCGTCGGGCTCGGCAGCACCGGTCGCCTGCTGACCCGCGACCGAGCGCGGCCGTGGACTCAGCTGCTCGTCGCCATCCCGGGCGGGCGGGTCACCCGGTCGATCAGGCTGAGGTAGGCGCCGGCGCCCGCTCTCAGGCCCAGGTTGCCAGGGGAAGGTTCTTGCGGATCGTCTTGTCGGCCGTGATCAGCGGAGCATTGGCGACGATCGCGTGGGCGGCGATCAGGCGATCGAAGGGGTCGCGTGTCCTAGGAGGTCTGCCGCGCGGATGGCGCGCTCGATCAAAATTTTCAGTGACGGCTAAGTGACTATTCCGCCGGCACGGCTGAAAGCCGTGACCGCCTCGACTATCGCGGTGGGGGCCTTCTCGGGGGAGCCGGCGTCGAAGGGAGGGTCCGGGTCGTACTCGATCCCGAGCTGCACGGCCTGGGCGACCTCCGGCCCGGCCTCGCGGCCGACCAGGTGCAGGGCCATGTCGATGCCGGCGGTGACGCCTGCGGCGGTCACCGTCTTGCCGTCCTCGACCCAGCGTCCCCCGACCGGGTCGGCGCCGTACTTGCGCAGGTGGTCGAGGAAGAGCCAGTTCGACGTCGCCCGCTTGCCCTCGAGCAGGCCGGCGGCGCCGAGGACCAGGGAACCGGTGCAGACCGAGGTGGTCCACTTGGTTTGCGCATCGACGTCGCGCAGCCAGGAGAGGACGGTCTCATCCTCGAGCAGGTCGTCGCTTCCCCTGCCGCCGGGGACAAGGACCAGGTCCGGCTCGCCCGACTGCTCGAGCGTCCGATCGACGGCGAGGCCGAGACCGCCTTCGGCCCGGACCTCGCCCTTCTCGGCGCCGACGAAGCCGACCTCCCATCCCGGCACGCAGCGCATCACTTCGTAGGGGCCGATCGCGTCCTGGGCCGCGAGCTTCTCGAAGAGGAGGATGGCAATCTGCATGAGCCGATCTTGTCGTCCCGCGGCGCGTCCGTCGAGTGGCAGGATTGCCAATGTTCGCTAGATTTCTGCCATGAGCGCCCACCGAGTAGCCGCCCTCTGCCTCGACGGGCTCGTCGCCTTCGACCTGACCGCGGCGACCCAGGTATTCCTCGCGGCCTCGACCGCGGACGGCACGCCGCTGTATGCGGTGACGTCCTGCTCGCCGGGAGGCGAGGAGATCGCCACGACGACCGGGTTCGGGCTCAGGCCTCCGCACGGTCTCGATGCGCTTGAGTCCGCGGACACCATCGTCGTTCCCGGCTACTTCGCGCTCCTGGACCCCCCGCCTGAGGCGGCCATAGAGGGGCTGCGACACGCAGCGGGCAACGGCGCCCGGATCCTCTCGGTCTGCACCGGCGCCTTTGCCCTTGGCTACGCGGGCCTGCTCGACGGGCGCCGCGCGACGACGCACTGGGCCCACACCGAGCAACTCGCCAAGCTCTTCCCTCGGGTCGAGGTCGATGCGGCGGCGCTCTACGTCGACGAGGGCGAGGTGATGACCTCGGCCGGCCTCAGCGCCGGCATCGACCTCAGCCTGCACGTCGTCCGCGAGGACTTCGGCGCCGCCGCCGGCGAGCGGGTTGCCCGCCGCATGGTCGCCGCGCCTCATCGCGAGGGCGGCCAGGCCCAGTTCATCAAGCGCCCACCGCTGGGAGAGTCTGGCTCGCTGGAGGAGACGCGACGCTGGATGGCAGAGCGCCTGGCTGAGCCGCTCGACGTCGCCGCGATGGCGCGGCACGCTGCCGTCAGCCCGCGCACCTTCGCCCGCCGCTTCCGTGAGGAGACCGGCGCCACGCCGCTGCGCTGGCTGCTCGCCCAGCGCGTGCTCGAGGCGCGCCGTCTGCTCGAGGCGTCCGATCTGTCGGTCGAGGACATCGCCTGGCACGCCGGCTTTGGCACCGCGGCATCTCTGCGCGAGCACTTCCGCCGCGCGACCGCGACGACCCCGACCGCCTACCGGCGTGCCTTTCGTCCTGTGCAGGCTCTTTCTGGACCTGGCAACACTGCATAGTCTTGACATCGCGTATGGACCTTGAGAAGCTCGATCGCTGTCTCGTCCCCTGAAAGAGGAGAAGCTCAAATGAGAGTCAAGCGTCTGATCGGCGCCACCTTTGCTCTGTGTGCCATCGTCGCCGCCCTCGCTCTGCCAGCGTCGGCCGCTGTCAAGCTTCCGGTTGAACTTGCGGCGGAAAAGTCGTTCGTCTTCGCCAAGCACACCTGTGCTCACGACGGGAACTGCATCCGGTACGGCGTCTTGAACTGCAATCGCCAGAGCCTCCACGTCGTTCTCTGCCGCGTCTTCGACGAACGGAGCACCGAAGCTCAGGGCAAGTACGAATGCAACAGATTGATCAGGGTGGCGCTGGATCCCAACACGTTCCGGGTCCAAGTCACCGGTCTTGGACCCTGGCACTGCTGATCGGGTTTGCCTAAGCGGCCGCCTCGCAGCCGCCGCGGGAACAACTCCATAACGCGCCGGAGAGGCGGATCGGGCAGTCTTCCCGCTCGATGAGCCGCCGGGACCAGATCGAGCTGAGCGAGGCGGAGCTGCTGGAGCTGCTGCAGGCGCAGCGGGTCGCCGTCGTTTCCTCCAACGGACCACGCGGCTTTCCGCACTCGATGCCGCTCTGGTTCGTGCCGCGTGAGGGCGAGGTTTGGATCTGGACCTACGCCAAGTCGCAGAAGGTGCGCAACCTCGAGCGCGACCCGCGCTCGACCGTGCTGGTCGAGACCGGCCACGAGTACGGTGAGCTGCGCGGCGCGATGATCGAGGCCGAGGCGGAGATACACCGCGACTTCGAGACGGTGATCGGGTTCGCTGAAGAGCTGACCGTTCGCTACGCGGAGGGGATCGACTCGGTGCAGGGAGACGCCAAGGCCGCGCTCGAAGCTCAGGCCCCGAAGCGGGTGGCGATCCACTTCAAGCCGCTGCGGGTGGCGACCTGGGACCACCGTAAGCTGGGCGGCCGCTACTGAGCGGATGAGATACCCAACGCGATGAATAGCCGAAAGCTGACCGCCGTCATTCTTCTTGCCGCCCTCGTCGCGGTAGAGGTTCCGGCCGCGACCAACGGCGCGTCGGCAAGCCTGCCAGGCGGATTCTTCGGCGTCGCGCCGCAGACGACGCTCACACCCGAGGACGCGCGCTACATGAAGGCGGGTGGGATCGAAAGCGTGCGCTACACGCTGATCTGGCCGTCGATTCAGTCGACGGCGAAGGGCGGCTACGACTGGGGCTACTTCGACGAAGTCGTTGAAGTCGCGGCACGCGCCGGGCTTCGAGTGCTGCCTGTGATCAACAGCACGCCGAGCTGGTTGGCCAAGAAGAGCACGACGCTGCCGGTCAAGAACGCCAGGCAGCGGGCAGCCTGGGCGGCTTTCCTGGAAGCGGCGGTGAAGCGCTACGGGCCAGGGGGCGAATTCTGGAGCCAGCACGCCCAGGTGGGTGTCAACTACGAACCGGCGATTGCCAAGCCGCTGCCGATCCGCGAATGGCAGATCTGGAACGAGGCCAACTTCTTCTACTTCACCTATCCGGTCTCGCCGTCGGCTTACGCGAAGCTGGTGACGATCTCGAGCAAAGCGATCAAACATGCGAATCCAGGCGCCAAGGTCATCCTCGCCGGCCTCTTCGGGGAACCCACCGCGAAGGGAAAGCGCGGCATGCCGGCTGCCACGTTCCTCGAACGCCTCTACGCGGTTCCGGGCCTCAAGAGTCGCTTCGACGGCGTCGCTCTGCACCCGTACGCGGTCGACGCCGAAACTCTGGAAGAACTGGTGGAGGGATTCCACGAAGTGAGCGCCGAGAACCACGATCGCCCTCTCCTCTACATCACCGAGATGGGCTGGGGCTCCCAGAACGACTTCAACCAGGTCGCCTTCGAGCAGGGCATCGGCGGGCAGGTGCTTCAGTTGCGCGGCGCCTACGGCTACCTGATCGACAACCAGCGACGCCTCAACCTGAAACAGGTCGACTGGTTCTCCTGGAAAGACCTGCGCGGCACCTGCACCTTCTGCGACTCGGTCGGCTTCTTCCGCGAAGGCGCGCGCTACAAGCCGAAGCCCGCATGGCAGGCCTTCGTCGCTCTCACCGGCGGTAGATCCCGTCCGTGACGGCCGATCGGGTCGCTGGAACCAAGGACTGGCTGAAGCAAAACGCGGCGGTCGTCATGCTCGGATTGGCGCTGCTCGCCTCCGCGGTGGTGTTGCTCACGTATGCCTCCGGTCTGGCCCCCTTCCAGGACAGCTGGGAGTTCCTGATGCACAGGCGCGGGTTCACCGCCGATGCGTTCCTGCAGCCCCACAACGAGCACATCGTCGTGATCCCAGTCGCGATCGACCAGCTGCTCCTGCGGCTCTTCGGCATGAGCTCGGGGACGCCGGAATTCGTCGCGCTGACCGTCGCCTTGTTGCTCACTGCGGTCCTGGTCTTCGTCTACGTCCGCCGCCGCATCGGCGCCTGGCCCGCTCTGATCGCCGCCGTGCTGCTGCTCTTCCTCGGTCCCGCCTGGCAGGTCCTGCTTTGGCCATTCGAGATCGGCTTCGTCGGCTCGCTCCTGTTCGGCGTCGCGATGCTGCTCGCCCTGGACCGCGACGATTCGCGAGGGGACGTCATCGCCTGCGTCTCTTTGGCGGTCGCGATCGGCTTCTCCAGCCTGGGGGTGGCCTTTGCCTTGGGGGCTGCGGTGGACGTCTTCCAGCGCCGCCGCCGGCGAGGGCTGCGACGCGCCTACGTCGCCACCGTGCCGCTGCTGCTCTACCTCGCGTGGTACGGAGGATGGGGCCACGACGCCGAAGGACATCTGTCCTTCCACAACGTCCTGGTCTCGCCACGCTTCGTCTTTGAAGGCCTCTCCGCCTCGGTCGACTCGCTGCTGGCTCTGAGCACGATCGCCGACGAAGCGGTCGGCCGCTCGCAATGGGGTCCGTTCGTGCTGGTTGGGCTTGCCGCCCTTGTCGTCTACGGCTGGCGCCGCAAGCGCGCCTTCTCCCCCCGCCTTTGGCCCGTCGTCGCCTCGGCGGCTGCGTTCTGGTTCCTCGCCGCGTTCAACTACTTCCCTGGACGGGAGGCGTACTCGAGCAGATACCTGTACGCGGGGGCGGCCTTCCTCGTCCTCATCGCCGCCGACCTGTTGAAAGGCGTGCGCTTCGGCAGAGGGGCGCTGGTTGTGGCTGGGGCCGTCACCGTGGCGGTTGCGGTCTTCAACCTCGTTCCCCTGCGGGAAGGCCGGGACTTCCTGCGTTCGCAGACCGTGCTGACGCGGGCCGACCTGGCTGCGATCGAGATCTCCGAACACAGCGTAGAACCGTCTTTTGCGCTCCCCCAGGAAATCGCCGGAACCTCCTTTCTCAACGAAATTCAGGCCGGGGAGTACCTGACGGCTATGCGTGAATACGGTTCTCCCGCGTATACGCCGGCCGAGCTGGCGAGGGCCCCCGAAGCCGGCCGAGCGCAGGCCGACATCGTCCTCGCCAGCGCCCTGCCGGTGACGAGCGAAATCGAGTCGCAGGCCGGTCTCGGGCCCGACCGCGGCGATCGGTGTATACGAGTCCGGGGGGGGCGTGGCGCCGATGCGCCCGTGCTGATCCTCCACCCAGGCTCGACGAAGATCGAGTTGGCTTCTGGCGATCCGGGGACCATTCGCCTGCGTCGCTTCGCGGTCGCCGAATACCCGCTCGTCAGCGAAGGGGTGCCCGGCGGTTCGACGACGCTGCTTCGTATTCCCCGCGATTCGACTACCCGACCTTGGCGCCTGCGGGTGGAAGCTACCCAGCCGACGGCCGTCTGCCGGGCTAGATAACAAAGTGCCGCGGCGGCGGCAGACCGGTTCCGCTCACGGCGATTGCGGCGGCAAATCCGGGGCCGGCATTGAGGGCCGATACCGCCACCACCACTCCCTCGGGCAGCGGCGCCGCTAGACCCGTTCCAAGGCACTTCGCGACCGCCTCCCGCCGGGTCCAGGCCGCGTGGAACGCGGCCGGCCGGGCCTCGGGTGACATCTCTACGATCGCATCGGCCTCCGCTGGTTCAAGGGCGCGGCGGGCGAGAGCCAGGAGATCGCCGCGCGGCCTGACCTGCTCTATGTCCACCCCGACTTCGCGCTCCCAAGTGACGGCTACCAGGGCCCGGCCGCCCGAGTGGCTGAGGTTGAAGCGAAGGGATGAAGAGGGCGCGGCGAGCATCGGCTTGCCCTGCTCGGCGATCCGCAGCTCGACCGCTGCCGGATCCTCGTCCAGGTAGCGGCCCAGTACCTCCCGCAGCGCCCAGCGTGCTGCCACCCAGCGCCTTTGTGCGAGCGGACGATTCAGCCGCGCGGCGCGCTCCCGCTCTTCCAGGGGGAGGCGGTCGGCGGGGGGGCACACATCTCGGTCGAGCTGCGCGTGCCAGACGTGGATCTCGGCCGCGGATATCGATGTCCTCTCGACGGAGCTGGTTGATAGCGTCACGAGCCCTTCACCGCGGCAGCGTACCGAGAGCCCCGCAATGCGAAACGTGCCTATCGCCAAGCTGGCTGCCGCCGCCCTCGCCTTCGCGGCGGTCACCGCCGTCACCTATCTGGTCGCCCGCCCGCAGATGTTCTTCGCCTTCCCCTCCTACGACGACGAGGGCTACATGCTGATCGCGCTCAAGTCGTTCGTCAATCACGGCTCGCTCTACGACGATGTCTTCAGTCAGTACGGCCCCTTCTACTACGAGGCATGGGGAGGGCTGTTCTCGACCTTCGGAATACCGGTCACCCTCGACGGTGGGAGGAGCGTGACCCTGGCCGTCTGGATCGTCTCCAGTCTCACGATCGGGCTCGCCACGGCGCGGATGACGGGCAGCTACTTGCTCGGGCTGGTGACCCAGATGCTCGTTTTCGCTTCGCTTGAGACGTTCGTCAGCGAGCCGATGCACGCCGGCGGCCTCGTTTGCCTGCTGCTGGCAGCGATCGTCGCGATTTCCTGTGGGGTGCGGGTGAAGGCATCCGTGGGCGCGATGGCGCTTTTGGGAGGGGCGGTTGCGGCCCTGATCCTGGTCAAGATCAATGTCGGCGCCTTCGCTCTCGCCGCCGTGGTCCTCGTCTGCGCTGTCAGCTATGTGCCGCTTGCGAGCAGGCGCTGGTTGCGCCTGCTGGTCGAGATCGGGTTCGTGGTCATCCCATTCGCCTTGATGACGAGCAAGCTGGGCGAAGCCTGGGCTCGTCACTACGCGGTCCATGTCGCGGTTGCGGCGCTTGCAGTGGTGATCGCGCTGCGCGCTCGCGAGACTCGCCGCCGCCCCCCCGAAGAGCTTTGGTGGCTGCTGGGCGGCCTGCTTGCGGTAGGCGTGACGAGCTGCCTCGCGATCCTCGCCGCGGGCACCAGCCCGAGCGGCCTGGTCGAAGGCCTGATCGGCCAGCCACTGCGGCAGGCGGACGCTTTCTCGCTGCCCTTCCTGATGTCGAGCCGGGTCCACGTCTTCGACGCGATCGCGCTGGGCGGGGCCGTTGCCTACTGGTACGTCGCCCGCGGCCGCGAGTCTGGGCCGGTCTGGGCCGGGGCGGTCTCGCTGCTGAGCATCCTGATCGGCGTCGAGATGGCCCTCTCGCCAATCGGCAAGACCCTCCCCTTCGAAGCGACAGGCTTGAGCGGGTACCAGTTGAGCCTGCTCTCGTTTGCCTGGGTGGCGCTGATCCCGCCGCCGGGCGAATCGCGACCGGCGACCACCTTCGCGCTCCTTCTGCTGCCGCCGCTGGCAGTCCTGCAGGCCCTGCACGCGTTCCCCGTCGCGGGCAGCCAGATCCTCTGGTCGGCCTTCCTGCTGGCGCCGGTCGGGGCGATCTGCGTCGCCAACGGCGTGAGGGGCCTGACCCGGAGCGTCACCGGCGAGCAGGCGCGCCGCGGGCTTGTCGCGGTCGGCGCCGTCGCGGCCGTCGCCCTGATCGGCTTCGTCGCGAACACGACCCTGCGCGAACCCCTGGACGAAGCGCGGGCCGCCTACGATTCGCGAGTGCCACTCGATCTTCCTGGAGCGCGAGACGTACGCCTCGCCCCAACCGAAGTAGAGCTGTACCGGCGCGTAACGCACTTGATCGACGCCAACTGCCGTTCTTTCGTGATGCTGCCCGGGATGAACAGCTTCTACATCTGGACCGACCAAGAACCGCCAACCGGCTACAACGCCACGGGCTGGACGACGCTCTTCGACGACGCACACCAGCGACGGGTGATCGAAGAAGTCGACCCAGATCCAGGCCTCTGCCTGCTGGAAAACGAACCGCTTGCCGCGGCCTGGAGCGCGGGGACGATTCCCGATGTGCCGCTGGTCCGCTACATGCGACGGGAATTCCGGCCATTCCTGAGCGTCGGTGACTACAGACTGCTGAAGCGTGCTCCAAGTACGGAGCCTGCATCGTGAGCACCTGGATCGTCACTCCCGTCTATCGGGACGTCCGTTCCTTCGTGTTGCTGCGCCAGCGGCTGCTGAAGGTCCTCGCCGAGTCCGGGACCGGTAGCGGACCGACCGAGTTCGTCGTGATCGACGACACCGCCGGTCAGGACCTCGAGATCGAGGAGCTGGACCAGTTCACGGACGTTACGGTCCTCCAGCCACCCTTCAATCTTGGCCACCAGAGAGCGATCGTCTATGCCCTGCGCGAGATCCTGCCCGGGGTCGACGACGACGACGTGATCGTCACCCTCGACGCCGACGGGGAGGACCAGCCAGACGATCTGCCCCGCCTGCTTTCGCCGCTTCAAGACGAGCCTCGTCCGCGCCGGAAAGTTGCGCTGGCGCGGAGGACGAAGCGCAAGGAGTCGATCAGGTTCAAGGTCATGTATCGACTCTTCACGCTGCTCTTCCGAGCGTTGACGGGCACCACCGTGCGCTCCGGTAACTTCGCCGCGATGTCCGGCTCGATTGCCAGAAGGGCGCTTCTGCATCCCACCTTCGATCTCTCCTACTCCTCGGCAATTCTGGCTCTCGACCTGCCGATCGAGTTCGTGCCCTGTGAGCGGGGCGAGCGCTACGAGGGAGAGTCGAAGATGACCTTCGGCCGGCTGGGGATGCACGGCCTGCGGATGTTGATGCCGTTCACGGATCGGATCGCGATCAGGGCGCTCGCGGTCTTCGTCTTCTTCCTGGTGCTCGGGGTTGTCCTCGCGCTCGTGGTGGTCGGCATCAAGCTGTTCTCCGATTCGGCAATCCCGGGCTGGGCGAGCTTCACCGTGCTTGGCTCGCTGATCGTCTCGTTGGTCGCCCTCGGCAACTTCGTCACGCTGTTCGTTCTGTTTTCGCAGACCCGTGCGGTGTCGCTGGCCAGCATCGAGAGTCAGAAGTCGGGATTGATAGGGTCACCGGCCCGCCGATGAGCCGCCTTCTGATCACCGGAGGAGCCGGTTTCGTCGGTTCCAACCTCGCTGTTTCGCTTGCCGCTCGCCATCCCGAGTGGGAGGTCTTTGTGCTCGACAACCTCTACCGACGTGGTTCGGAATTGAACCTTCCGCGCCTAGAGGCAGCTGGGGTGGAGTTCGTAAAGGGCGACGTGCGCGAACTCGATGACCTGAAGCGACTGCCGGAGCTATCGGCGCTGATCGAGTGCTCGGCGGAGCCTTCCGTGATGAGCGGGGTCGACGGCGACACGTCCTACCTTGTCCACACCAACCTGACCGGCGCTTACAACTGTCTCGAGCTGGCCCGGCGCGACGGCGCCTTCATGGTCTTCCTCTCGACCAGCAGGGTCTACCCGGTCGAGCCGCAGCTGAGCTTGAAGCTGGAGGAGGCGCCGACCCGTTTCGAGCTCGCCGAGGAGCAGGACGTCGCCGGCGCTTCTGCGGCCGGCATCTCCGAGGAGTTCCCGATTGCCGGCGCCCGCACCCTCTACGGAACGACCAAGCTCGCCGCCGAGCTCTTGATCGAGGAGTACCGGGCCGGCTTCGGCGTGCCCGCCGTGGTCGATCGCTGCGGAGTGATCGCCGGGCCCTGGCAGATGGGAAAGGTCGATCAGGGGGTATTCACCCATTGGATGCTCGCCCACCAGTTCCGCAATCCGCTCAAATACATCGGCTTCGGCGGCAGGGGAAAGCAGGTCCGCGACCTGCTCCACGTCGAGGATCTGGTCGACCTGGTCGAGCGCCAGCTTCTCGATCCCGTCGAGTGGGACGGGCGCACAGTCAACGCCGGCGGTGGTCGCGAGTGCAGCCTCTCGCTGCTGGAGACGACGGAGATCTGCCGCCAGCTGAGCGGCAACGAGGTGCCGATCGAGCCGGTGCTGGAGACCCGAACCGGCGACGTCCCCATCTACATCTCCGACTGCGAGAGGCTCTTCGGCCTTGACGAGTGGCGCCCGCGACGCAGCGCGGAGCGCGTCCTCGCCGACATCCATGATTGGATCGCTGCCGATCCGGAGCGGATCGCATCGGCCCTGAACATCGAGGCCCCGGTTGGGAGAAGGGAGCAAAGCTGAATGGCGGTAGCGATCATCACCGGCTCGGGAGGGCTGATCGGCTCCGAGGCGGTTGAGCACTTCGTCGCCGAGGGTTTCGACGTGATCGGCATCGAGAACGACATGCGGGCCCGCTTCTTCGGTCCCGAGGCCTCGACCTCGCACGTGACCGAGCGGCTTCTCGCCGCCCACCCCGAGCTCCGGGTGGAGAACGCCGATATCCGCGACACCGATGCCGTCGAGCGGATCTTTCGCGAGCAGGCCGGCAAGATCGAGCTGGTCGTCCACACCGCCGCCCAGCCCTCGCACGACTGGGCCGCGAGCGAGCCGCAGACCGACTTCGGCGTCAACGCAAACGGCACCCTCAACCTGCTCGAGGCCGCCCGCGCCCACGCCCCGGACGCGCCCTTCGTCTTCTGCTCGACCAACAAGGTCTACGGCGACACGCCAAACCGGCTGCCGCTCGAAGATCTGGAGCTGCGGCTCGAGCTGCCGCAGTCCCATGCCTTCTACAAGGGCATCGACACCTCGATGTCGATCGACTCCTCGACCCACTCTCTGTTCGGCGTCTCCAAGGCGGCGGCCGACCTGCTCGTGCAGGAGTACGGCCGCTACTTCGACATGCCCACGGTCTGTTTCCGCGGCGGCTGCCTGACCGGCCCCCAGCACGCCGGCGCCAAGCTGCACGGCTTCCTCGCCTACCTGATGAAGTGCACCGCGACCGGCACGCCGTACACCGTCTTCGGCTACGACGGCAAGCAGGTCCGCGACAACATCCACAGCGCCGACCTGATCGCCGCCTTCCACGCCTTCCATCGCGCCCCGCGCGCCGCCGCCGTCTACAACATCGGCGGCGGTCGCACCAGCAACTGCTCGATGTTGGAGGCGATCGAGATCTGCGAGCGGGTAGCCGGCCGCGAGTTGAGCTGGGAGATGGGGGAGGAGCCGCGAATCGGCGACCACCGCTGGTGGATCTCCGACCTGGCCCCGTTCGAGGCCGACTATCCAGAGTGGAAGCTGCGCTACGGGGTGGAGGACATTCTGCGCGAGATGTATGAGCAGAACGCCGAGCGCTGGATGGTGGCGCCGGCGTGAAACTGTCGGTCGTGATGCCGGCCCAGAATGAGGAGGGCTCGGTCGGGGCCACGGTCGAAGGCGTCGTCGCGGCCCTGGAGCGGGAGCAGATCGACTACGAGGTCATCGTCGTCGACGACGACAGCGAGGACTCGACCGGCAAGGTCGTCGAAGCGATCGGCGCATCGAACCCGCGGGTGCGCTGCCACCGCTCCCACTACGAACGCGGCTTCGGGATGGCGATCCGGGCCGGCCTCGACGTCTTCGAGGGGGACGCGGTCGCGATCGTCATGGCCGATGCCTCCGACGATCCCGAGGACCTCATCCGCTACCACCGGCTGCTCGAGGAGGGCTGGGACTGCGCCTTTGGCTCTCGCTTCATGCCCGGCGCTCAGGTCCACGACTACCCGCGGCTGAAGCTGACGATCAACCGCCTCGCCAACTGGTTCATCCGCATTCTCTTTCGCCACCGCTACAACGACACCACCAACGCCTTCAAGGCCTACCGGCGCGAGGTGATCGAGACGATCCAGCCGCTGCTCTCCAAGCACTTCAACCTGACCGTCGAGATGCCGCTGAAGGCGATCGTTCGAGGGCATAGCTACGAAGTGATCCCGACCAACTGGACCAACCGCACCAGCGGCGTGCCGAAGCTGGCGATGAAAGAGATGGGCAGTCGCTACCTCTTCATCGTCCTCTATGTGTGGCTGGAGAATGCGCTCAGCCGCGGGGACTACCAGGTGCGGGAGTCTGGTCGCAAACGGCCGGAGAAGATCAACAACTGATCGGATTTACAGCAACGATTTGCGTCATCGCTTCAGGTTCACCTATGACGACTCATGCTCGCCTTCTGCTGGCGACTCGAGATCATCGGCTTCTCCCCCGTTAGGACACCCAGCCGGCTCAGAGTAGCGCTCGTACTCCGGCCGTCGTTACTGGCGCGGACAAGGCACGCGTTCTCCAGGATCGAGAACCTTCCCGCGGAAGAATAGGTAACAAACCCAAGGCAAAAGTCACCTGCATATGCGCGAGCGACGAAGCGGAACGGGACGAGGTGAGCCCTTTCGCCTTGCGGCTCGATAGCAGCTCAAGGGGGAGCGTTCTATTGCGGCGGCCCTTAAAGAACAGACGCACTTCACTGACGGAGGGGCTGAACGCCATAGCGAGAACTGAAACCGTGGGCTTAGCCAGTTCATCTACCTCGGCCTGCGTGTTTGGAACCGGGCCGCAGAGGGATCCTCCCCCTAAACCAACTTCAAGCGGATCTGACGGCGACGAACGTTTGAGAGATTCCACGTCGACCTGGATACATGGGCGACGACTGCCATTGGAGCCAGCGGCTCGCGATGCAGAAACCGTCCATCGGAAGGTCGAAATATGACCCGTGGCAAGGAGTACGGAGCGATTAGGGCCAGTTGCCGTCGCTGCCCCGACAAAGGCGCCCAAGGCGACAAGCATGACGGCAAGATCTCCTGTAGCCGAAGCGACTATTCGGGTGCCCTCCGCCAGACGTAGAGTTGGCGGCCGTCCGGCAGTTCCATCGTTCGGATCTTTCGAAAGCCGGCTTCTCTGGCGGCGGTCTCCGCGTAGGCCTGGGTGACGGGAATCGGGAAGTCTTCGGTGTTGCGGCTCATCGTCACCAGATATGCCGGAAGACCGCCTTCCGGGCCGATCTCTTTGGCATAGGCGCCGACCGAGTCGCTCGGTTCGGCCGCCAGCTGGCTGAACGGGATGGTCTTGTGCGCGGTAATCACGGCGGCGAGTCCGACGCTGTTACTGCTTATCACCCGGTTGCGGGAGGCAAAGGCGACCAAGCCCTGCTGGCCTTCGGGCCCGACCGGTTGCAGGAAGAGGTGGGCGAGGCGCTTGTCGATTTCGGTCCAGCCGTGATCGCGGTCGTCGAAGTGGGTAAGCGAGCCGGGGACCTGCACGCGAATCGCGCCGACGGCATGAGGCACCCCGTTCACCCAGGGCATTTCGCCGTAGCCGGGCACCTCGACCAGTCGCGTCTTCGAGACGCTGTCCCAGATCGTCGAGCTGGCAGCGACGTTCAGGGCAGTGACCGCGCAGAGCAGCGCGATGACCGGTAGGGCCGCCCTGCGGAACAAGCGCAGTGCCACGACCGCCAGCGGCAGCAACAGGACCGCCAGCGGAAAGGTGAATCCGTCGCCACCGTTCTGGGAGCTCATCAGAGCGGCGTAGCCAACGGCAAAGACGACGAAGACGCCGAAGGCGTCGCTGGCGGCGAGCCTTTCCAGCTCAGCTCGCCGATCTTCGCCGTCGAGAAGCCGCCTGACCGCCACCACACCGATGGTCACCAGGCCGGCGAACACGAGTACCGCCAGGGGGACGAGCAGGTCGTCGAAGATCATGCGTTCGGAGACCGTTTGGAAGCGGGCCCAGGAGAGCAGGGAATGTTCAGCGCCGTAGAACTTGGCCTGATCCCCGTAGCCGTAGCTGGTCAGGTAGTCGATTACCGACTGCAGGTTGCGCCAGTACCAGGTGGCGGCAACCGCGAAGCCGGTGAGGACCAACAGGCCGAGATTGAGCAGGCGCTGGAGCAGGTCGCTTTTGCCCTGCTGGCGTAGACCCAGCGTCAGGACGGCCGCCGCGAGAACCCCCGGCACGAAGGCGACCGTCATCGTCCGCGCGAGCAGCATCAGCCCGAGCGCCGCCCCGCAGGCGATCGCCAAGCGCCGTCGCCGCAGGCCGTCGCTCTGGAGCAACGCGAAGACGGCGCAGGCCAGTAGCGCCGCCGCAGGCAGAGCGAACACGTACTCGCGGGCGTAGATGAAGGTGCCGGGCGCGGCTGCGGTCACGAGTGCCACGAGCGCTCCGAGTCGTGGCCCAGCCAATCGTGTGCCGATCCCATAGATCGCGAATGCCAGCACGACAACGAAGCCGGTCAGCACCGCGAATCCGTCCAGCACTCCGGGCTTGACAAAGGCAAGCAGCGACTGCAGCGCCGGAGTTAGCGGGGCGTTGGGCGTCTGAGTCTGGATCGCTTCCCACCAGCCATGTAGCCCGCCGCCCTTCAGGCCGAGGTAGTCGATCAAGCCGATGGTCGTGTACCCCGCCTCGTCGACGTCGAGCGGGAAGCCGTTCCTGTACGTCTCGAACCACCAGATGTCGATGGCGACAAGCACCAGTGCGCCGAGGGCGACGACGATCGCCCACCGTTGTGACGCGCTAAGTCGTTGCCACATGCTGGTTGGGGGCGACGATGTCGCCGCTGGCGGCTCGGTCGAGCAGTTTCGACACTTGCTTTGCGTAGCGCTCGAGGGAGTGCCTCTCTTCGACGAGCTTGCGTGCTGTCTTGCGAACCTGCTCCCGCTGCTCTGGGGTCGTGCTCAAGACTCGGTCGAGGCCCTCGGCAAGAAGGGCGATGTCGCCGGACTCGCAAAGCCAACCCGACTCGCCATCGGCGATCAGCTCCGGCAAGCCGAAGACGTTCGTTGCCAGTACCGGGGTTTCCCACGCCATCGCCTCGAGCACGGTGCGAGGCAGCGACTCGACGTCGGAAGCGCAGACCAGGAAGTCGGAAAGGCCGTACCAGCTGTGGACATCGGGGGTGATCGGAACCAGCTCCATCCGGTCGCTCCAGCGGGAGGCCTCGATGCATTCGGCGAGGGCGAGCGAATCGGGCTTGTCCGAGCCGCCAACGAAGACGAGGCGGGCATTGGGGTGCCGGCCGGCGATCAGCTCGAAAGCCTGAGCGAGGGGGATCTGGGCCTTGCGGGGCTCGATCGTCCCGATGCAAAGCAGGATGTCGGCATCGCCGGGGATGCCGACATCTCGGCGTGCCGCCGCCGGGTTGAACCCGGCGCGCGCCCGATCGATCGGAGAGAGATCGATCCCGTAGGGAACGGTCAGGCATTGGGAGTTCTCCAGCGGTGGTTCGTATAGCCGCTGCGTCGCCTCCGCCTCGAACAGCGCCAGCGAGGCGCCGGCAAGTGCCGCTTCCGCGCGCTCCCGGATCCGGAGGTCGAGGTCAGACCAGAGGACCGGCGGGGCGAAGCTCTCGTGGATCGTCCATACCGTTGGTATTCCCAGCAGGGCCGTCGCCTCGGCCCCTGGGAAGGCGAGGGTGGTGGAAGTGTTGATGAGCGCGACCTCGAAGTTGCGCGCAGCTGCCCACACAGCAAGCTCTTCGACCCGGCCGATGTGGGAGCTGAGGTCGTCGCGGGGCACCAAGCTCGAGATATGGACTGGGATGCCGAGATCTTCCAGGTCTGTGCGGGTCCGCCCGTCCATCCCACTGACAACGGTGGGGGTGAACGCCTCCCCTCTGGCGAGCTCGCGCAAGAGATCGAGTAGATACAGCTGGGCGCCGCCAAGGTCGAGCTGATGGGTGTAGACAAGAAGTTGACGCCTGCCGGCTGACGCCGCGTGAGGAGTGCGAGCGGCCGGAGGGGCGAGCGATGAGTCACGAGGCTTTTCTGGGGCAACCGTGAGCGGGACCGGATCAAGCTCGAAACGCTCTCCGCTCGCGCTGGTGGCCACCGTGCGCAGGGTCGCCTCGCCGTCGCCTCCACTCCACTCCGTGAGATCGGCGGTGATGTGGAAGCCGGACACATACGCGTTCGGAAAGTCGAACATTTCGTCAACATCACGGCGCAGGAAGCCAAGCCGAGCACGCCCGAGCCGTTCCTCGCCGAGCCATAGCTCTACCCGTACCGTGGGCTCCGAGGGGAACAGCACCCAGCCACTGATGGCGAGTGCACCCCGCCCGATCGTGGTCTTGGGACCGGGCCCATCCAGATGGCCGACCGGTATTCGCTCGACCGGAGGCGGTGGCAGAAAAGTCATATCCGGCTCGGCGCCAGAGCGCCAGAGGCGACGAGTGGCGGTCAAGCGCCAGCGTAGACCGTGCAGCCGTTTGCCGAGGGTCTTCACACCTTCTCCGGCGTGTTGTCAGCGAGCCAGCGGTGCGTACGTTCGATCCCAATCTCGAGCGGAGTCGGCTCGAAACCGATCAGACGCACCAGCCGAGTGGTGTCGAGGACTATCTCGTGTACGTCGAAGTCGCGCTCGGGGTGCTCTTCCACCAGAGCTTGACGACCTACCTGTTTCTCGATCAGGCGCAGGAGCTTCAACAGCGACGTGCCTTCAGCTGAGCCGAGGTTGAGTACGGGTACCCCGTCGTCACGGTCCAAGAGTCCAATGACGGCCTTCGCCACATCGCCCGCATAGACGTAGTCGCGGATCGTCCCGTCGCCCCCGTAGAGGTGGATTGCTTCTCCCCGCTCGACCCGGTGCAGGAAGGTCGGTACGGCGCCCTGACCCCGGTCAGGCAGCTGGCGCTCTCCGTAGACGGTGGAGCAACGCAGGACGCGCGCCTGTAGCCCATGTTCGGTGCGGTGCCGCTCAATCTCCTTCTCGCAAACGAGGTGCAGCTCCCCGTAGGAGCCATGGGGGCGGGTGGGGGCAGACTCGCTTACCGGCAGTTTCTTGGGCTCCCCGTAGACCGTTCCCCCCGACGAGATGTAGGTCAGCTTCACGCCGGGGCGGTCGCGCAGAGCCTCCAGCACCGCCCGCAGCGGACGGAGGGTAAGGAGCGCGTCCCGCTCGGGGTCGTCTTGCGAGGCGGCGGGCAGCAGTCCCCCGGCGCAGTAGACAACGTGACTGACTCCGGTGAGCGCCGGCTCCAGGTCACCGATGTCGCTTGCGTCGCCGAGATGGAGATCTCCAGGTGCGATTGCACGCTGCACTTCGTCCGCGGGGCGCGAACGGGTGAGAACAACAGGCGACCGGCCTCGGGTGGCAAGCTCGGCGACGACATGAGATCCGATGAAGCCGCAGCCGATGACGAGTATGCGGGTGCCTTGCCACCCCCCGGCCACGCGGCCTTTCGACGAGGGCGCGTTGGGCACGGTCGCAGCATACCGATCACTCTCGAAGCGATCGGGTGCTCAGGAGGGCGACGGAGAGGTCGGATCCGTTCAGCGCGTCCCCGATGCATTCCTCGAGGCAGCGAGCGAGAAGGGCGGCCCCCGGCTCGCGCAGCATCTCGATGTGGCCCACTGGCAGAGGTCGACGGTCGACACCGCCGCGAGCCCTCAGCTCCCAGGCCTGGTAGGTGGGTTTGTCCTCGAACTCGGGCGAGGTCACCAGCAGCACCCGTCCCGGCCACGGTTCGGCTCTGTAGTTCTCGCGGGCACGCCGCGCCGCGCCGACAACTCGGCGCTCGATCCGCTCGCGGGCGTTGGGCAAGGGTCGGCCGAGCACCTTTTCGAGCACGTCGACAGTCGAGCGGCCCGCCTCTGTCCGGGCTTCCCGAGCGATGCGCGAGCCTCGGGCCCATGCCCGTCTTGACCGCTCGCGGCGTGGCTCCGCCCGGGCCGGTTTAGGGATGAGGAGCGCGCGCACCAGGCCGTGCTCGCGTGGGCCGTGGTCCCAACCCCACTCGGCCACGCCGTTGGCGTCAGCGCCGAGCGGATTCGGCCAGGCCCGGCCGAGGTCGTCGCGCCAGCGCCAGGCCTCGTGGAGATAGCGGGAGACGCCGGGGCCAACCGGCTCGCTCAGCCAACGCGCGAGTCGGGCCGGGTCGCTCGGGTCGGGCGCCTCTTCGCCGGCCTTGCGGGCGCGCATCCAGGCGGACTCCATGATCGGGTCGTAGGGAATGCCCGGCGCCAGCTCGCGTGGTCCCGCCGGCGGCGGATCGGAGTCGAGCGCCGCCAGGAACGGCACCTGTTCGCCCTCGGCGCGCAGGCGCTGGGCCATCTCGTAAGCGACGGTGGCTCCGTTGCAGCGCCCGGCCAGCAGGTAGGGGCCATGCGGCTGCACGCTGCGCAATGCGGCGAGGTAGCGGTTCGCCATCGCCTCGATCCCGTGGTCGAGCGGCCGGCGGCCGTCGAGCCCGCTCGGCTGCAGGGCGTAGAGCGGCTGCTCGTCGGAGAGCTGACGGGCAAGGGGGCCGAAGCCGACGATGTTGCCATCCCCTGCCGAAACGGCGAACAGCGCCGGTCGGGTGCCCTGAGGCTTTAGGGCCACGAGGTTGTCCCAGCGCGGGGCGGGCGCCTTGGGGCCAAGTCGCGCCGCCAGCTGCCTGGGAGTGGGCGCCTCGAAGATCGAGGCAAGGGGCAGGCGCCGGCCGTCGATCCGCTCCAGCTCGGCGAAGAGCGAAATCGCCAGCAGCGAGTGTCCGCCGAGGGCGAAGAAGTCGTCCTCGGGGCCAACCGGCCTCACTCCGAGCACCTCTTCGAAGCACCCCACGACTCGCCGCTCCGCTGCGCCGCTTGGCCTGGTGTCGCCGCTGTCGCGAGCCAGGTGCTTCGTGCCCGGCGCTGGAAGGCGGTCGCGGTCGAGCTTGCCGTTGGCGGTCAGCGGCAGCTTTGGCAGCGTCACCCAAGCGCTCGGCACCATCGCCACGGGGAGGCGGGCGGCTGCGTGCGTGCGCAGGGCGCTTGCGTCGGGGGCCGGCCAGCCGGGCTCGGCGACGACGTATGCGGCGAGCGCGAGGTCGCCCGGCGCGCGCTCGAAGGCGACCGTCGCGGCGTCGGCAAGGGCCGGGTGGGATCGCAGCGCCTGCTCCACCTCTGCCGGCTCGACCCTGACTCCGCGCACCTTGACCTGGCGATCGATCCGGCCGAGGAACTCGAGCGCGCCGTCCGGCCGCCTCCGGACCCGGTCCCCAGTCAGGTACCGTCGCTCGCCGGGGCGATTTTGATCCGGCCGGAAGCGCGCGGCGGTCAGCCGCGGGTCTCCCCGGTAGCCGCGCGCGAGGCCATCGCCGCCGATCGCAAGCTCACCAGCGGCGCCGACCGGGAGGTCGCGACCCTCCGCGTCCACCACGTCGCAGGTGGTCCCCTGGATCGGGTGGCCGATCGGGATCGTCTCCTCGACCGTATCGCCAGGTCGCAGCTCATGCGTGGTGGCGAAGGTGGTCGTCTCGGTCGGCCCGTAGCCGTTGGTGAGGCTGCCGTCGGGCGGTAGCGCCGCCAGAGCCCGACGCACGTGATCGGAGGAGAGTGCGTCCCCGCCGGCGAGCACGTGCCGCACACTTCGCAGGCACTCCGGCCGGCGGTCGACCAGCTCGTTGAAGAGGCCGACGGTGAGCCAGAGGATCGTCACGCCATGCCTCGCGATCGCCTCCGCGACGGCGTCCGGTGAGGGCTGCTCGCCCAGGCAGGCGATGGTTCCGCCGTTGGCGAGTGGTCCCCAGATCTCCAGGGTGGCAGCATCGAAGGCGGGTGAGGCGGCGTGGAGCATCACGGTGCTGGGGCCCAGTTCTGCGAACTCGGGTTCGTCGACCAGGCGGGCGACGTTGCGGTGCGTGATCTCGACGCCCTTGGGCTCACCGGTGGAGCCAGAGGTGTAGATGACGTAGGCGATGTCCTCCGAACCGGTCTCAACGACCGGTTCGACGGCCTCGCCCGCCGCCGCCTCGGTGACGTCGAGCGCGGCGACGCCCACCGGCAACCGGCGGCACAGCACGGCGTCGGTGAGGACGATCCCCACGCCGGCGTCCGATAGGGCCGAGCCGATCCGCGCGGGCGGGTGCAGGGGGTCGAGTGGGACGTAGGCGGCGCCGACGACGAGGATCCCGAGCTGGGCGATCACCGCGTCGGCCGAGCGCCCGAGGAGGACGCCGACCCGATCGCCTCCCTCCACGCCCCACTCGTGTAGCGAGGCAGCCACGGCCCCGGCGCGATCGAGCAGCTCCCGGTAGGTCAGCTCCCGCGATCCGTCCACAACCGCGATCGCCTCGGGATCGCGCCGAGCCCGCGCCGCGACCAAGCCGTGAACGGTCGCATCTCGGTCATAGGTCCCGGTGCCGGCTCTGCAGCTCTCGATGACCCGCCGTTCCGGCTCGCTCAGCAGGTCTAGCTCGGAGAGCCGCACGCCCGGTCGCTCGACGAACTGTTCGAGCAGCTGCAGGTGGTGGCCGGCGAGGCGGTCCGCGGCAGCGTCGTCGAGCAGGTCGGAGTGCTCCCAGACGAACGTCAAGCCACCGTCGTCTCGGGGAATGCCGATCACGTTGAGGTCGGTCTTAGCGGTTCCGTTGGGGACGATCTGGACGAGTTTCGCCTGCAGCCTCGCCCAGCGTTCGGCCTCGCGCGGTGCGTCGTGAAACGAGAAGAGCGTTTGGATGAGGGGGGAGCGGGCGGCTTCCCGCGATGGCCGTATCGCCTCGACCACCGCCTCGAAGGGGGCATCGGCGTTCGCATAGGCATGGACCGCGACCCGTCCCACTCGCTGCAGCAGCTCGCGCACCTCAGGGTCGCCGCCGAGGTCGCAGCGCAGCGCGACCGTGTTCACGACCATTCCGATCAGCCCCTCCGCGTTGGGGTCGCGCCGGTTCGCAAGCCCGGATCCCACCTGCAGGTCGTCCACTCCGGAATAGCGCCGCAGCTGCACCAGGAAGGCGGCCAGGGTGACCATGAAAAGGGTGACGCGGTTCTCGTTGGCGAGCGAGCGTAATTGCGACACCAGCTCGCGGTCGATCCGGCGCCGAATCGAGCCGCCCGCAAAAGACTCGCGAGGCGGTCGCGCTTTGGCGCCCGGCAGCTCGACCAGGGGCGGCTCCGGATCGAGGCGGCGAGCCCAGTCCTCGATCTGGCTCCGCACGGGGCCCCCCCGATGCGCCTCTCGCTCCCAGCGGGTGTAGTCCTGGAATTGCACTACCGGCTCGGGCAGGTCCGGCTGGCGGCCTTCGACTCGGGCCGAATACAGCTCAGCCAGCTCGCCGGCCAGCACGGCGAAGGACCAGCCGTCGTGAATCAGGTGGTGCTCGACGTGGAGCAGGGCCCAGGAGCGCTCGTCGAGCCGCGCCAGCACCCAGCGCATGAGCGGTAACTTGGCTGGGTCGATTCGCGTCCTCACCCGGCCCCGCACGAGCTGGGGCCAGGCGTCGTGGGCACAGTCCCGAAGATCGACGGTCTCCAGCGGCGCCTCGCACTCTGCATGGATGATCTGGAGCGGTTCTCCGTCCCTTTCGAAAAAGGAGGTGCGGAGGATCTCGTGGCGACGGATGAGGTCGTCCAGCGCGCCCCGAAGGGCCGTTTGGTCCAGGCTCCCCTCGAAACGAAAGATCGCTGCGAACTGGTAGGCGATCGAATCCGGGTGCATCCTGCTGAACAGCAGTGCCCGCCGTTGGGCTGCGCTGACGGGCGCGGTCTCGGCACTGGGGCCGGCCAACAGAGGCGGCAGTTCTGGCTTCTCTGCACCAGGGGCGCCGATCCGCCCCGCCAGCCCCGCCGCCGTGCGCTCCTCGAAGACGGCGCCGATGTCGATGCGGGCGCCCAGCTGTCCGCGCAGCCGGCCGGCGAGCTGCAGCGCCAGCAGCGAGGTGCCCCCGAGGTCGAAGAAGTCCTCGTCCGGCCCGACGGCGTCGAGCTGCAGCACCTCGGCCATCAGCCGGGCAACGGAAGCGACTCCAGGGTCGGCCAGGGCATCGTCGGAAAGGTCGCGTTGGGGCGCCGGCAGCGCGTCTCGGTCGACCTTGCCCCGCTCGTTTCTGGGCATCGCGTCGAGCAGCACGACCGAGTCGGGAGTCATGGAGCCAGGCAGGCGCGACGCCAGGTGCACTTGCAGTTCCGTCGCAGAAGCTCTTCCGCCCGGGCGCAGGGCGGCGTAGGCGACGAGGCGCTTGTGCCCGGGTACGTCCTCTCTGACGAGGATCGCGGCCTCATAGACATCCGGATGGGCGGCCAGCGCCTGCTCGACTTCACCGGGCTCCACCCGCTGGCCGTCGATCTTCACCTGGGCATCGAGCCGGCCGAGGAAGATCAGCTCGCCGTCAGGGCGCAGCTGCACCCTGTCCCCGGTCCGGTACATCGACCCGCCCTCGAAACGGTTCGCCTGGAAGCGTTCGGCCGTGCGCTCCGGGTCGTTCCGGTAGCCGCGGGCGACGCCGGCGCCGCCGATCCAGAGCTCGCCGGGCTCGCCCTCCCGCTGCAGCTCGCCCGACTCGTCGAGCACATAGAGGTGATAGCCGGGCAGTGCCCTGCCGATTGGCACCGGCCCTCGGTCGTCACCGTCGACCTCGAAGCTGGAGGCCACGATCGTCGCCTCGGTCGGGCCGTAGCCGTTAAGCACTCGCACCGCGGGGTGAGCGGACCGCAGCGCCGCGACCGCCCGCGGCGAGAGAACGTCGCCGATTGCGACGCAGAGCCGCAGGCCGGCGAGATCGGGGAGCGCGGCGTTGATCAGCTCATGCAGAAGCCCGGTCGAGATCGCGAGCATCGTCACCCCTCGCTCGACGATCAGCCGACCGAGCTGCGCAGGATCGGGCCGGACGCGGGGTGCGATCACCAGGCGGGCGCCGTTGAGCAGCGCCCCCCAGATCTCCAGGCCGGAGACGTCGAACCCCAAGGGCACGACCTGGAGCACCGTGTCGTTGTCGCGGGGAACCAGGTCGGCGCCCGAGCGCAGCAGGTTGATGAGGTTGCAATGCGTCACCTCGACGCCTTTCGGGGTGCCGGTCGATCCCGAGGTGAAGAGCACGTAGGCAAGGCGGTCGTTTCCCGCCGGCTGCGTTGCAGGCGTCACGCCTGCGCCACTCAGCGCGCAGGCCTCTGCGTCGACCCTCTCGACCTGGGGCGGCAGACGGTGCCCGTGGGCCTCGCCGGTCAGCGCCAGGCGTGCCCCTGCCAGGTCGAGCAACTGCCGCTGGCGCCGGGACGGATAGGAGGGATCGATCGGCACGTAGGCGGCGCCGGCGCGCAGGATGCCGAGAAAAGCACAGATCGCCTGCCACGATCGCGGCAGGCATACGGCAACCGGCTCTTCGTCCCCCACGCCAGCGGCCCGCAGCCCGGCGGCGATGCGTGCTCCGGCGGCATCCAGCTCCGCGTAGGTGAGATGTCGCGGCCCGTCCTCGATCGCGACCGCCTCAGGCTGCTCGGCGGCATGTTGGCCGACCAGCTCGGCGATCGGGCGCTCGAGTTCGGTCGTTACATCCAACGGCTCGATCTTAGCGTTTGAACATGGTTATGCAATTCGGTCTCGCTACGGAATCTTGTGTCACCTGGATCGAGGTGCTTCCGGGCGTTACCGGTGTTCCTCGGCGGCCTCGTCCTGCTCTTCGTCGCCGCCTCAGACCCGGCCAGTTCACGTGGTGGCCGTGGCCGTTTGAGCGCAACCAGTGCTGGTGCCGGCGCATCCGGAGTAGAGAGACGCCCCGCGAGCGCATAACATCACGCATCTCCATGCTGCAATCGATGCGGAGGCTGTTCCGGCGCCAGGCGGATCACGTCGCGGGCCCCTACGTAGCCGACCTGGGAGCGCATCTCGCCGATCAGGACACCCGCCTGGTCAAGCAGGAAGCTCGCCTTGTCGAGCTGCTGCGGATTGGCCAGGCGCTGGAGCAAGAGCTCGGCCAGGCCAGGGAGGGGCTGCAGAGGATGGCGGAGCAGGTCTCAGAAGAGCTCGGCCGGGCAGGGGAGATGCTGCGCCACATCTACGAGGAAGATCCGGCGCAGCGGCAAAGGCTGTACGCGCTTCGCGCGAGCGAGGAGTACGAGCTCGCCTACACCGAGCCGGAACCCCTCGTTTCCTTCATTGTGCCGACCTACCAGCGGTTCGAGAGTCTGCGCGAGACTTCGCTGCCCTCGATCCTGAACCAGACCTACACCAACCTCGAGGTGATCGTCGCGGGCGACTGCTCGCCGCCGGAGACGAAGGAGGTCATCGCGAGATTCGACGATCCACGGATCCGCTTCCACAACCGCTCCGTCCGCGGTCCCTATCCGGAGGACGAGAGCGTCCGCTGGTACATGATCGGCACTCCCCCTTACAACGATGCGCTCTCCCTCGTCCGCGGACGCTGGATCGCGGCACTGGGCGACGACGACGCCGTACGCCCAGAGCACACGGAGGTCCTGCTGGAGGCGGCCCGCGAGCATCGCTTCGAGCATTGCTACGGACGCCACGCGGTCCAGTACCGCGACGGCGAGACGCTCGAGATCGGCAGCTTCCCGCCGGCCAAGGGCGAATACGTCTTGCAGGCCGCCCTCTATCACGCTGGGCTCGCCTTCTTCCAGATGGAGCCAGCCGACTACCTCAACGCCGAACCGAACGATTGGTCCCTGTGCCGCCGCATGGTGCAGGCCGGAGTGAGGTTCGGCATGGTCGACCAGATCCTCGCCGACAAGCACGAGAGCAGGTACGAGTCCCACGCGGACTGGGCGCACGGCATCCCGTCGGTCGAATGAGGGCGTCTCTCGGATTAGCGCCGTCATGAGCGACGCCATCCCCTTCATCGATCTGAAGAAGGCCAACGAGGAGCTCGAAGGTGCGATCGAGGATGCGGTCGGGCGAGTCGTAAGCTCGGGTTGGTATCTGCTCGGAGCCGAGCTAGAGGGGTTCGAGCGCGAGTTCGCCGACTACTGCGCCACCCGTCACTGTGTGGGTGTAGGGAGTGGCTTGAGCGCGATCGAGCTGACCCTTCGTGCCGCGGGGGTCGGTCCCGGCGACGAGGTCATCGTGCCGGCCTACACCTGGATCGCGACCTGGCTCGGCGTCTCGCGAGCGGGGGCCACCCCGGTCGGCGTTGACGTCGTCGCCGAGACCTACAACCTGAACCCGGCGCTGATCGCCGGGGCGATAACCGAGCGGACGGCAGCGATAGTGCCGGTCCACCTGCGCGGCGAACCGGCCGAGATGGAGGCGATCGGCGAGATCGCGCGCGAACGCGAACTCCTCGTGATCGAGGACGCCGCGCAGGCGCATGGGGCCAGGTACCGGGGACGGCGTGTCGGCGGCCTCGGCGACGCGGCGGCGTTCTCCTTCTACCCGTCGAAGAACCTCGGCGCGCTGGGCGACGGCGGAGCGGTGACGACCGATGACGACGAGCTCGCCGCCAAGCTGCGTCTGCTGCGGAACTACGGGATGAAGAACAGGTACGAGATCGAGATGGCTGGCGTCAACTCGCGCCTGACCGAGATCCAGGCGGCGGTGCTGCGGACGAAGCTGCCGCACCTCGATGGCTGGAACGCAGACCGGGCAAAGCTCGCCGAGCGCTACATGGAGGTCCTGGCGGGCCATGCCTCGGTCGAGCTGCCGGGTCCTCTCGCGTGGGTGGAGCCCGTCTGGCATCTCTTTGCGATCGGCTGCGCAGATCGCGACGCGCGTGCCAGGGCGCTTCGGAAAAGGGGCATCGAGACGTCTGTCCACTACCCGCTGTTGCCGCATCTCGCTCCCCCGTACCTCGACCGCGGTTGGCGGCGCAGCAGCTTTCCGGTCGGCGAGACGCTTGCCGACCGCACCTTGAGCCTGCCGCTCTACCCGCAGTTGACCCTCGAGCAATGCGAGGCGACGGCAACGGCGCTGCTCGAGGCCGGCGCGCGTCCTTAGGTCAAGCGGCCGCCATAGCTGCCTGGAACTCCGAGTAATCGCGGATGTAGTCGGCCTCATCGTAGAAGGCGGACGCCAACACCATGCAGACCGAGCCGGAGGAGAAGTCGACCAGCTCTCGCCAGATCATCCGCGGCAGGTAGAGCCCGAGGTGGGAGCGGCTGAGCCGGACACTCTTCTTCTCAGACCCGTCGTCGACCACCACCTCGAAGCTCCCGGCCATCGCGACCAGGACCTCCTCGCACTCTCGGTGGGCATGGCCGCCGCGCACCGCGCCCCCCGGCACGTCGTAGAGGTGGTAGACACGGGCGATCCCGAAGGGCACGTGCCGCTTCTGCTCGACGAAGGTCAGGTTGCCCTGTGGGTCGTGTACGACCGGGAACTCCAGCAGCTTGCAGTCCTCGACGCCCAAGAGGCGAGGCACCCTAGCAGCGGATCTGGCGTCCTCGGATACGATCGCCGAGTCTGCGGTCCCCGCCGTCGGATGTCCCTCCCGATGCCATCGATCCATCCCAACGCAAGTGTCGACAGCGACTCGATCGGGTCGCGCGTCACCATCTCGGAGTTTGCGGTCGTGCGACCGGGGGCGGAGATCGGAGACGGGGTGACGATTCACCCGCACGTGGTGATCGCTGAAAACGTCCGAGTGGGGAGCGGCACGGAGGTTCTCCCCGGCAGCTTCCTCGGCCGCGCACCCCGCGCCGCCGGTGCGATCGCGCGCACGCCGGACTTCGAGGCCAAGCTGACGGTCGGCCCGGATTGTGCAGTCGGCGCCAATGTCGTCGTCTACTACGACGTGGAGATAGGAGCTGACAACCTGATCGGCGACGGGGCGTCGATCAGGGAGCTGAGCCGGATCGGCGAGGGCAACGTCATCGGCCGCGACGTGACCCTTGACCGCGAGGTCACGGTCGGCAACCGCACTCGGATCATGGACAAGTCCCACCTGACCGGTGGCATGAGGATCGGGGACGACGTCTTCATCGCGGCGATGGTCGTGAGCACCAACGACAACTCGTTCGGCGGAGACGGCTACATCGAGGAGGTGGTCAAGGGGCCGGTGGTCGAAGACGGGGCGATGATCGGCGGCGCCGCCTCCCTGCTGCCGGGTGTCGTCGTCGGGCGCTCGGCGATCGTTGGCTCGGGCGCGGTCGTCACCAAGGACGTCGCGAACGGAGTGACGGTGATGGGCGTGCCCGCTCGGCCTGTGGACCGGCAGTAGGTCGGGCTCAGGCCGAGTCGGAGAGGGTCAGCGTGTAGGAGTCCGACTGGGTGTCGGACTTGCTGACCGGTTGCTGCTGTTCGATCGCGGTCGTGATGTCCACAGGTCGGACCTGTTCGTTCCTGACCTTGCGGCTCCGAAGGAAGGAAAGGCCGCTGCGGGAACGCCTCAGGGATATGCCGGAGATCGGTTGCGAGTCGGCGCGATCCCAGTCCGGGATCCACTCGAGCTCGCAGGAGTGCTTTGCCGCCTGGGACATCCACGCGTCGCCCACAGTGGGCAGCTCGTGGTCGACGGCCCGGCAGAGGATCGCCGCGTAGCCGGATTGCATCCCGGTCTTCATCCGCCAGGGGGTATCCATGGCCTCATGCGGTTGGTAGAGGCACTCGATCGGCGCCAAGCGCAGGAGGCGCAGGAAGTAGTCGAGCAGGCCGGTGGAGAGGTACCAGAAGGTGTTCGGCTCCTCCTGGAGCCTGCCGGCGGCGTTGAACTCGGCCGCGAAGCCGCGATCGAGGATCACGTTGGTGGAGACCGCCAGCACGCCGTTGCGTTTGAGCAGCCCGCGGAGTCCGGCCAGGATCATCAACGGGGAGAAGACGTGGTAGAGCAGGCCGGAGCAGTTGATGAAGTCGAAGCCCTCGCCTCGCAGGGTCTCGGTGAGGGAGTACATCGGGCCGACCGTGCGGTACTCGAAGGACACGCCGTAGTAGTGCCGAACCGCGGCCAGCTTCTGTTTGCAGTAGTCAAGGCCGTCTATGGCGAGCACCCGGGACGCGCCGCCGCGTGCCATCAGGGTGGGGGTCAGGCCCTCCATCGTCCCGATGTCCAGGCAGGCCATGCCGCGCAGGTCGCAGCGGCGCATCAGCAGCCGCGGGAGCATTGGGATCGAGGTGGGGTGCTGGCCGGGGATAGCTACGCCGGGCAGCAGTTCCACTCCGTAGTACCACCACTCGTTGAACAACGGGTCCGCCCTGAGCGCCTCGGCCGTCGCCGGAAAGTCGCTGCGGGTCGTCATCGGCGGACCCTACCGGGAGAGCGAGCGTGCGCGTCCCCGTAGCACCGAGGCGATCGAAGCGCTCAGCCGGGGCGCCCCGTGGCGCAGGCTCGGGTTCGTCGAGGGGTCGGTCTTGGTCAGGTGAAGCCATTTTTCGACCAGCCGTTCCTTCTCCCAGTCCTCCACGTCGGTGGAGCGGCTCGAGGACTCGAAGTGATAGAGGACGGTGTCCGGGTCATAGACGACGCGGCGCCCACCGGCGCGGAGCTTCAGGCAGTAGTCCATGTCGTTGTAGTTGACGGGGAAGGTGGTGCTGAAGCCGCCCACCTCTTCGAAGGGCTCGCGGCGGGGCATCAGGCAGGCGCCGG
>DATFVC010000058.1:0-5315 GCA_035260485.1 Solirubrobacterales bacterium | reverse complement strand
TTCTCGGCGGCTAGAAGCTCTCATCCAACAAGCTCTCATCCAACAAGCTCTCATCCAACAAGGCCCATGCCTTTTCGCAAGTGTCAGGAAACCCTGAAGAGGCCCGCCCGTGGACCAAGATCCTTAGGCCGGCCACTCGGGGTTCGAAAGCTGACCCACAAGGTCCATTCACGCGTTGTCAGGCGTACCACGAAAAGTCCTGCAAACGGGGGGGTAGTGCTAGTCCGTTCGCTCGCTCGAAAGAGACTGGGCTTGAACTGGCGGCGTGTTTCGCTCCTGGGCGGTGCGTGACCACACTTTCGATTGTCGTCTCCAGATCCGGGAACTCGGCCTGCAGCTACTCGACGGTCCTGCGCGTGTCTGAACGGCCGTGGACCCGGCCGGGTTCGTCGCTTCCGAACGGCGCCACCGCGTGCTCGATGTAGTCCTTCGCCATGATCTCGTCTGCGGCAGCGAGGTTCTCGGGGCTGAAGACCTCGTCGAACAGACGCCTGACGAGAGCCTTGTTGTCGTCCGACATCTTCTCCTCCTTGCTCATACACACGGCCGCAGTTCCTCCTCGTGCACATCCTTTCGCTGATGCTTCCTCCGTGACGACCACATCGCGTGGCGAAGGAGGGCGACGAGTCCAGTGGCCAGAACCCCGAGGCCGAATCCGACGACGACGCCCGTTAGGTCTACCCAGGCTGGGAAGCCGACCTCTGGGTCGGAGATCGACGCGCCGATGACTCCTACAACGCTGCCAAGGCAACCTCCAGCGATAAGCAGTGTCCATTTGTCGCGCATCACGTTCTCCGCACGCGATGTGCCTCGCCGTGCCGGCGGATTCCGCGGAGCGCGAGCGTCGCGGCAAGACTGAACAAGACAAGGGCGAGCAGAGGGTGGAGGCCGCCAACCCATTCGTGGGTGCTTGCGAGAAAGGCCTGGACGAAGCCGACGACCGCGACGAGGAACGAGAACAGCAGGTCGATCCGGGGTAGCCAGGCGATGAGCGCGGTGAGGAGGACGAACAGCTCCGGTCCTTGCAGGGCGAAGCCCACGGCTCGGTGGGCGTCGAGTGCCCCCTGGCCGGCGCCAAAGATGTAGGAGCCGATCAGGTAGACCTGCACGAAGACGCCCAAAACGATCGCGGACGCGAACGCAAGGTTGAGCCAATCGCACGTGCGGCGCGTGAATCGGCGCGCGCGCCTCCATCCCGGATGATGCTGCGGTGCGATGTCGATTGCAGCCGCGGCGCTCGGCGAGGAGGTGACGCTCATGCGCCCTGCTCTTGGGGTCGCAGCGTCAGCTCGGCCGCCGAGGACGGGTCGGGCTGCGTGTACAGGGCGACGCTGAGCGCCAGCAGGCAGAGGCCATAGAGGGCGACGCCAGCCGGCAGGGCCTTGGTCATGTTCAATCCGAGCAGCACGGTCGCCCAGATGCCGACGCCGAGCGGCGCATAGCGGCGCCAGCCGCGCCAGAGGCAAGCCCGGATCGCGGCGACGCCGGAGGAGAGGAACCCGACTGCCGAGAGCACGATCGCGATGGCGAAGATCGCGCCGACGAGCTCCGCGCCCGTGTCGTCGACCTGCTGGTCGCGGACGGCGATGGACGCTAGCTCGCCGATGAAGAGGAGGGCGGTGCCCGCCAGCGCCAGGGCGACGCCGACGCGGGCGCCGCGGCTCTTCCCGGCAAGGCCGCCGCGCGCGAACCCGAGGACGCCGACGAACACGAGCACGTGCAAGGACGCCCACAGGATCGAAATCGGAACGAGCGAGCTACTCGACCAGGGATAGCTCCAGCGCTCGTCAGAGACCGCCGTCGAAGGCTGGATGACGGCTTGGACTACCAGCCCGCCGATCGCGGTCGCGGTAGCTCCGACGATGCCGGCGATGGCCGCTCGGCGGACGGAGTCGATGTTCGTGCTCACCATGTCGTCCTCGCTTCCGAAGTAGTAGTAGTGGCGCTCTCTGGTGACGAAGTTACGAGTGAGCTGCGGGCACGTCATCTGCGGCAGTGCTCGACCCGCCTCAGCGCCAGTGCGTATTCCGCGGCAGTACCACCGCTCTGGCCAAGCCGGGATATCGGCGCCACAATCCACTCGATGGACGAGCTTGCGTCGTCGACTCCAGCGTTGCCCGCCGATCGCCGAGGCGGCTCCGCTCCACCCGGGGCCAGTCTTACCGCGGGAAGCGGCTATACGACCGCGCGCCGAATTGCCGCGGTCGTATTGGGGCTGTGCGTCGCGATCGCGGTTGCAACCCTCGTGTTGCTCGTGGTCGGGCCGGGTCGCGTGCTGCCGAGCGACATCTTCTCGGGGGTTGGCGGCGCCTCGTTCCTGATCCTGACGCTGACTTTCGCCTCCGTGGGGGCGCTCGTGGCGCGTCGCGTGCCGGAGAACAGGATCGGTTGGATCTTCTTGTTTACGGGTCTTGCCGAGGCCGTCCAGCTCCTCAGCTGGCAGTACGCCGACGTCGGCCTCCGCGCAAGCCAGCGCTTCCCAGGCGCGGATGCGGCGGCGGTGTTCAACACGGTAATGAGCGAGGCGACCGCAGGGCTCCTCGGCCTCTCGCTGCTTCTGTTTCCAGACGGGCGTCTTCCCTCGCGCCGCTGGCGACCGGCGCTGACCACCCTCCTCCTCGGGATGGCGCTGCTCGTCGTCGCGGGGACGCTACGCCCCGGGCCGTACGCGGAGCCGTTCGCCGCGGTATCGAACCCGTTCGGTCTCGCGGGCGCGCACCGGGCGATGGACGCAGTCGACCTCGCCGGCTGGCTGTTCGTCGTGGCCGGGCTCGCGCTCGGAGCGGCGGCGATGGTCGTCCGCCTGCGGCGAGCGCGCGGCGTCGAGCGTCAGCAGCTCAAGCTCGTGCTCGAGGTCGGTGCGGTCGCGACGACCGTAGCCGCCTCGGTCATGGGTACGTGGCTGGTATGGCCGGAAGGGCACCTACAGGCGCGGATTGCCGTGCTCGGCGTCGGCTTCGCCAGCGTGCCCCTCGCTGCTGGACTCGCGATTCTCCGCTACCGCCTGTACGAGATCGACGTCGTCGTCAACCGCACGCTTGTCTACGCCGCGGTCACGCTGGTCCTGGCAGTCGCGTTTGCGGGAACGGTCGTGCTGCTCGGGACCGCCCTCGGGAGGGGGTCGGGGTGGGCAACCGCAGCAGCCACGCTCGTCGTGGCCGTTGCGTTTCGTCCGCTGCGCGCGCGGGTGCAGGACGCGGTCGATCGCCGCTTCAACCGCGCCCGCTACGACGCGTTGACGAGGATGGCCAACTTCCTCGAAGCCCTGCGCGCCGGGCGGGCCGCGCCGGAGCAGTTACAAGGACTCCTGCGTGAGGTGCTATCGGACCCCCACTTGGAGCTCCGCTTCTTCCTGCCGGAGAGCGAGATGTACGTCGACGCAGGCGGGATGCCCGCCTCAGACGTCGCAAAAGACGGGCGGGAGCGGACTCCGGTGGAGCGAAGCGGCCAGCGGCTCGGCCTGGTGCTCCACGATCCCGCGAGCGCCGAGGACCCCACCCTGCTGCGCAGGGTCGTCGAAGCTGGCGGCCTCGCGGTCGAGATCGCGCGGCTACGGGTCGGGCTGCGCCGCCAGCTGGCCGAGGTCGAGGCGTCGCGGTCGCGGATCGTCACCGCCGCGAACGAGGAGCGACGGCGTATCGAGCGCGACCTCCACGACGGCGCCCAGCAGCGTCTCGTCTCGATCGGGCTGGCGCTGCGCCACGCACAACACGAGCTCGACACCTCTGCGCCGCAGCGCGCCGGCAAGACGCTCGACGGTGCATTGGCCGAGGTCGCGGTTGCGATCGAGGAGCTGCGCGAGCTCGCGCACGGGCTTCCTCCCGCCCAGCTCGACGCCGGGCTCGGCCCGGCGTTCCGCGAACTGGCACGCCGCATGCCCGTGGCGGTGGCTGTGAAGACACCGGGCGAGCGGTTCGAGCGTGGCCTCGAAGGCGCCGCGTACTTCATCGCCTGCGAGGCCCTCACGAACGCGGTCAAGCACGCAAATGCGACCAGGATCGAGCTCAGCGCTGGGCGGGAGAACGGAAAGCTCGTCGTCTCGGTCGCGGACGACGGCGTCGGCGGTGCCGCACCCGGCCCCGGCTCCGGACTGAGCGGGCTCTTCGATCGCGTCGCTGCCTACGGCGGCACGCTGCGCATCGAGAGCAACCAGGGCGCGGGCACGAGGCTGACTGCGGAGCTGCCGTGCGCGTTGTGATCGCAGAGGATCAGGTGCTGCTTCGCGAAGGGCTCGGGCGACTATTCGAGGACGCCGGACATGAGGTCGCTGCCTCCCTCGGAGATGCGGAGGCGCTTCAGCTTGCGATCGCCGAGCACGATCCCGACCTCGTCGTCCTAGACATCCGCATGCCTCCAACGTTCACCGACGAGGGCGCGCGCGCCGCGAGGGAGACGAAGCAGGCTCATCCGGAGTTGGGCGTTCTCGTCCTCTCCCAGCACATCGAGACGACCCACGCCGTCGAGCTCGTCACGCTCGGCGGCTTCGGCTACCTGCTGAAGGATCGCGTTCTCGAGGTCGCCGAGTTTCTCGCAGCCGCCGAACGTGTCGCCAGAGGAGGCTCAGCGCTCGATCCGAAGGTGGTCGGAAGTCTCGTCGGAGCCCGCGGCGAAGACGACCGTCTGGCCGAGCTCACTGAGCGGGAACGCGAGGTGCTCCAACTGGTGGCGGAGGGGCTGACCAACGCGGGGATCGCAAAGCGGCTGTACCTGAGCGAGCGCACGGTCGAGGCTCACGTGCGTCATGTGCTCATGAAGCTCGGCATTCCTGAGGGCGAGGATGATCACCGGCGCGTCCTCGCAGTGCTGACCCACCTACGTGCCGCGCAGACGTAATGAACCAGTCGTGCTGCCCAGTGTCCGAGGCGCTGGACGGGCGACAATGGCGAGGACGGGCGCAAGGACTTCCGGCGGGTCTGAAAGATGCCCCGCACGCCTGCCGGTCGAGCGTGCGGTGCGGTTGGCGATGTTGAGGGGGGCATGTGCGCTGATCGGCGATTGCGTCGGTCGCGCGCACTCGTGGTCACTCGATCCGCTGTGCGAGCCTGGCGTTCCAGGCTGGTTCGATCTGCCGCATCAGCGCCGGGTAGACGATTCGGTGTCGAAGTGGCCTGATCAGTGCCATGTAGGCGGCCCCGAACCTGCCCCGAGGTTTGACGTACACCGCCATCTGTCCTTGATAGCGGCCCTCTCCTTTCTCGACCCAGGTGAGATGCATCACGGCGTGAACCGTCCGGTTCGAGAGTTCCGCGGCCCACTCGTCGTCGGTGCGATAGAGGGGGCGAAAGCCGGATGAGCTTCGATCCAGGTTCGTGGCG
>DATFVC010000057.1:0-30888 GCA_035260485.1 Solirubrobacterales bacterium | reverse complement strand
CGCGAGCGGACCTCGAGCACCGGAGTCAGTTGTTTGATCGCCCCCTCGAGGGTCTCGACCGGGTCCTCGTTGGAGCGCTCGCCGACGATCGCCAGCGCGTCGTAGACGAGCCGCTCGGCAAGCGACTTCTTGCCGTCGGACATCACCTTGTTGATGACTTGCTGCACGAGCCGGTTGCGGTAGCGGGCGTCGGGTTCGACCGGGCGGATCTGTGCAGCAGAACGACGCGGCACTAGGAAGCCTTGACGCCGTAGAGAGAGCGGGCCTGCTTGCGGTCGGAGACGCCAGCGGCGTCGAGGGTGCCGCGGACGACCTTGTAGCGGACGCCCGGCAGATCCTTGACCCGACCGCCGCGGACCAGCACCACCGAGTGCTCCTGCAGGTTGTGACCCTCGCCGGGGATGTAGGTGGTGACCTCCATCCCGTTGGTGAGCCGCACCCGGGCGATCTTGCGTAGAGCCGAGTTCGGCTTCTTCGGCGTCACCGTGGCGACGCGGGTGCAGACACCGCGCCGTTGCGGCGCTGCGACGCTCTTCTTCCGCCCTTGTCCCGACTTGAGGCCCGGCGTGGTCGTCTTCTTCTTAGGCCGCTTGCGGCCCTTGCGAATAAGTTGGTTCGTGTTCGGCACGGGCGGGCATGGTAGCGGGCCGCCGCTTTCGGGGCCGCAACGAGGAGCGCGCCGCCCAACATCAGGCCCGCCGCCGCGGCGATCTGGGCATAGAAGCTGTCGTAGAGAACAGCCTTGGCGCCGGAGAAGCGCGAGGCCTGGGCACCCACATCGAGGCCGGCCGGCAGGTCGACCAGGAGGATGATGGCAAGGCTGAGCAGGCCGAGCCCGAAGACGATCCGTCCCAGCCCCCGTCGTCGCCCATTGCGCAGCACGGCGAGGCCGAGGGCAGCGGCGAGCAGCGCCACCGGCACCAGCAGGTAGGTGTGGGCCTGGCCGGCCGTCTTGGCTCCGACCGTGGGCGCCGTCGCCGCTGGCAGCCCGGCGTAGCCCGACTGGCCCACCTCGACCGCGCGGTAGTCGACGAACTGGGCCACGACCAAGAGCCCGGCGGAGGCGAGAATCGTCAGGCAGATCGCCCGTTGTGGGGTGAGCATGGCGCTGCCCCGCGTTGCGGTTCGTTGCGCCCACGCCGCCGCGCGCAACAAGCCCTTTTCGACCGCCGAGAGGGTGCGGAAGAGGAGCACTCCCGCGGGCCGGAGCCGTTTGCCCAGGCGCTCGGCGACCGAGCGCACTCGCCGAGCGGCAGCAGCGAGGCGCGGCCAGGTCCGCGTCAGCACGCGGTTCGCGCCGCGATCGACCTGGCGAGTAAGGGTTTCCAGCCGCACTCGTGCGATTAGCCTGCGGCGCCGAGCCGCTGCTATCATCGCGCGTCGCTCAGGCTTCTTTTTCGCAGTTCGTTTCGCCGGGCCCGCGAGGGCCTTTTTCATGCGCCGATCCCGGCGGCTCTTGCCGGCAGGCGGTGACTTCTCAGATCTCTCTCGTCCCCACTTCATCAAGACAACGCTTACCTTAAGACCATGCCACGTAACTTCCCCCTAGAGAAAACGCGCAACATCGGGATCATGGCGCACATCGACGCCGGCAAGACGACGACCACCGAGCGCATCCTCTACTACACCGGCCGCACCCACAAGATGGGCGAGGTCCACGAGGGCGCCGCCGTCATGGATTGGATGGAGCAGGAGCAGGAGCGGGGCATCACGATCACCTCCGCCGCGACCGCGTGCGAGTGGAAGGACCACCGCATCAACATCATCGACACGCCGGGCCATGTCGACTTCACGGTCGAGGTCGAGCGCAGCCTGCGCGTCCTCGACGGCGCGATCGCCGTCTTCGACGCTGTCGCCGGCGTCGAGCCGCAGTCGGAGACCGTCTGGCGGCAGGCCGACAAGTACAAGGTTCCGCGCTTCGCGTACATCAACAAGATGGACCGCACCGGCGCCGACTTCTTCAACGCGGTCGAGACGATGAAGGACCGCCTCGGCGCCAATCCGCTGCCGATCCAGCTGCCGATCGGCAGCGAGGGCGACTTTGTCGGCGTCGTCGACCTGATCGAGATGAAGGCGCTGGTCTGGAAAGACGAGCTGGGGACCGAGTTCGAGACCGTCGAGATCCCCGCCGACCTCGTCGATCGGTCCCAGGAATACCGCACTCAGCTGATCGAGGCCTGCGCCGAATACGACGACGAGCTGATGGAGGCATACCTGGCCGAGGAGGAGATCCCGCACGAGCGGATCGCCTCTTCGCTGCACCGCGCCTGTCTCGACACCAAGGTGACGCCGGTGCTCTGCGGCTCCTCGTTCAAGAACAAGGGCGTGCAGCCGCTGCTCGACGCGATCGTCGAGCTGCTGCCCTCGCCGCTGGAGGTGCCGGCGGTGACCGGGACGGTGCCGGCCGGCAAGGGCGAGAGCGAGCCCACCGAGGCCGAGCGCCCCGCGGATGACAACGGGCCCTTCGCCGCTCTCGCCTTCAAGGTGATGACCGATCCCTACGTCGGCAAACTGACCTACTTCCGCGTCTACTCGGGCAAGCTCGAGGCCGGAGGCCGCGTTCTCAACGTGACCACCGGCAAGACCGAGCGGATCGGGCGGCTGCTGATGATGCACGCCAACAGCCGCGAGGAGATCGAGGAGGTCTATTCGGGCGACATCTGTGCCGGCGTCGGTCTCAAGCAGACTGGGACCGGCGACACGCTGGCCGCGCCCGACGCGCCGATCGCGCTCGAGAACATCGAATTTCCCGACCCGGTGATCGCCGTTGCGATCGAGCCGAAGACGAAAGTCGACCAGGAGAAGATGGGAACGGCGCTCCAGCGCCTCGGCGAGGAGGACCCGACCTTCCAGGTCGAATCCGACGAGGAGACTGGGCAGACGCTGATCCACGGGATGGGCGAGCTCCACCTCGAGGTGATCGTCGACCGCATGCTGCGCGAGTTCAAAGTCGACGCCAACGTCGGCAAACCCCAGGTCGCCTACCGCGAGACGATCCGCAAGGAAGTCAAGAAGGTCGAGGCGCGCTTCGTCCGCCAGACTGGCGGCCGCGGCCAGTTCGGCCACGTGGTGATCAATGCCGAGCCGGCCCCCGGAGAGGGATTCGAGTTCGTCAACAAGATCAAGGGCGGCACCATCCCCGGCGAATACATCGGCCCGGCCGAACAGGGGATGAAAGAGGCGCTCGAGAACGGCGTCAAGGCGGGCTACCCGATGGTCGACGTCAAAGTCGAACTGATCGACGGCTCCTTCCACGACGTCGACTCCTCGGAGATGGCCTTCAAAATAGCCGGCTCGATGGCGATTCAGGAGGCCGCCCGCAAGGCCGACCCGGTCCTGCTCGAGCCGGTGATGGCGGTCGAGGTCGTCACCCCCGAGGATTTCCTCGGCGACGTGATCGGTGACCTCTCGCGGCGCCGCGGCAAGGTGCAGGGCCAAGAGCAGCGCGGCAACGCGCTTGCCGTACAGGCCTTCGTCCCGCTCGGCGAGATGTTCGGCTACGCGACCGATCTGCGCTCCTCGACCCAGGGTCGCGCCACCTACACGATGCAGTTCGAGCGCTACGAGGAGGTCCCCGCCAACATCGCTGAGGAGATCGTCGAGCACCGATCCGGCGAGCCGGTCGGAGCCGCCTCGTGAATCTGGCTATATTTCCCAGGTTCGCCCGCAGGCAGCAGATTCCCGGCTGCCAGGAATTTTCAAGCAGACTCAATCACCCAAGTCAGACAGAACCCGACTTCGAAAGGTAGAACGGAGAGCGATGTCAAAGGAGAAGTTCGAGCGCGATAAGCCGCACGTGAACGTCGGCACGATCGGTCACATCGACCACGGCAAGACGACGCTGACGGCCGCGATCACCACCACGCTCTCCGGCAAAGGCGACACCGAGGCGAAGAGCTTCGAGGAGATCGACAACGCTCCGGAGGAGAAGGAGCGCGGGATCACGATCGCGACCTCGCACGTCGAGTACGAAACCGAGAACCGCCATTACGCCCACGTCGACTGCCCGGGCCACGCCGATTACGTGAAGAACATGATCACCGGCGCTGCGCAGATGGACGGCGCGATCCTGGTCGTCTCGGCCGCCGACGGCGTCATGCCTCAGACCCGCGAGCACATCCTGCTCGCCCGTCAGGTCAACGTCCCGCATGTGGTCGTCTTCCTCAATAAGGTCGACCAGGTCGACGACGACGAACTGATCGAGCTGGTCGAGGAGGAGGTCAAGGAACTCCTCGACGAGTACGACTTCCCAGGTGACGACACCCCGATCGTCAAAGGCTCGGCGCTGAAGGCGCTGGAGGGCGACGAAGAGGCTCAGAAGGCGATCTTTGAGCTGGCCGATGCACTCGACTCCTACATCCCGGAGCCGGTGCGCGAGCTCGACAAGCCGTTCCTGATGCCGATTGAGGACATCTTCTCGATCACCGGCCGTGGCACCGTCGCCACCGGCCGCGTCGAGCAGGGGATCGTCAACACCGGCGACGAGGTTGAGATCGTCGGCATCAAGGACACCACGACGACCGTCGTCACCGGGGTCGAGATGTTCCGCAAGATCCTCGACCAGGGACAGGCCGGCGACAACATCGGCGCCCTGCTGCGCGGCACCAAGCGCGAGGAGATCGAGCGCGGCCAGGTGCTCTGCAAGCCTGGTTCGATCACCCCGCACACCAAGTTCAAAGCCGAGGTCTACTGCCTGAAGAAGGAGGAGGGCGGACGTCACACGCCGTTCTTCTCCGGCTACCGGCCTCAGTTCTACTTCCGCACGACCGACGTGACCGGGATCGCCAACCTCCCCGAGGGGACCGAGATGGTGATGCCGGGTGACAACGTCGAGATGACGATCGAGCTGATTCAGCCGATCGCGATGGACCAGGGCCTGCGCTTCGCCATCCGCGAGGGTGGCCGGACCGTCGGCTCGGGGGTCGTCGCAGAGATCGTCGAGTAGCAGTCCAGCATCAAGGGCGGGGCATTCACCCGCCTTCGCCGCTTTCGCGGCGAGAAAACTAAAAAGACATACGACCAGGGGCGGCGCCCCACCACCAAGGGGCGGCGCCCCTTCGGCGCGGTAAAGACCGCGCCGGGAGAAAAAGAGAGCAACCGTGGCGACTATCGCGGCACAAAAAATCCGGATCCGACTGAAGGCGTACGACCACGACGCCATAGATCGGGCTGCCCGCGAGATCGTCGAGACGGCGGAGCGGACCGGGGCGAGCGTCTCTGGCCCGGTTCCCTTGCCGACGGAGAAAAACGTCTACTGCGTGATCCGCTCCCCCTTCAAGGACAAGGACTCGCGCGAGCACTTCGAGATCCGCACCCACAAGCGGCTGATCGACATCCTTCAACCCTCGCCGAAAACCGTCGACTCTCTGCAGCGGCTCGACTCGTTGCCCGCCGGGGTCGATATCGAGATCCGCCTTTAGATGCTGAGATGGCTGCGATCCTCGGCAAGAAGCTCGGTATGACGCAGGTCTTCCGCGAGGACGGCACGGTCGTTCCGGTCACGGTGATCGAGGCTGGCCCCTGCAAGGTGACCGCCGTCCGCGACTCCGAGCGGGACGGTTACGCGGCCGTGCAGCTGGCTTTCGACGAGGTCGCCGAGCGCAAGCTGAGCAAGGCCGAGCTGGGCCACCTGAAAAAGGCCGGCGCGCCGCCGCTGCGCCACCTGGCCGAGTTCCGCGATGAGGATCTCGGCGCCGAGGAGGGGCCCAAGGTAGGGGATGACGTAACCGTTGCCGCCTTCGAGGCCGGCCAGCGGGTGAAAGTCTCCGGGATCTCGATCGGCAAGGGCTTCCAGGGCGGGATCAAGCGCCACAACTTCAGCCGCGGCCCGGTTACGCACGGCTCCCACAACGTCAGGGCGCCGGGCTCGATCGGCGCCAGCGCCTTTCCCGGCCGTGTCTTCAAAGGGCAGCGGATGCCGGGCCAGATGGGCAACAAGCGGAAGACCCAGCGCGGCCTCGAAGTCGCCGAAGTCGACGCGGAGCGCAACCTGCTGCTGCTCAAGGGCTCGGTGCCCGGCTCGCGCAACACGGTGCTGGAGGTGAGGACCGATGGCTAAAGCTGCGGTGCTGGGCAAATCGACCAAAGCGGAGCTGCCGAAAGAGCTCTTCGCCGAGCCCTTCCACCACTCGCTGGTGCATGAGACGGCGCGTGCCGACCTCGCTTCGCGGCGGCGCGGCACCGCTTCCACCCTGACCCGCGGCGAGGTCTCCTTCACCACCGCCAAGGCCTGGCGCCAGAAGGGCACCGGCCGCGCCCGCGCCGGCACGCTCGGCGTCCCAAACCGCTTCGGTGGGGGCGTCGCCTTCGGCCCGAAGCCGCGCCACTACACGGTCAAGGTCAACCGCAAGGCACGCCGTAAGGCGATGCGGGCGGCGCTCTCGATCCACGCCGAGCGAGGCAGCGTCGCCGTGCTCGACCCCGCTCCCTTCGAGACGCCGTCGACCAAGGCAGCCGCCCAGGCGCTGGAGAAATGGGGCGCGAAGCGCCCGATGCTGGTCGTCATCGACGGCGAGGAGACGGGGGCCCTGAAGAGCTTTCGCAATATCGCCCGGGTCGAAGTCGCCGAGGTCGGCGCGATCGGGGTGGCTGACGTGATCGGCGCCGCCTCGCTGGTGCTCTCGGAAAAGGCGCTGGAGACCCTGCGAGAGAGGCTGGCCTGATGGACGCCCGCAACATCATCGTCCGCCCGGTCGTCTCGGAGAAGAGCTACGCGCTGATCGCCGAAGGCAAGTACACGTTCAGGGTCAACGATCGCGCCCACAAGACCCAGATCGCAGCGGCGATCGAAGAGATCTTCGACGTCGGCGTGGCCCAGGTGCGCACCTCCAAGGTGCGGCCCAAGCCGAAGCGCCGAAACCTGAGCAAAGGCCGGACCCGCGGTTGGAAGAAGGCCGTGGTCCAGCTCGCGCCGGGTGAGCGGATCGAGCTGTTCGAAGGCGCCGAGACCGCATAGGGGAGACAACAGATGCCGAACCGCAAAACCAAACCGACCAGCCCCGGGCGTCGCTTCGCCACCTACCCGCTGCGCGAGCAGCTGACCGCGACCGAGCCGGAGCGCAAGTTGTCCGAAGGGCTGCGCAAGTCCGGCGGCCGCAATGCAAATGGCCGGGTTACGGCACGCCATCGTGGCGGCGGCGCCAAGCGTCGTTACCGCAAGATCGACTTCAAGCGCCTCAAGGACGGCGTCCCGGCCAAGGTGGCGACGATCGAGTACGACCCTAACCGCAGCTGCTACATCGCGTTGCTGCACTATGCCGACGGCGAGAAGAGCTACATTCTCGCCCCCGCCGGGCTCTCCCCGGGCGACCATGTCCAGTCCGGCAAAGACGCCGACGTAAAACCCGGCCACGCGATGGCGCTGGGCGAAATGCCGACCGGCACCATCGTCCACAACGTCGAGCTGACCGCCGGCCAGGGCGGCAAGATGGGGCGCGCCGCCGGCACGGCGATCCAACTGGTCGCCAAGGAGGGGGAGATGGTGACGCTGCGCTTGCCCTCCTCCGAGATGCGGATGGTCCGAGCCGAGTGCCGAGCCACGGTCGGCCAGCTCTCCAACGCCGAGCACCAGAACGTGAAGATCGGCAAGGCCGGCCGCAATCGGCACAAGGGCAAGCGGCCGCAGACGAGGGGGGTGGCGATGAACCCAGTCGACCATCCCCATGGAGGCGGCGAGGCCCACCACACGCCCGGCGGGCATCCCGTAACGCCTTGGGGAAAGCCGACGCTCGGCTACCGCACTCGCAAGAAGGGCAAGCAGTCCGACCGCTACATCGTGCGCGGCCGTCGCCGCGGGAAGAAGAAGCGCTAGGTGATCGACTGATGGGACGCTCGACCAAAAAGGGGCCGTGGGTGGAAGCGGCGCTGATGAAGCGGATCTCCGCGATGAACGAGTCCGGCCAGAAGCAGATGGTGAAAACCTGGTCGCGGACCTCGACGATCTTCCCGGACATGGTCGGTCACACGATCGCCGTCCACGACGGCCGCAAGCACGTGCCGGTCTTCATCTCCGAGTCGATGGTCGGACACAAGCTGGGCGAGTTCGCGCCGACCCGCACCTTCCGTGCCCATTCCGGCACCGGCAAGGGAGGCGACTAGCGATGGCTCTCGAGAAGAGACAACGCGACCCCAGCACGAAAAAAGAGGCGGGCAAAGCCAAAAAAGAGCCGCCGAAAGAAGCTGAGGCCAAAGCCAAAAAAGCTGCGAAAAAATCGGCGCCGAAAAAAGCCGTCAAAGGCGAGCCGAAAAAAACGGCAAAAGCCAGCGACGAAAAAGCCAGTAAAAAAGCCCCGGCAAAAGCCGCTGCCAAAAAAGAGGCTCCGAAAGCGAAGCCGGCGCCGATCGTCGTCCGAGCCAGCTCCCGCTACGTGCGGGTGGCGCCGCGCAAGGCTCGCCTCATCGCCGACCAGGTCCGCGGCCTGCAGATCGACCGGGCACGGGCGCTGCTCCAGTTCTCGCCCCGCGGGGCGGCGCAGGACATCGGCAAGCTGATCGAGTCGGCTGCCGCCAATGCCGAGAACAACCACGATCTCGTCGCCGACGAGATGCGGGTCGCCGAGATCACCGTCGACGAAGGTCCGACGCTGCGCCGTTTCCGGCCACGGGCGCTGGGTCGGGCGACCCCGATCAACAAGCGAACCAGCCACATCGCTGTGGCTCTCAGCCCCGAAGGGGAGGATTTCTAGATGGGACAGAAGATCCATCCCGGCGGCTTCAGGGTCGGCTATATCCAGGACTGGAAGTCGAACTGGTTCGACGAGAAGGGCTTCGCCGACGTGCTCGAGGAGGACCTGAAGATCCGCGCCCACATCGAAGGCAAACTGGCCCACGCGGGCCTCTCGAGCATCACGATCGAGCGCCGCGGCGAGGTTTCCGTCGACATTCACACCGCCCGCCCCGGCATCGTGATCGGCAAATCGGGCAGCGAAGTGGACGCCCTGCGTAAGGAGTTGCACAAGCTGACCGGCAAGCCGGTCAAGGTGAACATCCGCGAGGTCAAGCGTCCCGAGCTCGATGCGAAACTGGTCGCCCAGTCGATCGCCGAGCAGCTGCAGAACCGGGTCGCCTTCCGGCGGGCGATGAAACGTGCCCTTACCTCGGCGATGCGCTCCGGCGCCAAAGGGGTGAAGCTGCAGGTCTCCGGCCGGCTCGGCGGCTCCGAGATGGCGCGGACCGAAAGCTACTCCGACGGGCGGGTGCCGCTTCACACTTTGCGCGCCAACATCGACTACGGCTTTTTCGAGGCCCGCACGACCGCCGGCCGGATCGGCGTCAAATGCTGGATCAACAAGGGCGAAGTGATGCCCGAAGGGTTCCGCTCCGATCAGATCGGCGCCGACGAGGAGCCGCAGCAGGGCGGCGGTCGGCGCGACCGCGGGGGCCGTGGAGGGGGTGGCCGCTAATGTTGATGCCGAAGCGGGTCAAGCACCGCAAACAGATGCGCGGCCGGATGCGTGGCTACACCAAGGGCGGCAGCCACGTCGCCTTCGGCGAGTACGGGCTGAAGGCTCTCGACCGCGGCTGGATCACCAACCGCCAGATCGAGGCCGCCCGTGTTGCTATGACCCGCAAGATCAAACGCGGCGGCAAGGTCTGGATCAACATCTTCCCGGACAAGCCCTACACCAAGAAGCCCGCCGAGACGCGGATGGGATCGGGCAAGGGCAACCCGGAGGGCTGGGTCGCCGTGGTAAAGCCGGGAAAAGTGATGTTTGAGCTGGCGGGTGTCCCCGAGGATCTCGCTCGCGAGGCGCTGCGCCTCGCTGGGCACAAGCTTCCGATCAAGACCAAGTTCGTGAAGCGCGAGGGGGCGGAAGCCTAGTGGTCGCTCCAGCGAGTCCCAGCACCGATTTGGCGGCTGCAAACCTTCGCCGGCCTTTGTCCTCGGTCGGCCAAATAGTTGTCACTATTCGGCCTCCCTGCGTCCGCGGCCGCCTCGGTTTTCGCGCGCCAAATCGGCACCGGACTCACTGGAGTGACCACTCATGAAGGCGTCTGAGGCCCATGACCTGAAAGACGACGAGCTGGTGGCGAAGCTGATCGACGCCAAGCAGGAGTCGTTCAACCTGCGCTTCCGGCACGCGACCGGCGAGCTGGAGAACACGGCCCGGCTTGGCGCCGCGAAGCGGGACATCGCCAAACTTCTGACCGTCGCCAAGGAGCGCGGGATCGACGTTGATAGAGAGCTGAGGAAATGAGCGAGGACGAGCAGAAAAAAGACGAGACGACCGAGACGCCGCAGGACGAGACGCCTGAGGCCGCGGGTCCTGTCGCGGAGGAGGGGGTGTCCGAGGCTGCGCTGGGTTCCTCGCCTGATGAGGGGGAGTCACCCGCTGAGTCTGAGGGGCGAGGAACGGACGCCGCTTCCGCCTCGGACACCCCCTCCTCCACGCCACCCGCGGGAGAGGCGCCTGAGTCCGAAGAGGCTCCGGCGGCTGAGGCCGATGCCCCGGCCGCCGATGAGACGGCTGACTCTCCCCCCGCCGAAGAGAAAGCTGCGGAGCCCGAGGCGCCTGCGGCGGAGCCTGCTGCCGAGGAGGCAGCTCCGGAGGCCGAGCCGAATCCTGAGGACGAGCTTCCTTGGAAGGAGAAGAAGCGGCTCGAAGCGTCGCGCAAGCCCCATGAGGCGAAGCCTCAGCAGACTCCCGAGGAGCGAAAGGCTGCGCGGCTAGCCGCTCGAAAGGCTCGGGCTGTGCAGCGGCGCAAGGAGCGGGCTGCCGCCAAGGCCAAGAAGACCCCCGGAACCGGAACGCCCGCTGCTGAGCGAGACGCCAATGCGGCAAAGATCCGGCAGGGAATCGTCGTCTCCGACAAAGGCCAGAAATCGATCACCGTGCGGATCGACACGGCGCGACGTCACCCGACTTACGAGAAGGTAGTGCGCCGCTCGCGCACCCTGCACGCTCACGACGAGCGCAACGAGGCCGGTGAGGGCGACGTGGTCCGCGTGGTCGAGACGAGGCCGCTGTCGAAGACGAAGCGCTGGCGCCTCGTCGAGGTCCTGGAGAAGGCGAAGTAGACGATGATCCAGCAGGAGTCGAGACTCAAGGTCGCCGACAACTCGGGCGCGAGGGAGATCCTCTGCATCCGAGTCAGGGGGGGCTCCCACCGCCGCTACGCCGGCGTCGGCGACGTGATCACTGCGACCGTCAAACAGGCCAGCCCGCAGGGCGCCGTCCGCAAGGGCGAGGTCGTGCAGGCCGTCGTCGTGCGAACGCGCAAGCAGCTCGGCCGCTCCGACGGCACCTACATCTCCTTCGACGAAAACGCCGCCGTGCTGATCGACCCGGCCAGCAACAACCCGCGCGGCACCCGCATCTTCGGGCCGGTGGCCCGCGAGCTGCGTGATCGCAACTTCATGAAAATCGTCTCGCTGGCGCCGGAGGTGCTGTAGCGATGGCGAAGGCGATGCGGATCAGAACCGATGACATGGTCAAGGTGATCGGCGGCAAGGACTCCGGCAAGACCGGGCGGGTGCTGCGCACCGACCCGAAGCGCAGCTTCGTCTACGTCGAGGGCATCAACACGGTGAAGCGGCACGAAAAAGCGCGCCCGACCCAGGACGTGCAGAAAGCCGGCCAGCAGCTCGGCGGGATAGTCGAGAAGGAGGGGCCGATTCACGTCTCCAACGTGATGCTGCTCGACCCCAAAGACAACAAGCCAACCCGGGTCGGCGTGCGCCGCGACAAAGGCGGCAAGCGCGAGCGCTTCGCCAAGCGCAGTGGGGTGTCCCTGTAATGGAGGCGGCAACGACCCCTCAGTCCCAGCCTTCGCCGCCGCCGCGTCTGCGCGAGCGCTACGAGCAGGATGTGGCACCGGCGCTGACGCGCAAATTCGGCTACTCGACCCCGATGCAGCTGCCGCGCCTACAGAAGATTGTTCTCAACATGGGAGTTGGCGAGGCGAAGCAGAACGCGAAAATGCTCGAGGCTGCGCAGGAGCAGCTGGCGACGATCGCCGGCCAGCAGCCCAGCGTGCGGCGAGCGCGCAAGTCGATCGCCTCCTTCAAGGTTCGCGAGGGGATGCCGGTCGGTTTGTCCGTGACCCTGCGCCGGGCGCGGATGTGGGAGTTCCTCGATCGACTCACCTCGATCGCCGTGCCGCGCATCCGCGATTTCCGCGGGCTCAACCCGCGTTCCTTCGATGGACGGGGCAACTACTCGATGGGCATCCGCGAGCAACTGATCTTCCCGGAAATCGACTACGACTCGATCGACGAGGTGCGCGGCCTCGACGTGACGATTGCGACCTCCGCGCAAACCGACGCCGAGGCCTTCGAGTTGCTGCTCGGGCTTGGCATGCCGTTCGCTCAAGAGGGCCGGCCGGGCGCCGCCGCCGAGGCTGAGGCTGAGGCAGAGGAGGAGCGGCGCAAGGAGGAGGCCCGGCAGCGGGCTGAGGCCGAGCAGGCCGCGCTGGAACAGTTGAAAGAAGAGAACCCCGACGCCTACGCGAAGCCCGAGCCGGAAGCCGGCGAGGAGGACGAGGGTGGTGCCGAGGGCGTGGGGGACGAGGCCGACGGCTCAGCCGGCAAGGAGGATTCTGAGGATGGCTAAGACTTCGCTGAAGGTGAAGCAGGGCCGCAAGGCCAAGTTCAAGTCCCGTGAATACAACCGGTGCCGTCGCTGCGGGCGCCCCCGAGGCTACTTCCGCAAGTTCGGCCTATGTCGGATCTGCCTGCGCGAGGCTGCTCACGAGGGCTATGTCCCGGGCATGACGAAGTCGAGCTGGTAGGCGGAGAGCGATGCTGAACGACCCGATAGCCGATTACCTGACCCGGATCCGCAACGCGATCGGTTCTGGTCACGACGACGTGCAGATTCCCGCCTCGCGGCTGAAGGAGGAGATGTCCCGGATCCTCAAGGAGCAGGGCTACATCAGCGATTTCCACCGCAAGCCGGCCAAGGTCGGCGAGGCGATCGAGATCCGGCTCAAGTACACCGAGGATCGCCGCCCGGTGATCCTCGGGCTGGAGCGGATCTCGCGGCCGGGGCGGCGGCGCTACGTCGACCACAAGGAAGTGCCGCGCGTGCACGGCGGCACTGGCACGGCGATCATCAGCACCTCGACCGGCGTGATGACCGGGCACGAAGCGAAGGCGAAAGGGGTCGGCGGCGAGGTAGTCGCCTACGTCTGGTGAGAGAGACCCAATGAGCCGAATCGGAAGAAAGCCGATCGCAGTCCCCGAGTCCGTCACGGTCGAGCTCGCCCCTGGGCGGGTCGCGGTCAAGGGCCCGAAGGGTGAGCTGGCCCAGACCCTCTCTGCCGAGATGAAGGTCGAGCAGGACGATGGCGCCGTCACCGTGCAGCGCCCGACCGATCGTGGCGAGCACCGTGCCCTGCACGGACTGACTCGGAGCCTGATCGCGAACATGGTCGAGGGCGTTACCGACGGCTTCGAGAAGCGGCTGGAGATCCAAGGCGTCGGCTACCGTGCCCAGCTCAAAGGAAAGAGCCTCGAGCTGGCGCTCGGCTATTCCCATCCGGTCTCGGTAGAGCCCCCGGAGGGGATCGAGTTCGAGGTGCCGCAGCAGACCGAGATAATCGTGCGCGGCATCGACAAGCAATTGGTGGGGCAGGTCGCCGCTGACATCCGCAAGCGCCGCCCACCCGAGCCTTACAAGGGCAAGGGCATCCGCTACCGCGGCGAGCAGGTCGCGCGCAAGGTCGGAAAGAGGGCGTGAGATGACCGTCCTCACCAAGCGACAGCAGCGCCTGCGCCGCCGCCGTCGCGTCCGTGCCCGCATCGTCGGCAGCGCCGAACGGCCGCGCCTCTCGGTCTATCGCTCAAACCACGGCATCTTCGGCCAGCTCATCGATGACGCTGCCGGCCGCACTCTGGCCGCCGTCAACTGGACCGAGCCGGAGTTGCGCAAGCTGTCCGCGAGCGAGCAGGCAAAGCGGGCCGGCGAGTTGCTCGCCGAGCGCGCCAAGTCCGCCGGCGTTGAGAGCTGCGTCTTCGATCGCGGCGGCTACAAGTTCCACGGCCGCGTTAAAGCCCTCGCGGAAGGCGCGAGAGAGAAGGGACTGAAGTTCTAATGGCTGACGTCGCAAACCCGCTACCTTCCTTGACCTCATGAAGGGCATGGACATGACCAACGTGGAGACCGTCAGCCCGCGCGGGCTGGATCTCCAGGAGCGGGTGATCGAGATCAACCGCGTCGCCAAGGTGGTCAAGGGCGGTCGCCGCTTCTCCTTCACCGCGCTGGTCGCCGTCGGCGACGAAGAGGGCGTGGTCGGGATCGGCTACGGCAAGGCCCGCGAGGTCCCGTTGGCGATCCAGAAGGCGGTCGAGAACGCGCGCAAGAGCTTGATCCGCGTGCCCAAATACGGGCAAACGCTGACCCACAAAATCATCGGCCGCTACGGCGCCGGCCACGTTGTCCTGCGCCCGGCCAGCCCCGGTACCGGCGTAATCGCCGGCGGCGGTGTCCGCGCCGTGCTTGAGCTGGGTGGGGTCCGCGACGTGCTGACCAAGAGCATCGGCACGCAGAACCCGATCAATCTTGTGAAGGCGACGATGGACGGGCTCGTTCGACTCAGGCGACCCGAGGAGGTCGCAGAGCTTCGTGGTTTGACCGTGGCCCAGGTCTTGGGAGTTCAGAAGTCGAACGGTGCTTCAACCACTATGGCTGCTGAGGGTTCAGAAGCTTCCTCCGCGCCACCCGTGGGTGAGGCGCCTGAGGCTCCGGCTGAGGAGGCGACCGCCCCGGCCGCTGAGTCGAAAGCTGAGCAGTCGTGAGCGCGATCAGGGTCAAGCAGATTCGGTCGGCTAACGGCAGCAACCCAAGCCAGAAAGCGACGCTTTATGCGTTGGGGCTGGGGAAGATCGGGAGCTCCGCTGAGCGGAAAGATTCTCCGCAGCTGCAGGGGCAGCTGCGGGTTGTGTCGCATCTGGTGGAGGTCGACGGTGGCTGAGAAAGCTGCGAAAGCCAAAGACGACGCGCCGAGCGAGCGGTCGTTGGAGATCGGGCTTCATAACCTGTCGCCGAAGCCGGGCTCCAAACGGCCGCGCAAGCGGATCGGCCGCGGCGAGGGCAGCGGGCTGGGGAAGACTTCCGGGCGCGGGCACAAGGGCGCCGGAGCGCGTTCGGGCCGTAAGCGCAAGGCCGGCTATGAGGGCGGTCAGAACCCGATCCACATGCGGATGCGAAAGCTGCGCGGCCCGCACAAAAAGCAGTCGATGCCGTTCGAGAACTTCCGCACCGCGACCCAGCCGGTCAACGTCGCCGATCTCGAGGAGCGCTTCGATGCGGGCGCCGAGGTCACGCCAGACTTGCTCAAGGAGAAGGGCCTGGCGAAGCGCTCAGACCCGGTCAAGATCCTCGCCCGCGGCGAGATCTCAAAGAAGCTCGATGTCCACGCGCACGCCTTCAGCGCGGCCGCCAAAGAGAAGATCGAGGCAGCCGGCGGTTCCTGTCACACTCTGGAGCCGTAATGCTCAGGACTATTGCGAACGCTTTCAGCGTCGCGGACATCCGCAAGAAGCTTGCGTTCACGGCGGCAATGCTGCTGCTCTACCGGCTGGGCGCCTACATCCCGGCGCCGGGAGTTGACGCCAACGCGGTCAAGGAACTGGGGAACAACTTCGCCGGCAGCAACATCCTTGGCTTCCTCAATCTCTTCTCGGGCGGCGGTCTCTCGCGCCTATCCCTCTTCGCGCTGGGGATCATGCCCTACATCACCGCCTCGATCATCCTGCAGCTGCTGACCGTGGTCGTGCCGTCGCTGGAGAAACTGCAGAAAGAGGGCGAGGTTGGCCAGCAGAAGATCACCCAGTACACGCGCTACCTGACCGTCGGGCTCGCCTTTGCCCAGTCCTTCGGCTACGTCTTCCTCTTTCGCTCCTTCGGCAACCAGGCCGGGGGAGGCAACGTTCTCGGCAGCTTGACCGGCCCCAAAGTCCTGCTGATCGTGATCTGCCTGACGGCCGGCTGCACGCTGCTGATGTGGCTGGGCGAGTTGATCACCCAGCGCGGCATCGGCAACGGCATCTCGTTGATGATCTTCGCCTCGATCGTCTCCCGCATTCCAAATGGGCTCACGGCCTGGTGGACCAACCCCGATCAGGTCTTCGTCGTGATGATGCCTTTCATCGCGCTGGCCGTGATCGTCGCGATCGTCTTCGTCCAGGAGGGACAGCGCCGCATCCCGGTCCAGTACGCGAAACGCATGGTCGGACGCAAAATGACTTCGGGCGGGTCCACCTACCTGCCGCTTCGGGTCAACATGGCGGGCGTCATCCCGGTCATCTTCGCCGCCTCGATCATGGCTTTCCCGCCGACGATCGGCCAGCTGCTCAATACCCCGGCAGCGCTTAACTTTGCGGCCTTCTTCAGCCCCAACGGCTGGGCCTACGTGGTCGGCGAGGTCTTCTTCATCATCATCTTCACCTACTTCTACACGGCGGTCACCTTCAACCCGGTGGACCAGGCCGACAATCTGAAGAAATACGGGGGCTTCATTCCCGGCGTGCGTCCCGGGCGACCGACCGCGGAGTACTTGGATCGGATCCTCTCCCGCCTCACCTTCCCGGGCGCGCTCTACCTGGGCGCCGTGGCGGCGCTGCCGACGATCTTGATCAGCCAGACCTCGGCCAACTTCTTTTTCGGCGGCACCTCGATTCTGATCGTGATCGGCGTAGCGCTCGATACGGTCAAGCAATTGGAGGCGCAGCTGATGATGCGGAACTACGAGGGCTTCCTCAAATAGGCTGTCCCATCCGCCGCGCCCGCTGTCAACCCGGCGTTCCCCTTTATGCTTGAGCTCAACCTCGTTCTCCTAGGCCCTCCCGGATCCGGGAAGGGCACGCAGGGCGAGCGGCTGCAGGAAGACCTGCAGTTGCCGTATTACGCGACCGGGGACATTCTGCGGGCGGCCGTTCGCGACGAGACCGAGCTGGGCAGGCTGGCGAAGGAGTACATGGATCGCGGCGACCTGGTGCCGGACGAGGTGATCGTCGGCGCGATCGGGGAACGGATCGACTCCGCCGAGGCGACCGACGGGTTCATCCTCGACGGGTTCCCGCGCACCGTGCCCCAAGCTGAGGCGCTGGCGGCGAAGCTCGCCGAGCTGAACCGCGAGCTGACAGCGGTGCTGCTGATCGACGTCGACGACGAGGAGGTGATGCGGAGGCTGGCTGGCCGCCGCACCTGCGTCGAGAATGGCCATGTCTTCCACGTCGAGTTCAACCCGCCCGAGCGCGAAGGCGTCTGCGACGTCGATGGCAACGAGCTGATCGTCCGCGACGACGACAAGCCCGAGGTGATCCGCCACCGGCTCGAGACCTATCACGAGAAGACCGAGCCGTTGATCGAGCTCTACGACCGGCAGAGCCTGCTGAGGCGGATCGACGGCGCCGCCGCCCCGGATGCGGTGGCCGACGAGCTGCGCCGCTCCCTTGCCACGTTGAAGTTGGAAGGCGACGAGGCGATCTAGCACCTGTGCCTGGGAGCTAGCGTGTATCGAATGATCGTCAGGAAGACCCCCGAGCAGGTCGACAAAATGGCGGCCTCGGGCGAGGTCCTGGTTCGCTGCCTGAGAATGCTGGCGGCCAAGGCGCGCGCCGGCGTCACGACCAAGGAGCTGGATACAGCGGCGGAGAAGTTCATCCGCTCGCAGGGGGCGGAGCCCGCATTCAAGGGCTACCGTGGCTTTCCTGGCTCAATCTGCACCTCGCCCAACTCGATGGTCGTCCACGGAATCCCCGGCCCCTACGAGCTGAAGCGCGGCGACCTGCTCTCGATCGATGTCGGAGTCATCAAGGACGGCTGGGTGGCGGATGCGGCACTCACCGTCCCGGTTGGGGCGGTCGCTCCCGAGGCGCGCAAGCTGCTCGCCGTTACCAAGGCGGCGCTGTTCGCCGGTGCTGAGCAGATGCAGCCGGGCAATCAGCTCGGTGACGTCTCTGCGGCGATCCAGCGCGCCGTTGAGATCGAGGGGCTCTCGGTTATTCGCACCCTGGTCGGGCACGGAATCGGTCGCGACATGCACGAGGACCCGCAGGTCCCCAATTTCGGCGACCCCGCCCGCGGGCCGGAGCTGGAGGAGGGAACGGTGCTGGCGATCGAGCCGATGGTCAATGCCGGAGGTCCGCTGGTGCGCATGGGCGACGACGGCTGGGCCGTTTACTCCCAGGACGGCTCCCTAGCCGCTCACTTCGAGTTCACGATCGCGGTGACCGCCGACGGGCCGAGGATCTTGACGCCCTGGCACGAGGACGAGTGATTCGCAGAGCAGCCGCAAGCTGTCCCCTGCTATCTTTCCCGGTCGGCCCTGAGGGCCGTTTGTTCGTCCCTGCCTGCCCGATTCATGGGGTGTGCGGGAGTCCTGTTGTCGATACAACCCCGGAGCGATGAAGGTCCGAGCTTCCGTAAAGCCGATGTGCGAAAAGTGCAAGGTGATCCGCCGCAATGGCGCGGTCCTCGTCATCTGCCAAAACCCGCGTCACAAGCAGCGGCAGGGGTAGCGAATGGCACGGATCGCGGGGATCAACATCCCGGTCAACAAGCGGGTCGAGATCGGGCTCACCTACATCTTCGGCATCGGCCGTTCCACTGCGCAGGAAATCCTCAAGGAGACCGGGATCGACGCCAACACTTCAGTGAAGGATCTGACCGAGGACGAGGTCGTGAAACTGCGCGAGGCAGTCGAGCGCCGCGAGGTCGAGGGCGACCTGCGCCGCGAGCACTCCCAGGACGTCAAACGACTGATGGAGATCGGCTCCTACAGGGGCCTGCGCCATCGTCGCGGCCTTCCCGTCAGGGGCCAGCGGACGAAGACCAATGCGCGCGGCCGCAAGGGCCCGCGCCGGATGAGCGTCGCCGGCAAGCGCAAGGCGCCGACGGCGAAGTAGGGGACCAAATGGCCGCAGCCAAAAAACCCGCGAAAGGGCGCACCCGGCGCCGCGTCAAAAAGAACATCGCCTATGGGCAGGCCCACATCAAGACTTCCTTCAACAACACGATTGTCACCCTGACCGACACCCAGGGCAACGTGATCGCCTGGGAGTCGGCCGGCTCGGCCGGCTTCAAAGGCTCGCGTAAGTCGACGCCTTTCGCCGCTCAGGTCACCGCCGACGCGGCGGCCAAAAAGGGGATGGAACACGGCCTCGAAAAAGTTGAGGTGTTCGCCAAGGGCGCCGGCTCCGGACGGGAGACCGCGATCCGCTCGCTGCAGGCCGCCGGTCTCGATGTGACCACGGTCAAGGACGTCTCGCCGCAGGCCCACAACGGCTGTCGTCCGAAGAAGCGAAGGAGGGTCTGATGGCCCGCGATACCTCCGCCCAGTGCAAGCAGTGCCGCCGTGAGGGCCAGAAGCTCTTCCTCAAGGGCGAACGCTGCTTCACCGACAAGTGTGGGGTCGAGCGCCGCTCCTACCCCCCCGGCGATCACGGCCGCGGTCGCATGCGGCAATCCGAGTACCGCGTGCAGCTGCGGGAGAAGCAGAAGACGCGCCGTTACTACCAGGTGCTGGAGAGCCAGTTCCGCGCCTACTACGACAAGGCTTCCCGCCAGGACGGCGTCACCGGCGAGAACCTCCTGCGCCTGCTCGAGTCCCGCCTTGACAACGTCCTCGTGCGGCTCGGTTTCGCCGCTTCGCGGCGTCAGGCCCGCCAGCTCGTTGGCCATGGGCACTGGATGGTCAACGGGCGCCGCGTCGATGTTCCCTCCTACCAAGTGCGCCCCGAGGACGTGATCTCGATCAAGTCTGGCTCGGCGGCCACGGATACGATCCGCAAAGCGACCGAGCTCGTCTCAACCGTGCCGGCCTGGCTTCAGGCCGACCATGACTCGCTTACCGCCAAGGTCCTGCGCCTTCCAGAGCGCGCGGAGATCTCGGCGCCGGTGCAGGAGCAGCTGATCGTCGAGCTGTACTCCAAGTAGTCCGGACCCGATTCTGAAACACCATAAGCAAGGAACTCATGACCACTGACTTTCAGGTCCCTCGTATAACCGCAGAGAAGGCGGATGACCGCCTCGGCACCTTCACGATCGAGCCCCTCGACAAGGGCTTCGGCTACACGTTCGGCAACAGCCTTCGGCGCGTTCTGCTCTCGTCATTGGGAGGCGCCGCCGTCACCAGCGTCCGCATCGAGGGCGTCGCGCATGAGTTCTCCAGCGTGCCGGGTGTCAAAGAGGACGTCACCGACATCGTCCTCAACCTGAAGGACCTCGTCGTTCGCATGCATACGGACGCCGACGAGGTTGAGGCGCCTCTGGTCGCTACCGGCCCGGGCGAGGTCAAGGCCAAGGACATCGACCTTCCTTCGGGGGTGGAGATACTCAACCCCGACGCGCCGATCGCGACGCTTGAGAAAAAAACCAAGCTCGAGGTCTACCTGACGATCGGCCGCGGCCGCGGCTACTCGCCAGCAGAGGAAAACAAGTCTGACGATCAGCCGATCGGCGTGATCCCGATCGACTCGATCTTCTCGCCGATCCGGCGTGCCTCCTACTCGGTCGCGACCGCGCGAGTGGGCCAGCGGACCGACTTCGACAAACTGACCCTGGATCTCGAGACCGACGGTTCGATCGAGCCCGCCGCCGCTCTGCGCGAGGCTTCGGAGATCCTGATTGGGACGCTTGCGATCTTCACCGACGCCGAGCGGGTCGAGGAGCTGACCGCCCGTGAGGCGGTCGCAGCGCCGCTGCCCGGCGGCGATGGCCTGGCCGCTGTCGGGGGCGGCGATGGCGCCCGCAACGCGGCGAACAATGGGCTCGACGAGATCCTGATCGAGGAGCTGGAGCTCGGCGTGCGCTCCTACAACTGCCTCAAGCGGGCCGGTGTCCAGACGGTCGGCGATCTGGTTCGCAAGACGCGCTCAGAGTTGAACGCGATCCCCAACTTCGGCTCGAAGTCGATCGAGGAAGTGATCGAGACCCTGCAGGCCCGCGGCCTCGATCTGAGCCAGGACTGAGCGGGCGGCGAGAGCGGAACCGAGGAGCCCGATGCGCCACCGCAAGAAACGCAACAAACTGAGTCGCAATGCGTCGCATCGTGAGTCCCTCCTCTCCAACCTCTCCAAGCAGCTGATCGAGCACGAGAGGATCAAAACCAGCCAGGCAAAGGCGAAGGCGGTCAAGCCCGAGGTCGAGCAGCTGATAACCCTCGCCAAACGCGGCGACCTGCACGCTCGCCGCCAGGCGCTTGCGACGCTACACAACGACAAGTTCATCGTGCACAAGCTCTTCGAGGAGGTTGCGCCGCGGTACACGGAGCGGCCTGGGGGCTACACGCGGATCGTCAAGCTTGGGCCGCGGCGGTCGGACTCGACCGAGATGGTCTACCTCGAGCTCGTTTAGCTGGGCGGTAGGGAGGACAGGGGACATCCCCGCGTTGCTGGGCTTTCGCCAGCGGCGCTCGTCTCTCTTGCTGAGTCGGTGGGCGAAAAGAAGACGCCGCTGCCACGGCGATGCCCCCTGTCCTCCCACTCGGGAGCTAGGCGAGCTCCATCCAAGTAGCTCGGCCAGTTCATGGCTTCAGTAGCTGACTGACTCCAGGTACAGGCCGTGCGGGGGAGCCGTGTCGCCTGCGGCCGAGCGTGGGGCGCCCGCGAGCAGTTCGATGAAGCTTTCGGGGGTTCTGCGGCCCCCGGATGCTTCCAGCATGGTGCCGACGAGGATGCGGACCATGTTGCGCATGAAGGCGTCTGCGGTGATGCGGAAGCTGAGGATGTCTCCGTCCAGCTCCCAGGAGGCGGCGAGGATGTCGCGGTCGAAGCGGACGTGGTCGGTCTGGGTCGGGGTGAAGGCGGTGAAGTCGTGGTTGCCCGGGAGTGCGCTGGCGCAAGCTTCCAGAGCGTCCAAATCGATGCGGTGAGGCCACCAGAGGGTGCGGCCCTGCTCGAACGGGCTTGGTGCGGAGCGGGTGAGCAGCCTGTAGCGATAGCTGCGTGACTTGGCGCTGGCACGCGCGTTAAAGCCGTCTTCGGCCGCGGCAGCTGAGGTAACGGCAATGTCGTCGGGACCGACCCCATTCAGCCGCCGCGCCAAGTCCTCCCGCACCTCAGCACCGGTGACGAAGCTCGCCACCTGCCCCAGCGCATGAACCCCGGTATCCGTGCGCCCAGCGACGGCTAGCTGCACCGGCTCCCGCAGCACGGTGGCCAACGCAGCCTCCAGCTCCCCCTGCACGGTCCGCAGCCCAGGCTGAGCTGCCCAGCCACGAAAGCTCGTCCCGTCATATTCGATGTCCAGCCGCACCGTGGTCACGGCCCGCAGTATGCCCACGATCGGGGGCGTGTCCGAGCTTTCGGCGCCATATGGACCCATAAACTCGGACACGTCTCGTGGTGCGACTGAGCGGACGGGGGGAGGGGGTGTCCTCGCGGCAGCGGCGTCCTGTTTTTCGCCCTGCCGACTCAACGAGTGTCGGGGCCATCTGGCGAAAAACCCAGCAACGCGAGGACACCCCCTCCCCCCGTCCCTAGAATCGGCCTCGTGCGCGTTCTGCTGACCAACGACGACGGCATCTCGGCCCCTGGGCTCCAGGCAGCCCGCCGCGCCTTGCGCGCGCTCGACGACGTGGACGTCGACGTGATCGCGCCCGACTCGAATCGCAGCGCCACGGCGCGCAGCATCACGACCCGCTCGCCGCTGACGGTCGAGGAGGTCGAGTTCGGCGACGGCGACCGCGGTTTTGCCACCGACGGCACCCCGGTCGATTGCGTTCGCTTCGCCGAGCTGGGCCTGGTCGGGCACCGGCCGGATCTGATCGTCTCGGGCATCAACCACGGCGCCAACCTCGGCGATGACATCACCTACTCGGGCACGGTCGCAGCTGCCTTCGAGGGGATCGTCCTCGGCATCCCGGCGGTGGCGATCTCCCAACAGTCCTCGGGCGGTGGCATGGGCTACGTCAGCGGCCGCTTCGACTTTGACGTGGCGGCGCCCTTTGTCGCCCAGCTCGTCGCCGGGCTGAGGACCGAGCCGATGCCGCCCAAGACGCTGATCAACGTCAACTGCCCCGCCGGTGAGCCGACCGGGATCGAGGTGACCAAGCTCGGCAAACGCGTCTACAACGATGAGCTGAAGCTGGTTTCCGAGGACGGGGACGGCCGTCGCCATTACGAGATCTACGGCTGGCAGCCCGGCTTCGAGCAGCTCGACGGGACCGACCTGATGGCGGTATCGCAGGGGCGGATCGCGGTTACGCCGATCCACTTCGACCTCACCGACCACGGCGGCCTGGACCGGCTGCGGGGCTGGCGCTTCGAGGAGATGCTGGCGGCCAGCTCGCCCTCCTCGGTGTGAGCGCCGCCACCGAGAAACGCGCGGAGGAGCTGCGCCGCGAACTCGCGGTCCACAACCGCCGCTACTACGTCCTCGACGACCCGCTGATCGACGACGACGAATACGACGCGCTGCTCGACGAGCTGCGCGCGATCGAGGCCGAGCACCCGGAGCTGAAGACCCCGGACTCGCCGACCCAGCGGGTCGGCGCGCCGCCGCTGGACCGCTTCGAGCAGGTCGAGCACGCGGAGCAGATGCTCTCGCTCGGAAATGCGCGCAATGAGGAGGAGCTGCGCGCTTGGGAGACTCGCGTCCGCAACCACCTGAAGCGGCTCGACATCAGCGCCGCCGAGTTCAGCTACACGACCGAGCCGAAGATCGACGGCCTGGCGATCTCGCTCACCTACGAGGACGGTGTCCTGATCCGCGGCGCCACCCGCGGCGATGGCCGTGTCGGCGAGGACGTGACCGGCAACCTGCGCACGATCGGGGCGATCCCGCTGCGGATCGACGATGCGCCGCCGTTGGTCGAGGTGCGAGGCGAGGTCTACCTGCCGATCGCCGACTTCAAAACCCTGAACGAGCGCCGCGCTGAGGCTGGCGAACCGGCCTTCGCCAACCCACGTAACTCGGCGGCCGGGTCGATCCGCCAGCTCGACCCGTCGCTTGCTGCCGAACGGCCACTTTCGATCTGGTGCTACGGGCTGGGCGCGATGCGCGGCCTCGACCCCGCAACTCACAGCGAGGAGATCGATTGGCTGCGCGAGCGCGGCTTCAAGGTCAATCCGGATACCGGTCGCCACGGCGAGATCGATGCCGTGGTGGAGCGCTGTCGCTGGTGGGAGGAGCGGCGCGAGGAGCTCGACTACGAGATCGACGGGGTCGTCGTCAAGATCGACGAGCGGGCGCTCTGGCGGGAGCTGGGCGTCGTCGGCCGCGAGCCGCGCTGGGCGATCGCCTGGAAGTTCGCCCCGACCACGGCGACGACGAAGCTGAGCGACGTCGTCTGGAACGTCGGTCGCACCGGCCACCTGGTGCCCTTCGCGATGCTGGAGCCGGTCCACGTCGGCGGCGTCACCGTCTCCACTGCGACCCTTCACAACGAGGAGGATCTGGCTCGCAAGGACGTGCGGGTCGGCGACGAGGTGGTCGTGATGCGGGCAGGGGACGTGATCCCGCAGGTGGTGGCGCCGCTCAGCCAGCGCCGCAAGAAAGGCGCACGCCGTCCGAAGCCGCCTGGGAAGTGCCCAGCCTGCGGCACTCCGACGGTCAAGCCCGAGGGCGCCGTGTTCACGATCTGCCCCAACCGCTCAGGCTGTCCCGGACAGTCCTTCCAGCACGTCAAGCACTTCGTCAGCCGCGGGGCGATGGACATCGACGGCTTGGGCGAGAAGCAGGCGCTGCGTTTCCTCGAAGAAGGTCTGATCGAGGATGTCGCCGATATCTACGAGCTCGACGAGGAGCGGCTGGTCGGTCTAGAGGGGTTCGGCGAGGTCTCGACCCGCAACCTGCTGGCGGCGATCGACGCCTCGCGTGCGCGGCCCTTCAAACGGGTTCTCTACGCGCTGGGGCTGCCCGGGGTCGGCTACGTCACCGCGGAGGCGCTGGCCGACCACTTCGGCTCGATCGAAGCCTTGCACGAGGCCGACCCGGAGCAGATCGAGGAGGTCGAGGGCGTGGGGCCGATCATGGCTGTGCAGATCGCCGAGTCGCTCGCCGACGAGCCAACTTGGCGGCTGGTCGAGAAGCTGCGCGAGAAGGGCCTGCGACTGGAGCAGGATCCCTCGGAACGGCGCGAGGCCGGCGGCCCGCTGGAGGGCAAGACGCTGGTCCTGACCGGGACCCTGCCAGAGCTGACCCGCGAGGAGGCGGCGGCCTCGATCAAGGCCGCCGGCGGCAAGGTAATCAACTCGGTCTCGAAGAAAACCGACTACGTCGTCGCCGGCGAGAACCCGGGCTCAAAGCTCGGTAAGGCGGAGAAACTAAAAACCGAGATCCTCGACGAAGCCGGCCTGCGGGCGCTGCTGGAAGACGGCTTTCAATAGGAGGCGACTGCGGCGGCGATCTGGTCCTGCTCGTAGTGGGCGAGGGAGAGGTCGCTGACGCTGCCCATCAGGATCGAGAAGATCATCGTCCGGCCACTGCGGTTGAAGCAGTAGCCGGAGAGGGCGCTTACGCCGGTCAGGGTGCCGGTCTTGGTCCGACAGTGGCCGGCAGCGGCGGTGCCGTGCATACGATCGGCAACCGTGCCTTCGTGGCCGGCGAGCGCCAGGTCCTGGATGAATTCGTCGCTCACGGGCTCCTGGCGCATCGCCTGCAGCAGCCCTACCACCTGTGCCGGGGAGGCACGGTTGCCGCGGGTCAGGCCGGAGCCGTCGATCGCATGGATCCCCGAGCCGTGGCTGCGGGCGAAGCGCTCGACCACCCCGGTGCCCGCCGCGGTCGTGCCGGCGTCGCCGAAGCGGGATCCGAGCAGCTTGGCCAGCATCTCGGCGAAGAAGTTGTTGGAGTAGACGTCGGTCGCTTCGACCAGCTGTGACATGGTCGGTGAGCGCACGGTGGCGAGCGTCTCGGCGCCGGCCGGAGTTACGCCGCGAGCCACCTGCGTGCGGATCGCGATGCCGGAGGAGCGCAGCGCCCCCGCGAGCTTCGCGGCGGCAAGCGTTGCCGGATCGGAGGCGAAGCCTTCGGCGATCGAGCCGCGGTAGCCGGAGTCGAAGGAGAGGCCGGAGAGCGGCCCGATGTAGGGGCTGGTCGCGTAGCCCGAGTCGGCGACGCCGCGCAGGCGGTCGAAGATGGAGTCGTCCGCGTAGAGCCGTCCCGTCACCGCGCGTACCCCGGCGGCGTGGAGCTGCGCCGCCAGGTCAAGCAGATTAGTGCCGAGCCCGACGTAGCGGTCGTAGAAGGAGGGGACCCCAAGCGCCGGGTCGCCGCCCCCCTGCAGGTAGAGGCTGCCGTGAAGAGTGCCGTCGAATCCGACGCTGCCATCGGAGAGCAGCTTGGTGGAGATGCGGTATTCCGGGCCGAAGCGGGAGAGGGCGGTCGACGTCGTGAACAGCTTCGTGTTCGAAGCAAGCGATCGCTGCCGGCTCGCCGCCCGCGCGCAGACGGCCTTACCGCTTTCCGCATCGATGACGAACAGCCCACTAGCCGCTCCCCCGCCATAGACCAGCCGTTCCCGCATCTGCTGGCAGCTCTTACTAGCGGCCAGGGCCACGCTCGGCAGCACCACCAGTGCGACAAGTGCGGCAAGGAGGATCGAAGCTCGTCTCATCCCAAGTAGCAACACGGGAACCAGGCAAGGTAGCGGCGTTCCCGTCAGCTCGCCCGCCCGACCTGGGATAATCCATGTTTATGGGCAAGGTCGTAGACATCGAGGCCCCCACCAGGCGCAAACGCGGCAAGGGCCGCAAGCGCTCCTCGAAGACGGCCCTGGTGCTCGGCGGCGGCGGCTTCACGGGCGGCGTCTATGAGATCGGCGCCCTGCGCGCCCTCGACCTGCTCGCCGTCAACAGCACGGTCAACAACTTCGACGTCTACGTCGGCACCAGCGCCGGCTCCTTCGTCGCCACGATGCTGGCCAACGGCGTCACCCCCGACGAGATGATGCAGGTGATCAACGATCGGGTGCCCTCCGACCTCGACGATCTAGATCTCGACAAGGTTCTGAGGTTCAACTACCTCGGTTTCCTGCAGAAAGCCGCGCAGCTGCCGCTGCGCACCGTGGAGCTGTTGCGGCGGCTGGTGCAGATGGGCGACTTCTCGGCGATGGACATCGTGGTCGGGCTCGCCGAGGCGCTGCCGACCGGCCTCTACTCGGGCGCCGGGATCGCCGACTACGTCGAGCAGTCTCTGGCCGACGCTGGGCGCGCCAACGACTTTCGCCAGCTGGACAGGGAGCTGTACTTGACCGCTACCGACCTCGACACCTGCGAGCGTCTGGTCTTCGGCGACAAGGGCTGGGACGACGTGCCGATCTCCAAGGCGATCGAGTGCTCGACCGCGCTGCCAATCATCTACAAGCCGGTCGACCTCAAGGGTCGCCAGCTCGTCGACGGCGGCATCCGCTCGACCACCAACGTCGATATCGCGGTCGAGAAGGGGGCGAAGTTCATCCTCGTGGTGAACCCGCTCGTCCCTTACGTCAACGACTTCGAGCAGACGATCCCGACCGTGTTCGGGACGCGGGTGCGGCGGGTCGCCGACATGGGCCTGCCGGCGATCGCCAACCAGGCCTTCCGGCTGATCGCCCACGCACGGCTGCACGAGGCCGTGGCCCAGTGGGAGGAGAAGTACCCGGGCGTCGACATCATCCTGATCGAGCCCGAGCCCAACGACGAGCTGATGTTCGGGACGCCGATCATGGACTACTCGCGCCGCCTGCGGATCGCCCGCCACGGCTTTGAGTCGGTCACCGCCACCCTCGCCCAGGATTACGATCGCTACAAGGAGATCGCCGAACGTCATGGGCTCGAGATCTCCGAGCGCCGCGTCCGCCGCGCCGTCGAGCGCGCTTCCGAAGAGGAGCCGGAGCAGGCCTCCGCTTGGCGTCGTGTGCTCGAGCAGACCACCGCCGCGCTGCTTCCCGGCGAAGCCTCTTAGACCGGACCCGGGGCCGGCTGCTCGCCGCGACCCCTCAGCCTGCGTAGAGCTGCTCGATCTCGCGCTCGTGCTTGTCGGCGACGACGGCCCGCTTGACCTTCAGGGTCGGGGTCAGCTCGCCGTTTTCCTGCGAGAGGTCATGGGGCAGGATCGCGATCTTCTTGACCTGCTCGACCCGGGCGAATTTCTCGTTGACTTTGGCCAGGTGCGCCTCGATCGCCTCCCGCACGTCGCGGTTGACGGCGAGCTTGGCGGGATCCTCGGCCAGCCCATGCTCCCTGGCGTAGGCGGCCGCTTCTTCGGGGTCGAGGGTGACCAGCGCTACCAGGTAGGGCCGGCGGTCGCCGACCACCACGCACTGCGAGACCAGGGGGTGCTGCTTGATTTCGTTCTCGAGGTTGGCCGGGGTGATGTTCTTACCGCCGGCGGTGATGATGATGTCCTTTTTGCGCCCAGTGATCGTGATGAAGCCGTCTTCGTCGATCGAGCCGAGGTCACCGGTGTGGAGCCAGCCGTTGACGATCGTCTCCCGGGTTGCCGCCTCGTTCTTGTAGTAGCCCTGAAAGACGTTGGGGCCCTTGACCAGGATCTCGCCGTCGTCGGCGATCCTTATCTCACAGCCCGGGAATGGTTTGCCGATCGTGCCGATCTTGAAGTCTTCGGGCGAGGAGATCGTCGCCGCGGTAGAGGTCTCGGTCATCCCCCACCCCTCCAGCACCAGCACACCCGCGGCATCAAAGAAGCGCAAGATGTCTGGGCTGATCGGGGCCGCTCCGGAGACGGCGAGACGCAACTTGCCGCCAAACAGGCCGCGAATTTTCGAGAGGACCTGCTTGTCGGCGAATTCGTACTGCTTGCGCAGCAGGAAGCCCGGCTTACGGCCGGCCCGTTCAGCCTCGCGCATTTTGCCGCCGACCCGGATCGACCAGTCGAAGATCGCCTTTTTGAGGCCACCATCTTTTTCCATGCTGCTGGTCGCGAGGGTGTAGATCTTCTCGAAGATCCGCGGGACCGAGGGGAAGTAGGTGGGTTTCAGTTCGGCCAGATTGGGCATGATCTTCAGCGGATCGCGCTCCCAGTAGGCGATCGTCGCGCCGAGGTCGAAGCTGCCGAGCTGGATCAGCAGGGCGAAGGAGTGGGCGAGGGGAAGGTAGAGGTAGGTGACGTCTTCGCCCTCGATCACGCTGGTCTCATTGACCATGTTGAGCATCGCGCGGTAGTTGCCGTGCGTGATCACGCAACCCTTCGGCGGGCCGGTCGTCCCTGACGTGTAGATGAAAGTGCAGACGTCCTCGGGGGCGACACCCTGCCAGTGCCGCTCCCATTCCGCGGCGTCGCGGCCGGCGCCCCGCGATGCCAGGTCACTGAGCGAAATCGCGTCATCGCTGGCCCCGGTCATCCGCACGACGTGCTCGAGCAGCGGCAACTGGCCGCGCACGGCGCGGATCTTCTCCAGCTGTTCGTCGTCCTCGACCACGACGACTTTGGCGTCGGAGTTCTCCAGCACGTACTGGCACTCCTCCGGTGAGTTGGTCTGGTAGATCGGGACGACCGTGGCGCCGATCGAGAGGGCGGCGAAGTCGAAGTAGGTCCACTCTGGGCGGGTATTGGCGAGGATCGAGACCTTGTCGCCCTTGCCGACGCCGAGGTCGACCAGGCCGAGGGCCAGTTCGCGGACAGTTTCCTCGACCTCGGCGAAGCTGCGCTTGACCCACACCTCGCCGTCCTTGAACTGGATCGCGGGGGCGTTGCCGTAGCGCTGCGCGGCGCGCGGAAGCAGGTCCGCGAGCGTGGCCGATTTGGTTCCCCGCTCCTCCACGGCGGGGAGTCTAGTGGACGGTTACCGCAGGGTTATGCGGCCGCAGCGCCCCGTCGTTGTGAGTGTTCGGAGGTCTGCCGAAGCGACGTCTGGAAGAGCGACTTGTCGATACGGCCGTGGAAGATCGGGACGTGCATCTCGACGCATTTGCCGATCACCTCCTGCCGTTTCATGCGCAACTCATCGGCAAGCTCGGACGGGGTGAGATGATTGCCCACGGCGGACCTCCCAGGTAGTTGAAATCGGGTATTTCCAGTTTTACCCCAGCAGCCGGACATGTCAACCGGGTCCGGCTGCTTTTTGCGGAGATCGGGTTCTCGAGCGTCGGGTCGCGATAATGCAGCGGTGTCCGAAGTCGCCGCCACTCCGATTCCCCGGCGCGGCCGACTCTGGGTGATCCTCGCGCTCGGCCTCGCTCTGACCGCGCTCGGTTACGCGGTGGTCCAGATCTCAACCAGGCAAGCGGGCCGTGAAGTGGTCAGCGTTGAAGGCATCGCCGATGCTCAGGAGCTCTTTGGCGGCATCCCGCAAGAAGGCGACCGGCTTGGCTCCAGCGATGCGAAGGTCGCGATCCAGGTCTTCAACGACCTCCAGTGCGGGAACTGCCGCGCCGATTTCCTCGACACGATCCCAGGGCTGGTCGAAGGCTACGTGCGGCCGGGCGCGGTCAAGCTGCTGATGCGCCATTACTCGGTCGCCGAGAATCCGCTCGAGCTCGGCTTCTTCGGCGCCGAGGCGGCGGCGCAGCAGGGCTATGGCTGGCAGTACACCTACCTCTTCTTCCGCAACCAGGCTGAGGCGGAGCGGTTCGGGATCGACAACGAGTTCATGGCCTCGCTGGCGGGCTCGATCGGCGAGCTGGAAGTGCTCGAATGGCAGCAGTACCTCGATAGCAAGGGGGGCGCCGGCGGGGCGATCGCAACGACGCTCGCGGGCTACGAAGACCTGGGGATGAAGCTCGGCATCCGCGCCGGACAGGCGATGATCGTCAGCGGTCCCGGCGGCACGCGCACGCTCCAGGACGGCCCCAGCCTCGCCCAGGCCGAACGGGCAATCGAAGCGGTGAGCTAGACCCTATGGCCGGCCATAGGGTCTAGGTGTCCTACCCACAGACGTTGTGAACACGGCTGATCGGCGGCCGGTCTCCCAAAGAGCTGTGCGGACGACGCCGGTTGTAGTAGCGCAGGAAGGATGGCAGCGAGCGCAACCGCTCGGTCGAGCTCTGCCACTGGTGGGCAT
>DATFVC010000056.1:0-26459 GCA_035260485.1 Solirubrobacterales bacterium | reverse complement strand
GCACCCGCCGGCACTCTCCGGCCTCTCGCTGCGGATCATGCGGGGCTCGCTGGTGCGCGTCCGTCGCTTGCAGGAGGAGCTCACGACTCTGCGCTCAGCCTATGCCGAACGCGAGGACTTGCCGGGTCTTCGGACCCTGGTCGAGGGGATGAGCGTCGTCGCAGCTGAAATCGAGCGCGAGATCATGAGCGAGTCTCGCCAGCTCCACCGACGCCTTCAGGACGGGAGGACCTCCGCCGAGCAGGCCGAAGAGCGCTTCCGCGACAAGGTCGGGGGCCTCGTCAACGCGCTCGACGTCGTGCTGCCGCGGGTCCTCCAGATCGCCCGCACTCCCCACGGCCGCGAGGTTGAGGCGCTTATCCACCCTGTCACCCGCCTCGTCGCGAGCCTCTTCCGCCGCGAGGTGCGCAGCATCGAGCTGATCTTCGAGCCGGCCGACGACTACGCCTACCAACTCTCCCTGGTCGACGAGCTCATGCGGGTCGCGAACAAGCTCAAACCCGAGCTGCGCGACCAGCTCGACGATCTGCCGCAGATGGTCGCGATCAGTTACCCCCAACACCTCGAAGCCGAGACGCTCGTCCACGTGATCATCGCCCACGAGATCGGCCACACCGTGGTCGACTACGTGCCCAAGGGGTTTCTCTCTGCGCCGATCGTTGAAGCATTCGACCTCGCGGCGGACGAGCATTTCGGCAGACTCCAAGAGAAACTCGATCCCGAGCTCGAGCGTGGAGGCCAGGTCGAGGCCGGTGAGGGCGAGGATGCCGACGAGGACGACTCGAAGAGTCGCACCGACAAGGCGATCGATCGCCTCCGCAAGTGGTACGAGGAGTTCGCCTGCGACGCGCTCGCGGTGGGGATGGTCGGCCCGGCCTATGCCTTCGCCCTTGCTGATCTTGACCTGGCCTCCAATCGCTGGGCTCAGATTCGCGGCGGCGCCGGCCACGACAGCCATCCGGGGCTGGCTTGGAGGCTGCGCCGGGTAATCGACCAGGCGCGGCGCGAATACCTTCCCGAGGAACGCGAGGACGCTGAGGCCTGGGGCGCCATCCGCGCCGCCCTGGCCGAGCTCGAGGCCGTCATCCCCACGGAAAGCGACGAGCTGCTCGAGGTAGAACGGGAGCTCCTCGACGCCGCCCTCCAGAACCTGGACGAAGGCGACGCCGTGGAGAAGGTGCTCGGCTACAACGCCAGGTACAGCCCGGAAGATTTCGACGTCGACATCGAGGTCGTCTGGGAGAAGCTCGGCGCCGGCATTCCGCCCGCCGAGCGGATCGGCCGCCGCACTCCCGAACCGGACGGGTCACGGCCGAAGCTGGAGCGCGTCCCGGACCGGTGGTCGTCGTCGATGTCCTGGGCGTCGATCGTCAATGGGGCCTACGCCCACTGGCAGTCCGGCCGCGCGCTTTCCAGCGACAGCGATGCGCACCGCGTCCTCCCAGACCGCCACCGGGTCGCCAGGGATTGGATGAACTTCAACGCCTACGTCCGCGGCACGATCGAGCTGGCCAACCTCCACGAGCAGCTGACCGCAGCCCGTGAACGCCTCGACGGGCTCAATGCTCCTCCGGAGGAGGACTGAGCGTGCTCTCTGGGTTGGAGATCGCGGAGCGCCTGCTCGACCACACGAGCGGCATGGCGATAACGCCGCTGATCGACCCTGGCCAGATCGGCGACGCCGGCATCGACCTTCGCCTTGGGCCGGACTTCGTTGTCATGCGCCGCGCCACCGCGGTCGCCGCCTTCGACCCGGCCAAGGTCGACGAGATCGGGCAGCGGATCCGCGACTACCAGGATTACCTGCGCCGTCCGCCCGGGAGTGCCTTCTACCTGCACCCCGGCCAGTTCGCGATCGCTCGCTCGCTCGAGTACCTAACCCTTCCCGACCGCGTCTCCGCCCAGGTCGCCGGCCGCTCGTCCTGGGGCCGGCTGGGGCTGGTGATCCAGACGGCGCCGCTGATCCAGCCCACCTTCCGCGGCACGATCACCCTCGAGCTGGCCAACGTCGGCACTGTGCCGATCGTCCTCTACGTTGGCCTGCGAATCGCCCAGGTGATGTTCTTCGACGTGACCAGGGATGGCGCCCCGCCCACCACCGCGCAGACACCGCCGCCGGAGGGCGCCGCCGCGTGAGCCGCGATTCCCGCCGCTACAACCTGCAGTTCAGGCCCGAGTTCTCACGCCTGCACCGCGATCGCGACCTGCGCTGGGTCGTGCCGCTCTCGGTGCGCTACGTCGTCGCGGTCACCGGTGAGCGCTTCGCCGGCAAGTCGGCGGCCCTCGCCTACCTGGCAGAAAGGAAGGGCTTCGAGGTCTACAGCCTCGCTACGACTCTGCGCGACATCGCCGTGCGCCTCGGCGTGCCGCTAGAGCCCCGCCGGAGCCTGCAGGACCTCGGCGACGAGCTACGCGCCCACTTCGACGACCCGGCTTATCTGGCACGGCTGACCCTGCGCCAGGTCCACCGCGACCACCTCGACCATCGCGGCACGGTCGAACCGCTGAGGCGGATCGCGGTCGGCGGCTTTAAGCGGCGGGAGGAGCTGGACTTATTTCAGTCCCTCGCGCGCTTCGAACACCTGCGGATGACTGCGCTGCGGCAGACCCGCTTCGACCGCGCCTTCGAATCGGAGGTCATGCAGCGCGAGCTGGCCCACCTCGACCCATCGTCCGATTTCGACCTCGCTGCCTTCGAAGAGCACATCGAGCAGCGCGACCTGCGCGGCGACGACAACCCCTGGACCGCCGGCTACGGCCAGGCGGTGGAGACGTTGACCGCGATCGACTCGGCGCGGGAGATCGAGAACGACGGCTCGCTGGCGCGACTGTACGACCTGCTCGACGAGGAGGTCAAGACGCTCGACAAGCGCTTCCGCGCCTTCAGCGGCTGAGCGGTCAGGCGGCTAGCTGGGCGAAGTCCAGCTCGCGTAGGTGCAGCGCCCCGTCGATCACCGCGCGGACGAACGGGATCGTGCCCACGATCTTCGGATCGGGCAGTCCCAGCGAGCGGCGCTGGGAGACGACGACGCCGACGAACCCGTCCGCGAACGATTCGCTCACGTCCGTCACCGAGCTGAAGTCCAGGATCAGCTCACGGTCACCGTCGCTGGTGGCTTCTGCCTCCTCTAGTTCCGCCAACACCCAGATCGCACGGTCGCGGGTGGAGAACACCGATCCTCTTTCTGCCATTGCAAAGCGCATGTCGTCCTCCGTTGCTCCTGAATCGTATTGCCTGAACCTACCGTATGCCGGGGTCGGCACGCGTGCGTCTCTTAATTAGCCCCTACCCGCCTAAGTGGACGCCAATACCACCTCGATCCAGGTTCCCAGCGTGTGCGAGCCGACGTCGCCCACGCGGCGCCTGGTCTGCGGTTGCGGCCGCATCCTCACGCTCACCCGCCCCATTCCCGACCAGACGCTGAACTCCGCCGCTGGCATGCCCAGCTCCCGCAGCGTGTCGAGGATTTTTGGCAGGCCGTTGCCGCGCACCTCACCGTTGCCGTGCCCTTCGGCTTTGCCGTTCACCCCGCTCACGCCGCGCTCGAGCGCGCGGGCAATCAGCCGCCCCTGGACCTCGTCGTTGGCCGCGTGCAGCGCCTCGCCGAGGTGAACTGGGATGCCGATGCCCAGGTCTCCCACCGCGAGCACCAGGCGGGAGCTGCCGAAGCGCTGCGCCAGGACGAAGGTGCCGTGGTCGTTGCATCCGTGGCTGCAGGCGTTGGCGCACAGCTCGGAGAGAGCGAGGACCAGGGCATGGTTGGTCGGCGCCAGCCCGCCGGGAAGCTTCGCCGCCGCCTGCGCCAGTCTTTCCGCCGCCGGCTCGACCTCGCGTGGCTCGGCGATCCGCGTCACCGGCATCAGCACGTCCTCGGCTCGCGGCTGCTCGTCGAGGCCCATGTGCTTTGCCAGGCCAGCGCGGCCGAGGTAGTTCCGCACTTTGCGATCGTTGGGTGGGACGATTCCGAACGGCGCCCCCTCCGCCTCGTGCACTGCCTCGGAAGCGGCCAGCCGCAGAGCCAGCGTCGGCTCGGCGAACTCGACCTCGCTCAGGTCGAGCAGCACCCCACCGTTCGTCGTCGCGCGCAGGGGGACTCGCTCGCCCCAGCGCAATTTGGGGGAGGGCCCAGGGGAAAGTCGCAGGACCAGCCGCTCCCCCTCCGAATGGTGCCGCGCCTCGGGCATGCCGACGCGACCGTAGCACCGGCGGCCCGACGCGCGTACCTAGAAAGCAACTTCGGTGACCTCGAAGCGCCCCTCGTCCGGCCGGGCTCGGCCGCGCTTGCCAACCCGTTTCACCCTGTCATCGCGCACGACCCGCTCTTGCACCCGCACCGCTTGGTACAGCGGGGTAGCGTCCTCTGCGCCCAGCTCTTCGTAGGCCATCCCGGTGGCGTGGGTCACTTTGACCCTGCCTCGAACGCTTGCCAACGCCCCGGCGTCCTCAGCGACCCCGGCCGAGAGTCGCAGCTTTGCGCTCGCCTCCCTGCTGCTGGAGATCAGCGCGATCAGGCGCTCTGCGCGGATCGAGTGGGTGACAAGCACCCACTCGCGTTTCCAGATCCCTTTATCGTGCAGCCGCAGAAGCTCCCGCTTGACCCGGTCGAGGCGGTCGAGGCTTTCCTCTCGGGTGCGCTCGGCCCGCATTAGAATCGCGTGCTCCGCCCCAAACTGGATCGTCAGCTCGGCGCCCGCGTCGAGACCCGGCTGCAGCGGCGCCGCCCCTGCCACGCTTGGGTTGATGACGTTCGTCTCTGCGGAAGCCCAGCCCCGCTCGCAAACCGCCGTGCCCGTCAGTGTCGTCGTTTCGATCCCGAGCTCCCCGATTGACACATATCGTTCCAGTGAGCGGTCCTGGAACGTTGCCACGTCGCCCACCTCCGCCCGCCCGCTCGGCGGCCACGAGGCCAGGTAGTTCAACCCGGTGTAGAGCTCATCCGTGTACCGCTTCCACAGCTTCGCCATCCCGGCGAGATAGTACGCGAGCCATCAATCCGACCCTTGACTTTAAAAATCGGCGCCGATGTCTCTAATCCGCCCACTTGAAGCAAACTGTGATCTGGGACTCACCTCGAGCTCATAGTGCCCGGATAGGCTTTGTGCATGGACCCGAGCCCGAGTTCAGACGAAGCCGCGGCGATCGCTGCGGCTGTCGAGCGGTTTCAGGCGGAGACGGCTCCGGCGGAGGCGCCGGTCGGAGAGCGGGTTGGCCCGTGGCAGCGGGCTGCGCTGGTCGAGGGAGTCGGCGCGAAGAGCATCGTTCTGAAGCATTTGGAAGGAGGATTCGAATGGCTGTCGTGAAAATCATCGAGCTGGTCGGCAGTTCGAAGACGTCCACCGACGACGCGGCGAAACAGGCGCTCGCGCAGGCCCAGGGCACGCTGCGCAACATCCGTGCGGTCGACATCGTCTCGACCGGAATCAGGGGCGAGAACCTCGACGAGTACCGCGCCCACGTGCGGGTTGCCTTCCTGGTCGAGGGCACCGAGGTCGACTAGATGAGCGACGAGACGCGAGAGGTCTCCCGCGATGAGGCGCAGAAGCTGATCGGTGAGGGCGCACAGCTGGTCGACGTGCGCGCCGATCACGAGTGGGAGGCCGGCCGCATCGCCGGCGCCACCCATGTGCCGCTGGCCGAGCTGGCCGAGCGGACCGGGGAGATCGACAAGGACCGTCCCGTCGTCGTCTACTGCCGCGGCGGCAACCGCTCGACGATGGCGACCGACGCCCTCGCCGAGGCCGGTTACGACGCGGCGAAGCTGAGCGAGGGCATCGTCGGCTGGTCCGAGGCGGACCTGCCGCTCGAGCCCGAGGGCGGCTACGTGGCCGATTCGGGCGAGGCCGCATCCATCCTTCAGGCACGGAAAAAGGCCGCTCAGGGATAAATACCCTAATCCCTGTCAGGTTTTGCTATTTTCCTGGCATGGAGGTAGTCGTCGACCAGGACAAGAAGCAGCGTGGCAAGGGCCGCACGGGCACGCTCGAGAACCCGGAGACGTACGAGAACGTCCCGGGGAACGTGATCCCGATCATCGAGCGTGAGTTCGACGACTTCGACAACGAAGCCGAGCAGTTCCTCTCCGGCGCGCTCGCCGAAGAGCAGTTCATCGGCTTTCGTCTCAAACAGGGTGTCTACGGGCAGCGCCAGCCCGACGTGCAGATGGTCCGCGTCAAGCTCCCCTTCGGCGGCGTCACGCCGGAGCAGATGGAGACCTTCGCCACGGTCGTCGAGAAGTGGGCCCCGCTGAACAAGGGCCACATCACGACCCGCCAGAACATCCAGATCCACCACGTGCCGCTGCGCGACATGGAGGCGCTGATCCGCGAGATCTCCGCCGTCGGCCTCTCTTCGCGTGAGGGTTGCGGCAACACGGTGCGCAACGTCACCGGTGACCCCTGGGCCGGCGTCGCCGCCGATGAGGTCTTCGACCCGACGCCATACGCCGGCGCCTACGTCCGCTACTTCGTCCGCCACCCGACGACGCAGCTGATGCCGCGCAAGATCAAGACCGCCTTCACCGGCTCCGACGAGGACCGGGCGATTACCGGCATCCACGACATCGCTTTCCTCAGCCGCGAAAGGGATGGCATCAAGGGCTTCGAGGTCCGGGTCGGCGGCGGCACCTCGATCATGGCCCGCGTCGCGCCGACCCTCTATGAGTTCGTCGAGGTCGACAACGGCGACTACCTCAAGGTCTCCGAGGCCGTGCTGCGCATCTTCGACCGCCAGGAGTGGCTGCGCGTCAATCGTGCCCGCGCCCGGATCAAGGTGCTGATCGACAAGATCGGCATCGACGCCTTCCGCGAGCAGGTCGAGGAGGAGCTGCAGGGCGACTGGGCGCAGGAGCGCGACTTCGACGTCGAGCGGCTGCGTTTCGACGACGACGAGGAGGAGAACGCGCCCGATGTGCCGCAGGTCCCGGCCTCGCCCAATGGGGACCGCTCCGAGTTCGACCGTTTTCTTCAGGGCAACGTTCAACCGCAGCGCCAGGACGGCTTCGTCTCGGTCGAGGTCAAGATCGAGCGCGGCGACCTCACCCCGGAGCAGTTCCGCGGCCTGGCCGCGATCATGCGCGAGTTCACCGGCGGCTACGCGCGCAGCACCGTGCAGCAGAACCTGGTTCTGCGCTGGGTGCGCGACGAGGCGCTGTACGAGGTCTGGGACCGGCTGCAGGCGCTTGGCCTCGCCGAGGCCGGTGCTGACGAGATCACCGACGTGGTCAGCTGCCCCGGGACCGACAGCTGCAAACTCGGCATCACCAGCTCGATGGGCCTCAACCGGGCGATCAAGCAGCGGCTCGAGGAGATGGAGATCTCCGATGAGCTGACCCGCAAGATCCACATCAAGATGAGCGGCTGCCCCAACGGCTGCAGCCAGCACCACATCGCCAACATCGGCTTCTACGGCGCCTCGCTGAAAGTCGGCGGACGCCAGATGCCCGCTTACATCCCGCACATCGGCGGCAACTACGAGGGCGGCGAGGTGATCTTCGGCACGCGGCTGAAATCGCGGCTCCCCGCCAAGCGCGTTCCCCAGGCGGTCGAGCGCTGGATCAGGCTTTATGAGGCCGAGCGAGCCGAGGGCGAGGAGTTCAACGCCTTCGCCGAGCGCGCCGGCGCCTCCCGCTTTGAAGAGGAGATCAAGGAGCTGACGTTGCCGGCCGAGTTCAGCCTCGAGACGATGCAGCAGTTCATCGACTGGAACCGCTCCAGCCCCTACAAAGTCGAGCGCGGCGAGGGGGAGTGCGCGATATGAGCCCCGTCGCCACCCTGGAGCTCGACCCCGAGGCGGTCGCTGCCGACCTCGAGGAGCGCACCGCCACCGAGGCGATCGAGTGGATGTTCGAGACCTTCGGCCAGAGCCACTACATCGCCTGCTCGTTCCAGAAAACGAGCGCGGTTACGGCGCATCTGGCTACCCAGGTCAATTCCGATGCGCGCTTCTTCTACCTCGACACCGATGTCCTCTTTCCGGAGACTTACGAGACTCGCGACAGGCTCGCCGAGCACCTCGGGGTCGAGTTCGACCGCTTCCACAACCTGACCCTCGAGGAGCAGGCCGCCCAGCACGGCGACGAGCTGTGGAAGAGCGATCCCGACACATGCTGCGGGCTGCGCAAGGTCGAGCCGATGCGCCGCGCACTGTCTTCCGTAGACTGCTGGCTCGCCGGCGTCCGCCGTGAGGACTCCACGAGTCGCTCCAAGACCCCCAAGTTCACCTGGGACAAGCGATTCGAGCTATGGAAGCTGAACCCGATCGCGGACTGGACCGAGCGCGACGTCTGGAACTACATCCGTGAGCACCACCTCCCGTATAACCCGCTCCACGATCAGGGCTACCCCTCGATCGGCTGCACCCACTGCACCAAGCCGGTCGGGCCTGGCGGCTCGCCGCGCGCTGGGCGCTGGGCGGGTCTCGAGAAGACCGAGTGCGGGATTAACTAGCGGCGCCCGCCGCCTTCTACACCCCTCCCCCGAACGATTGGTGATACCCCCCGCATGAGCGACACGATGACTGAGCTTTCCCTGACCCTTTCTGAGCGCCACACCGCCGACTTCGAGATGATCGCCAACGGCGGCTTCGCGCCGCTGACCGGCTTCCAGGGTTCCGCCGACTGGGAGCGCGTCTGCGCCGAGATGCGGACCGTCGGCGGTGATTATTGGCCGATTCCGATCACGCTGGCGACCGACCTCGAGTGCGAGGTCGGCGACACGGTCGCGCTGGCCAGCGACGAAGGCAAGCCGCTCGGGCGGATCAAGGTCACCGAGATCTGGGAGCGCGACGCCAAGAGCGAGGCCGAGCGTGTCTACGGCACCACCGAGGAGGCCCACCCCGGGGTCGCCGCGATCTACGCGGAGGGCAACCGCTGCATCGCCGGCCCGATCGAGGTCGACGCGCTGCCCGACCACGACGAAGCCTTCATGCGCCGCTACAAGACGCCGGCGGAGACGAAGCAGGAGTTCGCCGACCGTGGCTGGAAGCGGATCGTCGCCTTCCAGACCCGCAACCCGATCCACCGTGCCCACGAGTACCTGACCAAGGCCGCGCTGGAGACCTGCGATGGGCTCTTCATCCATCCCCTGATCGGCAAGACCAAGGCCGGCGACATCCCCGCCGATGTGCGGATGCGCTGTTACGAGGTGCTGATGGAGAACTACTACCCCCAGGACCGTGTGGTGCTCGGCGTGAAGCCGGCCAAGATGCACTACGCCGGCCCGCGCGAGGCGGTCTTGCACGCGATCGTCCGCCGCAACTACGGCGCCACCCACTTCATCGTCGGTCGCGATCACGCCGGTGCCGGCGACTACTACGGCACCTACGACGCGCAGAAGATCTTCGACGAGATCGACATCGACGAGCTCGGGATCGAGCCGCTGATGTTCGAGCACACCTTCTGGTGCAACGAGTGCGAGGGGCTTGCCTCTGGCAAGACCTGCCCGCATGACTCTGAGGCGCACCTTTTCCTCTCCGGAACCAAGGTTCGCGAAATGCTCGGCAACGGCGAAAAGCCGCCGCACGAGTTCTCGCGCGACGAGGTCGCCGAGATCCTTATCGACGCTTACAAGGAGGACTGACGTAACGATGGCTGGCGAGCAAGGCTTCACCCTCTGGTTCACCGGGCTCTCGGGCGCCGGCAAGACGACGATCTCGAGGCTGCTGGAGGGCCACCTGCGCGAGCGCGGCTCGAAGCTGGAGATCCTCGACGGCGACATCGTCCGCGAAAACCTCTCCAAGGGGCTCGGCTTCTCCAAAGAGGACCGCGACACCAACATCCGCCGCATCGCCTTCGTCGCCGACCTGCTCAGCCGCAACGGCGTGCCGGTGATCACCGCGGCGATCTCCCCCTACGCGGAGATCCGCTCCGAGGCGCGCGAGACGATGGGCGAGCGATTCATCGAGGTCTACGTCAAGGCATCGGTCGACACCTGCGCGGAGCGCGACGTCAAGGGTCTCTACGCGAAAGCCTTCGCCGGCGAGATCAAGGAATTCACCGGAGTCTCGGACCCCTACGAGGCGCCCGAGCGCCCCGAGATCGTCTGTGACACCGAAGCCGAAACGGCTGAGGAGTCGGCGCAGAAGCTGATCGAGTACCTCGAGTCGCGGGATCTGATTCCCGCGGCTGCCGTCACGGCTTAGGGACGAAGGCTTGCGGTAGAGGAGGGGGCGGGGTGCCCCTCCTCCTGAACCCGCGCCCGCACTCTCAGGAGGATCGAGGTTTTGTGGCTCACAAGTTCCGGAGGAGGGGCACCCCGCCCCCTCCTTGACCGACGTGGTCGATTCCCTAACCTGCGGGGGGTGAGGTGGGGGATCAGATTCATGCTGCTCTCCGCAGCTTTGGTGCTGGCGTTTCCCGGGAGCGCTGTGGCTTTTGGGCTGCTTTCGAGCTTCGGTAGCTTCGGCAGTGGGGCGGGGCAGCTCGATTCCCCCCGGGGGGTGACGGTTGGGCCGGAAGGGACGGCGTACGTGGCCGACATCGAAAACCACCGGGTCTCGGTCTTCGCCGCCGACGGATCCTTCGTGCGGGCCATGGGAAAGGACGTCAGGCCGGGGGGTGGCGACATCTGCACCACGGCGACCGGCTGCAAGGCGGGGATTGCCAGCAGCTCGCCCCAAGGGCTGACGGTCCCGGTCGGGGTTGCCCTCGGTCCGGAAGGCAGGCTCTTCGTCTCCGACGCCAACAACAACCGCGTGGCCGTCTACGACCCGAACGGCACCTTCAACTACTTTTTCGGCACGACCCATCTGCACCAACCGCGAGGCATCCAATTCGACTCTTCCGGCCTTCTCTACGTGGCGAACTGGAGCGACAATCGCATTGATGTCTTCACGCCGGGCGGCGCCTTCGTCCGTGGGATCGGCAAGGAAGTCGATCCGGGTGGCGGCAATGTCTGCACGGAAAAAACCGGCTGCCAGGCCGGGCCGTCCGTCGACCACTCCGCGGGATCGATGGCAGGGCCGGAGGACGTGGCCTTCGGCCCTGCCAGTGAGCTCCTCGTCGCCGATCCAGGCAACGACCGGATCGACGTCTTTGCGCCGGACGGGTCGTTCCTGCGTGCCTTCGGCAAGGAAGTCAATTCAGGCAGCGGGGACCAGGATGTCTGCACGACCGAATGCCAGTCCGGAGCCAGCGGATCCGCGGCCGGGGCCTTCGCAGCCCCGAGTGGCGTAGCGGCGGACGCTGCGGGGAGGATCTACGTCGCCGACCGCCTCAACCAACAGATAAGCGTCTCGCGGATCGACGGCAGTTTCGTCAACGCCTTCGGCGTGGCGTCCCAGCCGTTCGGCGTCGTGCTCGACTGCCGCGGCGCGGTTTACGTCAGTGAGGCGAGCTCCGGCTTTGCCCTCGTCGAGCGATTCGGTGAGCCGGGGACCCCGACGCCATCGTGTGTGGAACCTCAGGGCATCATCCCAATTACCGCGCTGGGGGCGAAGCTGCCGTCGAACAAATTCCGCTTCGCCGGCCTGGTGAAGAATCGAAGTAACGGCTTGGCGGTGCTGTTCGTGCGCGTCCCCGGGCCGGGCAGGGTGATTCTGTATGGCCGGGGCTTTCGGCGGCTGGCGCGAACGGCGAGGCAGGCTAAGCGCGTCCGGCTCCCGATCAAGCCCAAGATCCCGCTCAAGCGCTTCCTCAAGCAGCACGGCAAGGCCAGGATCCGCGTCGGGGTGACCTTCGAGCCGACCGGGGGCGATCCCCGGACGCTCGAAAAAGTGATCGTTTTACGACGTCAGAGGTTGTAGCGGGAGGGGCGGCAGCCCTCTCGCCGGACAAGTTGCCGCGGGCGGCGCGGCAACTTTGAGTATCCGCCCGTCGAGAGGGCTATCGCCCCTCCCGCTTGGGCACCCGTGGCTCTCCCAGCCCGTAGGTGTCGTAGGCGCCGAAGCGAGCGAAGGTCTTGTGGGTGGGGCCGTGGTAGTCGGAGGAGGCGGTCGGGATCAGGTCGAGCTCTTCGCAGAGCGCGAGCAGGTGCTCCGTCTGCTCCTTGCTGTGGGTCGGGTAGAAGGTCTCGACGCCGTCGACATCGAGGGCGCGAATCAGCTCCTCGACCTTGACTGGCTCTGAGATGTCCCAGTAGGGATGGGCGACGACGGCGACACCGCCGGCTTGTTTGATCACCTCGACCGCCTGCTCGGCGGTCGGCCAGCGGCGCGGGACGAAGGCCTTTGCGCCCGGCACCAGGTACTCCTCGAAGAAGGGGCCGAGATCGCCGGTCGCGCCCGCGGCCCGGGCGATGTGCGGCCGGCCGATTGAGAGCGCATCGCCGGCCTCGCGGACCGCGTCCTCGAGGTGGAGGTCGAAGCCCTCGCGGCGCAGGTTCTCGACGATCTCACCGGCCCGGGTCACCCGTTCGTGCTGCGCTCTCTCGCAGGCTGGCGCAATCGCCCCAAGGTCGATCCAGTAGCCGCAGATGTGCAGGTCTTCGGCGTGCTCGTGTACGCATGACATCTCGATCGCCGGCGCCAGCTCGATCCCGACCCGATCGGCTGCGGCCATCGCCTCCGGCACCCCTGCGATCGCGTCGTGATCGGTCAGCGCCAGCGTCGTCACTCCGGCGGCGGCGGCTTCCTCGACGACCGCGGCGGGCGCCAGCTGGCCGTCGGACACGGTCGAGTGGCTCTGCAGCTCGATCAACATGGGGCCGGGACCCTACCGGCGCCGAGGCCGGGGTCAGGCGGCGAAGTCCCGGATCGCGCGAGCCAGCTCGACCGGCTGGTCCTCGGGGATCAGCGTGTAGCAGTCGGGCAGCTCAACCAGGCGGCTGTCGGGGAACGCCTCCGCAAGCCTGCGGCCGTGCTCATTGGGCATCATCTTCCCCTCGATGTCCCAGACGACGAGGACGGGACGATCGAAGGAGGCGAGCGCGGGGGTGGCGGCGCGTAGGTCGTGCCTTCCCTTCATCGCGGCGCCGGCGTACCTGCGCAGGTCGCGGCGGATCTCGGGACGCCTCAGCGGCTCGAGCCATTCGCGCATTAGCTCGTCGGGAATGCCGTGCTTGGTCATCTGGCCGAAGACGAACGGCAGCCGCCGCAGTCTCGGCCGCAGGAGCACCTGGCGCATGAACGGGATGCCGCCGGGAAGCTTGGCCGAGAGCCAGGCAGCGTGGCCGGCGAGACCGGGAGGGTAGTTCTCGAAAGCCTCACAGGAGACGAGCACCAGCTTCCCGACTCGCTCCATCAGCCCGTCGGCGATCATCACCTGGGCGCCGCACCAGTCGTTGAAGCAGAGCGTCACGTCGCCCAGATCGAGGCCCTCGAGGAACTCGGCGAGGAGTCGCACCATGCCGCGGAGCGAGAGGTCGGCATCGGCCCGCATCGGCCGCCTGTGCGCCCCCATTGGCAGCACCGGCATCACGCAGCGGAAATCGCCATCCAGCTCGGCGACTACCTTGCGCCACTGCCGCCAATCCATCGTCAGCCCGTGCACCAGGACAACCACCGGCCCCTCGCCGCCAGTGTCCTCGTACTCGATCGGCCCAGCTGACAACTCGATCAACACATGCCGCAGCCTATTCCGACCTCGGGGAAGCGAAGCCCGCGGTAGAGCCCTATCGCGGCGCGTATGCGCCCAAACTCGTTCTCGGGCTGGAGGGCGGCGACGACGCCGTAGAGGCCGAGCGCAGCAACCCCCAATGCGACCAGCAGAAATCCCTCGCTGTTGCGCAGGCCGATCCAAACGAGGTAGGCGCCCCCGATCTCGGCGAGTGCCGCCGCGACAAACAATGCGATCGACTTGCCTGTCACGGCGGAATCGTCGCAGCTGCTCTCGGCTAACCGTTACCGCGTAAACGCGTCGGCAAGCTCGTCCGCCACTGCTTGACCATCTTTGGGCGCAGCTATCGACAGGACCAGCTCGTGACCGTCTTCGCTTAGTGAGAGTTCGAGAAACGAGCAGCACTCGGCCTCGGCGGCGATGATGTTTTCCAATTGCTGTCGCGTCGCCCCGCTTGCCCGGAAGCGCAAAAGGTGGCGGTCGCCCTCGATTTCGCGGGAGATCAAACTGCCCGCGCCAGTCTCGGCTATCGCGGCAAGCCTTTGCTTGAGTTCGCCTGCGCCGAGAGAGCAGGCCATTGCAGTGTCGTTCGTCATTGTCGGCGCCTCCAGGTTTCGGGGGTTCGACGCTAGTGTTGATCCTGAACCTGGGTTTAGGTCAAGCGACGATCTTCATGGCAGAAGCAATGCTCAGCATCGGCGAAGTTGCCGGCAAGGCCAGTGTCAGCGTGTCCGCGATCCGTTTTTACGAGCGGAGCGGGCTCCTTCCCGAACCGGAGCGTACCGGTGGTCAGCGCCGCTACACGGACGCTGTCATTCACAGACTCGGGATCATCGACGCGGCCAAGCAGGCTGGGTTCTCCCTCGAGGAGGTCGGCGTCCTGCTGACCTCCACCGACCGGGGCGCCCCGGCCCACGAGCAGCTTCGAGCACTCGCGTCCCGCAAGCTGCCGGAGGTCGATGCCCTGATCGAGCGCGCCGAGACCACGCGCGATTGGCTCCACCTTGCCAGCAGATGTAGCTGTGACACGCTCGACACCTGTGCTCTATTTGACGAGCGTGTCGCTGGGCAAGCGGACGGCTCTTCTGCCACTTGAGCCCAAGCCCTTCTCGTCCGTTGCGGCTGAATAGACTGCGCCGCCGTGTTCGAGAAGGTGCTCATTGCCAACCGCGGCGAGATCGCGATCCGGGTCGCGCGGACCCTGAAGGAGATGGAGATCGGGTCCGTCGCCGTTTATTCCGAGATCGATCGGGATGCGCCGCATGTGCGCGAGGCGGACGAGGCTTTCCTGATCGGCCCGGCGGTGCCGGCCGAAAGCTATCTGAGCATCGAGAAGATCATCGAGACGGCGAAGCAGGCCGGCGCCGAGGCGATCCATCCCGGCTACGGTTTCCTTGCCGAGAACGCTGATTTCGCCCGCGCTTGTGCCGAGGCGGGGATTGTCTTTATCGGCCCGCCCGCCGAGGCGATCGAGGCGATGGGCTCGAAGACCCGGGCGCGGGAGATCATGGCCGAGGCCGGCGTGCCGATCGTGCCTGGCGCCACGGCGCCGGCAAAGAACGTCGATGAGGCCCGCCAGCAGGCCGAGGACGCCGGCTACCCGGTTGCCTGCAAGGCGGCAGGCGGCGGCGGCGGTAAGGGCTTCCGCGTCGCGATGACCCCCGACGATCTTCAGGAGGCCTTCGAGGGCGCTGCCCGCGAGGGCGAGAAGTTCTTCTCCGACGACCGCGTCTACGTCGAGCGCTACCTCGAGGATCCCCGCCACGTCGAGGTCCAGGTGCTGGCCGACTCCCGTGGCAACGTGATCCACCTCGGCGAGCGCGACTGCTCGATCCAGCGCCGTCACCAGAAGGTGATCGAGGAGGCGCCGGGGCCCCATGTTGACGCCGAGATGCGCGAGCGGATCGGCAAGATAGCCACCGACGCCGCCGCCGCGGTCGGCTACCGCTCGGCCGGAACGGTTGAGGGGCTGCAGGTCGGCGACGAGTACTTCTTCCTCGAGATGAACACGCGGGTGCAGGTCGAGCACTGCGTCACCGAGATGGTCACCGGGGTCGACATCGTCCGCGAGCAGATCTTGGTTGCCGCCGGAGAGGCGCTCACGGTCTCCCAGGAGGACGTCGAGCTGCGCGGCCACGCGATCGAGTGCCGGATCAACGCCGAGGCAGCCCACAAGAACTTCGCGCCGGCCCCGGGGGCGATCGGCTCCTACCGCGAGCCGGCTGGACCGGGCGTACGAGTCGACTCCGGGGTCGAGGGCGGCTCCGAGGTGACGCCGATGTACGACCCGATGGTCGCCAAGCTGATCGTCTGGGACGTCGACCGCGAGCACGCGACGCGACGCATGCTGCGCGCGCTGGGTGAGTACGAGGTCGGCGGCCTGACCACGCTTATTCCCTTCCACAGTGCGATCCTCGCCACCGAGCAGTGGGCGAAGGGGGAGACCTGCCGCGACCTGATGGAGGACCGCAAGTGGCTGAAGACCACCGCGCCGCAGGAGGCTGAGGCGCCGGCGGTTCCGGAGGGCGCCGAGGTCGTAACCCGCGACTACAAAGTCGAGGTCTCCGGCAAGCTCTTCGATGTCAAGGTGATCGGCGAGGCCGCCGCAGGCGCCGCGGCGCCGACTGCCGCGGGCGGCAAGCGGCCGCCCAAGCGCGAGCGCAAGGCGGGCGGAGGCGCAAGTGCCTCGAGCGAGTCGCTGCCCTCGCCACTACAGGGCACCGTGCTCAAAGTCGCCGTCGAGCAGGGCGCCGAGGTTTCCGAGGGCGACCTGATCTGCGTGATCGAGGCGATGAAGATGGAGAACGAGATAGCCGCCCACCGCTCCGGCAAGGTCACGGCCCTCAACGTAGCCGAAGGCGCTTCGGTCTCCAGCGGCGACGTCCTAGCTGTAATCGAGTAACGAAGGCGCTACTCGGGCGGGTGCGGGGTTGCCCTCCGGCGCAGCGGCGTCCGTTTTTCGCCCCTCAGGCAACCTCGGATGGCCGCCAAGTTCCCAGGCGAAAAACCCAGCAAGAGGGAAGGGCAACCCCGCACCCGCTCTTACGGGTGGCCGTGTTCGTGTTCGCGCCGTTCCTTTTCCCGTTCCCGTTCGTGTTCGCGCACTTCCTTCTGGCGCTTGGCCCGCAGGCGCTCGAATTCGATTCGGGTCAGCGGCAGCGGTGGCGTCACTTCCCGACATTCCCGCCCGACGCAGTTCTCGAAGCGTCGCAGCTGCCGATGGAGGAAGTTGCGGATCGGGTAGAAGTTGGGGACTTTGACGATGTTGTTGAGCTCGTACGGGTCCTTGTTGATGTTGTAGAGCTCCTTCTCGCCGTCGGGCCAGGCGATGTACTTGTACGGACCGAGGCGGATTCCCTCGTAGTTCAGGGGCGGCGCCAGGAGCGAGGCGTGGGCGGTTGGTGCTGCGCTCGTGGAGGCGCCCGCCGCGTTTTCGCCGGTGCTGCCGTTGCCGCCCGGACGGCCGCCGTCCCCTTCGCCGCTGCTGGAGATCGTCCCGTTCGCTTCGACGTCGCTCGTCTGGACGAACGACTCGAAGAGGAGCGGCCGGCGGCTGCGCAGTTCGGGGTCGCGGAGGAAGGGGACCATCGAGCGGCCGTCGACGCTCTTGTCCGGTTCGACCCCGGCAAGATCGAGGATCGTCGGCGCGATGTCGATGTTCGCCGTCAGCTCGCCGGTCGAGCTGTCTTGCTTTATCCCCGGGCCGCGGATCAGGAAGGGCAGGTGGGTGGCCGGCTCGTAGGCGAGGAACTTGCCGCCGATCAGGCGATGCTCGCCGAAGAAGAAGCCATTGTCGGAGGTGAAGAGGATGTAGGTGTTGCGCAACCGGTGAAGCTGGCCGAGCGTGTCAACGATCTCTTTCACCCCGTCGTCGACCGAGCGCAGCGACTCGAGCTGCTTCTCGTAGTAGACCTTGTAGGTCCGCTTGTCGTTCGGGGTCAGGTGTTCCGCTTCGCGGATGAAGCCGGGCTTGTCGCTGACATTGCCCTCGTCGAAGCCTTCGGAGCGGTCGTGCGGCAGCCTCGCCCCCTTGAACCAGTCGTAATAGCGAGGCGCCGGCTCGGGCCCGGCGGGGCGGCGGAAGTCGCCGTGCGGGGCGGTGTAGTCGACCTGGAGGTAGAAGGGCTGTTCGGCGGGGGTGGCGAGCATCTCTTCCCTCGCCATCCAGTTGAAGACGTCGGTCGCGTAGAGGCAGGGACGGCCTTCGAGCGGTTCGAATGGGCAGCCGGCTTCGTCGCGGAGCCCGTATTCGCGGGTTTCCCAACTGCCCGAGTCGCCGTAGGGTTCGCTGAGCTGCCCGTTGTTGTTGAGCGTGTAGCCGTAGAAGTAGTGGTGGGTATCGGCGTTCAGCATCGTGTGCCAGGCGTCCCAGCCGGGCGGCACGGTGGTTCCGTTGTCGTACGGTTCGTCGCCGTAGCCGTTGAGGAACTTGCCGATGTGGATCGTGCGGTAGCCGGCGCCGTGCAGCCAGGTGGCGATGTTGTGTTCGAAGGCGCCGCGGAAGGAGAAGCCGAAGTAGCCGCCGTTGGGCTGGACATTGCCCTTGACGCCGGTGTTGTGGGCGTAGCGGCCGGTCATCAGGCTGACTCGCGAGGGGCAGCAGAGCGGATAGGAGACGTAGTAGCGGTTGAAGGTCTCGCCTTTTTTGGCGAGCAGTTCCAACGTGTTCGGCATCGCCCGCGTTTCGGGGGCTCCCGGGTAGGCGCTGAAGGCGGCGTAGAGACCGTCGAGGGTCTGATCGTCGGTCTGGATCACGACGAAGCTGGGCGGTTCGCTGTTGGGATCGAGCGGCGGTTCTTCCGCTTCGACGGCGTGAGCTTGGGCGATGCTCAGCGCCAGCGCGCAGAGCAGCGCCAGCAGCGCCGCTGCAATTGGCAGGCGGGCGCGCGAAGGCAGTCGGGTGTGGCTGACTCGATCCATCGAATAAGTGCCGCCCAGGCGACCTCGGGTCGCCTACAAAGGTCGAAACCGCTGCCGCGGGCGAAGTTGCGAAGCCCGAACGCTAGAAAACGGCTAGGACGCGCCCAGCTTTTTGGCCGCCTCGCGGAAGTTCTTCACCGTGGCGCTAGGCGCTTTGCGGCCCTCGAGCTTCTCGCCGTGGCGGTTGACCCAGATCACCGGAACTTTCATTTTCAGCAGCGGGGCGACGTCGGTCGTGTAGTCGGAGCCGATGTGAACCCAGCCTTTTTTGCCGCCGATCCGCCGCGCGCACTCTTTGAAATGGACCGGGTCGGGCTTGTAGCTGCGCACCTGCTGGGCGGTGACGACCAGGTCCAGTTCGGTGCGCAGGTGGCGACGGGAGATGCCGAGCAGTTTGTCGTCGACGTTGGAGATGATCCCGATGTCGTAGCGTTTGCCGAGCCGGTCCATCGCCGCGTTGGCCTCGCGGAAGGGCAGCCAGTAGGCGACGCTGTCGGGCAGGAACTGGGCACGCGAGGGCTCGATCTCCCAGCCGATCTCGCGCGCGATCTTGACGATCGTGCGGCGCAGCACCTCCGCGTAAAGTTCGTAGGAGCCGGCCATGATTTCGGCCTGCACCTCCATGAAGCGGGCGAGGAACGGCCCCTCTTCGAAGCTGAAACCGTCCTTGGCGGCCTCTTTCTTGCACGCTTCGATGATCCCCTTCTCCCAATCGATCAGGGTGCCGTAGCAGTCGGTGGTCACCCAAGTGATGGATTTCAGAGCGGGAAGGGGCACGGGGCGCGGCATCTTATAGGCTGCCGCTCGCGCCGTAGCGGCGCCCTCTCCGATGGACCTCCTCGAGTATCAGGGCAAGCAGCTTTTCGCCGCGCACGGCATCGCGGCGCCGAGCGGCGAGGTCGCTTCCAGCGTCGAGGACGCTGTTGCTGCGGCGGAGCGGATCGGCTACCCCTGCGCAATCAAGGCTCAGGTCCTGATCGGCGGTCGTGGCAAGGCGGGCGGGATCAAGATCGCGGCAGACCGCGCCGAGGCCGAGCAGCACGCCGGCGCCATCCTCGGCATGGACATCCGCGGGCCGCATGGGGAGGGACCCTTCAGGGTCGAGCAGGTCTGGGTCGAGGGCGGCTCCGACATCGCCGCCGAGTACTACGCCTCGGTGATCCTCGACCGCGGCGAGAAGAAGCTGCTGGCATTGGTTTCGGCCAAGGGCGGGATGGACATCGAGGCGGTCGCCGAGGAGGACCCCGACGCTCTCGTCAAAGAGCACATCGATCCGACTCGGCCCTTTACCGCTGCCGAGGCTCGGCCGATCGTCGAAGCCGCCGGGCTCGCTGAGGACGTCCGCGACGAGGCGGCCGAGGTGCTGGCGAAGCTGGCTGAGGTCGCGGCAAGCGAGGACGCGACCCTGATCGAGGTCAACCCGCTGATCGTCACCGCGGAGCGCCAAGTGGTCGCGCTCGATGCCAAGGTGACGATCGACGGCAACGCCCTCTACCGCCACGAGGGGCTGGCTGAGCTCGACGCCGAGTCGATCGACGACCCACAGGAGGCGATGGCGCGCGAGAAGGGCCTCACCTACGTCAAGCTCGACGGCAACGTCGGCATCCTCGCCAACGGCGCCGGGCTCTGCATGTCGACCCTCGATGTGGTCGCCCAGGCGGGCGGGGACCCGGCCAACTTCCTCGACGCCGGCGGCGGCTCCAAGGCCGAGGCGATCGTCGATGCGCTGACCGTGATCACCTCGGACGAGAAGGTCACGGCGATCCTCTTCAACATCTTCGGCGGCATCACCCGCTGCGACGAGATCGCCAAGGGCATCGTCGAGGCGTCGGCTCAGCTCGACCTCGAGGTGCCACTGGTGGTCCGCCTCGACGGCACCAACTCGGAGCAGGGGCTGGAGATCCTCGCCGCGGCGAGCCTGCCCGACCTGCACCAGGAGAAGACCATGCTCGGCGCCGCGCGGAAGGTCGTCGAGCTGGCGGGGGCGGACGGCTGATGTCGATCGTCATCGACAAGGAGACGAAGCTGGTCGTCTCCGGCCTGACCGGCCGCGAGGGCTCCTTCCACGGCTTGCGGAATAAGGCCTATGGGACCCACCTGGCCGCTGGTGTTACCCCCGGCAAGGGCGGCCAGGACGTTGAGGGCGTGCCGGTCTTCGACTCGATCCGCGAGGCGGTCGAGCGGGAGGGGGCCAACACCTCGATGATCTTCGTCCCCGCCCGCTTCGCCGCACCGGCGATCGACGAGGCGATCGAGTCCGGCGTCGAGACGGTGATCGCGATCACCGAGGGAATCCCGGTGCTCGACATGCTGAAGACCTACTGGAAGGCGAAGGAGGCTGGGGTTCGCCTGATCGGGCCGAACTGCCCGGGTGTCCTCTCTCCGGGCAAGGCCAATGTCGGCATCATCCCCGCCCAGTTCTTCGACCCGGGCAAGATCGGCGTTGTCTCCAAGTCGGGCACGCTGACCTACCAGATCGGCAACGAGCTGAAGCAGGCGGGCGAGGGCAACTCCTCGATCGTCGGCATCGGCGGCGACCCGATCGTCGGCTCGGACTTCATCGACATCCTCGAGCTGTACGAGGCCGATCCTGAGACCGAGCTGATCGTGATGGTCGGCGAGATCGGCGGCGACGCCGAGGAGCGGGCGGCCGAGTTCATCGCTGGCGAGGTCACCAAGCCCGTGGTCGCCTACATCGCCGGCTTCACCGCGCCCCCCGGCAAGCAGATGGGCCACGCCGGGGCGATCATCTCCGGGTCTTCGGGGACCGCGCAGGCGAAGAAGGAAGCGCTCGAGGCTCGGGGCGTGCGGGTGGGCGAAAGCCCTACCGAGACGGCGCGGATCGCTGTCGAAGTGCTGCGCGGGTAGGCCTCAGTTTGGGAGGAACAGGGGGCACCCCTGCCGTGGCTGGGTTTTTCGCCGGGCGCCGCGCCGTCTCTCGCTGACTCCGTAGTGCGAAAAACAAGGACGCCGCGCACGGCAGGGGCGCCCCCTGGACCTCCTATCCGGCGCCTACGCTGGAGATGCCGGTTGCTCCGTGCCGAGCAGCTTGCGGAGCTGGGTGGCGATTCGGGAGGCTTCCGCTTCCAGCTGGCGGTGGGTGAGGCGGATTACGCGGTAGCCCGCCGCTTGCATGGCGGCGTCGCGGGCTCGGTCTTGCTCAAAGGCAGCTCGGTGGCGGTGGAATTCCCAGCTGTCCATCTCGACCACGAGGCGGTGAGCGGGCCAGTAGGCGTCGACCTCGTGGTCGAGGATCGAGACGTTGGTGAGTGGGGCCGGTAGGTCGGCGAGGTATTCGCGGCAGAACTCGGCGAAGCGGTTCTCTAATGGCGAGCGGGTGGTGACCGGCTCGCGGGCGGCGTCGATCAGGCGGCGGAGGGCGGCGAGGCCCTTGCGTTTTCCCGCCTGAACGCAGGCCTGTTCCAGGGTTGGCATTCGCAGGAGCTTCAGTCGATCCGCCTCCTCGAACGCTCGCTTCAGTCGCACCTCGTCAACGACTTCGGCCAGGTCGAGGAGGGTGCGGGGTAGGGAGGTGAGGGGAATTTCGGCTTCGACCGCTCGTTCGTCGTCGCGTACCCGTGAGCGGTGCAAGAGGATGCCGTCGCGTCCCGCCCGACCGTGGCAGCTGGTGACGTCCACCGGCGACCATCGAGGGCGCATCAGACCCCAGAGGGCGGCGGCGCTGCGATGGCTGAGTACCGCTCCCTCACCACAGGCAAGTACGGCGGCGAGCCACGTGCTGCGCATGGTCAGGCGCCCGTGGCCGACCGAGTAGACGCCGCGGTGGATCGAGCTAAAGCGCCTCGTTCGGAGTCTGGTATCGATTGCGCCCCGCCCCAGGCCAAGCTCCACGAGTTGCCGCCGCGCGACCACGCCGTGCTGCTGCGTCGCGAGCGCGGCAAGCGCCCGCTCGCGCTCCACATACCGGCGGCGATCGTCCCGCACCGGGTGTCCCTGAGTTTGACCATCCATATGAATGTCAAGCTCAGGCGCGAGCGGTCTCTCCCCGCGCCGGAGGCGGAGAAGCCGCTAATTGGGGGCGTTGCTAGGCTCGGTTGCCATGGCTGGAGACACGATTTCATTCGCTCGCGGGGCGCCCAGCGCCGACATCCTGCCGAGGGATGCGGTGAGGGATGCGGCTGCGGTTGCTCTCGCCGAGGACTGGGAAAAGGCGCTCTCCTACGGGACCGGGATCGGGCATCCTGGGCTCTGCCAGTGGGTCGCCGAGCGGCATGGTGGCCTCGACGCGGGTCAGGTGATGATCGCCAACGGGTCGCTGGAGGCCGGCTGGATGTTGTTCGAGCATCTGCTCGAGCCCGGCGACCGGGTCGTGGTGGAGCAGCCGACGTACGACCGCACCCTCTTGATGTTGCAGCGGCTCGGGGTCGAGCTGGCGCCGGTGAGCCTGGAGGCCGACGGTCTCGACGTGGACGCCTTCGAAGCGGCGCTTGAGGACGGGCCGATCAAGCTGGCCCACGTCATTCCCAACTTCCACAATCCCGCCGGCTGCACGCTCTCCGCCGAGAAGCGGCTGCGGATCGTCGAGCTGGCCGCCGAGCACGGCTTCTGGATCTTCGAGGACGACCCCTACCGCGAGCTTCCCTTCGAGGGCGAGGCGTTGGAGACGATGCTCTCACTCGACAAGAGCGAGCGGGTGATCCACGCCTCGTCCTTCTCGAAGACGGTCAGCCCCGGCGTCCGGGTCGGCTACCTTGCCGGGCCGGCGGCGGAGATCGCCCAGCTGTCAAAGCGGGCGAACGAGACCTACATCTCACCCAACATGCTGGCCGAGGCGGTTGTGCTCGAGCTCTGCCGGTCCGGTGGCCTGGACCGCAACATCGATTTCGTCAAAGGCGCTCTGCGCGAGCGCCGAGACGCTCTGGTCGAGGCGCTGCGCGAGCAGATCCCCGAGGCCGAGTTCGTCGTCCCCGGCGGCGGCTACTTCCTCTGGCTCGACCTTGCGCCCGGAACCGACACGCCGACTCTGCTTGCCGAGGCGAAGGGCGAGGGCGTCGCCTTTGTCGCCGGTCCCGACTTCATGATCGAGGGAGGCGAGAACAGCCTCCGCCTCTCCTTCGCCAGTGTCCCCCCGGAGCGCATCTCCGAGGGCGTCGCCCGCATTGCCCGTGCGTTGGAGCGGGTCCGCGCCGCCTCGCCCGCCTAACAGGCCAAATAAAGCCGCGCCGGCCGTATTGATCCGTCTGCCGTAGCGCCTCCGTAGTGGGGGGGAACCCAAACTGCGATCAGGAGGGCGGCATGGCTGTTCGGAAAGAAGCAAACGCGCTCAGCCGCGTGGCGAAGGACCCGGTCTCGCGGCGCAAGTTCATCGCCCTGGGCGGCGGTTCCGCCGCCGCCGCGTTCCTCGTGGCCTGCGGCAGCGACAGTAGCTCGACCACGACCACCGCAGCCAGCTCCGCGGCGGGCGGCGACGCCGTGATCGCGGAAAAGTTCGGCAAGGGCGACGTCGGCATCCTCAACTACGCGCTGACCCTCGAGTATCTGGAGACGGCCTTCTACGCCGACGTGGTCAAGAGCGGGCTCTTCAAGGGCTCCGATCTGGCCACGATCCGCAAGTTCGGCAGCGAGGAGGCCGAACACGTCGCCGCCCTCACCGGCTTCGTCAAAAAGCTCGGTGGCAAGCCGGCGCCGAAGCCGAAGACCGAATTTCCCCTAAAGAGCGCCAAGTCGGTGCTCGAACTGGCGGGGACGGTCGAGAACCTCGGCGCCGCTGCCTACCTGGGTCAGGCGGCGAACATCAAGAGCCCGGAAGTGCTCGCCGCGGCGCTCTCGATCCACAGCGTCGAGGGCCGCCATGCGGCGACGCTGAACACGCTGCTGGGTGAATCGATCACGCCCGACGGCGCATTCGCTGTGCCGGCCAACGCGAAGATCGTCCTCAAATCCGTTGAACCTTTCATCGTCAGCTGATCCCGGCGAGCAAAGCGAAAAGGAGAATGAGATGAACAACCAAAAACTGGCACAGCCCGAGCTCGCCGATGTCCACATCGAGGCCGAGGGCGACGACCTCTCGCGAAGCGAGGTGATCCTCAAGGGAGCGCTGGCCGTGGGCGCTGTCTACGGCGCCATGTCGGTGGCCCCGTTCGTCAGCCGAGCGCTGGCGATGTCAGAAGGTGGCGACATCGGCATCCTCAACTTCGCCCTCACCCTCGAGTACCTGGAGTCGACCTTCTACAAGGAAGCGAAGACCAGGGCGAAGGCGAGCGGCGACCTGAAGAGCCTGATCGATCTGGTTGCTCGCGACGAGGACGAACACGTCGGAGCGTTGACCGAAACGATCAAGAAGCTGGGTGGCAAGCCGGTTGCCGAGCCGAAGTTCGATTTCCCCTATCGCGGCACCGCCGGTTTTCTCAAGCTAGCCCAGACCTTCGAGGACACGGGGGTCAGCGCCTACAACGGCGCCGCGCCGCAGATCAAGTCGAAGGAAGTGCTCGGCGCCGCTGGCTCGATCGTCCAGGTTGAGGCCCGGCACGCGGCGGCGATCCGCCTGCAGAACAAGCAGGAGCCGTCTCCGGAGGCGTTCGACCCCTCGCTCGACGAAGCTAAGGTGCTGAAGGCCGTCGAACCGTTCATCCAGTAGATCTGGGGGGCCGACCGTTCCAGATGAAGACGCGGGGCCGGAGCGCCGAGCGGCTTGCCGACGAGGAGCTGATGCCGCTGATCGGCGAGAAGGACGCTGCGGCGTTCGAGGTCTTCTACGATCGCCATGGCGGCGTCGCCTACTCGCTGGCGTACAGGATCGTCGGCGAGCGGGCGGCTGCCGAAGACGTGACGCAGGAGGCGTTCGTCTCGATCTGGCGCAGCGGCGGCCGCTATGACCGGGCGCGCGGCAGCGTCCGCTCCTGGACGCTGGGAATCGTCCGCAACCGGGCGATCGATCTGCTGCGCAGCAGGTCGGGGCGGGCGCCAAAGCTCGGCTTCGATGACGAGACGGCGCTCGAGCAGCGGCCGTCAGGTGACTTCACCGACGAGGAGGCGCTGCGGCACGAGACGGCAGAAGAGGTTCGCGGGGCTCTTGGCGAGCTGCCGGGAGAGCAGTCGAAGGTGATCGAGCTCGCCTACTTCGGCGGCTTCAGTCAGGCGGAGATCGCGGAGATGCTGAGCGTGCCCTTGGGTACCGTCAAGGGTCGGATGCGGCTCGGCTTGGAGAAGATCCGGGGACGACTTGCGGAGGGCGTGGCATGAACGAGAGAGAGCACGCAGGGCGTCGCGACGAACTGGCCCCGTATCTGTTGGGGGCGCTGGAGCCCGGTGAGGTGGCAGCGCTGGAGCAGCACCTCGCGGGCTGCGAGGAGTGCCGTGCCGAGCTTGCCTGGCTGCGCCCGGCGGCGCAGATGCTGCCCGAGGCGGTGGAGCGGGTTGAGGCGCCGGCGGAACTGCGCACGCGGATCATGGGCGAAGTCGAGGCCGATGTCAGCCGGCGCTCCCGGCGAGACCGGCGAGGGCTTTTTGGCGGCCTCCAGCGCTGGACGGACGGACGGCGCCTCGCCGCAGGACTGGCTGCCGTTCTCGTGGTCGCGGCCGGGGTTGCCGGCTACGCGATCAGCGGCGGGGGCTCCGAAGGCAATACCATCACGGTGGCCGCCGGCCACGCCCCCGGGGTGACTGCGAAGATGGTTCGCGAGGGCGACTCGGGCACGCTGCGGCTGGCCAACGTCCACCAGCTGCCCTCTAACGAGGTTCTTCAGGCGTGGGTGCGGCGCGGCAAGCAGATCGAATCGGCGAAGACGCTGTTCGTCCCCAACCGCGACGGCACCGCGACCGCGGTTATCGATCACATGCAGGGCGTCAACACCGTGATGGTGACCGCCGAGCCCCGCGGCGGCAGCGCCCACCCGACCTCGGCCCCGATCGTCGCGGTCGGCGTGCCGCAGTAGGCGTTGGCCTAGCTGTCCTACCCACAGACGTTGTGAACACGGCTGATCGGCGGCCGGTCTCCCAAAGAGCTGTGCGGACGACGCCGGTTGTAGTAGCGCAGGAAGGATGGCAGCGAGCGCAACCGCTCGGTCGAGCTCTGCCACTGGTGGGCAT
>DATFVC010000055.1:0-120201 GCA_035260485.1 Solirubrobacterales bacterium | reverse complement strand
TTCTGCGCCACCACTTCGACGAAGTTGCCGGCGGAGTTGAACTTGAGCACCCTGGTGATGTGGTTGCCGGGCGCGGATTTATTGCCAATGGCCCTCTGGTCGAAGACGTAGACGCCGCCCTGCTCGTCGGTGGCGAGGGCTTTGGGGATGCCGACTTCGAGCGTCTTCACCACTTTGCCCGTGGTGGGGTCGAGCTTGAAGACGTTGTGCTTGGCTTCGTTGAAGTTGAGTTCTACCCCGTTCCGGTAGGCGTAGTAGAGAAAGCCGGTGAGGGGGTCTACCGCGAGCGCGCCCACTTCGGCGCTGGCCGGCGCCGGGAGCGCTTCTCCTTTCTCGTTTTTTTCGGGCAGCGCGATCTGGGAGAGGTAGGCGCCGCTGGAGTCGAATTTCTCGATCCTGGCTTTGTCGCCGACGTAGATCGTGTCGCCGGGCCCTGCCGCGATGTAGCTCGAGACCGGCCAGGGGCTGAACTGGCCGTTGCCGGCGCCGGTCGTCCCAGCCTGGCAGACGTCGCCGGGATCGACCGGGCAGCGGTTGCGCTGCGCTTCGGGGGCGGCGGCTTCGACCTTGGTTTTGTTGACGTCGCCACCGACCATCCAGAGGAAGTCGCCTTCGCGGTCGAACTTCTGCACGCGGTTGTTGTTCCAATCGACCACGTAGATGCCCCCGGCTGAGTCGACGGCGACTCCCTGGGGGGTGTTGAGCTGCCCTTTGCCGCTGCCGCTTTTACCTTGCAGACAGCCGCTTTCGGCGCTGCAGGTCTGCAGTTCGGGAGAGCCGTCTTTGACCCCCCAGCCCCAGGCCTTGACGAAGTCCCCCCAGGCGGTCAGCTCGACGATGCGCTGGTTGTTCTGGTCGGCGACGTAGAGGTGACCGGTTTCGGGATCTGAGGCGATGCCGCGGGGGATCGTCGTTTCGACCAGCTTCAGGCCCGATTTGGCTTTTTCGGCTTTGAAGCCGCATTCAATGAAGGTGCCGCAGTTCTGGCCCTTCTTCCACAGCGGCGGCGGGGCCGCCGCTGTGGCTGCGCTCGCCGGCGCCGCGATCACGCCGAGCGCCAGCGCGAAGACGAGCAGGTCCCGCCAGCCTCTGCGCTTGGCTTGGCGTCGGGGTTGCATCAGAGGCCCGCTCTCGGTGGTGATGTGTCGGTCTGCGATCGATCGCCGGCTGGACGTCATTTCGTGTACAGCACCCAGGTGCCGCTTCCCTTGGCGACGCCCGCGGCGCTCGATTTGAAGTTGGCGATGCCGCCGCCGCCGCTGAAGCTCAGATGCGGCCAGTTACTGGAATCCAGCGCCGGCGGCGGAGTGAGGTTCGAAGCGGCGCCCGCGTAGAGGCAGAGGATCCCGGAAGCGGGAAATTCGAATTCAGCGAGCGCCGCTTTGTTGACGGTCGGGTTGTCTGCGCTGCCGGGACAGAAGATTTCCGCGAGTTCTTTTTCTTCTCCGGGTGGGTAGGTGATCCCACCGCCGGGGGCGACGGCGGGAAGATAGGAGGGGGCTCCTCCGACAGGCACCGGAATGCCGGTCGAGATCGCGGTCGGGATGAGCTCGCCGCCCGCCGCGGCGCTGTAGTAGGGAATGGCCCAGGCGCCCTTGAGGATCACTTTGTCGGGCGCCGTGCCGGCGACCCAGGGCGAGCCTTCTTTGCCGTCTTTGCCGGCTTTGCCGTTGCAGACAAAAACCGCGGGTTTAGCCGATTTGACTTCGATGCCGCCTGCTTCGCAGCCGTGTTCGGCGCCAGCGAAGGAGAACGCTTCGGCGCTGGCGCCGTTGGTTCCTTTTTTGCCGTTGCAGATGAAGACCGCTGGTTTGGCCGATTTGACTTCGATGCCGCCTTCGGCGCAGCCGTGTTCGGCGCCGGCGAAGGAGACGGCTTCGGCGCTGGCGCCGTTGGTTCCGCTGCTGCCGGCGGCGCCGGTGTCACCCTTGGCGCCCGCATCTCCCTTGGCGCCCGCCGCTCCCGCAGGACCCGCCGGCCCGGCGGGGCCGGTCGCGCCTTTGGGGCCCGGGGGGCCTTTTTTGGCTTTGGCCGAGGCGCTCGCCTTGCCACCACCGGAGTTGTTTGAGGCGGCGTAGGCGCCGCCCAACATCGCAAAGACGAGGGCGATCACCGAGATCACGCCCGGGATGCCGAAGCGGTTGCTTAGTGGCGAGAACATCAAATCTCTCTCCTTGTCCCGTGAGCCCCTCTGCCGGCCGCTTCCCTTGGCGACCCTCCCGGCGCTCGGTTTGTCCCTGTTCCTGCTTTGCGTACTTCGCTGGCTATACCGTTGTGATTCCCAACTGAAGACGCGACCAGATGTAAACACGCTGGTTCGATGTTGTCAAGATACGCACATGGTATCTACAACAAGAATCCGTCAGTTGCGGGGATTTCCAATGCAGAGTTTCAGCCGCGAAACTCCATAGGTACCCAGATAAACGGGCGTTTGAGCCGGGTACGCGCGATTCTCTTCAGCTAGGCGCTGGCCTGTTTGCGCCGAGCCTCGACAGGCTCTTGCGCCAGATGCTGATCGCGCTCAAAGGCGACGAGCTTGCCCTCTTTGGGACCGGGCTCGGTGATGCGGTAGAAGGCGAGCACGTACTCCACTAAGGGCGCCGTGAGATCTCGCACTTCTTTTGCCCGCCCGTTGAGCACCTCGCTGGCGATGCGCGAGGCGATGCCACCGACGATCACACCCTCGACCTCAGGTGCAGGGATCGAGTGCGGGGGTAGGTCGGGGGCGGCCAAGCGCAGCAGCGTGCCGTAGCGCTGCAACCACTGGTGGTAGCGGAGGGCGATCTCCTCCCCCGCCGAGGGCGCCTCGACGAAGAGGAGGCGGGCCACGTCGGGCTCAGACGCCAGGGCGCCGAGGCCCGCCGTCAGCGAGTCCTCGACACGTTCTTCGATCGTCGCCTCTGCGTCGCAGGGCTGCGCGAGGACCTCGAAGAGCCGCTCGTGGCCAGCATCGTGGGCCATAGCGAAGCACTCCTGCTTGTCGCTGAAATTCTTGTAGAAGGCGTTGCGCGAGACGGCCGCGGCCTTGACGATGTCGGCCACTGACATCGCTTCGTAGCCGTGCTCGGCGACGACCGCGGGAACGGCGGCGAGCAGCCGCTCGCGCTGGTCGCGCAGAACCTCCTCAGGCGCGAGCGCGTGGCGGCCGCGCGGGAGGCGCTTCGGCGCTGCAGATTTGGTGCTGGCGCGTGCCTTGGCCATGTTCGCGAACGGTCTATCCCGTTACACGTACAGGGTAGTTCTTAAATACCCCCCGGTCAACGGTGGCCTCCCAGGCTGCGTTCAACCTTGGTCGTCAAGCTCCGGGATCTGGTCAATCGACAACTCGCCATTGACCCGCTCCAGCGCTTCAAGGTCAACCTTGTCCTGGCTGCGATTGGCGAGACGCTTGAAACCGACCCAGGCTCCGCAGCGAGGCAACACGAAAGGGGCTATCGCGCCAGGAACCCTCCAAGGCATTGGCGGCAACCGTCTCGTAGTCAAGGGGTGGCAGGCCACCGCGCATAACGTCGATCACGCCATGGCGGCTGTCGACGCACAGGTGGCGGGCACCTGCCACATCTTCGGCAGTCAACAGCTTTCCGTCGCTGAACTGCCTTGCCTCAGGCATTGGCGTCGGCAACGACGCCTGATAGATCAGGTCCAGGCGTATCCAGCCGATGACCCTGGTCGGAAGCGTGGATAGCGCTGCAGAGCTCGAATGCCTGGTCGAAGAGCTTCTGGCCAAAGTCGAGCCGCTCGGGAATCGAGAGCGTTCGGGCAAATTCAGCTTCTCGCTGGTCCTTCTCCTCGTTGATCCTCGCCCACTCAGCCTCGTTGCCCGAGCCCAGGAGCGGGCGTTTTCTTGGCTGAGCAGCCACCCAGCCAATCTTAGGCCCTATTGACGACAAAAGGTTTCTAGCCGAGGCTCGGGCGCATCTGGCGCAGCCTCTTCACCCGCTCCTCGATCGGGGGATGGGTCGAGAAGAGGCCGGCGATTCCCTTGCTGGCGAAGGGCTTGACGATGTAGAGCGGCTCGGCCGCCTGGTTGACCTGCATCGGCATCTCGGTCGCCCCCTGCTCGAGGCGCAGCAGGGCGCTGGCCAGCGACTCGGGGTTGCCGCAGATTTCGGCGCCGCCCGCGTCGGCCGCGTACTCGCGCTGGCGCGAGATCGCGAGCTGGATGATGCTCGCCGCGATCGGCGCCAGCAGCACCATCGCCAGCGAGGCGACCAGCCCCAGCGGCGAGTTGTCGTCGTCGCCGAACCAGAGCAGCATGTAGGCGAGGTAGGTGATCGCGGCGCCGATCGCCGAGGCCACCGACTGGATCAGGATGTCGCGGTTCCTGACGTGCGTGAGCTCGTGGGCGAGGACGCCGCGCAGCTCGTCCTCGGAGAGCAGCTTGGTGATCCCGCGGGTGACGGCGACGGCGGAGTGCTTGGGGTTGCGGCCGGTGGCGAAGGCGTTGGGCTGGTCCTGGGGGATCATGTAGAGGCGCGGCATCGGCAGGCCGGCGCGCGTCGTCAGTTCGCGCACGATCTCGAAGAGCCGCGGCGCTTCGGATTCGTCGATCGGCTTGGCGCGACTCATCGCCAGCGCCAGTTTGTCGCTGAAGAAGTAGGAGCCGAGGTTGATCAGCAGGGCGAAGCCGAGGAAGAGCCCGGCCGTGCTCGGGCCGCCGATCAAGGCGCCAATCAAGACAAGCAGCCCCGAGAGGGACGCCAGCAGGATCGTCGTGCGCAGGGTGGCTCCCCAGGTGGACTGCTTGGTGGTCGTCATCGCCAGCTCCTAGTCGAGATTTGCGCAGCCTCCGAAGTATTGCCTCGTCTGGCCCATTCGCCTATAGGTGCCAACCCCTATTCTCGGACCCTCCTTCCCTGGCGTGTCTAAGTTTTTAGGCGCCATACGACCCTTAAGCTCGGATACGTGCGACCTGGAAGCTCGAGATGACGATGGCGGCGATCGTCGTGCTCGCAATCGCGGCTGTCGTCCTCGCGGCGAGCTTGGTGCGACAGCGACGCCGCTTCGCGCCACTGGAGACCCTGATCGAGGAGATGGAGAAGGTCGACCTGAGCCGGCCGGGGCCGTTGCTGCCGGACTCGATCGACGGCGTCGGCGAGACCGAGGAGGTCGAGCGGATCGAGCTCGCCTTTCTGCGCATGATGCACCGCCTCGAAGCCGAGCGGCGGCGGGCGGGAAGCGCCGCGCTGCAGGCACAAGAGGAGGAGCGGGCGCGGGTCGCCCGCGACCTCCACGACGAGGTCAACCAGTCGCTGACCGGGCTGCTGCTGCGGCTCGAGGCCGCCCGCGAGGCCGCCCCTCCCGAGCTGGAGGCCGAGCTGGCGGAGACCAAGGCGCTCGCCAATCAGGCGATGCGGGAGCTGCTCGCCCTTGCTCGGCAACTGCGGCCGACGGCGCTCGACGACCTCGGCCTAGCCGCCGCGATCGGGGGCCAGGTCTCGCAGGTCGAGCGCCCCGGCCTGGAGACCGAGCTGGCGGCGGAGAGTGACTTCTCCGACCTCGACGACGACGTGCAGCTGGTCGTCTACCGCGTCGCCCAGGAGGCGCTCACCAACGCTGCCCGCCACAGCGAGGCGCAGCGGATCGCGGTGAGCCTGCGCCGCTTCGAGGGCGGGGTCGAGCTGGAGGTCGCCGACGACGGCCGCGGCTTCGCCTTCGAGCAGTCCGAGCGCGGGCTCGGGATCGGCGGCATGAGGGAGCGGGCGCTGCTGATCGGCGCCGAGCTGACGATCGAGTCGCGGCCGGACCACGGCACGACTGTGCGCCTTTCGATCCCCGGCCAGATCCTTACTCGACAGCCCGGCCCTCCTGGGCCACTCGCTCCTTGAGGCGGCCAGCAGCTTTCGCGTAGGCGATCATCCGGTCACGGCGGCCAATTGCCAGAATGACGCTCGTCGCGGGTGCGCCATCAGCGGGCTCGTCGCGGTGCACAAATCGGTAGCGCGGTTTGTTGCGCTCAGTGCCTGGCTAGACTCGTGGCTGACCGCGGAGGGTCGCCGCGAGCGTCTCCGCCACCCGGTCCGGCTCCTCGTCTATCTGCCGTTCGGATAGCCGTATGACCTCGAAGCCGCGACGCCTCAACTCGAGGTCCCGGCTGCGGTCGTCTTGAAAAGCCTCTCTTCCGCGGTGATAGAGGTAGCTGTCGGTTTCGACTACGAGCTGCCGCTCTCGCCAGAGAAAGTCGACGAGGTAACGGCCGATGCGCACATTGACCTCGGGTGACGGCAGGTGATGGCGACGGCAGAGTCGCCGGAAGTCTCGCTCCAAGTCGCTGCGTGTGCGATCCCTGCCGCTCTCCTCACCGATCGGCAAACCGAGCACATTCGCCTGGCGAATGGCCTTTCGCAGCTCACGAGGGCGAAGGGCGCCGGGCCAGCCCTCCGACGTCGCCCGGCGCAGATCGGAGATCGTGCGCGCCGGAGTAGTGACCGGTATTCCACGGAGAAGCGTCACATCGGTCGGAGCGAGAGTGAACGAGCGATGCACACGGATACCGAGGCGCTTCGCCCTGCCGCCATCGCCCCTGACGATGACGTCGGCCGGGCGATCCGCCTCGGGCAAGAGATCCCAAAGGCAGGCCGCACTGCGATGGCTGACAGCCGCCCGCCAGTAGTCGAGCACTGAGCCGGCCTTGAGGCTCGGGCCCCTGCCGATCGCAAGCACAGCCGCCAGCCAGCGGCCCTGAGGCGGAAGGGCCGCATGGCCCACTGCATAGACGCCCCGATGTACGCGATGCAGGCGTCCCGCATCGACCCGGCCACGCACGGCGCGCTCGCCGAGACCCAGACCGTACAGCTGTCCCACAGATACGACTCCGTGCTGTCGGCGCGCGATCTTCGCAATCGACACGTCGGCCCTGGCGACTTTTCGTCCCATACCGGGGGCTAAGTCGCCACTGCGCAAAGTTCTCCCCCGCGCCGGGGTATTTCGCCGCACGATGGGACACTGCTCGAATGCTGAGGGTCCTGATCGCAGACGACCACGGGATCGTCCGCTCCGGCCTGCGGCTGTTGCTCGAGCGCCAGCCGGACATCGAGGTCGTCGCCGAGGCGGCGGACGGGGCCGAGGCGCGCGAGCTGGCGATCCGCGAGCGGCCCGACCTGGCGATCCTCGACGTCAAGATGCCGAAGCTGACCGGCCTGCAGGCGACGCGCGAGATCAAGGCGCAGGCGCCCGAGGTCTCAGTCCTGATCCTCTCGATGCACGACGATGAGCGCTACCTGTTCGAGGCGCTCAAGGCGGGCGCGTCTGGCTACGTCCTCAAGGCCCAGGCGGACACCGACCTGCTGGCGGCGATCCGGGCGGTCCAACGGGGCGAGCCCTTCCTCACCCCCGAGGCACAGCGGACGCTGATCAAGGACGTGCTGGAGCGCGGCTCGAGCGGCGAGGAGGAGCTGACGCCGCGCGAGGAGGAGATCGTCAAGCTCGTCGCCGAGGCCCACACCTCGAAGGAGATCGCGGCGATCCTCCACCTCTCCGAGAAGACGATCGAGAACCACCGCGCCAACGCGATGCGCAAGCTCGGCATGCGCGACCGGGTCGAGCTGGTCCGCTACGCGATCCGCCGCGGGCTGATCGAGCCCTGAAGCGGCGAGCCGATGGGGCGGATTTGCTTGACTGAAGTACCCAGTCATGGCTGATACCCAGGACTTCAGAGAAAAGCGCTGGCAGGCGCTCGTCCTCCTCTGCTCGGCGCAGTTCGTGGTCGTGCTGGACGCCTCGATCGTCAATGTGGCCCTGCCCACGATCGGCAAGGCGCTCAACTTCTCCCAAGAAAACCTGCCTTGGGTCGTCAACGCCTACATCCTCACCTTCGGCGGCTTCCTCCTGCTCGGCGGCCGCACCGCCGACCTGCTCGGCCGCCGCCGCGTCTTCATGGCCGGCCTGCTCCTGGTCGCCGCGGCCTCGCTCGCCGCGGGCTTCGCCAGCACCGAGGGGCAGCTGATCGCGGCGCGGGCGGCACAGGGGCTTGGCGCCGCGATCATCTCGCCGGCGGCGCTCTCGATCGTCACCACCACCTTCAGCGACGGCTCGGAGCGCAACAAGGCGCTCGGCGTCTGGGGAGCGGTCGCGGGCTCCGGCGGCGCCGCCGGCGTCCTGCTCGGCGGCGTCCTCACCGACGGGCTCGGCTGGGAGTGGGTGCTCTGGGTCAACGTGCCGGTCAGCCTGATCGCGTTCTCGCTCTCTCCCAGGCTGATCGCCGAAAGCCGCGCCGAGCACGAGACCCGCGTCTTCGACGTCGCCGGCGCGGTCACCGTCACCGCGGCGCTCTCGACCCTGGTCTACGCGCTCGTCGACGCGAGCAGCGCCGGCTGGGGCTCAACCCAGACGATCGGCCTGATCGCGCTTTCGGTGGTCCTGATGATCTCCTTCGTCGTGATCGAGCTGCGCGCGAGGAAACCGCTGGTGCCGTTCTCGATCTTCCGGATCCGGACCTTGACCGGGGCCAACGTCGTCGGCCTGCTGGTCGGGGCCTCGCTCTTCTCGATGTTCTTCTTCATCTCTCTCTACATGCAGCAGGTGCTCGGCTACAGCGCGATCCACGCCGGCCTCTCCTACCTGCCGCTGGCGCTGACGATCATGGCCTCGGCCGCCGTCGCGTCCCAGCTCGTCACCAGATTCGGCTACAAGCCCGTGCTCGCCGCCGGCCTGCTCTTCATCGTCATCGGCCTCGTCTGGTTCAGCCGCGTATCCGTCGGCGGCAGCTTCACCACCGACATCCTCGGGCCGTCGCTGTTCGCCGCCGCGGGGCTCGGCTTCGCCTTCGTGACGACGACGATCGCCGCCGTCTCCGGGGTCGAGGAGAACGAGGCCGGCCTCGCCAGCGGCTTGATCAACACCTCCCAGCAGATCGGCGGAGCGCTCGGGCTCGCGGTGCTCTCCACCGTGGCCACCTCGCGGACCGAAAACGTGCTGTCCTCCGGCAGCTCGAGCCTGGCGAACGGGCTGACCGAGGGATTCCAGGCAGCCTTCCTCGGCGGCGCCGCGATCGCCGCGCTCGGCTTCGTCCTCACCTTGGTCCTGATTCGCAGTCGCGACAGCAAAGCCCATGTGGAGCTCGGCAAAGAGGCGGAGGGCAGGAGCGCAGAGGAAGAGGCGACCGAGCCCGCATCCGCATAACCGACCGCTTCAGTAGGATTTAGGTCGATGCTGTTTTCGACCAAAGCCGAGTACGGAGTGCGCCTGATGGTCGAGCTGGGCCGCCAGCCCGGCTCCGCCCCGGTCTCACTGAGCGCCGTCGCCGAGGCGGAGCGACTGCCGCTCTCCTACCTCGAGCACCTGGTGGCCAAACTGCGCAATGCCGATCTGGTCAGCTCGACCAGGGGCGCGCACGGCGGCTACCGACTCGCCAAGCCGGCCGCGGCGATCACCCTCGACGAAGTGGTCGAGGCGCTGGAAGGCCAGATCGCGCCGATGGAGTGCTTCCACGAGACGCCCGAGGGCAAGGTCCTCTGCTCGCACGAGAGCGACGGGGACCGCAACTGCGCGACGAAGCTGCTCTGGACCCGTGTCCAGGGCGGCGTCACCAAGGCGCTCGCCGGCACCACGCTGGCCGAGTTGGTCGAGTTCTCCGGCGGCCCCGAAGGCGCCGCCGAGAAGACGCCCGTCGGCAGCGCCGCTTAATCCCACGCAACCACGAACGGAGTGACATTGGCTGAGCTTGAGATACGCAACCTGCACGTGAGCGCCGAGGGCAAGGAGATCCTGCGCGGACTCGATCTCGACGTAGAGAAGGGCAAGGTCCACGCCCTGATGGGACCGAACGGCTCGGGCAAGTCGACCCTCGCCAACGCGATTATGGGCCACCCCTCGCTGGAGGTGACCGAGGGCTCGATCGTCTTCAAGGACGAGGACATGACCGAGGCCGATCCCGACGAGCGCTCGCGCGCCGGCCTCTTCATGGCCTTCCAGTACCCGGTCGCCATCCCCGGCGTCTCGGTCAGCAAGTACCTGCGGATGATTCTCAACGCCCGCCGCGAGGCGCGCGGTGAAGGCGAGGTCAAGATCAAAGAGTTCGCCAAGACCGCCCAGGAGGCGATGGAGCTGGCGAACATCCCCAAAGCCTTTTCCAGCCGCTACCTCAACGACGGCTTCTCCGGCGGCGAGAAGAAGCGGATGGAGCTGCTGCAGCTGGCGCTGCTGAAGCCCGAGATCGCGGTCCTCGACGAGACCGACTCGGGCCTCGACATCGACGCCCTGCGAGTCGTCGCCGATGGGGTCAACACCTTCGCCGGGCCCGACATGGGCGTCCTCATCATCACTCACTACCAGCGCATCCTGCACATGGTCAAGCCCGACTCGGTCCACGTCATGTTCGAGGGCCGGATCGTCAAGGAGGGCGGCCCGGAGCTGGTCACCCAGCTCGAGGAGAAGGGCTATGGCTGGATCCGCGAGGAGGTCGAGGCGGGCGCCACCGCCTAGCCTCGCGACGATGGAGCCGACGACGACCACGCCTGCGTCGGCCTTCCCGATCGAGAAGGTCCGCGCCTCCTTCCCGGCGCTGGAGCGCGAGGTCCACGGCCGCCCGGTCGCCTACCTCGACAGCGGCGCCAGCTCGCAGCGGGTGCTGGCCTCGATCCAGGCGGTCGACCGCTACGAGCGCGCCCACCACTCCAACGTCCACCGCGGCTCCCACACGCTCTCGGCCGAGGCGACCGCGGCCTATGAGGGAGCGCGGGCGACCGTCGCCGACCACCTCGGCGCCGCCGACCGCCGCGAGGTGATCTTCGTCCGCAACGCGACCGAGGCGATCAACCTCGTCGCACGGGCCTGGGGCGACGCCAATGTCGGCGTGGGCGATCGCATCGTGCTGACCGAGATGGAGCACCACTCCAACGTCGTCCCCTGGCAGCAGCTCGCCGAGCGGGCCGGCGCCGAGGTCGACTGGGTGCCCGTCGGCAGGGACGGCTTGCTCGACATGGACGCATACGCAACGCTGCTGGAGCGCCGCCCGAAGCTGGTCGCGGTCACTCACGTCTCCAACGTGCTCGGCACCGAGAACCCCGTCGCCGAGATCGCCCGCCTCGCTCACGAGGCCGGTGCCCTGGTGCTGGCCGACGGCGCTCAGGCGGCGCCGAAGCTGCCGCTCGAGGTCGGCGAGCTGGGGGTGGACTTCTACGCGCTGACCGGCCACAAGCTCTACGCGCCAACCGGGATCGGAGCCCTCTGGGCAAAGCTCGACCTGCTGCGCGAGATGCCGCCCTTCCTCGGCGGCGGCTCGATGATCCGCAAAGTGACGACTTCGGGCACGACCTATGCCGACCCCCCGGCCCGCTTCGAGGCGGGGACGCCGGCGATCGCGCAGGCGATCGGAATGGCCTCGGCGCTGCGCTGGCTCGACGGCCTCGGGATGGAGGCCGTGTTGGCCCACGAGCGGTCGGTCACCGACTACGCGCTGGCGCAACTCGCCGACGTACCGGGCCTGCGCGTCTTCGGGCCACCGCGCAGCGCCGATCGGATCGGGCCGGTCTCCTTCGAGCTGAAGGGCGTCCACGCCCACGACGTCTCCGAGATCCTCGATCGCCACGGCGTCGCCGTCCGCGCCGGCCACCACTGCGCCCAGCCGCTGATGGATCGCCTCGGCGTCGCCGCCACCGCCCGCGCCAGCTTCGGCGTCTACACCACCCGCGAGGAGATCGACCGCCTGCTCGAGGGTCTCCACGACGCCCGGCGGGTCTTCGGCGTCGCCGGCTAAACGCCGCAACTCGTACTCGTCGCTTAGTCGATCGTGAGCACTTTCGATTTCGCCGGCTTGCACTTGCCCTTGCTGGGGGCCTTGGCGTAGTAGGAGCCGGAGGTCAGTCTTTTGCCAAGTGGGATCGACCACTTGGTCTTGGCGTTGCTCGTGTCGGTGCCCAGGAGCTTGTCCGGCCCCGACTTCTCGCGGAAGAGCTTGACCGTGCGGCCCGTCGCGCAGGCGCTTTTGGCGGACTTCAGCGTGCCGTGAAAGGCGGGGAATTTGAGACTGACGACGATCGTGGTCGAATAGCTCGCGCCGGCCGCGGAAGCGGCAGGCAGGACTGCACCGGCCAGAGCGACGACGAGGACGGCAAGCAGGACAGAGCGAGGGGCAACCATTCGACCTCCCAGTTCGAAATTTGCCGCACTACTCTAGAGACACTGGACAAACTCAGCCGTTTTCAACGGGTGGTCGCGCTGCGCCTCGTCGCGGCCCCCTCCAGCGGCTTCGCTAGCCTCGAAGTGATGGACGAGCTCTACCGAGACCAGATCCTCGAGCACTACAAGCGGCCGCACAACTTCGGCCGGCTGGAGAATCCCGACCTCGAGTTCGAGGACACCAACCCGTTCTGCGGCGACGAGCAGCGTGTGACGATCCGACTCGATGAGGAGGGCCGGGTGGCGGAGATTGCCTTTGAGGGCCAGGGCTGCGCGATCTCGACCGCGGCGACCTCGCTGCTCACCGACGAGCTGGTCGGCAGGACTCGCGAGGAGCTGCTGGCGCTGCCCAAAGAGGAGGTGCTCGATCTGCTCGGGATCGAGATCTCCGCCACGCGGATGAAGTGCGCGATGCTCGGCCTCAAGGTCGTCAAGAGCGCCGGCCTCGGCCAGCCCGCCGAATGGGAGGACGAGGGCAAGGTCGGCGACCCCTCGGAAGCGGCCGCCGACCTCGGCTCGGCCTAGGCGCCGCAGCCGACTTTCACCACACCAGGGTGGGGTAAATGTCGGCTGCGCATGTGCTTAGGCGCTTGCCCCTTCGCTGAGCGCGATTACCGCGAAGCTGGCGCCAAAGGGGTCGGTGAGGATCGCGAAGCGGCCAGCCGGAACCTCCATAGGCTCGACCATCACGTTGCCGCCAGCCTGCTTGGCTTGCTCGACGGCCGCGTCGGTGTCCTCCACGGCGAAGTAGACCTGCCAGTGGGCGGGTATCTCCTCGGGGACGCCGCGACCTGCCATGTCGAGCATCCCGCCGACCATGGCATCTCCCAATTTCAGCGTGGTGTAGGTCCCCATCTCCCCCATGTCGTTGTCTTCGAAGTCCCAACCGAAGACGGCGCCGTAGAAGGCCTTGGCGGCCTCGGGGTCGCGCGTGTTGAGCTCGTTCCAGCTCAGCGCGCCGGGCTCGTTGACGATGCCCGCGCCGGCGAAGGTGCCCGGCTGCCAGATGCCGAAGACGGCGCCGGTCGGGTCGGCGAAGATCGCCATCCGGCCGAGGTCCATCACGTCCATCGGCTCGGCCATGACCGTGCCGCCGGCCTCGGTCACCTTCGCCGCGGTGGCGTCGGCGTCCTCGACTGAGACGTAAGTGCTCCAGGCGGGCGGCTGGCCCTCCTGCATCAGGGGCATCATCCCGGCGGTCGCCTTGTCGCCCAGCATTGCCTGGCGGTAGCCGCCGGTCTGCTCGGCGTTTTCGGACTCCGGCACGTCCCAGCCGAACAGCGCCGTGTAGAAATCGGCCGAGGCCTCCAGGTCGGGGGTTCCGAGATCGACCCAGGAAGGAGTTCCCGGCGTATAGGTGGTCATCTGGCTCATTGCTGCACTCCAATCGTCGAAGGTCTGCTCGATCCTCTCATCCCCACCTAAGCGATGGTCAAACGTTTGTTATCGCGCGCACCGATCCGGTTCGACCGCTAAAATCCCGACCGATACACTAGGAATAACGTGACGGACGGCACAACCACCAGGATCAGCGTTTGCCCGCTCTCCGAGCTGCGGCCCGGCGCGATGCGCCTGGTCGAGCACGACGGGATCAAGATTGGCGTCTTCAACTGCGACGGAACGCTGTACGCGATCGAGGATCGCTGCTCCCATGACGACGGGCCGCTTGCCGAGGGCGAGTTCATCGCCGAGGCCTGCACCGTCGAGTGCCCCCGTCACGGCTCCCTCTTCGACCTGAGCACCGGCAGGCCGAAGACGCTCCCCGCCTATGCTCCGGTGCGGACGTTCGCGACAGCCGTCGTCGACGACACCATCGTCCTGGAGGTCTGACCATGGCAACGCCTGAGGCAGTTGCAGAGAAAAAAGAGCTTGCCGGCATCAACGCCGACTACAAGGAGAAGTTCGGCTTCCACGATCCCGAGAGCAGCTACGCCTACAAGGCGCCGAAGGGCCTCTCTCGCGAGGTGGTCGAATCGATCTCCGAGTACAAGGACGAGCCGCAATGGATGCGCGACTTCCGCCTCAAGGCGCTGGAGCACTTCTACTCCCGTCCGACCCCGACCTGGGGCGGCAACCTCGGTCAGATCGACTTCGACGACATCCACTACTTCGTCCGCGCCTCCGAGAAGAACAGCCGCGACTGGAGCGAGGTCCCCGACGACATCAAGAACACCTTCGACCGGCTCGGCATCCCCGAGGCCGAGCGCAAATTCCTCTCCGGGGTCGGCGCCCAGTACGAGTCGGAGGTCGTCTACCACCAGGTCAACGAGAAGCTCGAGGCTCAGGGCGTGATCTTCACCGACATGGACACGGCGCTGCGCGAGCACGAGGACCTGGTCCGCGAGTACTGGGCGACGATCATCCCGCCCAACGACAACAAATTGGCGGCGCTCAACTCTGCCGTCTGGTCGGGCGGCTCCTTCGTCTACGTGCCGGCGGGCGTCAAGGTGGAGATGCCGCTGCAGGCCTACTTCCGGATCAACACCGAGAACATGGGCCAGTTCGAGCGGACGCTGATCATCGCCGAGGAGGGCTCCGACGTCCATTACATCGAGGGCTGCACGGCGCCGGTCTACTCGACCGACTCGCTGCACTCCGCCGTGGTCGAGATCGTCGCCAAGCCGAGCTCGCGGGTGCGCTATACGACGGTGCAGAACTGGTCGCAGAACGTCTTCAACCTGGTCACCAAGCGCGCCGTCGCCCACGAGAAGGCGACGATGGAGTGGGTCGACTGCAACCTCGGCTCGAAACTGACGATGAAGTACCCGTCGATCTACCTGCTCGGGCCCGAAGCGCACGGCGAGATCCTCTCGATCGCCTTCGCCGGCGAGGGCCAGCACCAGGACGCCGGCGGCAAGATCATCCACGCCGCGCCGCGCACCTCGTCCTCGATCTTCTCCAAGTCGATCTCCAAGGACGGTGGGCGGGCGACCTATCGCGGCCTGCTCGAAGTCGCCGACGGGGCGACCGAGTCCCGCTCCAAGGTCGTCTGCGACGCGCTGCTGCTCGACGAGGACTCCCGCTCAGATACCTACCCGACGATCCGGATCGGCGAGAACGACGCCGACGTCGGCCACGAGGCAACCGTCTCGAAGATCGGCGACGAGCAGATCTTCTACCTGCAGAGTCACGGGCTCGACGAGGAGGAGGCCTCGAAGATGATCGTCAACGGCTTCATCGAGCCGGTCACCAAAGAGCTGCCGATGGAGTACGCGGTCGAGCTCAACCGCCTGATCGAGCTGCAGATGGAGGGAAGCATTGGCTGAGGTAGTGACCGAGCCCACCTGGTTGGACGAGAGGCGCCGGCGGGGCGCCTCTCTCGCGCAGAGCCTCCCCCTGCCCGACCAGAAGGCAAAGGGATGGGAATTCACCGACCTCGCCACGCTTGACCTCGACGCCTACGCCGAGGCCTCCCCCGCCGCCACGATTGAGGGGGTCGAGGGGGTGACAGCGCTGCCGCTCGCGGCGGCGCTGGAGAGCCACGACAAGCTGCTGCATGAGCGGCTCGGCTCGCTGGTGCCGATCGAGGACCCATTCGTAGCCCGCAACGAGGCGGGCTGGCGCGGCGGGGTCTTGGTCCACGTTCCGGCCGGAGTGAAGCTAACCGAGCCGATCAAGGTCGAACTGCCCCTGGATGAGAATGGCAGCGTCGTCTACTGGCGCACCCTGATCGTGCTGGAGGAGGGGGCCGAGGCGGAGGTCTGGGAGCACTGCTTCTCAGCCGGCGACGAGACCGACGCTCTGCTCAACTCGGTCGTCGAGCTGCACGTGGGTCAGGCGGCGGCGCTGCGCTACGTCAGCACCCAGGACATCTCCGAGCGCGCCTGGATCTTCTCCAGCCAGCGCGCCCAGGTCGAGCGCGACGCCCGGCTCGACTGGACCGCGCTCGGCTTCGGCTCGGCTCGTGGCAAGGTGCGGATGGAGACCAACCTGGCCGGCCCGGGCTCCGAGGCGCGGGTGACCGGCGGCTACGCCGGCGGCCCGGGCCAGCACCTGGATTACGACACTACGCAGGAGCACGCCGCCCCGAACACCTTCTCCGACCTCGCCTTCCGCGGCGTGCTCGCCGCCGGAGCGACGGCGGTCTGGCGCGGCATGATCCGGGTCGACCCCGGCGCCCAGGGGACCGACGCCTTCCAGGAGAGCCGCAACCTGCTGCTCTCCCCCGACGCCCATGCCGACTCCATCCCCGGCCTCGAGATCGAAGCCGACGACGTCCGCTGCACCCACGCCGCGGCGATCGCCCAGATCGACCGCGACCAGCTCTTCTACCTGACCTCGCGCGGACTCGATCCGGCAGAGGCCAAGCAGCTGATCATCGAGGGCTTCCTCGAGTCCCTGGTCGAGCGTCTCGCGGAGGGCCCGGTGCGCGACGAGGTCTCGGCGGCGCTGGAGCGCCGGCTCGGCGAGATCCTTTAGAGCCATCTTCAGCGAGGCGGCAACAGGACTACACCGAGACCGTCGGAGTGGCTGATCTTCCGGCGGCCTCGGTGCTGTTTTTCTTGGGAGGGAATTCGAAAGGAACTGGACTTGCAACCTGACGATCAGTAAACCACCCCTCAGCACCCTGGGCATCGGTAAAAAACCGAGCGGTCAATGCCGCAATCCCGCAGTTTTCCCGGTCGTTGCGGGTTCACGCGTTCGCCACCGAGAGCAGATAGAGGCCGAAGCAGGTGAAGGCGACCATCACCGCCAGCATCCAGTACTGCGAGCGTGCGGCCTGCCTATAGTCACCCCAGTACGCAGTGGCTCGATCGTGAGCAAGGGTGAGGCCGATCACGTGACCGATCACGAGGGCGCCGACCTGCACGTACCAGATTGCGTTGGCGTTGAGCAGTTGGAAATCGATTCCGGAGGAAGCAGTCCCGAAGAGATCGGTGGTCCCGGTTCCCAGCGGGTCTGAGAGCAGGTAGGTGAACTGCGCCTGCTCCTGGAAGACGAAGAGGCTGAAGTAATGGGCAATCAGGTAGGCGAGGGCGATCGGGATCAGGGAGTGGGCAAAGCCTGCACGCAATTTCTTGAACGAGGGAGCGCCGGGGACGCTCGCCATCCCCCACACCCCGGTCAGGTAGACGAGGCCGACGCCGGCGAAGCAGAGCAGGATGAAGAGAGTGTCGGTGAGCCGCAGCGCCGAGGTGAGGCCGAAACCGGCGTCGGTGAGATGGTTGAAAGTGCTTTCGAGGGCGCCCTTGAATGCTCCCTCCTGGGCGCCGTCGAAGCTGGTGGTCGCGATCGAAGCGATCACCACCGCTGCCGAACCGGGTACGGTCGCCCACTTCGCAGCTGCCGCGAAGGGCCTGCGCACACCGAGCCGGCCGTCCTCGACCCCGAAGCAGCCGAGCCGGCCGAACATGCCGAAGTAAACCGAGAACACCTCGCCGGTCCGACACCACTGCTCGGCGCCGAACAACGCCATCATCGCCAGCGTGTAGCCGCTGTAGAGGAGGGCCGCAACCGCGGCCGCATGTGGCGCGAGGCCCACCGCGACTCCGCCGCTCGCCCCGTAGATGACCTCCAGCCAGACAACTGCAATCAGACCGAGCGCCGCAGGCCAGCGCCCCAGCGCCTCCGGATAGCGCAGGTGCGCTGGTCGCTGACCCGCCAGCGCCGTGAACCCCGCTCCCACGACCCGGCCGACCGACCGCCATGGGTTGAAGGGCCGGAAGACGTCACCGAGGAAGACGCTGAACAGGGGAAAGCCGAGCCAGGTGGTGACATAGAGGAAGGTGAGGGCGAAATTGCGGTCGGGGGCTTCGGTGCCACGCAGACCCGCGTAGATCGCCAGGCCGAGCAGGAGGACCCCGACCAGCCCGCAAACGATCTGCGCCGGCAGGCCGAGCAGGGCTCGCGAGAGCCCCGCCCCGAGGGGACGCCAGCGGTCCTCCTCGAAGCGGGGCGCCCGCCAGCTGACCGAGAGGGCGAAGAAGGAGACGATCAGGACGATCGACGCCCCCCAGGCGAACAGCCAGACCGGGACCGGCAGGTCTTTGCGCGCGACCAGCGCGTGCGCGACCGGCAGGAAGAAGCTCACGGATTCACCGTCAGTTCCAGGATCTGCTCTTTGCGGCCCTCCAGCTCCGCCTCGAAGACGCCTTCGATCGTGGCCGGAAAGTCGAAGCTGACCGAGCCGCCCGCCTTGACGTCCTTCATGATGTCGTAGCCGTGCATGTGAACCTCGTCGCTGACGTCGGAGTCCACCTTGAAGCGGACCTGTTCGCCCCTGTTGTAGGTCAGCTGCGCGATACCACCGACCGGCTTGCCGTTCTTGATGACGATCGTGGTGACACCCTTGGTCGTCGCACTCGTGTCGCTGCCGCCGTTCTTCAACACGATCAGCAGCACGACCGCCACGACGATGATCGCGATGCCAGCGACCGCGCGTCCGGTATTCGAGTTCATTGCTTGCTCCTTCGCGTGGCGTGGGCATCCCGCCCGCGCCGGATTCGCCCGCATCCCAGAGGGCGCGGGCCGTATCGCTGCGCTAGGCAGCGAGCGGAGGAGGCCGCTGCGCGAGGCTGAGGGCGATCAGTTGGCCGCCATGCGCGGCGTGCGAGGCCGGCGGCCGGGGCCGGGGCGAGTTGTCGGCCGTTGTGGCCCTCGGCCGAGCGCGCGATGCAATCCGCTCGGCAAGCCGCATCGCCATCTCGCATCCCGGGTAGCGCCCGAGCAGCAGCGCGGCGACGAGCAGCAACAGCGGAACAGCCGCAATGGCGAACTCGATCATCGCTCGAACAAGCTAGCGCATTGCAGCAACAGCATCTGGGGACGTGCCGGGAGTTAAGGGTCCATATGGGTGCCTAACTCCCGGCACGTCTCGTTGCGGGGTAACTTGCGCGGCCCATGCGGCCCGAACGGGAGAACATTGCTGCGCCTGACCTGCCTGAGGGGAGCGAGTGGATCGGCGAGGCGCCACGCTCGATGCCGCTTGCGACCGCGGGCGGACCCGTCCTCGTCCACTTCTTCGACTTCGCCCAGCTCAACAGCGTGCGGACGCTTCCCTACGTCTCCGAGTGGGCGCGTCGCTACGAGCCGCTTGGCCTGACCACGATCGGCGTGCAAGCGCCGCGCTTCCTTTTCGGCGCCGAGCGCGAAGCGGTCGCCGCCGGCGTGGAGCGGCTCGGAGTCGAGTTTCCGGTCGCAATCGACGCCGATCGTCGCCTCTGGCACGCCTACGGCTGCGAGGGCTGGCCCAGCCTCTTCCTCTGGAAGACGGGCGGAGCACTCACCTGGTTCCACTTCGGCGAGGGCGAATACCGCGCCAGCGAGGAAGCGATCCAGGCCGAGCTGCGTGAGGAGGACGCCCTGCGCGCCCTGCCGGACCCGATGGATCCCCAACGGCCAACCGATTCGCCCGGAGCCAAGGTCATGCCCCCCACCCCCGAGCTGTTCCCCGGCGGCTCGTGGGAGAAGGCATGGACAGGCGCCAAGCTGGAGGTCCCCTACGAAGCCGGCGGCGCCTACGCGACGGTCGAGGGCAAGGGTGAGATAGCCATCGAGCTCGACGGCTCGGTGATGAGCTCGGCCGCGGTCTCGGGCCCGGCCCTTTACACACTTGCCGAGCACCCGAAGCACGAGCAGCACACCATTGCTCTCCGTCCCACCCCAGGCCTCCGAATCTGGTCCATCAGCTTCTCGGCAGGCGTGCCATAGAGGGCGGGGGCACTCCCCACCCTCTACCCGGCCACCACTTCGCGAATCTTCTTGGGGAGCATGAAGCGCACGTCCTCGTGGACGGTGCGGAGCTCGGAGACGTCGTCGGCGCCGCGCTCGCGGAAGGACTCGACAAGGCGCTCGACCAGCTCCTCGGGGGCGCTGGCGCCGGAGGTGATCCCCACCGTCTCCACCCCCGCCAGCCACTCCTCCTGCACCTGGGTGTGGTTGTCGATCAGGTGCGAGGCGGCACCGTGTTCGCGTGCGACCTCGACCAGCCGGTTGGAATTGGAGGAGTTGGTCGAGCCGATCACCAGCACCAGGTCGCACTCGCGGGCGAGCTGTTTGACGGCGATCTGGCGATTGGTGGTGGCGTAACAGATGTCGTCGGACTTGGAGCTGACTATCGCCGGGAACTTGGCCCGCAGGGCGGCAATGATCTCGGCGGTCTCATCGACGGAGAGGGTGGTCTGGGTGATGAAGGCGACCCGCTCGGGATCGGCGACCTCGAGCCGATCCACCTCTCCAGCCGTCTGCACGAGGACGATGCTGTCGGGAGCCTCGCCGGTGGTTCCTTCCACCTCCTCGTGGCCCTCGTGGCCGATCATCACGATCGTGTAACCGTCGGCGGCGAAGCGGCGCGCCTCGACGTGGACCTTGGTGACCAGCGGACAGGTGGCGTCGATCGTGCGCAGCTTGCGGGCGGCGGCGTTCTCGTGCACCGCGGGAGCGACGCCGTGGGCGGAGAAGACGACCATCTCGCCCTCCGGCACTTCGGTCTCCTCCTCGACGAAGATCGCCCCCCGCTTGGAGAGCTCCTCGACCACGTGCTTGTTGTGGACGATCTCCTTGCGGACGTAGACGGGGGCGCCATAGTGCTCGAGCGCTCGCTCGACCGTCTGCACGGCGCGGTCGACGCCGGCGCAGTAGCCGCGCGGAGCGGCGAGCAGGACGCGCTTCGGCACTGCGGTTGCGGTGGTGGGCATGGCCCCAGGGTACCGGTGGCGGAGTTGCGACCGGCTTGCCGGACTTGGCCCCGGCAAGCGCCGTAGCTAGCCTTGCAGGATGAACACCGCCGGAGACCACCTCGAGCGCCTCAGCTCGACCGACGCCTCGTTCCTCACCAACGAGACCTCGTCCAGCCACATGCACATCGGCGGCATCCTGATCTTCGAGGGCCCGCCGCCGCGCTACGTCGACCTGGTCGAGCACGTGCGGGGGAAGCTGGACCAGGTCCCCCGCTTCCGCCAGCGGCTGGTCGTGCCGCCATTGGAGGCCGGCCGGCCGCTCTGGGCCGACGACGTCAACTTCAACCTCAGCTACCACATCCGCCACACGGCGCTGCCCGAGCCGGGCGGGGAGGCGCAGCTGAAGCGACTCGCCGCGCGCGTCTTCTCGCAGCAGCTCGACCGCTCCAAGCCGCTCTGGGAGATGTGGCTGGTGCAGGGGTTGGAGCGCGATCGCTTCGCCCTGCTGACCAAGACCCATCACGCCGCGGTCGACGGGATCGCCGGGGTCGACATCGGGACCGTGCTCTTCGACCTCGAGCCGGTGCCCGAGCCGGCCCCGGTCGAGGACGGCTGGAAACCCCAGGCCGCGCCGAGCACGACCGACCTGATCGCGCGCGGCGCCACAGAGCTGGCAGTCGCGCCGTTGAAACTGGCCGAGCGCGCCGTGGAGGTCGTGCGCCACCCGGAGGCAGCCGCGCGCCGGGCCGTCGAGGCGCTGGAGGGCGTCGGCGAGGTGGTCGGGGCTTTAGCCGATCCCGCCCCCGACGTGCCACTCAACCGCCAGATCGGCCCGCACCGACGTTTCACCTGGACCCGATCGGAGCTGGCGACCTTCAAACGGATCAAGGACAGCCTGGGCGGGACCGTCAACGACGTCGTGTTGGCGGTGGTGACTGGGGCCCTGCGCAAATGGCTGCAGACCCGCGGCATCCGCACCGAGGGTCTGGAGCTGCGCGCCCTGGTCCCGGTCTCGATCCGAACGGCGGACGAGCGCGGTGAGCTGGGCAACAAACTCGCTGCGATGCGCGGGCCGCTGCCGGTCTATGTCGAGGACCCGGCGCGGCGCTTGCGAGTGGTCAGCGAGCAGATGGCAGGGGTGAAGCGCTCCAAGCAGGCGCTGGGCGCCGAAGTGATCTCCCGCTTCAACGACTTCGCCCCGCCGACCCTGCTGGCGCAGGCGGCGAGAATCAACTTCTCGACCCGGCTCTTCAATCTGATCGTCACCAACGTCCCCGGCCCGCAGATGCCCCTCTATGTACTGGGACGCCAGCTTGAAGAGGTCTTCCCGGTCGCCTTCCTGCCCCAGAACCATGCGATGGCGGTGGCGATCATGAGCTATAACGGCCGCGTCTGCTTCGGCCTGCTCGCCGACTACGACTCGATGGAGGACGTCGAAACGATCGCCGCCGGCATCGACGAGTCGCTGGAAGAGCTGGAGCAGGCCGCCGCTGCCGCCGCGGCGCCGGCCTGAGCCGTGGCCCTGGTCGTAGTCCTCTTCATCGTCGTCCCGATCGTCGAGCTGTTCGTGATCATCAAGATCGGGGGGCTGATCGGGGTTTTGCCCACCTTGGCGCTGCTCCTCGCGGACGCGCTGCTTGGCTCGCTGCTGCTTCGCCACCAAGGTCGCGGCGCCTGGCGGCGCTTCAACCAGGCGATCGCCGAGCGGCGCTTCCCCGGCCGCGAGGTCGCCGACGGCCTGATGATCGCCGTCGGCGGCACCCTGCTGCTGACGCCGGGCTTCGTCACCGACATCTTCGGCGTCCTGCTTCTCATCCCGCCGACCCGCGCGATCTTCCGCCGCCTCCTGCGCGCCTACGCCGGGCACCGCTTCGTGGTCGTCGGTGTCGGGGGCGTCGATGGCGCGGGGCGTCCTCGCAACAGCACGCCCGCCGAGCGCCCCTACGACTTCGATGGCACCGCCGAGGAGATCGACCCGGACGATCCGCAGCTTCCGCGCTAGCGAGCTGGGGACGCTGGACCCCGCTAAGTCGATAGCGCTATTTAGGGGAAGGTCAGTCTTGGCCGGTGCGCCCGTATCGGTCTCTGAGGCGAACGACGTCGTCAAGGTGCGGGGTCGAAACCTCAAAGACGACCGAGTCCTCGAGAGCTTCAATGGAGTGGATGGTCCCAGGCTCGTTTCGCCAGCTCTGACCCGGCTCAAGAACACGCTCCTCAAGGTCGGCCTCCGTCGCGCCAGCCGTCAGCCGCAAACGACCCGAGAACAAGTAGGAGCTCTCGTCCTTTTCGCGGTGCAACTGCAACGAGAGAGCATGCCCCGCCTGAACGACGAGGACCTTGCCAGCGTACTCCGGCGTCTGAGCCCACCAAATCTCGTGCCCCCAGGGCTTCTCGACGCGCCTTGGCTCCCGCCCCTGCATGGCGGCAGCTTAGACAAGCAGCTGCCCCGGCTTTACCTCGACCGCCCTGGCGAGTCTTTCCACGGTCGAGACTTTTGGGTCGCGTTTCCCCGCCTCGATCCGGCTGACCTCCGTGGAGTGGACCCCGCTCCTCTGCGCGACCTGTCCCTGCGTCAACCCAAGCCGTTCGCGCGCCTCGCGCAGGTTGGCGCCGAGAGCGCCCATGCCGCAATCCTCTGTCCTGTGGGATGGAACCTCCATAGGAAACTTCACAAGTCCTCGCGTAGACTGTCGCCTCCCCATGCCGCCTGCTCCGACAACACAACGGGGCCGACCCCGGCCCAACGCAAGCGGGCCGAGATCGGCCCCTACATACGGTCTAGCCGTGCTTGTAGATCTCTACGATGGGAGCCGCCTTCTCAACCTTGAGGACCATCATCCGTACTCACCTCCCTTCCCCGCTTTGTCATCCCGGCTCACTCGCCGGGGTTGGGAGGCCGATGCTAGGGATTTCCCGACTATCCGGGATAGCCCTAGCGGCAGGGAAACACCGAAGATGAATGGCAATATGATCTGGTCCTTCTGAATGTCCAGACCAGACTGAGCGGAGGGATTTCGGTGGCAGAGATCATCAAGGACCGGAAGCGGAGCATCGAAGAGGCGGTGTCCTACGCCATTGCGCACCGCATCAGGATCGAAATCCTCTGCCTGCTAAACGAAGCTATCTACAGCGCCTCCGAGCTTGCCGAACTCACCCACTGGCCCCTAACCACCATCGGCCACCACATCAAAGAAATGCTCAGCTCGGGCTCTATTGAGGTGGCAAGGATTGAAAAGGTCCGCAACACCGATCAGCACTTCTATCGGGCCGTTGAACTCCCAGTCGTGAGCGACGAGGAGGCGGAGGCGCTGCCACCGGAGGTCAAGCAAGAATACGCCGCGGTGGTCCTCCAAGCGATCATGGCCGAGTCCCTCGCGGCGCTGCGAACCCAGAAACTGAACAGAGATCCCCGAGTCCGCATGATGTGGCGCTGGTACAACCTCGACGAGCAGGGTCGCGATGAACTAGCTGATGAGCAGCGCGAATCATGGGAACGGGTTACGGAGATCGAGGCTCGGTCTACCAACAGACGAGCCAAATCGGGTGAGAAGGCGACGACGCTGATCGCCGCAACGTTGGGCTTCGAGCGAAGCAAGCCCGTTGACTCCACTGCTCCTGCGATGCACCGACTCACTCCAAGGAAAAACTGACTTACAGGTGAAATCCCTCTGACGGGGGGAAACCATTCAAGAAATTGGTACAGACTCGCCCGTTCCTATCTGTAACTGTTCACTATTCAGAATAGAACCGACTGTTTGAACCAACGGATAGTCGGTCCGGGGATTATTCCGTGGGTGGTGCTCCGCTGCTCCCCCACGTCCCTGTGAACGGGAAGGGGCGAGAGATGCCTAGAGTTAAGTCAAGCAACGGGGGCGGAGGGAAGGGCGGGGCGCACCTGCCGGTCCTCGTGGACCCACGGTTCGTCAAGGCACTGGATCACGTCCTGCGGCAGCACATCCTGCTCGCCGCAGTGCAAGGTGAGGTCAGCCCGAACGGCCTGTCGAAGGCGCTCGACGAAGGGCTGAGCCAGGTCAGCTACCACGTCAAAGTCCTGCGCGACGACTGCGACGGGATGATCGAGGAGACCCGCACCGAGCCGCGCCGAGGGGCGGTCGAGCATTACTACCGCGCCAGTGCGAAAACCCTGCTCCCGGCGAAGGCGTGGCGTCGGCTCAAGAAAGGGCTGCGCGCCGTAGTCGGCGCAGGCCAGGCCAGTGACCTGTTCAACGACCTTGCCTACGCCCTAAAAGCGGGCAAGCTGAAAGGGACGCATGACCACATCACCCGCACCCCGCTGGTCCTCGACGGCGAGGGACAGCGCAACGTGAAGGCAATCGCGGAGCGGGCGACCAAGGAAGTCGAAAACGAGCAGCAGGCAACGGCGAAGCGCATGAAGAAAGCCAATGGCAACGGCGGCAAGGCGACCGGCTACACCTTCGCGCTACTGGCCTTCGAGGCGGCCTGGGAGCCAGCGGACCTACACGCCCTCGTAGTGCGAGCCGAGGGCGCAGGACAGGAAGGATCGCCCCCTGCGTCGCCCATCGCCGCGCACCAGCAAACCCACCGAGGGAGAGACAATGACCGACCGCGACACTCCGCCGAAGTACAACATGGCGATAGTCGAAGCCGTGATCCTCGAAGTGGCCGCCGAACTGCACCCCGAACACCTATCGACAGACGGACTCTCCTTGAAGATCGTCAGTGACCCAGACGACAGCAGGGAGACCGAGACAGGGCCCAGGCGATCCGCAGCCTTCGAGAGTTCGGCCTGTTCAAAAACCGAGACGATGAGATCGTGGAGCCGACACCCGGCAGCGCTCCGCGCTGTCGCACTCCTTACATAGCTGCCCACACACACCTCTCGCCCGACCTACCCGCCCTATCGGCCGATTCCCATTCCCCGGCCAATGGCGCGCGCCCGCGCTATTGCTGGCAGGATGACACCTGGCTTTTCGTGTTCCGGCATCGCGATCCCCAACTCGTTGAATTTGGCCAACGCCTCACGAGTAGGGCGCCAGTCGCCGACCTCGCTGCTACCGCGCCACGCAACGCGAATCAGCGCGCCGTCGCTGGGCCGGAAGTCGATCCCGTTGTCGCGCAAGCACACCGTGCCCGCCATCGGCGAGAGGTAGAACGAGCGGCCGCTGTCGGGGCCAAGTTCGTAGGCCCCAACATCGGGTTCGAGGCGCGGAGGTCTTAAAGGGATTCGCGAGAACGCCGGCCATCTCCTCGACGCCGAGAAAATCGCCTTTCGAACCATCCGGGGGCGCGAAGAGAAAGTCAACATAAACCTGTTCACCAATGTGCTCCTCGATGAGGTCTAGCGCTTTCGCGTGGGTGATGCTTTCCTCTGCCATATGCCCTTCGCTCACCTGCGAGCGAAAAGGTACCGCGCTCGGTGTGGCCGTGGTATCCCGTGGGGACAGCCGTGGGGACGGGGATGGGGACAGAACTGACCCCTTATGACCCCCTATGACCCCCCAATCCCTGCCTAGAAGCCAAGTGCGAACTTGGCGTCGTCGGTCATCATCTCGGGGGACCAAGGCGGGTCGAAGATCATCTTCGGATGGACGGCGCTGACTCCGGGGAGGTCGCCGACGAACTCCTTCATCTGCTCGGACACCTGGGGGCCGATCGGGCAGGCCGGCGTGGTCAGCGTGAAAGTGACGTAGACGTCCTCTTTCTCGATCTCGACGTCGTAGACGAGGCCGAGCGAGACGAAGTCGAGCCCCAGCTCGGGGTCGATCACCTCCTCGAGCGCCTCCATCACGTCGTCCTCGGTCAACACATCGGTCTGGTTCTCTGGCATCGGTCAATGTTAGCCGGGGCTACGGTTCGGGCGGCAGCGGCTCGGCAGGAGGTCCCTCGTCCGCCGGGTTCAACTCGAGCTGCCACCAGCCGACGTCGCGCCAGGCGCCCGCCTTCCAGCCGATCCTCCGGTATACGCCGACGGCGACGAAGCCGAGGCTCTCGTGAAGGCAGACGCTTGCCGCATTGGGCATGGTGATCCCGGCGCAGGCAACCTGGAAGCGCTGGCGCCGCAGCCGCTCGAGGAGCTCCCGGTAGAGAGCCCGCCCGTGACCCTGGCCGCGCCACTCCGCGGCCACATAGATAGATACCTCCACCGCCCAGCGGTAGGCCGGACGTGCGCGGTGGGGACAGGCGTACGCGTAACCGACCACGTCGCCGTCGCGCTCGGCGATCAGCCAAGGGTAGGTCGCCGCCATGGTGGCGATCCGCTCGGCAAACTCGGCTGGGCTGGGAGGCTCTTCCTCGAACGAGGTCGCGCCCGCTTCGACGTGGGGCGCGTAGATGGCGACGCACGCGGCGGCGTCGCGGTCGGGATCGGCGGTGCGGATCGTCGCTGGCTTCAATTCTGGCCAGGAGAATAGGCTGCCGCGAGATGAGCGAAGAGACGGGTCAGGCGCTGCGGCGGTCGATCGGGATCGTCTTCTCCGACGGGGGCCTGCTGGCGCTGAGCGCGGTGCGCCCGCCAGGGTCGAGTGGGCACGGCGACGAGCAGGTGGCGGTGGTCCTCTGCGGCCCGGATGGCGCTCCGATCGAGGTCTCCGAGACGCTGCTCTCGACCGAGTACGGGCCCGACGGGGTGCCGCGGCGGGCGACCTTGGAGCTCTGGACCGACGGCGACGAAGGACAGCCCCTGCGCGGGGCCGGGACTCTGATCAGCGCCGCCAAGGTGCGTCGGCCCGGCATCGACTCCGACATCGCCTTCTTCCGCTGGTCGGTCGAGGGGCGCGACGGCCTCGGCCACTACGAGCTGACCCGTGAAGATGGCTGACCAGGGCGCCGGGATCCAGGCCGTGATCTCCGACTTCGGTGGTGTGCTGACCACGCCGCTGATCCAGTCTTTCATGGCCTTCCAGGACCAGACCGGGATCACGACCGAAACCCTGGGCAAGGCGATGCAGGCGGCCACCGAGGCAAACGGAGACAATCCCCTCTTCGAAATGGAGCGGGGCGAGATCACCGAGGTCGCCTTCCTGGAGAAGCTCACCGACAGCCTCGAGCCGCTGCTCGGTCACCGGCCCGAGATGCACCGCTTCAAAGAGATCTACTTCGAGGCGCTCGAGCCGAACCTGGAGATGATCGAGCTGATGCGCGAGCTGAAGGCCACCGGCTACCGAATGGCGATGCTGACCAACAACGTGCAGGAGTGGGAGCCACTGTGGCGGCCGATGCTTCCGGTCGACGAGATCTTCGAGACGGTCGTCGATTCCGGCTTCGTCGGCTGCCGCAAGCCCGAATCGCAGATCTACGCGATCGCCCTGGAGCGGGTCGGCCTCCCCGCCGAGTCCTGCCTTTTCGTCGACGACATCAAGGTCAACTGCGAAGGCGCCGAGCGAGCCGGCATGACCGCGGTCCACTTCCAGGACAACGCACAGGCGATCGCCGATGTGCGCGCGGCGCTGTAGCCCCGTCGCCGGTCAAAGCCAACTTTGTATTCCCGGGCAAGACTTGTCGTGTTTTCTCTCCTTACTTCTTCCTGTGGCATAAACCCAGGACAGATACGAGACTTCCTGTGTGTCTGACGACTTAGCCAAGAGATTCGCCGAAAACCTGACCCACTACCGAAGCAAATCGGGCCTCTCGCAGGAAGCGCTCGCAGCCAAGGCCGAGATCCACCGGACGCAGGTTTCCGAGTTGCAGCGCGGACAGCAGCTTCCCAGGCTCGACACGCTGGTGAAGCTCGCCGGCGCGCTCGGCATCCCACCCTGCGATCTACTCGACGGACTGGCATTTGAACCGGCCGCCCGCCGTGGCAGGTTCAAAATCACGCCGACAAAAAAGAACTGACCCGAGCCAGCGCTAGTTGTCTGAGCCGGCCCGGTCCCAGACGTAGAGGTCGACCGCCTCGGCGGCGAGCTCCATCAGGCGAGGTGGGGAGAGCAGGCCGAGGACGAGCTCGAGCGCATCGTCTTCGGTGACGCCGGAGTCGACGGCCTCCTCACCGCGGAAGCCGGCAGCCAGCTTCAGCGCCTCACGGCGATTCTCGCCGAGCGAGCCAAAGGCGCCCATGAGGAAGTCGCGGTTGGGGACCGGCTGGCCGAGCTCCAGCGAGCCGTGCCAGGCGGCCAGCATCGAAAGGTCGTGCTCGTCCAGCTCGGAGAGCGCTTTCGCGTAGTGGACCTCGAGCTCGTCGTCGGGAATCTCGTCGACCCAGGAGCGGACCGCCTCGCCGAGCAGCTGGCGGCGCGCCTCACGGCCGATCGAGTCGGAGATGGCGCGGATAGCGTCGGCTGGGTCTACGAAGCAGAGGGCCATTTACCGATCCCAATCTAGAGAGGGCGGAAGACGGCAAAGCGGAGACGGAACAGCGCCATTTGCGGCTTCCCGCAGCGGCTTGCCAGCGCCCCAGGGCACGCCGGAGGCGGACCTATGCTGGGGCGCTTGCCGATATGCCGCTGAAACTGATCCACGGACCCCCCAACTCCGGCCGCGCCGACCGGATACAGGCCCGCTTCCGCGCGGCGCTCGACCGCAATCCGATTCTGGTCCTGCCGACGCTGGACGACGTCTTCCGCTTCGAGCGCATCCTCTGCGAGCCCGGCGCCGCCCTCGGCGGCTCGGTGATGACCTTCGACGGGCTCTTCCGCGAGGTGGCGAGGAGCGCCGGCATGCCGTCCACCGGCGAGTTGACGCCCGCACAGCGGCTGGCTGCCATCTCAGTCGGGATCGCCGCGCGTCGTGACGAGCTGGGGCCACTGCGGCGCTCCGCCGCGCGGCCTGGTTTCGCGATCCCGTTCGAGCGCCTGCTCGACGAGCTGCAGAGCGCCGGCCTCGAGCCGGCGTCCCTGGGGTCCGGGGCGCAGACGCTCGAGGCCTCGGCCTACCTCGGCGACCTGACCTTGCTGTTCGCCGCCTACGCCGAGGCGCGGGACCGACTCGGCCTGCTCGACGTGCACGGCGTCGCCCTCGGCGCGATCGAGTCCTTGCGGGCGGCGCCGGCGACCTGGGGGGAGCGGCCGGTCTTCCTCTATGAGCCAGGCGACCTCACCCCGAACCAGCACCGGCTGCTCGAGGCGCTGAGCGCGGCAACCGAAGTCACCGTTGCCCTTCCCTTTGAGGAGAGCGACGCCGCGCTCGCCGCGCGGATCCCGCTGCTGGAGGGGCTGCGCAAGATCGCCACGGACACCGAGCTCCTCAGCGGCCCCGCGGAGGAGCTCGAGCCATTCGGCATCGACCCCCTGCTGGTCCACATCCAGCGCGAGTTCGGACGTGCGGAGCCGGCGCGACGCGGCGCCGACGAGGCGCTGGTGCTGCTGCGCTCCGCCGGCGAGCGGGGCGAGGCGGAGGCGATCGCGGCCGAGGTGGCGAAGCTGATCGGCGACGGCGCCGACCCCGCTGCGATCGCGATCGCGGTGCGCGACCCGGCGCGGCGCGGGCCGCTGCTCGCCGCGGTGCTCGAGTCCTGCGGCATCGCCGTGGCGCTGGAGGCCGAAGTGCCGGTCGCGGGCACCGCGGTGGGCGGGACGCTGATCGCGCTGCTGGAGGCGGAGTTCGGCGCCGGCCGCGCGAACGACCTGCTGCGCTTCCTGCGCGGTCCGTCCGGGCTGCGCCCGATCCAAGTCGACTGGTTCGAGCGCGCCGTTCGCCGCCGCCGACTGCAGAGCGCGGCCGCCGCCCTGGAGCTGTGGAAGGAGCGCCATGAGCGGCTGCCTGGCGACCTCCACCGGCTCAGGCGGGCGGCAAGCGAGGGGCCGACCGAGCTGGCGGCCGCGGTCGCCCGGCTTGCCGCGACGATGGCCTCGCGACCGCTGCGCAGCGGGGAAGACGGACCGGCGCCGGGGCGGGGCGACGGTCTGGAGCTGCGCGCCGCCGCCGCGATCTCCACCACGCTCGGCGATCTGGCCGAGCTCTCCTCGCTGGCGCCACCAGCGGAGGATCTGGCAGCGATACTGCGCGAGCTTCGCTTCCGCGCCTGGAGCGGCCCGATCGAGGGCCGTGTGCGAATCGCCAGCCCCTACCGGCTGCGCGCATCACGCTTCGAGTTCGCATTCGTCGCCTCGCTCCAGGACGGCGAGTTCCCGCGACGCGACCGCGGCGAGGACCCTTTCCTCTCCGAATCGCAGCGACTCGCGCTTGGCCTCGAGCCGCGCCGCGATCCCGATGCCGAGGAGCGCTATCTCTTCCACGCCTGCCTGGCGCTGCCCAATCGACGACTTTTCCTCTCCTGCCGAGACAGCGACGAGAACGGGGTCGCCGAGCCGCGCTCGCCTTTCCTCGATGACGTCCGGCGACTGCTCGAGCCGGCGCCGAAGGACGGCGAGGACGATGCAGTCGAGGCAGAGCTGACCGTCGCCCGCGACCTGGCCCAAGTCGTCCACCCGCCTCGCGAGGCGCCGTCTGAGGCCGAGCTGGCGCGCTCGATCGCGGCCCGCGGCCCAAGCGCCGACGTTGAGGCTCTGCTCGCGGGGGCCGGCGTCGCAGTCGACGTCGGCGAGCGGATCGCGCGGCGCCTGACGATCGCGCGAACGGCCGAGACCGCCAGCCGCTCGCCTGGCCCGCTCTCCAACCCGGCCGTGCTCGAGGCCCTCGCCGCGGTCCCCGCCTACGGCGGCACGACCCTGGAGGGGTTCGACGTCTGCTCCTACCGCTGGTTCGTCTCGCACGAGCTCGACCCACAGCCGCTCGACCCCGCCCCCGACCCCCTCGTGCAGGGCGGCTTGATGCACGCTGTGCTCGATCGCCTCTATCGCGAGCGACCGGGCGGCGATCCGCTCCCCCGCCCCAGCTCGCTCAGCGCCTGGATCGAGCGAGCCCGCCAGCTGGTGGGGGAGCTCGCGGCCGAGCGCAGCCTGGGCGTCCACCCCGCCGAGCGAGCGATCGCGCGCCGGGTCGAGGGCTTGTTGGCGCGCTTCCTCGCCGACGAGGCGGCACGCGAGACGGGCGGCTTCGAGCCCTGGCTGCTGGAGGGCCGCTTCGGCGAGGACGAGGAGGCCGAGCGCCCGGCGCTCGAGATCGACGGCTGGGGCCTGCACGGAGCTATCGACCGGGTCGACCGCGACCCCAGCGGCCGCGCCCTCGTCCTCGACTACAAGCTCTCTCGTGCGGTCACGCCGCGCGAGAAGTTCGAGGAGCAGGCAAAGCTCCAGCTTCAGCTCTACCTGATCGCGGTCGCAGAGCATTGGAATGTGGAAGCGGTCGGCGGGCTCTACCACCCGCTGCGCGGGACCTCGGCCCGGCGCCCGCGCGGGGCGGTCCGCGAGGACGCCGCGGCGCAGCTCGCCTCCTACGGCCTCTACGACAAGGACCTGGTCGACCGCGAGGGCTTCGAGGAGCTGCTGGCCGACGCTCGCCGGCGCGCTGGCGAGATTGTCGCCCGCATGCGCCGCGGCGACATCCGCCGCGACCCCGGGCCGCGCCGCGGCTTGCGTGGGCACGACGTCTGCCCCGCCTTCTGCGATTTCGCCCCGATCTGCCGCCGCGACCGGGCTCCAGTCGAGCCCGAGAACGGCGAGTGGGAGGAGAGGTGACCCACCGCACGCCGACCCCCGAACAATCGTTGGCAATCGAGGCCGATGGCCACGACGTGCTGGTCGAGGCCGGCGCCGGCGCCGGCAAGACGGGCGTCATGGTGGACCGCTATTGCCGCCTCGTCTGCGATCTGGAGGTCTCTCCCGAGGCGGTGCTCGCCTTCACCTTCACCGACAAGGCGGCGACCGAGCTGCGCCAGCGCATCCGCGCGGCGCTCGAGCTGCGGGCCGCGGAGGGTTCGCAGCGCGCGCGCGCGCTGCTGGCGACGATCGGCGGCGCCTGGGTGACGACGATCCACGGCTTCTGCAACCGGCTCCTCGCCGGCCACCCAGTTGCGGCCGGGATCGACCCCCACTTCCGCGTCCTCGACGGGCCGGAGACCGAGCGGATAGCGGGCGAGGCATTCGACGACGCCCTGGCGGAGTTCCTCGCCGGCGGCGATGAGGTGCGCGAGCGAACCGTGGCCGCGTTCGAGATCGGCGGCCTGCGGGCGATCGTCAGTGGCGTCCACGGCGAGCTTCGCAGCCGGGGGATCTCCATGCCGGGCCTGCCCGAGCCCCCACCCCCGGACCTGGAGGCCGCCGTCCGCCGTGCCGTAGAGGTGGCTGTGGCAACACTCGAGGAGCTGAAGCCGACCAATTCGAACTGGGAGCTGATCGAGCAGGCGCTGGTCGTGCTCGGCGCCGACGACCTCCCGAGCCTCGACGAGCTGGCCTCGCTGAGGACCAACAGCAAAGCGAAATCGATGACCGCCTACCGGGAGGCGATCGACGCGGCGGTGACCAGCGCGGCCGAGGCGGGTGAGGGAGGCGACGCCTACCGCAACATCGCCGAGCTGCTCGGTCTCTTCTCGCAGCGCTTCGAGGCGATCAAGGAGCGACGCGAAGGGCTCGACTTCGAGGACCTGCAGCTGCGCGCCGTCCGCCTGCTCGAACGGGAGGAGATCGGCAACGCCTATCGGGCCCGGTTCAGCCACCTGCTGGTCGACGAGTTCCAGGACACGAACCGGCTGCAGCTGCGGCTGATCGAGGCGCTGCGCGGGCCGCGGACCGAGCTGATGGTCGTCGGCGATGAGCTGCAGTCGATCTACGGCTTCCGCCACGCCGACCTCGATGTCTTCCGCGAGCAGCGACGCGCGGTCGAAGAGAGCGCCGACGCGGTGGCGATGGACCTGAGCGGCAACTTCCGCTCCCGCCCGGAGGTGATCGGCGCCGTCAACGCGATCGGCGAGAAGCTGCTCGCCGACACCTTCCATCCGCTGCGGGTCGGGGCCCTGCCAGAGCTGCCGGAGCCGCCTGGCGAGGGCCCGGCGGTCGAGCTGCTGCTCACCGCCCGCGACGGCTGGGACGCCGAGGGGATCGACCTGGCGCCGGCGACCGATGCCGACACGCCGCCGAGCCACCTGGCTGAGGCGCGCTTCGTCGCCGAGCGACTGCGCGAGCTGGTCGAGAGCGGCGTCGAGCGCGGCGAGATGGTCGTGCTGCTGCGCGCTTTCACCCACCTCGACGCCTACGAGGACTCGCTGGAACGCGCCGGCCTACGCCCCTACACGATTGGCGGGCGCGGTTACTGGTCGCAGCAGCAGGTCGCCGACGTCTGGGCGCTGCTGGCGACGCTCGCCAACCCGCTCGACGACCTGGCCCTGCTCGGCGCGCTCGCCTCTCCCGCCTGCGGCGTCGCGCCCGACACGCTCTGGCTGCTGCGCGCCGCCGCCGGCCGCAGGCGGCATGTCTGGCCTGCGGTGGAGCAGGCCGCGGGGCTGGACGACGCGGAGTTGGACGGCCCCGAGCGCCTGGAGGCGATCCCGGAGCCGGAGCTGGCGCTGCTGCGCGACTTCGCACGGACGATCGATGGCCTTCGGGCACGCGCCGGGCGCCTCTCGCTGGCTGGGCTGATCGACGCCGCGATCGCCGAGACCGGCTATGACCTGGCGGTCCTGATGCGCCCTTCGGGCGAGTCCCGATTCGCCAACGTTCGCAAGCTGATGCGGCTTGCCGGCGAGTTCGAGGCTCGCGAGGGACGAGATCTGCGCGGCCTGCTCGACTTCCTCGCCTCGCGGGCCGAAGCAGACGCCGAGGCGGAGGCGGCGAGCGCGATCGAGGGACACGACGGGGTGCGGATCATGACCGTCCACAGCGCCAAGGGACTCGAGTTCGGCGTTGTCACGGTGCCCACCCTCTCACGGCGGCTGCTGGCCGGCTCGCGCCTGCCACCGCTGACGCTCGGCCGCGAGAGCGAGCAGCCGCGGGTCGGGCTGCAGCTGCGTCGCCTCGGCGCCGCCTCGATCAACCTCTACTCGCACGAGCAGCTCTGCGCTGAGACCCAGCAGCACGAGGCGGCGGAGGAGCTGCGCCTCTTCCATGTCGCCGCGACGCGGGCGCGCGAACGGCTGATCCTCAGCGGTGTGGCCATGCCGCAGCCGGGACGGGGCACGCAGCCCGGAACGCCGGTGATCGAGCGGATCCTCGACGGCTTCGAGGTCGAGCGCGAGCGCGATTCGGCGATCGCGATCCCCGCCCCGCAGCCGCGCAAGGGACTCGACGCCAACTTCGAGCCTTCGCGGATCGAGGTGCGCGTCAACCTGCCCTCGCCCGAGCGCGCGGCCGGGCTCACCGCGATGCGGAGCGAGGCCAAGGCAGAAGCGGCGCTGGGCGAGGGCCGAGCGCCGCTGCTGGAGCGCCAACCACCGGCTGTGCCGAACCGCCCCCTCTCCTATACCGCGATCGCCGCCTACGAGGAATGCGCCTACCGCTTCTACATGGAGCGCGTCCTCGACCTCGGCACGCCCGTTCGCTTCTTGTTGCCCATAGCGCAACAAGAAGCGAACGCAGACGCCGAAGTCGCCGAGGGTACGGCTGGCTCCCGAGACGACGCGGCAGCTCGGGGCGCCGCCGTCCATTCGATGCTGGAGTGGAGCGCCGCCAACGAGTGGCGCGAGCCTCCCATCGACCTGATCCACAACCACGCCCTCGCCGCCGGGCTGGACCCCGAAAGTGGAGTCGAGGAGGAGCTGCTGGCGCCCGTTCGCGCCTGGCTCGGCTCCAGCCTGCTGCGCGAGCGGGTCCTGGCCGCGGGCGCCATCCCCCGCGCCGAGGTGCCATTGCTGCTCGGGGTCTCCGGCGTGACGCTGCGCGGCTCGATCGACCTGCTGGTCGAGCGGGACGGGGCGCCCCCCCTGGTCGTCGACTACAAGACCGATCGCCTGGGCGACACGACCCCGGCCGAACGTGCCGCCACGTACAGAACGCAGCGGTCGATCTATGCCCTGGCGGTCGCCGAGGCACGCGGCGCGGCCGAGGTCGAGGTCGCCTACCTCTTCCTCGAGCGCCCCGAAGAGCCGGTCGTCGAGCTGCTCGGCCTCGATGCGATGGAGCGCGGCCGCAACGCGCTGGCCGAGGCGATCGCACGAATTGGCGCCGGCGAGTTCCCGGTGGCGCCGGTCGAGCGGCGGAGCTGGGAGCTATGCCGGGGATGCCCGGCGTTGGGCCGGCTCTGCTCAGGCCCGGTGTCTGAGGGCTGACTACTCCGCTGGCGGCGCGTAGCGTTGCTCCTTTCGCTAGCTCTCGGTTGGTGTCGTCTCCAGCTTCGCCGCCAGCTCGTCTAGCTGCAGCTCCTTGAGACCCTCACCGACCGCATCGAGCTCGGTGACACAGTAGGTGACGAGCTCGCGGCCCTCGCGGCAGAGCTCGAGCGTTTCGCGCAGGCCGGCCTGGCCGGAGTCGAGCCGATCGATGATCTGCTCCAGCCGCTCGACCGCGGCCTCATAGGACTCCGGCTGCTCGCTCATCCCTCGCTCCCATCTCGGTCGATCTCCGCGCCGACGCCGCCGTCGGCGAAGCGCAGTCTTACGCGCCCGGCGGCGATCGCAGCAGCGGCGCTGGTCACCGGCTCGCCGGCGACGTCCTCGGCGAGCGCATAGCCGCGCTCCAGGGTGTGCTCGGGTTCGTGGGCACGGAAAGCCACCTCCGCCCGCCGCAGCGCCTCGCGCCGGTTGTTCGCTTCCGCCCCAGCGGCCCGCCGGGCGGCGCGAGAGAGAACGACGGCAGCGAGGCGGCGCTGAAATGCGCGGCGCTCGGCCAGACCGCGTTCGGAGGAGGCGCGGATCTCCCGGGTCTTCTGGTTGAGCGCGATCCGCTCCCGGCGCAACGCCCGGGCGGGACCGCGGGCCAGCGCCACCAGGTGCCGGCTGCGGCTCCCCACCGTCCCCTCCCCTGCTCGCCGCAGGGAGGCAGCGCTGCGAGTTAGAGCACTGCGCGCAGCGTGGCAGTCGAGCGGCACTACGGCCTCGGCGGCGTGGGTCGGGGTCGAGCAGGCGACGGCGGCGACGTCGTCGATCAGGGTCGAGTCGCGCTCGTGGCCAACCGCGCTGATCACCGGCACTCGCAACATTGCCACGGTGCGGCAGAGGGTCTCGTCGCAGAATGCCCAGAGGTCGGCGAGGCTGCCGCCGCCGCGGGCGACGACGATCGCTTCGACCGCGGGCGTCGCCGCCAATTCCTGGATCGCGCCGGCGATCGCCGGCGCGGCGCGGCGATCCTGAACCGGCGCGAAGGCCCAAATCACCGTCCCCGCCCAACCCCGCCGCCGCAGCCCGGCAAGCAGGTCGCGGCGGGCCGCCCCACTCTCCGCCGTCACCACGCCGATCGCCTTCGGCAGCCGCGGCCGGGCCAGCTGCTTCTGCAGCTCGAAAAGCCCCTCGGCGCGGAGCTGCTCGCGCAGCGCCTCGAGCCGGGCGAGCAGGTCGCCTTCGCCGGCGAGGCGGATATGGGTGGCGCGAAAAAAGAAGCTGGGCGATGCCTGTCCATTGCCGGGGTAGTAGTCCGGACCGCCTCCGATAACGACTTCAGCGCCGTCCCGAAGGCCCTGCTCGGGGAGTTCGAGTTTCTCGAGATCGTTCAGCCAGATCGCGCATGGAACCGCGCCCTCAGCGTCACGCAACTCGAAATAGGCCTGGGCTTTACTGCGACTGAGACTGGTGACCTCGCCGAACAGCGATACACGCGCGCGGCGGCGCATCTCCTCTCGGAGCTTTCGCGCGTAACGCCCAACCGGGAACGGTCCGGGTAATCCCATGCGTTGAGGCTAATCCAAATTCCAGACGGGCCGAGGAGGCGCCCTGGGTCAAGCAGATCAAGGACTCAGGGAGCGTCGCGTGCTCTGCACGCGAGCGTCCGAGGACGCAGATATGCGCCGGCCGGGCGCCTCCTCGGCGCGCCAGCGGCGAGCCCAGGCCTTGAGCTCAGCGATTGCCGGGCCCAGCTCCACCCCTGCCTTGGTCAGCGAATAGGTGACGTGGACCGGCGAGCCTGGCTCGACCTCGCGCTCGACCAGACCCTCCTGCTCGAGCTCGCGCAGGCGCTGCGAGAGCAGGCGATCGGACAGGCCTGGCACCGCCTTGGCCAGCTCGCCGAAGCGCAGCGGCCCCTCGGTCAGGGCGCAGACGATCGCACCGGTCCACCGTTTGCCGATCAGCTCGATCGCGGCGTGAAAGTGCGGGCAGACGCCGACGGGCTGCTCTTGCGCAGTTATGGCCTCCACGTCGATTCAGCTTACTGAACGTAAGTGACGGGCCCGGCCGTTCAGCCGCGCGGCCCCGGCCTGCTTCTATTTGCCGGTGACCATTCTCGACTGGGCGATCGTCGCCTTCACCATCGCCTTCGCCATGTGGGGCTATCGGCAGGGTCTGATCGTCGGCGTGCTCACCCTGCTCGGGTTCGTCGCCGGGGCGGTAGCCGGAAGCCGGGCTGGACCACTGCTGCTGAGCGAAGGCCCCAGCTCCCCCTACGCGCCGCTGTTCGCGGCGCTGGGGGCGTTGCTCGCGGGCGCCCTCGTCGCAGTGACGGTGGAGAGCCTCGCGCTCGAGCTGCGCGAGCGCCTGGTCCGCGGCCATGTCCTGCGCCTCGCCGACGGCACCGGTGGCGCGGCGCTGATCGCCGCGGTGGCCCTGGGACTGATCTGGGTCTTTGGCGCGGTGGCGCTGCACGCCCCGAACACCGCCCAGCTGCGGGGAGACGTGCAGCGCTCGCTGATCCTGCGCAGGCTGAACGACCTGCTGCCCCCATCGGGCCCGGTCCTGAACGCGCTGAACCGCGTTGACCCCGCTCCCTCGATCGCCGGCCCGACCACGCCGGTGGCGCCGCCGGACCCGGCGATCGCCTCCGATCCGGACGTGCGCCGGGTGAGCCGCTCAGTCGTGCGTGTGCTCGGCACCGCCTGCGGACTCGGCGTCGAGGGTTCCGGCTGGGTCGCCGCACCAGGCCTGGTGGTGACCAACGCCCACGTCCTCGCCGGCGAGGACGACACCACCGTGACCACGGTCGACGGCGCCTCGCTCGATGCCACCCCAGTTCGCTACGACCCCGCCAACGACCTTGCGCTGCTGCGGATCGACGCTCCGATCCCAGCGCTGAAGATCGCCCCCGACCCGCAGCGCGGGACCCCCGGCGCAATCCTCGGCTATCCCGAGAACGGCCCATACGCAGTCTCCGCCGCCCGCCTCGGCGACACCAGCACCGTGACCAGCGAGGACTCCTACGGCAACGGGCCAATCCGCAGATCGATCTCCTTCCTCCGCGGCAGCGTCCGTAGCGGCAACTCCGGCGGCCCGCTTGTCGATTCGCGCGGCCGAGTGCTGGCCACCATCTTCGCCGCCACCACCTCCGGCCCGCCAGGAGGCTTCGCGGTCCCAAATGACGTGGTTCAAGAAGCTTTGCGCGCAAACGCCGCCTCGGTGGACACGGGTCCCTGCACGGGCTGAGAAAGGGAGGGGTCGGGTGCTGCCCCGGCGGCTTGTACTTTTCCCGCGGCGACGCCCATGGACAGTCTCGAGCTGTGTTCGGAAAAAGTTGAGCCGGGAGCAGTACCCGACCCCTCCCACCACTAAATTTCCCGTCAGTGAAAACCCTGCCCACCGAGGTGGAGCGCCGTCGCCGTCTCGTCACCCGCGCGCTTCCCCTCATCGTCATCGCCATCGTCGCCTTCGCGCTCGGCGCCTCAGCGGGCGCGCCGGGATCGCCAGAGAAGGAAGTTGCGGAGCGCTATGCCACAGCCTGGGCACACAAGGACTTCGCCGCGATGTATCGGGAGCTGAACGATGCTTCGCGGCGCGCGGTCGGCGAAGGCGAATTCGCCAAGGCCTACCGCCAGGCGGCGGAGGTGGCGACGCTGCGCACGCTCGAGGTGCACTCGCCCGGCGATCCGACCAGCCAGAGCGACCACACGGTCGTCCCGGTTCCAGTCGAAGCCGGCACGGCCGCCTTCGGCGACGTCTCCGACGACCTCGACGTCCCCTACGCCGAAGGTGGCGTCACCTGGGACCCGAGCCTGGTCTTCCCCGGCCTCGAACCCGGCGAGCACCTCGAAAACCGGGTCGAGCTGGCGCCGCGAGCGCCGATCCTCGCCCGCGACGGGACGCCGCTCGCAGAAGGCCCCGCCGAGGCGCGCGAACATCCACTCGGCAGCGCCGCGATCGACGTCACCGGCGAAGTCGGCATGGCCGAAGAAGAAGATCTGGCGGCGCTCGCCCGGCAGGGTTTCCCGGCCGGCACCCCGGTCGGCGTCAGTGGCCTCGAGCAGGCCTTCAACGCGCGTCTCGCCGGCCGGCCCGGCGGCTCGCTGCTCGCAGTTGAAGGCGAAGGCGGTTCGGCCCGCATCCTCTCCCAAGCAGAACCCCAGCCCGGGGCGCCGGTGAAGACGACCATCGACCCCAATCTGCAGCTATCTGCGGTCTCCGGCCTCGCCGGACGCGCCGGTGGCGTCGCTGTGCTCGACGCACGCAGTGGCGACGTGCGTGCGCTTGCCGGGCAGGCCTTCTCGGCGCCGCAGCCACCAGGATCCACGTTCAAGACCATCACCACGACGGCTGCCCTGCAGAAGGGAGTCGTCTCGCTCGACGACGAATTCGAAATCGTCGATGGCGTGAATGTCGGCGGCCGCTTCATCAGCAACGCCAACGGGGAGTTCTGCGGCGGGACCTTCCGCGAAGCGTTCGCCCAATCCTGCAACGCCGACTTCGCCCCGCTGGGGCCGAAGATCGGCAACAACGATCTCGTCGGCGCCGCCGAACGCTTCGGCTTCAATGCCCCACCCACCCTCTACGCGCCCGAGGTCGTCGCAGCGGTGGATCCGCCCGAATCGACCATCCCAACCGATATCGGCACCGAACTCGATCTCGGCGTGAGCGCGATCGGGCAAGGGGAAGTCCTGGCGACCCCCCTGCAGATGGCGACCGTCGCGCAGACGATCGGCAACAACGGCGTTCGCGAGCCAACCTCGGTCGTCGCCAACCGCAAGCTTCGACCCGAAGCGAAGCCAGTGCGAGTGATGTCGCCGAAGATCGCCGGGGAGCTGACCGAACTCATGGTCGGTGTGGTCACCGGAGGAACGGGCTTCGCCGCCGCCATTCCAGAGGCGCAGGTGGCGGGCAAGACGGGCACCGCCGAGCTCGGTCCGCGCCCGGACTCCGAAAACGAAGAAGAACCGGCGCAGATCAAGGATGCCTGGTTCGCCGCCTTCGCCCCAGCCGAAAACGCCAAGCTCGCGGTCGGCGTGCTGCTGATCGAAGCCGAAGCCGCGGGCGGCGAAGTCGCCGCCCCGATAGCCGCCCAGATCCTCTCGGCCGGACTGTAAGCCGCCGACGGGCCTAAAACGTCGCCTATGGACCCGTCTTAGGCCCGTCGGCCGCGTTTTACAGGTCGAGCGTGACTTCGGCCGATTCGGGTTCCGGACCAGGAATATGCAGCGTCAGCGGCCGGCTCTCGGAGGCCGAGGCCGGCAGCCTGAATATGACCAGCGAGCCCTCGATCGGCCCCTGCTGCGGGGTCGAGTCGAGCACCGGGATCTGTTCTTCAGGTTCGACTTCGCCTTCAAAAGGCAGCGCGTAGAGGCTTTCGCTGTCAAGTGAGTGGTAGGCCTTGTGTGCGGCGTCAGTGATTTCCAGCGAACGCGGCAGGGACTGCGGCTTATCGCTCTCGTTCTGGATTTCGAAGAAGACACCGAAGTAGCTTTGCCCGGGTGGGAGCTGCGGCTGGCCCACCAGGTAGGCGGAGTCCTCGCTGTCCCTGGGATTGAGGAAGCGGGAGAAGATCACCGTGTACTTGAGATCGCCGAGCGAGACCGACTCGCCCTCCACCACGCTCTTGGAGTCGCTCGAATAGCCGCAGGCCGTGACGCCAAGAGTCAGAGCGGCTATCACGAGCGCCGCAAGCAGCGGCAAGGCGATTCTGCGGTGGCGGGCCATCGGCGGCGAGAGTCTATAAAGGTGCCCGGCAGCCCGCCCTACGGGATACCGGTCGCGTGGGGATTGCCGCCGGCCACCGCCGCCGGCGCCGGGCTGGCTTCGCCGCTCTCGAGCTGGTCGCGGAGCCGTCGCAGCGCCTCGCGCCAGCCACGCTGCTCCCAGATCGAGTTGGCAGCCAAGACCTCCAGCGCTCGGTCGAGCGGGTTCGACGGCTCGGTCCAGCGCGAGACGCGAACTCTGGTCAGCGAACCGGTTCCCTCGGTCAGCTCCCAGACCGTGGTCGAGGGAATCCGGTTGGCGCGGCCGCCGCAACCACGCTCGACGATCTTGTGCGGCGCCTCCAGCTCGACGATCGCGGTGTCCATCCAGACCGAGCGCAGCGGCGACACCACCCGGAACCGCGCCCCGGCGCCAACCCCACTCGACTCGATCCGGGTCAGATGGAAGCCGCTGAGGAAATGATCGGTGAAGGAGGGGCGGCGCGCCAGGTCGGCGATCGTCGCGAAAACGCGCTCCCGTGGGGCGTCGATCTCGATCTCTGCGCTGACCGGCCCCATGCGAGGGCGCGATTCTAGCCTCTGACCCTCGATGGCTCTGGCCCAATGTTTGACCGCAGCCCACTTTCGGGTATCGCTGCGGCAAAACCCGGATGCTCGGGCTTGTACACGGCGCTAGGATCCATCGACGGAGCGCGCCCGGAAGGAGCAGACATCACCGCCAGCCTCACCCCCACGCCAGCTTCCGACAGCTACGCCACTGGGACATTTCCCGGTCCTGGTACCTATTTTTGCGTAGAGTGCGGCTCTCAACTCTCCTTGCGCGAGGACGACGAGCTTCCTCGCTGCCCCCGCTGCGACGCCTCCAGCTTCAGGCTCGACTCGATCTTCGAGTCGATGCAGGACCACGGTGGGACCACCGCCGAGTTCGAGCTGCAGACCGAGGTCGACTCATCGATCTGGTTGGAGGAGCTGCGGGCGGGTCTCGCCGCCGGCAGCCGCCACCTGGTCTGCCGCGACGGCGACGAGATGCTCACCTTCGAGATCGAGCCCGGCTGGACCAGGATCGGGCGCAGCGTCACAGCTGACGTCCGCCTCGACGACCCCAGCGTCTCGCGCCGCCACGCGCTTGTCGTATCGGAACCGGGCGAGTCCCTCCGGGTGCTCGACGACCGCAGCCTCAACGGCGTCTTCGTCAACGGTGACCTGGTCGAGTGGGGCAAGCTCGCCAATGGCGACGAGCTGGCGATCGGCCGCTTCCGCATCTTCGCGCTCGAAGGCTGAATCGCGCAAATTCCAGCCTATGGCGCCCCTAGAGTGGGCGTCATGAGTTCTGCGCAGGACCCGTCGATCGCCGCCGACCAGGCACGGCAGCGGCTACACGAAGAGATCGAGCGCGTACGCGTGGGCGTAGAGGAGATGCTAACCGAGCAGGAGGGCGGCGACGCCGACCTGCGCCGCGAGCTAGACGCTCTGCGGGAGGACACCAGGCTCTACGTCAAGCAGCGGCTCCGCAAGAGCGAGAAGCGCACCGACAAGCGCATCGGCAAGCTGGAGCGACGGATCGATCAGGTCGAGCAGGACCGCAAGCTCGCCGAGTGGCGCATCCACACGAACACGGAGGCCATGCTCGACGGCCTCCTAAGAGAGGTCCGAGCAATCGCCGACCTCCTAACCCGAACTCGCTAGGCAGAAGTCAAGGAGGGACGGGGTGTCCTCCTCCACCCGCGCCTACTCGGTCGAGATAGAGGGGTCTGCCTGAACCCTATGGGGCACGACCATGAGGAAGCTCTCGGCTGCATTGGACGCGAGCGAGAGAATCCGCTCGGCCTCCTCGTCCTGGCCGGTCGCGCGTAGTTCGCCTGCGTAGTGGGAGAGCAGGTCGTCGATGTCGAGCTGGCCCTCGGAGTCGATCTCCTTCAGCTCGACTTTGGCGCCCTCGCCGAGCCGCGCTTCGATTGCCTCTCGGTCGATCCCGAAAGCGTTGTGGCGGACGTAGACGCGGCCGCCGGTCATCCCAGCGCAGGCCCAGGGGCCGAGGTCGCCGAGGACGACGGCGCGACCCGAGGTCATGTACTCGAAGGCGAAGCCCTTGGCGTTGGCGCGGTCGACAACGCAGCCGCGGCCGTCGTCGATCTCGGCTTCCGGCTCGCCGCCCAGCACCACATCGGCGCCGGAGAGGCGGATGCAGAAGCGCGAGTCGGCCGATCCCTGGACGAAGAGGCGTCCACGCTGCGCGCCGTAGGCAAAGGACTTGCCGACCGAGCCGTTGAGCCGCTTGCCCTTGGCTCCCTTGCCCTTCAGCACGGCGACCGTGCCGCCCAGCATCGCCTTGCCGACGCCGTCCTGGGCGCCACCCTCGACCCGGATCGAGACGCCGTAGGCGTTGAAGGCGCCGAGCCCCTGGCCGGCGACGGAGCCGCCGTTGAACTCGAGGCTGGCGAGCACGTCCTCATTTGACTCGGGCCCGTCCTCGAAGATGCGGGAGCGAGCGATCGCCCCGGCCAGCTCGGCGCCGAGCACGCGGTCGTTGGCGTCGGTTGAGCGCGGGAACTCATTGCGCAGCGTGCGGCCCGAGCAGATGTCGCCGGCAAGGGCGCCGATCTGGGCGGAGGCCTGCTTCGCCTCCATCCGGATCGGCCTGGCGACGACGAGGCCCGCTTCGGCCCGCTCCTCGGCGATCTCCTCGGCGACGGGGAGGTCGAGCGGCTCGAGGTCGAGGAACTCCTCCAGCGGCGTGATCAGGGGCGCCAGGTCGACCTGCTCATGGTGGGAGACCTGCTCCAGCAGGTCGTAGCGACCGACCAGGTCCTGAGCACGGTCGTAGCCGAGCGAGGCGACGACCTCTTTGACCTCCTCGCCCATCGCGGCGAAGAAGCGGGCACAGCTCTCGGCCGCCCCATCCACTTCCTGCGGGGTGAACTTCTTCAGACCGTGCTGCTGGGCCTGCTCGACGGTCTCGATCTGGGTGGCGATGCCGACATGGCAGGTGTCGAGCTGACAGCCGCGGCAGATCGTGCAGCCGAGGCTGACCATCGCCAGCGTGCCGAAGCCGATCCGGTTGGCGCCGAGGCAGTGCAGCTTGACGATGTCGTGGCCGGTGCGGTAACCGCCGTCGGCCCAGATCTCGACTCGGTTGCGCAGGCCGGCCTCCATCAGCGCCCGGTGCACGGCTCGGGTGCCGATGTCCGAGGGCAGGCCGACGTGGCGCAGCGCGTGCTGGCGGGCGGCGCCGGTGCCGCCCTCGAAGCCGGAGAGGGTGATGATGTCGGCGCCCGCCTTGGCGATGCCGAGACCGATCGTGCCGATGTTCGGCACCACCGGCACCTTGACCGAGACGCGCACGTCGGGATTGACCGTCTTCAGCTCGTCGATCAGCTCGGCGAGATCCTCGATCGAATACAGATCGTGGTTGTTGGAGGGCGAGATCAGGTCGGTGCCGGGCGCCGCGTTACGGGCAGCGGCGACCTTCTCGGAGACCTTCTTGCCGGGCAGGTGGCCGCCCTCGCCAGGCTTGGCGCCCTGGCCGATCTTGATCTCGGCGACGTAAGAGGAGTTGATCATCTCCGCCGAGACGCCGAAGCGGCCCGAGGCGACCTGCTGACCGCGCCACTTGCGGTAGCGCCCGTACATGTCGCGGATCTCACCGCCCTCGCCGTTGATGCAGAGGACGTTGATCGCCTTCGCCGCCTCGGCGTAGGCGCGGAAGGCCGGCTCGGACTGCGAGCCGAAGCTCATCGAGGAGATCACCACCGGGTAGTCGTGATGGCCGATGCCGGCGTCTACAACTGACGCGTCGACGATTGGCTCTCTGTCACCCACCAGGCCCATGATGTGGCGCATCGAGATCGGGTTCTGAGCCTCCAGATCCCGCACTTTCTCGGAGTATTCGGCGTAGGAGCCAGAGCCGTTGGCGGTGGCGATCGCCGCCTTGTAGACCTTGGGATAGAAGCGGAAGGTCTTGGCCGGTTTGGCGTCCACCTCGCCGCCCAGGATCCGCGCCCGCTCGTTACTGCTCTGATCGAGGCCGGCAAAACCGACACCCCCTCGCTCGGAGGCGGCGAATGCCTCGGTCTGGAAGATCTCGGCCAGCTCGGGCTGCACCCCGATCGAGGAGAACTGGCGCGCGTAGCCGCGCACCTCGTGGATCCCGATCGTCGAGATCACTTTCTCGATCCCCTTGGCGAGCGCCGCGCAGAGGTTGCCGATGTCGGTCCGGTAATCCTCGACGCAGATCACCTCGACCATCGTGTAAGGGCAGACACCGTTGGCGCCGAGTCCGAGGGCGAGCATGACGTCGTGGACGTTGCGCACCGCGGCGGAGCGCAGGACGATGCCGCAGCGGCGCCGCAGGTTCTCCTCTCCCGGCTCGACCCGGAACTGCTTCAGCGCCTGGTCCACTGCCGAGGTGGCGAGGTGGGGATCGAGGTAGCGCCGCTCGGCGTCGTAGACGGTGCGGTCGGTCAGCACCAGCAGCTCGGCGCCGCCGCGAACCTTCTTCACCGCCTCCTGCTTGATCCGCTCGATCGCCCCCTGGGTCGTCTCCGACTCCAACAGCGAGATGTCGACCGCACCGCCGCGGCCCCGGAACTCCTCCCAGAGGTCCTCGAGCAGATAGGTGTGGTGCTCGCGGGCGATCTGGCGGTATGCCCTGTCGGAGAGCGGCGCCATGTCGTGATGCCCGCCGAGGATCACCGGGAAGGAGGTCTCCACGGTGCCGGAGTCCTCGCCGGCGGCGTCGATCGAGGGACGCCGGCCGAAGATCGACCGGGTCGAGAAGTGCTCGACCTCGCGCTCGCGGTCGATCGCCGGGTTGGTGACTACGGCAACCGTCTCCTTGAAGTAGTCGGCCAGGTTCTGGCGCTCGGGCGAGAGCGCCGCCAGCGGCCCGTCGTAGCCGAGCGAGCCGATCGGCTCGGCCCCGTTGGAGGCCATCTGCTGGACGAGTTTGACGTCGTCGCGCTGCCAGCCGAAGCCGGCGAGGACGCGGTCGGCGACCTTGACCGGCTCTTCTGGGCCGGCGTCGGAGTAACCGGGCACGTCGCCGCCCTCGAGCGGGCCGCCGGTCTGCAAGGCACGATCGTAGGGCGCTGCCTCCTCGGCGCCGTTGCGGGCCAACCAGCGGTCGCGGACGATGCGCAGCATCTCGTCGTGCGCGTGCAGGGTCGAGCGCCTCGCGTCGCGGTCGATCGCGACCATCGCCTTCTCGCCTGGAGCGAGCGGCTTCGGCTCGGAGACCATCTCGTTGACCGCGACGACGCCGGGCTCGGAGCTGAAGACGAAGTCCTCGCCGGTCTCCACCTGCCAGAGCGGGCGCAGGCCGAGTGCATCGGCGGAGAAGACGCACTCGTCGCCGTGGCGGGCGATCAGCGCGACCGGACCCTGAGCAAAGGGACCCATGGCCTGGCGCAGGTACATGTAGAAGCGGTGCAGGTCCTCGGGCAGAGCGCGGATCTCATTGACGATCGGCGGCACGACCATCTCCATCGCCTCGGCGAGGCTGAGCCCGTCGCGGTTGACCAGGGTGGCGATCGTCCGGTTGAGGTCCTGCGAGTCCGAGGAGCCGGGCTCGATCGGGACGCCGAGCATGCGCGCCTCCTGGCGCAGCTGCTCGATCGTGTTGATCTCGCCGTTGTGGCCGAGCACCGAGAAGGGCTGGACGCGCTTGAAGGAGGGCCAGGTGTTGGTCGAGTAGCGGTTGTGGCCGAAGCTGCCGATCGTCTCGAAGCGCTCGTCGCGCAGGTCGGGGTAGTACTCGCCGAGGATGTTCGGCGCCCCCATCACCTTGTAGACGCAGATCGTCGCCGAGATCGAGGGGATGTGAACGCCGAGCTCGCGCTCGAGCTCGATCAGCAGGTCGAAGAGGACGCGGTCGCGGCGAGAAGCGTCGGCGACGAGACCACAGACCTGCCAGAAGTGCGGCTCCTCCTCGCGCGCGGTCGGGCCGAGCGCGGGCGAGTCGACGACGCCGATCCGCTCGGCGAGGATGCGGAAGCCCCCCCGGCCGAGCAGCTCGCGGGCGTCGTGCTGGACCCGCTCGAGGTCCTGCGAGCGCTCGATGAAGACGTGGGCGACGGCAAAGGCGTCGTCGAGGGTCAGCGAGGGGTCGTGGCCGCCGGCGCGGACCTCCTCGGCCCAGATCTTGCGCGGGATGTCGAGCAGCAGCCCACAGCCGTCGCCCTCGCCGTCGACGTTGCCGGCCCGGTGGAGCATCTTCTGCAGGGCCGGGATCGCCCGTTCGATCGGTTCGTGGCTCGGCGTCGCGTCCTTGCGCACCGAGGCATAGATCGCACAGGCGTCCTTGTCCTCGACGCTGGGGGGCGAGACAAGCGGGCGGTAGGCACGTTCTGGCGAGTAGCGGACGGGGCCGCCCTCGCCGTGAAGCTCACGGGACTGGGTATCCGACATGTTGACCTCCCGGTTTCCACGCCTTCTCCGAGCGGGCGCGCGACGGGTTGAACGAGTTGCCGGATTATAGGGGTGAGGCGCCCGGCTGACTAATCGATTCGGGAGTCAAACACCCCACGAAACTGCATTTACCCGCCCTATGCGGGGGTAAATGCAGTTTCGTCGCTCAGGCCCAGCTCATCGGCTCGTAGCCGCCCTCGGGCTGGACGCCGATCAGTAGGGCGGTGACAGGCGCGTCGGAGCGGTTGAGGATCGTGCGGCTGGCAGGCGGCTCGATCGAGGCGAAGGTGCCCGCGGGCGCCGGATGGTCCTCGCCCTCGATGCGCAGCACCGCCTCGCCTTCGAGGATCGCGTAGAGCTCGACCTGGCCACTCTGCGCCTCGTCGTGCTCCGGGATCTCCCCACCGGGCGCAAGCTCGACCAGGTTGAAGCCGAATGCCGAGGTGCCGAGCGCCTTGCGCGCCAGCCTCCAGGTCGAGTCCCCCGACCCCTCCATCGACTCGAACTCGTCGCGGTGCTTGATCGAGTAGCTGTCTGCCATCAACGGCTCCAGTCGGGTTCGAAGGCGTTCTTCGCCAAGACCTTTGGGCGCCCACCACCGTAGGGGATGCTGAGGACCTTGTGACCCGGCCCCGGTTCGAAGCCACCGGTCATGCCAAGGATGCTTTTGCCGTCGGCTGAGAGCGCGGTGGCCGCGAAGCCCTGCTCACGCGCCTTGGTCACCGGCCGCTGTGCGCCGGTTCGGGGGTTGACCGTGACGGCGTAGCTGGTGTCCTGGCCGTTGAACTCGGCAAGCAGGCGACTGCCGTTGGCCGACCACTGCGTCGGCGTCAGTCCAAAAAGCAGAGGATCGACCCTGGTATGGGTCAACTGGCGCACGCCCTTCCCATCAGAATTCATCAGGAAGAGCTCGTTCTTGGGGCCGTAGCGGCGCTGCTTTGCGCCGAGCTGCTTGACGAAGACGATCTCGTTGTCAGGGCCCCAAAGCGGGTTCTGCGAGCGGTGGTCGTGGGTGAGGCGAGTGAGGTTTCCGCCGGACACGTCGACTCGGTAGATGTCGGAGCGAGGCGGGAACTTTTCCTTACTTGCCCTTGCGTAGACGAGCTGACCGCCGCCGGGTTCGAAGCTGAACCCACCGAAGAAGCCTCTGGCGACCGTCCGCACGGCGCCGGATGCGACGTCGATCAGCACCAGTTGGCGGGCGCCGAGTTCGGGCCCGCGCAGCGCCGCGATCGTGGTCGAGTCGGGCGACCAGACGAGGTAGAACGGTTCCCGTACGTTGCCGAGGAGCCGGCGTGGCGGCGCGCTGCCATCGACCGGCGCGACCACGAGTTCGGAGCCGAAGATCCCGCCCTTGACCGGGCTGTAGGCGACGGATTGGCCGTCGGGCGAGACTCGGGGATTCGTCCCGGGCGCGACCTTGTGCGCGTGCGAGCCGTTGTCTTTCGCGGCCCAGACGACTGGCTTAAGGGGACCACGTAGGAACGTCAGCGTGGCCTGCGCCATCGCCGGAGAGGCGACGAGCACAACCAGCAGCGCCAACGCCGGAACCCATCTGAGCCTGCCCGCCACAGAACGATGTTAGTGGCGGACGCGGCGACGAGCCGAGACTCAGGGACCGACAACGGCGGCGGCGACCAGGCCGCCGCTTACTCCGAGGAAGGAGACGACCGCCAGCAAGCGGTACCAGAGCCGCTTCTCGATCTCCGGGTCGAAGGCAAGGGGGACGAAGAGGAAGGGGTTGACCAGCGTGCCGAAGACAAGGGCAACGGAGATGAGCCGCGGCAGGTCCGGGACGGCAAGACCGACGGCGATCAGGATCAGGCCCATCATCACGTAGTCGAGGTGGACCTGGCGGATCCGCTGCGGGGCGACGATGCCGATCCGGTTCAGCCACTCGCGCTTCTCCTCGCGGATGACCATCGCCCAGCCGAGCAGGCCGCCGAGCGCCAGCTCGATCAGGCCGATCCGGATCATCTAAATCAGAGCTCGGGCACGTCGGCGCCGTGCGGGGTGAAGGGGATGCGGCGGATTTCCGCCCAGCCTTGACAGCGGCTCTCCAGCTCCTCGACCACCTTGCCGGCGTCCTGCCAGGTGGTCCAGACAAGGACAGTGGGACCGGCGCCTGAGATCGTCGCGCCAAGCGCGCCGAGGTCGCGCGCGCCTTCGACCAGCTCCATCGAACGGGGGTAGAGGTCGCGGCGGCGGCCTTGATGGATGTTGTCCTTGAGGCTGGCGGCGATCAGGCTCAGGTCCCCCCGGTAGAGGCCGAGCGTCAGCCGGGCAGCGGAGAAGATGTTGCCAAGCGCGTCGCCGAGCGGGATCTCGTTCGGGATTGCCTCGCGCGCCCGCTCGGTAGCGACCTCCTCCTCGTTGGGGATGACGAGGATCCCCTCGAGCCCGTCAGGCGGCGGGAACCGCGATGCATCCGGCGGCCCGTCCCCGGCCGGGTCGCAGATGACGAAGCCGCCGAAGATCGCCGCAGCGACGTTGTCGGGATGGCCCTCGATCTCCGCCCCGCGCGCCAGCAGCTCCTCCTCGGAGAGCGCCAGCTCATAGAGATGGTCGGCGGCCACCAGGCCGGCGACGATCGCCGCCGCGCTGGAGCCGAGGCCGCGGCCGAGCGGAATCGACTCCCTGATGCGGAAGGCGATCCCGTCGGCCGAGTGCAGGCTCTCGAAGGCGCGCACGATCAGGTTGTCGCGCCCGGTCGGCACGTCGAGACCGGCCGGGTCGAACGAGAACTCCCCCGTCTCCTCCACTTCCAGCTCGAGGAACAGGTCGAGCGCAGCCGCCATCACGTCGTAGCCCGGCCCGAGATTGGCCGAGGAGGCTGGAACGCGAACGACACGGCGGCGGGCGGTCAATCGAACACCGCCCGCTCCACAGCGCTGAGGTCGTTCTCGCAGTTGATCACGGGGGGGGCTTTGGAGAGGGCCGTGTCGGGGTCCTTGAGGCCGTGGCCGGTTAGGACGCAGACGACCGACTCGGGGCGTGCCGCGTCCTCGGCTACCGGCAGGCCATGGGCTAACAGGCCGGCAACCGAGGCCGCCGAGGCCGGCTCGCAGAAGACTCCCTCGCTGGCGGCCAGCCAGTGGTAGGCGTCGAGGATCTGCTCGTCGGAGACTGCCGCCACCCGGCCTCGCGAGGAAGTGAAGGCGGCCATCGCCTCCTCCCAGCGCGCCGGGTTGCCGATCCTGATCGCCGAAGCGACCGTCTCGGGGTCGGCGACCGGAGCGCCGTGGACGAGCGGCGCGGCGCCCTCCGCCTGGAAGCCGTAGACGACGGGGGTGGCGCCAAGCTCTTCGAAACCACGCCAGTAGGCGGTCACGTTGCCGGCGTTGCCGACCGGAATCGCCAGCGCCCCGGGCGCTTCGCCGAGCTCTTCGACCACCTCGAACGCCGCCGTCTTCTGCCCCTCGATCCGGAAGGGGTTGACCGAGTTGACGAGCTCGATCGGGTGCTTGTCGGCCAGCTCGCGCACGATCCGCAGCGCCTCGTCGAAGTTCCCCTGCAGGGCGATCACCCGGGCCCCGTGCATCAACGCCTGGGCCAGCTTGCCGATCGCGATCTTGCCCTCGGGAACGATCACCGCCCCGCGCATACCGGCGCGCGCAGCATAGGCGGCGGCGCTGGCCGCCGTATTCCCAGTAGAAGCGCAGATAACAGCCTCCGCCCCCCGCCCCTTGGCCCGGGACACCGCCACCGTCATCCCCCGGTCCTTGAAGGACCCAGTCGGGTTCGCCCCCTCGAACTTCAGATAAGCCCGAACCTCAAGACGATCCGAAAGCCGCGGCGCCTCGATCAGGGGAGTTGATCCCTCGTTGAGCGAAACGACCGGGTCTCCATCCTCAAGCGGCAACCGATCCCTGTATCTCTCGATCAGGGGGACGGGGGTCAAACGAACTCCTCCTCGATAACCCGGATGAACCGTGGCTTTGAACGCACCTCGTCGAGCCCACCGATCTCGTCGACCGCCGCTGCGAAGCGCGACTCCAAGCACTCGTGGACGACCATCACCAGGCGCGCGTCGTCGCCGATGCCGCGCTGCACGACGCTCTTCACCGAGATCTCGTTCTCGCCCAGCACCTGGGCGATCCGCGCCAGCACGCCGGGCTCGTCGGCAACCTCCAGGTGAAGATAGAAGGACGAAGTGACGTCGGCGACCAGCGGCAGCTCCTCGCGCGCCTCGTGGACTGGGGCGTCGCCGGAGAGGATCGAGACGACGTCGCCGAGCACCGCCGAGGCGGTCTCAACGCCACCGGCGCCAGGCCCCGACATCGTCACCTCGGTGATCGCTGGCGCCTCGACCATCACCGCGTTGAACGGCCCACCGATCGGCGCCAGCGGGTGGCCGCTGTAGAGGAAGCAGGGGAAGACGCGGACGCTGATCCCGCCGTCGCGCCGCTCGGCGACGCCGAGCAGCTTCAGCGAGAGGTCGAGCTCCTTGGCATAGGCGAGGTCGTCGGGCTTGACCTGCTCGATCCCCTCGTAGGCGACCTGGTCGAGAGTGACGGCCGTGTGGAAGGCGAGGCGAGCGAGGATCGCCATCTTCGCCGCCGCATCGGCGCCGTTGACGTCCTCGGTTGGGTCTGCCTCGGCGTAGCCCAGCTCCTGCGCCCGCGCGAGAACCTTGTCGTAGGCGGCGCCGGTGGCGGCCATCTCACTGAGGATGAAGTTGGTCGTCCCATTGACGATCCCGAACACCTTGTCGATCTCAGTGACGCCGAAGCTCTCCTGGATCGTGCGCACGATCGGAATCACCCCGGCCACAGCGGCCTCGAAGCGAAGCTGCACCCCCGCCTCGCGGGCGACGCCGAATAGCTCTTCTCCATGCCGGGCGAGCAGCTGCTTGTTGGCGGTGACGACCGGCCGCCCCGCGCGCAGCGCGTCGAGCACGTAGCCGCGCGCCGGGTCGGTGCCGCCGATCAGCTCGACGATCAGGTCGGCGCGCTCGAGGATCTTGCCGAAGTCGCCCTCGCTGCGCGACAGCGTGCCCGCCAGCTCCGGCCGTCGTCCGGTCGCCGCCTCGACCGCGTCGGCTCGCTCGGCGAGCAGCCTGGCGAAGGCGCCGCCGACCGTGCCGCGCCCGAGCAGCCCAATGCGGACCGGACTAGACATCGCGTGAGGTCAGGTCCTCGTAGGACTCACGCCGCACGACGACCCGCGCCTCGCCGTCGCGGCAGAAGACCACTGGCGGGCGGGTCACGCCGTTGTAGTTGCTCGCCATCGCGTGGCCGTAGGCGCCGGTTGCCGGCGTGACGAGGACGTCACCTACCGCCGGCGCGGCCAGCATCGCGTCGCGGACGAGCACGTCGCCGGACTCACAGTGCATGCCGGCGATCGTCGCCGCCGTATCGAGCGGAGCGCCGGCGCGGTCGGCGATCAGCGCCTCGTAGCGGGACCCGTAGAGCATTGGCCTCATGTTGTCCGACATGCCACCGTCGACGGCGACGTAGGTGCGAACGCCGGGGATCTCCTTGACGGTGCCGACTCGGTATGCGGTGACGCCGGCGTTGCCGACCAGCGAGCGGCCCGGCTCGACCAGGATCCGCACGCCCTCCCCGAACACCTCGGCGACGCCGCGCGCCTTCACCTCGACATAGGAGTCGATCGAGGGAGGCAGGTCATCGGCCGTGTAGGCGATCCCAAGCCCACCGCCGACGTTGACAAGGCGACACCAATCGCCAGCCAGCTCGCCGATCGCCCGGATCGCCAGCCTGTAGGGCTCCAGCTCGAAGATCTGGGAGCCGATGTGAGCGTGCAGCCCAACCAGGTTCAGCACGTCGGAGCCGAGCACCCGCTCGATCGCCCGCCCCGCCAGCCCGTCCTCGAGGCCAAAGCCGAACTTCGAGTCGAGCTGTCCGGTCTGGATGTAGTCGTGAGTCGAGGGCTTGATCCCCGGCGTCACCCGGATCAGCACGTCCTGGGATTCCTCGAGCAGCCGCTCGCAGCGCTCGATCTCGTCGAAGGAGTCGAGGATCAGGTGGCCGACCCCGGCTCGCGCCGCGAAGAGGATCTCCTCGTCGCTCTTGTTGTTGCCGTGCATGTGGATGCGGGTCGGGTCGAAGCCAGCGCGCAGCGCCATGTGCAGCTCGCCGCCCGAGGCGACGTCGACGGAGAGACCCTCCTCGGCGAAGAGCCGGTAGGCAGCGGTGCAGGGGAGGGCCTTGCTGGCGAAGAGAACCTCGAAGTCGTCGCTGCGCCGCTCGAATGCCTCGCGGTAGGCCCGCCCCCGCCCCCGCATGTCGTCTTCGGCGTAGATGTAGGCGGGGGTGCCGAGCTCGGCGGCGAGCTCGACTACGTCACAGCCGGCGATCTCGAGATGTCCGCGCTCGTTCACGCGGCTGCCGGCCGGGTAGACCGGCGAACCCGCGATCGGGTCGGCGACCGCGCCTGCCTGTCCGCGCTCGGGCATGGGACGGCATTGTGACGGGAAAGTCGGGAAGCCCGGCTAGCGACCCCCGCCGAGCAAGCCGCCGACCGTTTCTTTGACTTTTTCGACGGTTTTGTCGACCGTTTCGCCGACGGGGGATTCGGGGCCGGCGACCCCGTCGACGACTTCTTCGGTGACGTGCGTGACTCCGGTAGCGCCCAGCGTGCCGCCGGTGGCTTTGTCGACGCCGCCAACCGTGTTGTTGACGGTGCTGGTCACGGTTCCGGAGGGCGAGGAGCCCCGGGCTCCGGCGCCACCGCCTTGCCCCGGTGGTTTGGTCGAACCGCTAGCGCCATTGCCCGAGCCGCCACCGCTCGAGGCGGCGCCTGAGGATCCCGAAGACGCCGAGTTGGAGTTGCCGCCCCCGGCGGGATACGTAGGCGTGGAACCGGGCACCTTCGCGTTCGGCGCGCTTGCGACCGGCGAGCCGGCGCCAGGCGAACCCGAAACGCTGCCGCTGCCACCGCTGGCTCGGATGCCGCCACTCGAGCCGCGCCCACCGGCCGCAGAGGGGGCGTTGCCGACTTTGCCGCCGGGGGTGGTCGCAGCGGCGCCGGTCGTCGTCGCCCGCCCCAGAGCGACGCTGCTGCTGCCGGAATCGCCGCCGCCGATTCCGGCGAGCGGCCAGCTCCGCAGGGTCTGCAGCGAGACGAGCATGACGAAAGCCACCATCGCCATACCGATCAGGGCTGTGCCCGATACCGCTCCTGCAAGGTAATTGCGCGCCTGGCGGGCCATCTCGCCTCCGTCTTGCTTGCTACCCAAAGGGTCGCAGGAGCGAACCGCCCGGACATACCCACTAATTGAATTTTTGAGCGATTCTCAGTAGAACCGTGCCTAGAGGTAACCCATCGGATCGGTCGGCGCGCCGTTGATCCGGACCTCGAAGTGGACGTGCGGCCCAAAGCAGTGCCCGGTGCAGTCGCTGTAACCGATCACCTGACCCTGCGAGACCTGCTGTCCAGCGGACACCGCAAATGATTCCTGGTGGGCGTAGCAAGTCGAGAGCCCACCGCCATGATCGATGCAGGTGAAGTTGCCATAGCCGCCGCTGCTTGCCTCGGGCTCGGTGAAGATCACCGTTCCGGCCGCGGCGGCGCGAATCGGCGTGCCGCTTGGGACGGCGATGTCGATTCCCTCGTGGAACTCACTGCCGCCGAAGCGCGGGCCGAATCCAGACACGACCGGACCGTCGACCGGCCAGATCAGGCCGCTGCCGTTGCCGCCCTGGATCGGCCCGGCCGGCAGCGGAGCCGACCCAGTTCCGGCCAAGGTCGCGGCGAGCTCGGCCTGGATCGAGGCCACGTCGCCGTCCAGGTCCTGTTCGGTCTTCGTGATCCTGGTGAGAGCGGCCTCGCGACTGCGGCGGGCTTCGACCAGGGTCGACTGGCGCTGCTGGACAGCCGAGCGGGCGCTGGCGAGGGTCTGCTCTTCGGCGGCGATCGCGTCGCGGGCCGATTCGATCCGGTTCTTGGCGGAGCGCAGGCGGGCAACGGTCCGCTTCACCTGGTCACGCAGGTCGCGTACCCGGGTGACGACAGCTTCGTCGAGCCCATGGATGCGGTTGAGGTACTCGGTGCGGTTGACCAGCTCGTCGTAACCACCGGCTTCAATCAGCACGCTGAGGATGTCCGGAGCGCCGGTCTCATAGATCGCGACGAGGCGCTCGCGCAGCGCCACCAGCGCCCGCGTCAGGTGGGCGCGGACGACCGCGAGGTGCTTCTTGCCGACATCCAGCTCGGCCATCGCGCCGTCCAGCTCAGCCTGCTTCGCGTCGAGGCGCACCTTCACTTCCGCCTGCCGCGAACGCAGCGCCGCGACCTCCCCGGTCAGCCTTTCGATCTTCGCCTTGTAATGCGAGATCGTCGTAGTCAGGACGCCCTTGCGGTCGCGAACCTTCGAGAGCTTCGCTTCCTTCGCGTTCAGTTCCGATTCGAGATCCTTGGCAGGCGCGGCAGCGCTGCAAAGCAGCACAACGAGCGCCGCCGCTGCAGCAGCCAACGCCACCGCGGCAAGGCGAGTCTTGAGCATGGCGGGGAAGGCTAGCGATGCCAGCTAGCCATCAAGGCAAGATGCCCGAACCTTGCAATCCGGCTTGCGAGGAGAGCCGGGGAGTCCCCCTCCGGGAACTTGTGAGCCAGCAAAGCGCCAGAACCCTCGCCCAGCGATCGTCGGCGGGTTCCCGGAGGGGGACTCCCCGGCTCTCCTCTCCTACGCCGCGACCGGCTGCTTCTCGGCCTCCTTCTCCGCCTCGGCAACCACTTCAGCGGCGTAGCCGAGCCGCTCGCCGTATTCGCGCGCCTGCATGCGCGAGATGACCATCCGCTGGATCTCCGCCGTGCCCTCGAACAGCTGGTAGATCTTCGCGTCGCGGAAGAACTTCTCCAGCGGGCACTCCGTGCTCCAAGCGTAGGGACCGACCAGGTCCATCAGCGTCGTCGTCGCCCACATCGTCACGTCGCCGGCCTTGAGCTTCGACATCGAGCCCTGACCGCCGCGCATCGGGATGCCGTTGCGGCCCATCCAGGCGGCCCGCTGGACCAGCAGGCGCGCCGCTTCGATCTCGGTCGCGACGTCGGCCAGCGTCTGCTGGATTCGCTGAATCTGCAGCAGCGGCGTGCCACCTTCCGACTGTCCGTCGAGGTACTCGAGGGTCCACTCGTAGGCGGCCTGTGCGATACCAAGCGCCGAGGCGCCGACCAGCGGCCGGGTGATCTCGAAGGTCGCCAACGCGTCGGCGCCGCGCGACTTTTTCCCTTCCCGTCCTCGCTGAAGCTTCTTCTCGAGCTTCTCTTCGCCACCGAGCAGGTTCTCGGCCGGTATACGGCAGTTCTCGAGGATCAGCTCAGCGGTGTGGGAGGCGCGGATGCCGAGCTTCGACTCCTTCTTACCCTGGCTGAGGCCCGGGGTGTCCTTGCCGATGACGAAGGAGGCCTGACCACGGGTGCCGAGGGCGGGATCTACGGTGGCGACGACGACGTGCACGTCGGCGATGCCACCGTTGGTGATGAAGACCTTGGTGCCGTTGAGGACCCACTCGTCGCCGTCGCGCTTCGCCGTCGTCTTCAGGCTCTTGACGTCCGAGCCGGCCTGCGGCTCGGTGACCGCGTAGGCGCCGAGCTTGACCTCGTCGCCGGCGCCGAAGCACTCGGGAACCCACTGGGCGATCTGCTCGGGGGTGCCGGAGGAGGCAATGCCGGCAGCGGCGAGGCCGGAGCCTGAGATCGCCAGGGCGATGCCGGCGCAGCCCCAGTGGAACTCTTCGGCCGAGATCACCTGCATCTGCCCATCGGAATCGGAGGCCGAGCGCTGAATCGCCTCGAGGCCCTGGAAACCCTGCCTGCGCGCCTCTTTAATGACCTCCCAAGGCGTGCTCTCCTCTTCGTCGTGCTTGCGCGCCGCGGGGCGGATCACATCGCGGGCGAAAGCCCGGGCACGATCTTTGAACTCCTGCTGCTCTTCGTTCAGTGCGAAATCCATCCGTCCCCCTCGTTGACGCGCTATCTCGGGTTGATTGACTGGTCAGTCAATGGCTTCTCGAAGTTTAGCTGACCAACCAGCCAACTCTTGAGATGCGCACCGGTTCTCCAACCGTCTAGCCTGCCGCCGTGGCACTCAAGGAGCGGCCGATCAACGCGGACCTGCCGGCCTCGCAGCCTGGCGAGGCGCCCGTCGCAGCGCCGAAAACGCCGACGCCGACGAAGAAGCCACCCGCTCCAAAGGCACCGAAGCGGCAGCGCAAGCCGATACCCGCGGCGCTCAAGGCGATCGCCGGGCTGTTCGTGCTCGCCATCGTCTTCATCGTCGCGGCGATCTTCGGCGGCAGGGGCGGTGGGAGCGAAGGCACGGAAACCCCGGCGCCGGCCAGCGAAGCGCCCGGCGCCTCTGCCGGAGCGCCAGCTGCCCAAACGCCGGAAAAGCTTGGCTATCCCGCCTTCGCCACCGCGAACACGACGCGCGTCGGCGGCTCCGACCCGGCCTCGAATGCGGCCGGCGTCGCCCTCGCCACCTACCCCTCGACCGAGCCTTCCCAGCAACCGGATGCCGTCACCCTGGTCGATGCGGGCGACTGGCGCTCCGCGATCGCCGCCTCGGTGCTGATGGCGGCTCCGGTCGGAGCGCCGGTCCTCGTCTCCGAAGCCGACGGTGTACCCGAACCGACCGCACAGGCGCTTGCCGCCCTCGATCCGCCGGGCGGCAAGGCCACCAAGGGCGTTCAGGCGTTCGCGATCGGCGCGGCCTCGGTCCCCTCGGGCCTGCAGACGAGGCGTGTCGGCAGCGGGGGCGGCACTGCTGCCGCGGCGACGATTGCGGCCCTGCGTGACGAACTGCTCGGCGGGCCGCCGCGGCACATCGTGGTCGCGCCGGCGGCGCAGCCCGCCTTCGCGATGCCCGCCGCCGCCTGGGCCGCACGCTCAGGCGATCCGATCCTCTTCGCCGATGAGGACAAGCTGCCGGCGCCGACCGCGGCGGCGCTGAAACGTCATCCCCACACGCCGGTCTACGTGCTCGGACCGTCCTCGGCGATCTCCTCCGACGTGGTTCGCCAGATCGGCAAGCTCTCCGACCGGGTGCGTCGAGTTTCCGGCGAGGACCCAGCCTCCAACGCGGTCGCGCTCGCCCGCTACAGCGACGGCGGCTTCGGCTGGAACGTCAACGACCCCGGCCACGGCTTCGTCGTCGCCAGCTCCGACGAGCCGCTCGACGCGGCCGCCGCGGCGCCGCTCTCGGCATCCGGCGCCTGGGGACCGCTGCTGCTCACCGAAAGCGCCGATACCCTGCCGGCTGCGCTGCGCGGGTACCTGCTCGACGTCAAGCCGGGCTACACGACCGATCCGACGCGCGCCTTCTACAACCACGTTTGGGTGATCGGAGACCAGGAGGCCATCGACGTGAACGAGCAGGCCAAGATCGACGAGCTGGCCGAGCTGGCCAAGATCGGTGGGGAACAGTGAGCGAGGCGGAGAGCCCGGAGCTGCTCGGCGGCGCGCACGAGGTCACCGCCGAGGACATTCGCGCCCTGGCCGGCGCCTCGACCCCGCACTTCGCGCTGCAGGTCCGCAACCGCATCCGCCGCCTGATCGAGCCGCTGCCGGCCGGCCACCCGGCACGGGTGGAAGGTGAACGGAAGATCGCCGAGCTGGAGGACCTCGCCGAGCACAGCGGCGATCCCCGCGGCACGATGGGCATCGGCCACGGATGAAGCAGCTCGCGCCGGGGGTCTGGCGGCTGAAGGAGCTGCCAGCGCCGACGATCAACGTCTACTTGGCCGACGACGTGCTGATCGACGCCGGGCGGCCCAGGAGGCACACCGTGGTCATCCGGTGAACCGGTTGATCCGGCGCATATGGGAGGGCCCTCCCTACAAGGTCGAGCGCGTGCTGAACGAGGGCGACGAGGTCGCTGGCTTCCGCGTGATCCATGCACCGGGCCACGCCCGCGGCGAGGTGATCTTCTTCCGCGAGTCCGACCGGGTGGCGATCGGCGGCGACGTGATCCGCAACATGAGCTATGCGACCGGTCGTCCGATGCTGGCTGAGCCGCCAGAGCTCTTCACCTACGACCCAGCCGAGAACCGCCGCTCGATACGCAAGCTGGCCGAGCTCGATCCCGCGCTGATCCTCCCCGGCCACGGCCCCGCCGTCACCGACATCGCAGCCTTCGAGCGTTTCGTCGCCGCCCTCCCAAGCTAGACCTCGCCTGAGGACGTGCGGTGATTAACCACCTATGCGGTGGGTAAGTAACCGGCACGTCCTCAAATCGGGGCTGGAAGGGAGCCAAATGAGCAAGCTGAGGAGAAAGGGGCCGTCGCCGGCGATGGTCGTTGCGCTGGTGGCGCTGATCGTTGCGCTGGGAGGCACCGCCTACGCCGCCCAGAGCATCAACGGCGGCGCGATCAAGAAGCAGACGATCGGCAGCGGCAAGCTGAAGCAGAAGACGCTGACCGGCTTCCAGATCAACACCAACAAGCTCGGCGTCGTGCCCGCGGCTAAGCGTGCATCGCACACCTATTGGGCTGTCGTCAACAACCCGCCGAGCCCCGGCAACGCGGCACTCGCCCGCGCCAGCGACGAAGGGATCTCGGCAAGCGAGGGCGGCGGCGCCGTCACGGTCGCCTTTCCGGTCAACGTGAGCGGCTGCGCCGATGTCGCCGGCCGCAACAACGCCGGCACGACTCCTCCCGGAGCCGGCTTCGCCCAGACCAACACCTCCCCCGCCAACGCCAGCGCGATCGAAGTTCGAACGCGCGACGAGAAAGGCGCCCCCGAGGACGCCGACTTTCACTTGATCGTCGTCTGCCCATAGGACGGGCGGCGCGGCGGCGCGGCCCCACGTTCAGCCACAGGGGTCGGCCGTCGACCGGCACGTCTATGCTGGCCGCGATGAACGAGGCTCCGCAGGGGTTCAAGGAGGGCGATAAGGTCTGGGTCGAGGACGGCGACGGCAAGCACCATCCCGGCGTTTACGTTGGTGACAACGAAGCGTCCGGCTGGTTCGGCGGCGGGCCGAGTGCCTACGTCGTCCACCCGGAGGCACACCAGGCTGAGGTCGTCTCGATCTTCCGCATTACTCCGCGCGACGACTGACCCAGCGCGGCATCCTCGCCCATCGGGTCGACGCAGCCGGCTCGGGCGCCCGAGCAACAGGGCACCCGAGCCGAGGCGTGGCCAGCAGACTCCCCGTACGACTGCTATCAGGTCGCGGTTCCGGTGGTTGGCGTGTTTTTGTTCTGCAGTCCCGAGATGAGATCGTGGAGCGGCTTCGTGCCAGCCGCAATGATGATGCCGGTTGCAAACGTGTCGATGGTGTTCGACGCGTGAAAACCGACCGCCTGCAGGAAGAACAAACCGAACGCGCAACTCGCCGCCACACCGAGAACGGCGGCGATACCGTGAGCGGCTGCCGCCCTATCGGCCTTGATCTGGGCTGCCTTCGCAGTCGCCATCTGAACCGGTGCCGCGGCGCCCCCAGGGGTTGTTGGGTCGGGGATCTCCCAAAATGGGAGTACCGGGGACACCAACTCGAGCAGGCGCTCTATGACCTGCGCGGCGGCGTAGAAGCCGGCGAACAGTGCGAAGTTCGCGGTTTCGTCTTTCGCCGGCATGAATGGGGCGCCAGCATGTCCGAAATGATTCCAAATCAGTGCAACAGCGAGCGCGAGCAACAGCATTCCAGCCAACATCCATTTCGCAACACTCGTCGGGTCTGGCAAGCTGGTGTCGGCTGGAGCGGGTGGATCTCCGCCTCCGGCCGGCGCCGTCGTTTTTGGCGGCGCCTTGATCTTCCCCAATTTGTTGGGCATCTCATCCTCCTTTTCGGTGTACCACGTCGACCCAACGAACCTAATTGGTCAGTCACCCACTGATCATCCTCAAATCAATAAGTAACCCTGGAATCTCCCCGGAAAGTGGGGCAAGTTAAATCGACGGACTGCGGCGCTGAGACTGTTGATCCTCGGCGAGCAGCTCCATCAGCAGGCTGTCGTGCCATCCCGTACCGTCAGCGTCGCGCTCTGACTGCCGCATCACGCCGACCGGTTTGAAGCCGGCCCGTTCGTAAGCTCGCAGCGCCGCGACGTTCTCGGTCGCCGGGTCGATCGTGATCCGATGATGGCCGCGCTCCTCGATCAGCATGCGCACCACACGCCTTACCGCTTCGGTTCCCACACCGCGGCCGTGCAGCGAGGGGTCGACGAACAGGTCGATCGAGGCATGGCGGTATTTGGGCTCTTCCTCCTCGTTGAACTGCACCATCCCGGCAACCGCGCCGTCGACCTCGATCGTCAGCCGGGTCGCCTCCGGCTCGTCGGTCAGGGGGAAGCCGTCTTCGAGCAGGTCCCACCACTGCGCAACCTCAGGGGTTTCGTGGATGCGCCGCAGCTCAGCCACGTCGCTGGGCTCGAGCGACCGCAGGATCACGGAACCCTCGCCTCCCCCATCTCGACGCGGTCGCCGCGGAAGGGCACGCCCTCGGCGATCAGGAGGCGGCGCTGCCGGTCGCCCTTGGCGAGCGATCCGTCGGCCCGGACGACGCGCCACCAAGGCAAATCAGGCTCATCGCACTCGAAAAGCACCGCCCCGGCGAAGCGCGGCGAGCCCGGCGACACGTCGCCGTAGGTTCGCACGAAGCCCTCGGGGATCCCGCGGACGCGGTCGAGCACTTCGAGCTCGCGCGACGGACTCAAACTCTTCGCCCTGTCAAGAATGTAGTGCGAAACACGCTACAATTATAGAGTGGCCTCAGCACCTAATCCACTCTCGCTGCGCTTGGGGCTTGATGGGCTGCGGGCACTGGACGAACTCGCTCGGCGCCGCGGCATAACCCGGGCCGAGGCAGCGCGTCGCGCCATCACGGAGACGGCCGAGCGCGAGCGTAAGCGATCCGGCCTGGCCAACGAGGCTCGAAGGTTGATGGAGGATTCGAACTGGGTCAGCGAGGCAGAGGATGTCGCGGGGATGATGGAGGCACTGCGTGGTCCGTGGTGATGTCTGCGCGATAACGCTGCCGCAGGGCCAGGGACGGGTTCAGCAGGGGCGGCGATACGCCGTGGTGGTCCAGGCGGATGACCTGCTGACTCTGTCGACGATCCTCATCTGCCCCACCTCCCAGTCCGCCCCTCCGACAAGCTTTCACCCGGAGGTTGCGATCGGGGACGCGCCCACCCTCGTTCTATGTGAGATGACAGGGGCTGTCGATGCCCGAGCCATCGGCGAACAGGTCGCGCATCTGACACTGGACGAGCTTCGAGCCGTCGACGAGGGGCTGGAACTGGTTCTCGATCTCGCCTGAGTGAGTCAGGCGGGGCCGAAGGCATCTATCAGGCGATTCTGGTACTCGCTCAGCTCCTCGGGGGAGATGAAGTAGGTCGGCGGCGTGAGGAAGAGGCCGTCGGCTCGCTCTGCGGTCGCCTCGACCCGGGCGCGGACCTTGTCGAGCGGACCGGCGGCGCAGTAGGCGTCGACCATCTCGTCGCTGATCGCGGCGGGGACGGCGGCGAGGTCGCCGCGGCGGAAGGCATCACCCGCCGCCACTGCGTTGTCGGCGAAGCCATGCAGCTCCCAGAGCGGCATGTAGGTCTTGACCGTGGCGTAGAAGGAGATCGTGCGGCGGGCCATCTCGATCGCCTTCGCCTCGTCGTCGTCGATCGCGCAGCAGACGGTCGGCAGGTAGTCGAAGTCCGCGCGCGCTCGCCCGGAGCGCTTCAGCCCCTCCTCGAAGGAGGGAACGACAACCTCGTCGATCCAGCGCAGGCTCTGGATCGGGTGGCCGATCAGCCCGTCGGCGACGTCGCCGGCCATCCGGCACATGCCGCCCTGCACGCCGGCGGTGTAGATCGGCACCGACTCGCGCGGCGCCGGGTGCGGGCGAACCCAGCCCCTGATGTCGATGTCGTAGTAGTCGCCTTCGTAGCGGATCGGCTCGCCCTTCCCCGCCTGCTGCATGATCAGCCGGGTCGCCTCGATCGCCTCGCGCAGGTGCGGCGCCGGCTTGCCGTACTCGGCGTTGTGCCAGGTTTCGTTGAGCCGTTTGACGCCGGAGCCGAGGCCGAGCCGGAAGCGCCCGCCCGACATCTCGTCGATGTCCAGAGCGCTGACCGCGACGATGAAGGGGCTGCGCGTGAAGGCCCAGGCTATCCCGGTGGCAATGCCGATCTTCTCGGTGCGGCCGGCAAGGTAGGCCGCCTGGGTGACCGAGGAGCGGAACAGCTCCGGCGCCCAGACGCACTCGACGCCGGCCGCTTCGGCCCGTTTCGCTTCGGCCTCGAGGTCAGCGACCGTGACGCCGATCGCAGCGACCGAGATGCGGTCCAGAGCGCTCAAGCTGGAGCTGGGGCGGGCGCCTCGGCGAGGACCAAGTCGGCGACTCGCTCGCGGTGCCAGCGAGCGTCGCCGAAGGTGGCGGCGTTCGCCTTGCCGCGCTTGAGGAAGAAGTGGAGGTCGTGCTCCCAGGTGAAGCCGATTCCGCCGTGCACCTGGATCGAGGCATCGGGGACACGCCAGCCGGCGTCGGAGGCGTAGGCCTTCGCCATCGAGGCCGCCAGCGGCAGCGACTCGGGCTCCGCATCGGCGGCCCAGGCGGCTCCGTACACAGCCGAGCGTGAGTTCTCGGTCTCGAGCAGCATCTGAGCGCAACGGTGCGAGACCGCCTGGTAGGCGCCGATCGGCCGCCCGAACTGCTGGCGGTCTTTGGCGTACTCGACCGCCATCTCCATCGTCCGCTGCGCGAGCCCGGTCGACTCGGCGGCGATCGCGACACAGGCGCGCCAGAGCACCGGCAGGTATTTCTCCTGCCCGCCGCTCAACGTCGCCTCGGGGCCGACACGGACACCGTCGAAGCGGACCGAGTAGAGGCGGCGGGTGAGGTCGATCGACTTCTCGGCAGAGACAGTGACGCCGTCGGCGCCGCGCTCGACCAGGTGGCGCCGCCCGTCGGAGGTGGCGACGAGGAAGAAGTCCGCAGTCGCCGCATCCATCACCAGCACCTTCGCGCCGTCGATGACGACGCCGTCCCCGTCGGCCTTGGCCTCCATCTCGAAGCCGCCGATCGTGGCGGGGGTGCCGGCGTCGAAGAGGGCGACCGTGCCGCGTGCCTCACCGCTCGCCAGGGACCGCAACCAGCGCTCGCGCTGCTCGTCGGTGCCGTTGATCGCCAGCGCGAGGCCGGCGACGGTGGTCGAGAGCAGCGGCGAAGGTACGAGCGCGTAGCCCATCTCCTCGAAGAGGACGGCGAGGTCGACGATGCCTAGGCCCTGTCCTCCCCACTCCTCAGGCAGCGCCAGGCCGGGCCAGCCAAGCTCGGCCATCTCCTCCCAGTCGGACTGCTCGAAGCCGTGCTCGCTCTCGGCCAGCTCGCGGATCCGCTCCGATTTGTAGCGGGCGGCGAGGAAATCGCGGGCGGTCGATTTGATCGCCTGCTGCTCGTCGGTGAGGTCGAAGTACATAAGCGAAAGCCCCTAAATCCCTAGCGCAGCCTTGGCAGGCCGAGCACGCGCTCGGCGATGATGTTCTTGAGGATGTCGGTAGTGCCGCCCTCGATCGAGTTGGCGCGCGAGCGCAGGAAGCTGTACTGCCAGGCGCCGTTGGCGACGGCGTGCTCGGCGCCGCGGTCGAGCGGCGCGTAGGCGCCCTCGATGTCGAGCGCCAGCTCGGCAATCCGCTGGTTGATGTCGGCCCACTGCCACTTGCCGAGCGACCCCTCCGGGCCGGGGATACCCGACTGCATCGTCTTGGTCAGGCCACGGTAGGCGTTCAGCCGCATCGTCTCGGCCTCGATATGGAGCTGGGCGAGCCGGTCGCGCAGCAGCGGGTCGTCCGCAGCGCTGCCGCCGTTGACACGCGTCTCCTGCGCCAGCTCGGTCAGCTTTTTGAGGCTGTTGGAGATCTGCGAGATCGCGCCGAAGGCAAGCCCGGCGCGCTCGTTCATCAGCGTCGTGATCGCCACCGACCAGCCGTTGCCGACCCCCCCGACGACGTTGGCGTCGGGGATCCGCGCTTCCTCCATGAAGACCTCGTTGAACTCGCCCTCGCCAGTGATCTGGACCAGCGGTTTGGCTTCGACGCCGGGCTGCTCCATGTCCATCAGGAAGTAGGTCAGCCCCTTGTGCTTGGGGGCGTCGGGGTCGGTGCGGGCGACCAGCATGCACCACTTGGCGTACTGAGCGAAGGTCGTCCAGACCTTCTGTCCAGTGACGACCCATTCGTCGCCGTCCTTGACCGCCTTCGTCTTCAGCGAGGCGAGGTCGGAGCCCGACTCCGGCTCGGAGAAGCCCTGGCACCAGATCTCCTCGGACGTGAGGATCGGCTCCAGGTAGCGCTGCTTCTGCTCGTCGGTGCCGTGGGCGATCACGACGGGCCCGCCCATCGCCAGGCCGAGCACGTTGGCGGGGCTCGGCGCTTCCTGGCGCGCCGCCTCGCCGACGAAGATCGCCTGCTCGATCAGGGTCGCGCCGCGGCCGCCGTACTCCTTCGGCCAGGAGATCCCAGCCCAGCCCGCCTCGTGCAGCTTGCCCTGCCACTCGCGGCGGAAGGCCATCACCTCCTCGAGACCCGCCTCGGGCTCCGGTCCCGGGTGGTTCTCTTCCAGCCAGGTTCGAACCTCGTCGCGGAACTCGCGCTCGGACGGTGAGAGGCTCAGGTCCATCGGTCCGGGAGACTACTGGCTAGCCGGCCAGCCGCCTAGATCCGCTCGATCAGCGTTCCGGTGCCGAGCCCGCCGCCGCAGCACATCGTCACCAGGCCCATCTCCTTGTCGGAGCGCTCCATCTCGTGCAGCAGGGTGGTGATCAGGCGGGCGCCGGTCGACCCCAGCGGGTGGCCGAGGGCGATCGCGCCGCCGTTGACGTTGACCCGGTCCATGTCGGGGTCGAGCTCGCGGCGCCAGGCGGCGACGACCGAGGCGAAGGCCTCGTTGATCTCGACCAGGTCGATGTCGTCCATCTTCATCCCGTTGCGCTCCAGCAGCTTTTCGGTCGCCGGGATCGGGCCGGTCAGCATGATCACCGGGTCGACGCCGACCGTCGTCTGGTCGTAGATCCGCGCCCGCGGCTTGAGGCCCAGAGCGTCGGCCTTCTCGCGCGCCATCAGCAGCACCGCGGCGGCGCCGTCGGAGACCTGGGAGGAGTTGCCGGCGGTGATCTTGCCGTCCTCCTTGAAGGCCGGCTTCAGCTTGGCCAGCCCCTCGAGCGTCGTCTCGCGCAGGCCCTGGTCGGCGATGTAGGTGTCGCCGTTGACGGCGAAGGGGACGACCTCGCGCTCGAAACGTCCCTCCTCGGTCGCCTTGGCGGCGAGCTGCTGGGAGCGGACCCCGAGCTCGTCCAACTCGGAGCGGGGGATCTCCCACTTGTCGGCGATCATCTCGGCCGAGAGGCCCTGCGGGATCAGGTCGTAGCGCTCCATCAGCTCGGGCGAGAAGGGCGAGCCGTGCTCTTTCATCACCTCGTAGCCGTCGGCGAAGGAGATGTGGCCCATGTGCTCGACGCCGGAGCCGATCGCGACGTCGTGGACGCCGGTGGCGACCAGCGCCGCGGCGAAGTTGACCGCCTGCTGGGCGGAGCCGCACTGGCGGTCGATCGTGGTCGCGGGCGTCTCAATCGGCAGGCCGGCCTCGAGCCAAGCGTTGCGGCCGATGTTGACCCCCTGCTCGCCGAACTGCTGCGCACAGCCGGTGACCACGTCGCCGGTCTCGGCCGGGTCGACGCCGGAGCGCTCGAACAGCTCGCCGTAGACCTTGGCGAGGAGGTTCGAAGGGTGGACGTCCTTGTAGTAGCCCTTCTCGGGGTGACCGCGACCGATAGGCGTGCGAACCGCCTCGACGATGACGACCTCGCGGCCGCCGAACTTGCCGTTTCCGTTGCCTGACATCGAAGCCCTCCGTTCGGTCGCGCGTACCCCTTCAAGATAGCTGATTGACTGGTCAGTCAGCCAGGGGGAGGCGTGGGGTGTCCCCGTCCGGAACCCGCGATGGATTCTCGGCCAGGGCTCTATTCGTAGCGTGCTCACAAGTTCCGGCCAGGGACACCCCACGCCTCCCCAGCCGAGTGCGAACTGATAGGAACCCGTCCTCAATGAGCGGGAGCGCGGGATACGAAAGCCCCGGGATTGCCGGGAGCGGAGCAATCGCTACGGGTTTAGCTGCTGTGGCCACGACGACCGCGGACACGATCTTGCTTGCGCGCAGCGAGGCTTCGGCTTGGCGGGCTGAGGAGAAAGTTGTCGCTGCTTGCGCCAAGATCGACGGGGCCGAGGCCTCGCGGCTGCGGGTCACGACCGATCCCAAAGACCTCGCCGACTGCGACATCGTCGTCGAGGCCGTGATCGAGGAGGTCGAGCCCAAGGGCGAGGTGCTGAGCGCCGTCGCCGAAGCCTGTCCGGAAGCCGATCTGGCCACCACCACCTCTTCGCTGAGCATCGCCGAGATCGCCGCCGCCGCCAACATCACCGGCCGCCTCTTCGGCCTACACGTCTTCAACCCCGTGCCGCGAATGAAGCTGGTCGAGGTCTGCTTCCCCGGCAGCGGCGAGGAGACCCGTGAGAAGGCGCTCGCCTGGTGCGCGGCGCTGGGCAAGACCGCAGTCGAGGTCCCCGACCAGGCCGGCTTCGTCGTCAACCGACTCCTCTTCCCCTACCTCTTCGACGCCGTGCGGCTGGTCGAGCGCACCGGCATGGAGGCGGGTGAGGTCGACGCCTGCATGAAGCTCGGCGCCGGCCACCCGATGGGCCCCCTAGCCCTGCTCGACTTCGTCGGCCTCGACGTAGCCGAGGCGATCGGCGACGCCCTCCACGCCGACTCCTCCGACCCGGCCCACAAACCGCCGGGGTTGATGGTCGAGATGGCCGGCGAAGGGAAGCTGGGCCGTAAGAGCGGCGCCGGCTTCTATAGCTACGACTAGCGCTTACCTGCGCGGTCCCAAATCACATCAGCAGGGGAGCAGCCCTGACGGCGGGCCGCTGCCTCGATCTCGTCCCAAGGAAGCTCGGCCTCGGGCAGGTCGTCCCAGCGGGCCAGGTCGAGTGCCTCGACGGCTCCTTTGAGCGCCGGGCCAAGATGTTCCTCGGAACGCAGCAGCGCCCTCAAGACCTCCAGCTGCTTATCGCTCATGCGCACAACCCACATGCGATACCTCCAGGGTTAGGCGGAACGCGGGTTGCTCCGGAAACCTAGGCCGAGGGCCGGACGGAACTGCTGATCCGTACCGCCTCGACCCGGTTCTCGCGCACCGACTCGACCCGGATCGTGTAGCCGTTGGCGGTGATCGTGTCCCCCCGCTTCGGCAGCCGGCCGAGCTCGCCGAAGACATAGCCACCGATCGAGTTGTAGGCGTCGCTGTCGACCGGCAGCTCGATCCCTCGGTCGGCGAGATCGCCGAGCGAGACGTGGCCGCGGACGAACCATTCCCCACCGGCGAGCTGGCGCAGAGCGGCGGCGCGGGGATCGGTTTCGTCCTCGATCTCGCCCACCACCTCCTCGAGGATGTCCTCGACCGTGACGATCCCGACCGTGCGGCCGTACTCGTCGACCACCACCGAAAGCGAGGTGCGCTGCACCTGGAGATCGTGGAGCAGGTCGTCCAGCGGGCGGGTCTCGGGGACGATCACCGCCTCGCGCACGACCGGCTCGATCTGCGCCTCGGGCCCGTCGCTCATGTAGAGGCGGGCGAGGCTGTTGTTGTGGACGATCCCCTTGACCCGGTCGGGGTTGTCTTCCTCGATCACCACCAGCCGCGTGTGGCCGGAGGTGACGCAGCGCCGCAGCGCCGTCTCCACGGTCTCCGAGGCGTCGACCGTGACGACGGCCGGGATCGGCGTCATCACCTCTCGCGCCTGCTGCTCGTGCAAGTGGAAAACGCCGCCCAGCATTCCCGCCTCGCCGGGGTCGAGGGTGCCGCCCATGCGCGAGCTGTCGATGATCTGCTTCAGGTCCTCGGCCGTGTGCTTCTCATCGATGTTGGTGGGGTCGACGCCGAAGAGGCGGACGATCGAGTTGGAGATCGCGCTCAGCCCCATCGTCACCGGCGTCGTGGCGACGCGGAACCAGTTGAGCGGGCGGGAGACACGGCGTGCAGTGCGCTCCGCGTTGCCGATCGCCAACATCTTCGGCACCTGCTCGCCGATGCTGATGTGGATCGCGGTGACCAGGGCGAAAGCGATCCCGACCGAAAGGCCGACCGCCGCTCCGTGCGAGAGGCCGCCGAAGATCGGCTCCAGCAGCTTTGCCAACGAGGGCTCGCCGAGGAAGCCGATTCCGATCGAGGCCATCGTGATCCCAATCTGACAGGCGGAGAGCGATTCGTCGATCTTGTCGAGCTGCTCGACCACGGCCTCAGCGCCGCTCTCGCCTTCCTCCGCGAGCTGTTCGATCTTGCCGCGCCGGCTCCGCACCAGCGCGAACTCGGCCGCGACGAAGAAACCGTTGATGGCGACCAGCAGGAGCAGCAGGACAAGCAGAAGGACGCTCATCGGCTAGGAACCTGCCTCGAAACCCCCCGCGCACGCCTGGCGGCGGCGGACACTGCGCGGTGCGGCGTCCTCGGTCGGCCAAATAGCGATGCTATTCGGCCTCCCTGCGTCCTTGCCCCGCTTGGTCCGGCGCTCGCCAACCGCACACGCGGAATTTCGAGGCAGGTTCTAGGAGCCTGGAGTATTTGCCCGGTACTTCGGGGGAGGTCGTCTTCGGCCATTCGGCAATTGGTGAATATAGCTTTCCTACCCGCGGAACCGCGAGAGTGCCATATTGACGCCCTTATGCGCATTGCCAGCCTTGTCCCGTCCGCAACGGAGATGCTGTTCGCTCTCGGTCTCGGCGACAGCGTCGTCGCCGTCACCCACGAGTGCGACTACCCGCCCCAGGCGCGCTCTCTCCCCCACCTGACCCGCACCGTCCTGGCCGACGGCCTCAGCGCGCGGGAGATCGATGCCGCAGTGAAGGCGACGGTGGGCGAAGGCCGGGCGCTGTATGAGCTTGACGAGGAGCGCCTCACCGAGCTCGCCCCCGATCTGATCGTCACCCAAGCGATCTGCGACGTCTGCGCCGTCTCATATGAGGACGTGCTCGAGGTCGCGGGGCGGCTACCAAGCCGCCCCCGCGTCCTGCAGCAGGACCCGAGCACCCTCAGCGAGATGCTGGAGGACGTGATCCGCCTCGGCGAGGCCACCGACCTCGAGACCGAGGCCCATCAGATGAGGGGCGAGCTGGAGGGGCGCCTTGCCAGCATTCGCGCCGCCGTCTCCGGGGCCAGCCCCCCACGCGTGATCGCGCTGGAGTGGCTCGACCCACCGTTCGTCGGCGGCCACTGGATCCCGGAGATGATCTCGATCGCCGGTGGAGACGACGTCGCCGGACCGCCGGGCCTGAAGTCGCCCGAAGTCGGCTGGGGCGCGCTGTCGGGGCTCAGTCCCGACGTGGTGATCGCGATGCCCTGCGGCTGGCAGGTCGGTGAAGCCCACGCGCAGGCGGTCGAGCATTGGGACTGGATCGCCGGACTGGGCGCCGGCCGGGTCTACGCAGTCGACGCGGCAGCGACTTTCTCCCGGCCCGGGCCGCGCCTCGTCGACGGCGTCGAGCTGCTCGGTCATGTCCTTCACCCTGACCTGGTCGATCCGCCCGGCAACATCGGCTTCGCCGAGGTGCGGACGCCCGTCCCAGATCCCCGCAGGCTTGACCTGAGCTGATGACCTAGGCGATCGCGATCGCGCTGGCGATCGAGAAGAAGGCGATCGCCCCCATCGCCAGCAGCTCCATCGGCAGGTGTCGCTGACCGAGCATGCCGCGCTCGCCGGCGAGGATGAAGAGGGCACAGAGGAAGCCGCCGGCCAAGCCACCGATGTGAGCCCCGATGCTTATCCCCGAGACACCGAAGCTGAATGCGAGGTTGAGCAAGATGATCACGCCAATGCTTGACGCAAGAGCATCTACCCCGCGCCCCCGCGCAATCACAAACGCGGCCGCGAGGATGCCGAACACCGCTCCCGAGGCGCCGATGCTGAGGCTGTCGGGCGAGAACAGAAGCGCACCCAACGATCCCACGAAGAGGGACGTCATGTATACCGCGACGAAACGCGGGGTTCCAATCCCGGGCTCGAGAATCCGGCCGAGAAAATAGAGCAAGATCATGTTGCCGGCGATGTGGAACAAACCGGCGTGGAGGAAGGCGCTGGTGAGCAACCGGTACCACTCTCCCGAGGCGACAGATGGCCCGAAGAGGCCGAATTCCGGGATCAGCGAGGAAGAGATGGTTCCAACGCCACCGTGCCCCGTCGCCACCTCGACCAGGAACACCGCGACGTTGATGGCGATGATTCCATAGGTCGCGGGGGCGTCGTAGCGGCTCGGCGCCACCGCGCCCCTCGTCACCTTGGTCCGCTCGCGGGCGCACTCGGGGCAGCGCATGCCGACCGGGGTCGGCGTCATGCAGTCGGGGCAGATCGGCCGCCCACAATTGGAGCAGGAGACCCGCGTCTCGCGGTTCGGATGTCGGTAACAGGTCTGCTCCATCGCGGACGAGGAGCCTACAATCGCCGGGCATGGAGCAGGCGAGCCCCGTACGGCTGTACGCGACGCTGGTCGGCGCGGGTCTCGTGATCTACGGGATCGCCGGCTTCTTCTACGACTCCTCGTTTGCCGCCCCGGGAGACGTCGGCGATGCGCTCGGACTGCTCGCCGTCAACGGTTGGGCCAACGTCTTCCACATCCTCACCGGCGCCGCTGGGCTCCTCCTCGCCAGCTTCGCCTCGCGCCGCTACGCGCTCTGGATCAGCGCGCTCTACGTCGTGATTCCCATCGCGGGATCCCTCACCTAGGGCCGAAACTGCATCTACCCGCCCATACGGCGGGAAATTGCAGTTTCGTGCCTCAGAGGCCGATGCGGTCGGCTATCGAGCGTAGGCCGCCGGCCTGCTGACGGCCACGACGCCTGATCTCGAAGAGGACCAGGGCGCCGGTGGCGATCCCCCCGGCGCCGACGGCGACCACGGGCCGCACCCAGTTGCGCGGGTCGCGCAAAGCTCGCAGCTCGCTCTCGGAGAGCTCCTCGGCCCAGTCGGAGAGCTCCTCGGCCGCCGCCTGGGTGACGGCGGCGAGGGTGTCCTCGAAGCGCCCCGAGAGCCGCTCCGGCGGCTCGATCGGCCGCAGCGCGTCGCCGAGCAGCCGCTCGACTTCCCAGGTGCTGCCGGTCAGCTTTTCGCTCGCCTCACTCATCGCTCATCTCCTCCTCCAGCTGCTTGATCGCGCGATGGATGAGGACCTTGGCGGCGCCGTCGCTGCGCCCCAGCGCGCGCGCGATCTCGCGGTTGTCCATGCCGAGCGCGAAGCGCATGATCAGCGCGTCGCGCCGGTCGTCCGGCAGATTGTCGAGCTTGGCGATCACCTGGCGCAGCTCCTCGCGCCCCTCGGCGATCGCCTCCGTCCCGTGCCGGGCCGGGATCGGGTCGGCGTTCTCCAGCGGCGTCTGCGGCCGGCGCGAGCGGTCCCGGTAGTAGTTGAGCGCCAGGTTGTGGGCGATCCGGATCAGCCAGGGGCGCAACGGTCGCCCGTGGGACTCGCGCCGTGCCCGGTCGAAGTGGCGGTAGGCCTGCAGGAAGGCCTGCTCGGTCAGATCCTCGGCGTCGTGCTGGTTGCCAACCCGGTAGTAGGCGTAGGAATAGACGTCCTTGAGGTGGTCGCGGTAGAGCTCTTCGAAGGCGCGGTCGAGCTCCGCCTTGGCGGCAGGGTCGAGGCTCGCCGGCTCGACGTTCTCCTTGGCGCCGCTCACGGGCGAAGCCTAGCCTCACGCGGCCGCCCTCCTCGACCGCTCGACCAGGCGCAAGCTGGCGACCCAGGCCTCGGCGTCGATCTCACCGCGGATCAGCGCCGCGAGCCCGTTCAGCCCCTCGGCCGGACTGCCCGAGGCGGAGAGCGCCGCTACCAGCAGCGGCACTGCGTCGAGGCCCTCGGAGGCTTGGCCTATCAGCGCCGGGATCTCCGCCGCCGGTGTGCCGCGGCCGAGCAGCTCGCCAGCGCGACGGTTGCGACCCGACGGGGCGAGCACGGTCGCGGTCAGGTCGCCGACGCCTGCCAGCCCGGAGAAGGTCTCCAGCTCGGCGCCGCGCGAGATCGCGTAGGCGATGCACTCACGCCAGACCTGGGCGGTGGCGATGCCCGCCGCGTTGAGGCCGAAGGGCTCGGTCGCCGCCGCAGCGAGGGCGGCAGCGTTCTTGGCGGCGCCCGCCATCTCGACCCCGATGACGTCGCGTGAGCGCTCGCAGACGAGGCCGGCACGATCGAAGACTTCGCCGAGCTGGTCACGCAAGTCAGCGTCGCCGGAGCCGAGAACCAGCGCTGCCGACCCTGAGACGGCCTCGCGCGCGTGCGCCGGGCCGCCGAGGCAGGCGACGGCGCGGGCGCGGATCCGTTCGCCAACGTACTCCGCCGGCAGCTGACCAAGCGGGGCGATCAGGCCCTTGGTCAACAGCAGCACCGAGGAGCGGTCGCTGACCCGGTCGGCGATCGCTCCAACCGCCTGCGGCAGCGAGCCGGACGGGATCGCCATGCAGACCAGGTCGAGGCCGGCCAGCTCGATCTCCGAAGCGGGGCAGACCAGCAGCGAGTCCGGCAATGCGACCCCCTCGAGGTAGCGGCGGTTTTCGCCCGCCGCCGCCATCTCGCTCACCTGCTCGGCGGTGCGGGCGCCGAGCTGAACCTCGAGCCCTCCGCGGGCGAGCAGCACGGCGACAGCGGTGCCCCAGCTGCCGGCGCCGATCACAGCGGCGCGCCGCATCGGCGGCAGACCGCCCATCTCTTCCCATTGCAGGAGGACGTTGGGCCAGATTCGCGCCGTCACCGATTCGGCCAGCGGCGGCGAGGGCTGCTCGACCCGCGGGAACGTCATCGCCTTGCCCAGCCGTACCCGCACCTGGCGCGGCCGGATCCGCCAGGTGCGGCGCACGTGCTCGCTGCCGAAGACGGCGGTCGGCAGGACGGGGGCACCGGTCTGGAGTGCCAGCCTTCCCACGCCGCGCTTCGGCGTCGCCAGGGTGCCGCGGCGGATCCGCGTTCCCTCGGGGAAGATGCAGACGGTGCCGCCGCGCTGCACGGCGAGGCGGGCGGTATCCATCGCCAGCTCGTCGGATTCGCCGCGGCGGATCGGGAAGGCGCCGAGCCGCGAGAGCAGCCAGCCTTGCCAGCGCCGCTCGAACAGCTCGACCTTGGCGACGTAGTTCATCGGTCGCCGCCAGGGCAGCGCCGCCCCGATCGCGAAGGGGTCGAGGAAGCTGCGGTGGTTGGCGGCGACGATCAGGCCGCCGCTGACCCGGCCGTGTTCGCGCCCGGTCCGGCCGAGGCGGAAGTAGACGAGGAAGAACGGCGTCATGAAGACCCTCGCCAGCAGGTAGAGGGGCCAGTTGACGCCGTGACGCCGCGTGTAGTCATGGTAGCGCTGGAGACGCTCTTCGCTCACGAAGAGCGCTACACGGATGAGGGTTGGGAGTTACCGGCGGGCGAGGTGACTACCAGGCGGACTCGATCAGTCGCTCGAGGTCGTCGCGCGTGGGCGGTTCCGGCGTGAACGCCAGCTCGGGGCGCAGGAGCATCGATTCGATGGCCTGGTCGAGCTTGCTGCGATCGGCGCCGATGGCTCCCAGGCCGGGCGGGTTGCCGCCCAGCTCGAGGATGCGGGCTTCTATGTCCTTGGAGTCGGTTCCGATCGCCTCCGCCAGGGAAGAAAGCTGCTCGGGGGCACGCGGGACCATGAAGGCCATTGCCCGCGGCAGGATCGCCGCGTTGGTCTCGGCGTGAGGGCTGCCGCAGACCCGCACCAGGGTCTGGCAGATCACGTGGTGCATGCCGAACATGGCGGAGTCGATCGCATAGGCGCAGAGCAGCGAGCCCTGAGCAAGCGCGGTGCGGTTGCGCTCCTGCTGCGCTTCGTCGAGCGAGGCCGCGAGCAGTTCGGCGCCGCGCAGCGCGGTCATCTGCGAGACCGGGTTGGCGAGGGGCGTGTAGAGAGAGTCGGCGCCGTGGGCGAGGCTGTTCATCGCGCTGGCGCGGAGCGCCGCCTCGGGCTGGCTGGTCATCGCCTCGGGGTCGGCGATCGCCAGCTCCGGCCGCACCATCGCCCGCACGCGCGACTCGGCGCCGGCGGGCAGGCGGTGGATCCCGGTCATCTCGGCCCCGGAGAGCGTGGTCGGGATCGCGGCGACGCGGGCGCCGGTGACCGCGGCGACCGCCTTCACGACGTCGATCGTGTGGCCGCCGCCGAGGGCGACCAGCTGCGGCGCCTGCGCCCGGTCGAGCAGGGCGGCAGCGGCCTCGGGAACCTGCGCCGAGGGAACCGCGTGAACGGCCTTGGCCGCCGCCTCGAGCTCCGGCGCGCCGGGCAGGGCTCGCGGCGTCGTCAACAGCTCGAAACCGGCGAAACCGTGCTCGTGGAGGAGCTGCGCCGCCTGCCCGATGCCGTCGTGGCGGAACACCACGACCCGGCCGGCGTCCCTCCAGACGAAGCTTCCGTTCACCCGGTCTTTGCAACGCGGGGGTTGACGACGGGACGGAGGTTCGGTTCGACCTCGGCCCGCAAGTGCTCGTAGTCGGGCGGCAGCGAGAGCTTCTCGCCGAGGTGCTCGAGCGGCTCGTCGACGGTGAAGCCGGGGCCCAGCGTCGCGATCTCGAAGAGGACGCCGCTCGGCTCGCGGAAGTAGATCGAGCGGAAGTAGAAGCGGTCGATCACCGGCGTCGGCTGCGCTCCGGCCGAGATCGCCTTCTCGCGCCACCCCTCGTGATCCTCGATCGTCGAGGCCCAGGCAACGTGGTGGACGCTGCCGGCTCCCTGCAGCGAGCGCTCCTGCGGCGGATCGTCGTAGAGATAAAAACCGCCGCGCTCCTCGCCACGTGCCTCCCAACCCTCTTCCACGGGCTCGAACTCGAGCCCTTCGAGGAGCCCGCTGCTGGCATCGGGGGCGGCCGCATACGCGCAGACGGCATGGAAGCCCTGCAGCGCCATAGCCGCCGGCACCTCGGGGTGCTCGGCGCTCAGCGGCGCATCGGGCGCCTCGACCACAGCCAACTCGTGATCCAAGCCCTCGGGATCGGAGAAACGCAGGCTCGCCCCAGCCCGCTCGGCCTCGACGCCGTGGGCGCCGAGCCGCTCCGCCCAGAAATCGAGCGCCTCGTAGGAGGCGACTCGCCAGACAACCCGGTGCACGTCCCCCGCCCCAGGCTGGCCGGCGGGCACGCCGGGGAACTCGAAGAAGGTCAGATCGGAGCCGGCACTGCCGTTCTCGTCGGCGAAGAAGAGGTGGTAGACGGTCGGGTTGTCCTGGTTGACCGTTTTCTTGACCAGGCGCAGCCCCAGCACCCCGGCGTAGAAGTCGACGTTCTTCTGCGCGTCGGCGGTGATCGCCGTGATGTGGTGGATGCCCTCCAACTTCACGGTAGTCACGTATAGCATCCCCCGGGATGAGCCGCACGAGGCGACGCACTGTCAAAGCCCTGGTGGCGCTTGGCTCGGTGCTTGCCTTCCTCAGCGTCTTCGCGATCTGGACCGAGCGCCAGGCGCTCAACACCAACGATTGGGTCGACACCAGCGGCCGCCTGATCCAGAACGAAACGATCCGCGCCGCGGTCGGCGAATACCTGATCGACCAGCTCTACGAAAACGTCGACGTCGAAAAAGAACTCGAGAGCATCCTGCCCGGCGAAACCAAGCAGCTCGCGGGGCCGGTATCCGGAGGGCTGCGACAGGTGGCGGGCAGCGGCGCCGAACAGGTGCTGAAGAGCACGACCGCGGAAAACCTCTGGAAGGACGCCAACCGCGCCGCGCACGAACAGCTGCTCGCAGTGCTGGAAAACAAGAAAGAAGCCGTGTCCACCGCCGAAGGCGAAGTCACCCTCAACCTCGGCAGCCTGGTCACCAACTTGGCCAGCCAGGTCGGAATCGGCGGCCAGCTGGCGGAAAAGCTTCCCCCCGACGCGGGCCAGATCACGATCCTGCGCTCCGACCAGCTGAAGACCGCCCAGGACATCGCCGTCGGCATCAAGGGGCTGGCGCTGATCCTTTCGCTGCTGACGCTGCTCACCTTTGGGCTGGCGATCTACCTCTCGCGCGACGGGCGCTGGGTGACCGTCCTCTTCTGCGGGATCGGACTGGTCGCTGCCGGCTTCGCCGTGATCGTCTTCCGCCAGATCGCCGGCGGAATCGTCGTCGACCAGCTGGTCAGCGACGAAAGCGTCAAGCCGGCGGCCGAAGCGACCTGGTCGATCGGCACCTCGCTGATGACCAGCATCGCGACCACGGTGATCGTCTTCGGCGTCCTCCTGGGGATCGCCGGCTGGCTGGGGTCTCCGACCAAGGCCGCTCGCGCCAGCCGCCGCTTCATGGCGCCGGTCCTGCGCAACTACGTGCCCTACGTCTACACGGGGCTGGCGATCCTCGTCTGCATCTACTTCCTCTCCTCCTCGGTGCAGAACCTGCGCTCCTTCCTGACCACCCTGGTGATCGCCGGCTTCGCCGCCTTCGGCATCCACGAGCTGCGCCGCCAGTCCGAAGAGGAATTCCCTGACGCCCAGCTCAGCGACTTCTTCGGCGGCGCCAGAGAGCGCGTGACCGACGCGGTCAAGAGCGCCAACCTCGGCGAGCGGGCCTCAAAACTGCGGCTGCCGGAGATGCGCAAGCCGAGCGGTGGTGGAGGCGAAGCGTCCTCGGCGGCCCCCGAGTCTCCTGCCAACGACGAGGAGAGCCGCCTGCGCCACCTCGAGCGCCTGGCCGAACTGCATGAGAAGGGGGTCCTCACCGACGAGGAGTTCGCCGCCGAGAAGGCCCGCGTGCTGGGCGGCGGCGCCTCATAACCGATTGCGGTGAAGCCCGCCTCCGGGGTTGAACCGGAAACCTCTCGATTACAAATCGAGTGCTCTGCCAATTGAGCTAGGCGGGCAGTTCATAGTCACGCGCCCAACGGACGTGCTTGGTTTGATTGTTCCGGGTCGGATCTACCCGAAGGTAGTTGATGTTCGGAGACACTTCATCGACAGGAGCTAAATATACCCTGGCGTTTTCCGGACAGTAGATGGCAAAAGATCAACCTCACCGGCGTAGTCGCGTTCGCGGTCCCCCTGGTATTCGACTGCACGCTTGCTGGGAGAAGAAACTCGGTAACCACGCCCAACAAGCTGAGCAAGAATGGCCGCCTCACTGCGATGCCCGATGTCTACGGGGTGATCGGTTGGGACTGGCTCCGCCGAGCAGCGAACGCATGTTCGTACATCAAGAGGAGCACCGGACGTAGCGACCGCGCCGAAGCAGCCGTGCGACCAGCGAAGATACGGGGCGTGAGCATTGATAATGAGGCTGCCGAGATCACTTTCCGCCCCCTTGAGCCTGGCGAGGGAAGCGTCCTCAGCAAGGCGATCCGGGCTGCCTACGGCGACACCTACGACGTGCGCTGGGTCTACGACGCATCCGAGGTAGAGGCCAGGCTGGCCGCGGGCACCTACGTCTCCTGGATCGCGGAATCGGGCGAGGGCGAGCTGCTCTGCCACGAGGGAATGAGCCTGGCGGCGGCCGGCGACGCGGTCGGCCACTCGGGCCAGGCGGTGACGATGCCGGCGGCACGCGGCCAGCACCTCTTTACCCGCACCAAGAAGCACCTGATGGACTGGGCGAGGGAGCGCGGCCTGGCAGGGATGTACAGCGAGGCGACCGCTGCCCATCCCTACAGCCAGCGCGCCAACCTCGAGCTCGGCGCCCACGAGACCGGCTTCCTGCTCGGCTGGATCCCAGCCTCGGTCGCCAACGACGCGGCGGGCGAGCAACGACCCCGCCGACAGTCGGCAGCGCTCTTCTACACCAAGCTGAACGACGGTCACAAGCGCCAGGTCTACGCCCCCGAGCGCCACCACAAGATCATCGGCCAGACGCTGGAGCTGTGCGAACTGCGAGGAACCCTTGCCGCCCCCCCGGCCGGCGTGGAGCTTCCCGAGCGAACCGGCTTACACGTAGAGATCGATGAGGACCACAACCTGGCCCTGATCACTGCCCACGAGCCCGGCGCCGACCTGGAGACGGCAGTAGCAGCCGAGCGCCACCACCTCTTCCACCGCAAGTGCCTGGACGCTGTCTACCTCGACCTCCCCCTGGAGAACCCAGCAACGGCCCTCCTGGCCGACCACCTGGAGCGCCTTGGCGTCTCATACGCCGGCGTCTTCCCCAACAACCGCACCGACGGCGACGTCCTCCGAATGCAGTCCCTCCACCGAGCCCGCATAACCCCCGACGACATCGCCGTCGCCTCCGACCACGGCCGTGAGCTGCTCGACTACGTGCTGGCGGACCTCGCCTGACCCGTTTCCATCGCCTCCCCGCTAGGCATCGAGATGGCGCAACTGAATTTGCGCGAGAGAGTGATTCAGCATCGTTTCGTGATCCTGCTCGCTGCACACGAGCGCCTGCTTCAGGTAGGAGCCGGGGTAATCGACCCGATCCCGATACGTCACCGTCGACCAGTCTGCATAGACAGACGGCAGCTCCTCCGGGCGGTCGAACTGCCTGCCGGATCCCCCCCTTCCCTTGATGATCGCAATCACCTCGTGCGTCTCGGCGTAGTCATCCGCAGCTAGGAACTCGGAAATAGCACGCATTCCGCCCTCGGGACCGATTGAGACAACGATGTAATAGATGCGGTCCTGCCCAAACGTCCGAGTCCGCTCGCATCTGCCGATTGCCAAGCGCACGGCGCCACTCGAGATCTCGGCTGCATAGATCCTGAACGGATCGTAGACGTCGTGGTCACCACCCCACGTGTAGGTGACTCCATGGCGTTCCTCGACCATGCGCCAGCGGGGAGGCAGGTCGACCCTCGAATCCCCCCGCGAAGCAACTGGCTCCACGCTTGATTCCTCGGACGCCAACATGTCGAGCAGAGCCCGAAGCTCCTGCAAGCCCTGCTGATCAATCTCGATGGTGGCTGGAATACGCAACTTCATTTTGGCTCCTCGAGTAGCTAGATCTGATAAATCTAAGCTTACTTGAATCTCATCTAGCCTGTATATGGACCTGCCTGCACGCAGGCGAGGAGCGTGGTCACCGTCACAAGGAAGCAATCGACCTGCAAAAGGTCAGTACCGTGGCGGGAGATGACTGCGGTGGACAAGCCGCCCGGAGCGCCCGCCCAAAGCGGGCCGATTGCGGTCTACGGAGCCACCGGGTTCACCGGGGGGCTGATTGCTCGCGAGCTGAAACGGGCTGGGGCCGAGTTTCTGATCGCGGGGCGGGATCGGGGGAAGCTGGAGGCGCTCTCGGCGGAGCTTGGGGGCGTACCGGCTGCGGCTGTGTCGCTCGATGACCAGGCTGGGCTGCGGGAGATGCTTGAGCCTTGCTCGGTTGTGGTCGCCTGTGCTGGGCCTTTCTCTCTGCACGGGGAGCCGGTGGTTGCTGCAGCCGTGGAGACCGGGACGCATTACCTGGACACGACCGGTGAGCAGGGGTTCATGCGGATGGTCTCGATCGCTATGGCGATCGCGCCGCTGAGAATGACGCCGCGCTTGTCTCCGGGATGGGATTCGACTATCTGCCCGGCGACTTGATTGCGGCGCTCACGGCCGACGGGATGGGACCGCTGGAGGAGATCGTCGTCGCCTACTGCGTGCATGGGTTCGCGCCCACCCACGGCACCGCCCTGTCTGGGCTCGAGATCATGCGGGGCGGGGATGTGGTCTGGTCCGATGGGGGCTGGCGGCCCGGTCCTCGCAGCGCCGATGGTGGACGTTGGCGCTTCCCGGGGCCGATCGGCGAGCAGCGGATGCTGCGCTATCCCGCCGGCGAGCAGGTCACGGTGCCGCGACATGTCGAGACGGCTCGGGTCCGCACGCTGCTCAACGGGATGGTGGTGCCGCCGCGACTGATGCCGCTTGCCGTCGCCGCCTCCCCGCTGCTCGGGCTGGCGATGCGCACTCCGCTGCGCGGGGCGATGGGGGCGCTGATCCGGCGCCTGCCGGCTGCGCCGAGCGAGGGCGATCGCGCGGCGGCGCGATTCACGATCAGCTGCGAGGCGCGGGGCAAGTCGGGCGCGCGCCGCGGGGCGCTCAGCGGCAGCGACGTCTATGGCCTCACCGCGGTCAGCCTCGCGCACGGCGCGCTGCTCTGCGCCGATCCGGCCTACGACCGCAGCGGTGCCCTGGCGCCGGCGCAGGCGTTCGACCCCGCGTCCTTCCTCGCCGCCCTGGCCGATCTTGGCGTCTCGGTCGAGGTCGAGCCTCTGCCGGCTGCCGCCGCCAGCTGAATCCCGAATATCCGCTTGCTGCAATTCCAGCGTCCGCTTCAGCGGACTAGGCTGTTGGCCGTGCAGCGACGCGACCTGACTAGGTGGGTGTGGAGGTGCGTTGCTCTGCCGGCACTCGGGCTTGCTGCATTGCTCGCCGCCGCGCCCGCACAAGCCGCGTTTCCAGGCGTCCCCGGTCCGATCGCTTACTCGCACTTCACGATCAGTGAATTCGGCGACACCGGTGGCATTCTCGCCCATGGGCCTCGCAAGAAGGACGCCCCACGTCGGCTAACTGAAAACCGCAATGACAGCAGCCCCTCCTACTCGCCCAACGGGCGGCTGATCGTGTTCTCCAGCAACCGCGACCCGGGCGAAACGCAGGGAAGCCACATCTACGTGATGAAGAGCGACGGCAGCGGGATCAAACAGCTGACCAGCGGCAATTTCTACGACTCCAACCCCTCCTTCTCGCCAAACGGGAAGCTGGTGGTCTTCGACCGTGGCGGCCTGCAGGGCCGTGTCACCCACATCTTCAGCGTCGCGACCGACGGCAACGGCCTGCACCAGATCTCCGACGAAGCCGGCAGCGACTCCGACCCGGTCTTCACGCCGAACGGGAAGCTGATCGTCTTCGTCAGCAACCGCATCAGCAGTGGGCGCACGGACCGCAGCAACATCCTCTCGATGCGCCCCGACGGCAGCCAGATACGGATCCTCATCGGCGGCCCCCGCAATGAGCTCGACCCCGACATCTCGCCGAACGGCCGTCAGATCGCCTTTGCCAGCAATCGCGACCATGGGCCGAACCTCTTCGTCGCGAAGATGAACGGGGAGCCGGTGCGCGAGCTGACCCACAGCCGCCACGACTGCTTCGGCAGCGCCTGCTACACGAACCCCTCCTGGTCGCCCGACGGCAAGCACATCGCCTTCCTCGCCACCGGCCGCTACAGCAGCGATGTCGAGGTGGTGCGGTCTGACGGGCGCGGGTTCTCGAAGGAGTTCGACAGCGGCGGCACCGAAGAAGAAGGCTTCGGCGATCGCGTCGGCGCTCCCGGCTGGGGCCCCCGCCCGCGATGAGACGGAGGCTCACGACCCTCGCGCTGGCGGCAGTCGCGACCGCCTTGCTCGCCCTGGCCGCCTCATCGCTGGGCGCGGCCGACTCGATTGTGCTCGTCTCTGAGCCCAACGACCCGAACGCGCCCGGCGGCCCGACCGAGCAAATCAACCCGGCGATCTCGGCCAACGGCCGCCACGTCGCCTACGTCGGCAGCGTCGGCGTCGCCGGCAGCGTCGACGAAGTCTCCGGAATCGGCGAAACCGGCACCGGCGTCTTCCTGCGCGAAATCGGCGGCCCCACCATCCCAGTCGACGTCCCCTTCGGCACCAGCAAACAGGGGCTCGGCTTTGAGGCGGGCGCCCCTTCGCTCTCGGGCAGCGGGCGCTACCTTGCCTTCGCCTCGGAGGACCCCAATCTCAGCACCGAAGACCGCAACTCCTCCACCACGCCGGCCGGCGACACCTTCCCGGTGCGCAACATCTTCGTCTTCGACCGCTCGACCGGCGCAGTCAGTCTCGTCTCGCGGGCAAACGGCCCCAAAGGGACCGGCGGCAACGAGGACTCCAACCTCCCCTCGATCTCCGCCGACGGGCGCTACGTCGCTTTCCAGACCGAGGCGACCAACCTCCTCCACGGCAGCTATGGCGGGATCTTCGTCCGCGACCTGCGTCGACACACCACGACGCCGGCCGCGTGGGTGCGCCTTCATCCCGGTGGGCCGCTGAACGGCGGCTACACGCCTTCGATTTCCACCCATGGACGCTGGGTCGCCTTTCTCACCGTCGCTCACCTCCCTCACGACCACGCGCTGGAGGTTGCAGTGCGTGACATGAACGGAAAGCGAGCGATCTACGCCTCACGAGCCAGTGGTCGCCACGGCCCACTCGCGGTCGGCGATTGCAGGCTGCCGGTGATCTCGGCGAACGGGCGCTACGTCGCCTTCGCCAGCAAAGCGAAGAACCTGAGTCGGATCGACAAGGACGACGTCGAAGACATCTTCGTCCGCGACCTGAAGACGAACCGAACCACGCTCGTCTCCCGAGCACCTGGGAAGCGAGGCGCTGCTGGAAATGGCGACTCCTCGAACCCCTCGATCTCCGCTGACGGGCGCTATGTGGCCTTCGAGTCCTACGCCAGCAACCTCGGCCCAGCCGACAACAGCACCATCCCCGACGTCTTCGTCCGCGACCTGCGCAGTGGGCGCGTCTTCCTCGCCTCGCGGGCCGCTAACGGCGGGCCCGTCGCCAACGCGCCCTCCGCCAACCCGGCAATCTCCGGCGACGGCCGCTTCGTCGCCTTCGACTCGCGCGGCTCGAACCTGAGCCCCGCGGACACGCTGCACGCGACCAGCGTCTTCCGCTACCAGCTCCTGCCCTAGACGGCGCTAAGCGGGCACCTCGCGGGAGTCGAGGTGAGTGGCGACCTTGCGCTTGACGCGCTGGAGGGCGTTATCGACGGTCTTGGTATCGCACTCGAGGCGCTCTGCGGTCGCCTCGTAGGAGTGGCCGTCGAGGTAAAGGGAGAGGACGCGGCTCTCGAGGTCGGAGAGGACGCCCGAGGTGCCCGAGAGGCAGGAGACGAGGCTCTCCAGCTCTTCGCTGGCGATCACCTGGTTGACCGGGTCGGCGACGCTTGGGCCCGGCAGGATCTCGTCGAGGGTCGTGTCGGAGTCGCCCGCTGCGGCCGGCGTTTGGCTGAAGGAGACGTACTGGTTGAGGGGCGTGTGCTTATTGCGGGTCGCCGTCTTCACCGCGGTGATGATCTGGCGAGTGATGCAGAGCTCGGCGAAGCTGCGGAAGCTCGACTCGCGATCGCTGCGGTAGTCGCGAATCGCCTTGTAGAGGCCGAGCAGGCCTTCCTGAATCAGGTCATCGCTCTCTCCGCCGAGCAGGAAGTAGGACGAGGCCTTGAGTCGTACGAAGCCGCGGTAGCGGCGAACGATCGAGTCGTAGGCGTCGGTCCGCCCCTCCTTGGCAAGGGCGACCAGGTAATGATCATCAAGTTCAGGTTGAGGGTTAGAGCTCGGCTTGGTAGAGCCGTTGAAATGCCCGCTGGGGAGACGCAATTCCTGCGTAGGCGACGATAGAGCCACAGATCCTTCTCCTTTGAGATGAAGGGTCGTGGCGCCGGTACCTCCCCTGTGGCGCCCTTCATTGACGGGAGAATCTCAGACTCAAGCTGAGGTTCACCCTTGTTGGCGGCGTAGTCTTACCGCCCGGCGGAGTTCTGTCAACCCCAAATTGCGAGAAATTGCAACTGCCGTTGCAGCTGCCGCCGGGACCTAGCGCTGGCGAACCGCATCGAAGAGCAGCGCGGCGGCGGCGGCCGAGACATTCAGGGACTCGACCTTGCCCCGCTGCGGCAGCGCGACCAGGCCGTCGCAGGCGGAGGCGACGCGCGGCCGGATTCCCTTCCCCTCACCGCCGAGGACGAGGACGGTCGAGCCGCTGAGGTCGACGTCCCAGGGCGCCTCGCTCGCATCCGCGTCGGCGCCCCAGGTCCAGAAGCCGGCCGCCTTCGCCTTCGCGAGCCAGTCGGCGAGGTTGCGGACACGGGCGATATCGAGGTGCTCGACCGCTCCCGCCGACGCCTTGCAGACGACCGCGGTGACCTCCGTCGCGCGCCGTTCGGGGATGACGACGCCGGCGGCGCCGGCGAACTCCGCCGAGCGGCAGACCGCCCCCAGGTTGCGCGGGTCCTGGACCTGGTCGAGCGCGACGAGCAGCGCCCCCTCCCGCCTCAGCAGAGCATTGGGGTCCGCGTAGGGATACGGGTCGACCTCGGCGACGACGCCCTGGTGGTCGGGAGAGCCGCAGAGCCCCTCCAGCCCCTCGCCGGAGGTCTCGGGCGCCCGCCAGACACGCCGCACACGCCGTCTCCCCCGCTCCGCCTCCTCGACCGGGCGGCGGCCGTAGATGATCTGGCTGTCGACCACTCTCAGCCTTTCGGAACCAGCTTCGCGCCCTGGGCCGAATCTCGGACCTCCCACCCCAGCTCGGCCAACCGGTCGCGGATCTCATCGGCGCGGGCAAAGTCCTTGGCCGCACGCGCCCGCTCGCGCTCTGCAAGCAGGCCCTCCGCCTCGTCATCGGCGCCCTGCTCGGCACCCGCCAACGACTCGAGCCCGACCAGCTCCAGCATCCCGAGCAGCGCCTCAGGCGCTCTGGGGACCACCTCCCGGTTAGCTTCGCCCACAAGCTCAAAAACCTCCGCCATCGCCCGCGGCGTGTTGAAATCTTCCGCAAGCGCGTCGCGGAAGGCGGTGAGGCGAGAGCCGGGGGGTTCCCCGATGGGAACTTGTGAGCCGGCGAGGCAAGGGCCCTCGCCCGACGATTCGTCGCGGGTTCCTGGCGGGGGACCCCCCGGCTCTCGCCCTTCACGACCGGTTCCAGGGACCCCCACCGGATGCTCGCGGAAGAAATTGCGCAACCGCTCGACCTGAGCGACCGCCTGCCGCATCTGATCCTCGCCGAACGCGAGTGGCTGCCGGTAATGACCGGAGATCAGATAGGCCACCACAGCCTCCCGGCCGAAACGATCCAGGGCCTCCGACAGCTGGAAGATGTTGCCTTCGGACTTCGACATCTTCTCGGCGTCGGTCTCGACCATCCCGTTGTGCATCCAGAGGCGGGCAAAAGGACGCCCGGCGGCCTCGGATTGGGCGATCTCGTTCTCATGGTGAGGGAAGACGAGGTCGGAGCCGCCGCCATGAATCGCAAAGGACGGCCCCAGCTCGGCCTCGGCCATTGCCGAGCACTCGATGTGCCAGCCTGGCCGCCCCGGCCCCCAGGGCGAGTCCCAACTCGTGTCCTCGCCCTCCTTGTGCGCCTTCCAGACGGCGAAGTCGAGCGCATCCTCCTTGAGCGAGGCGGACCCCGCCTCCTCGCCCTGGTCCATGTCCTCGGTGCGCCGGTTGGAGAGCTTGCCGTAGCCCCCGAAGCTGCGCACCCGGAAGTAGACGTCGCCGCCGGACTCATACGCGTGGCCAGATTCGACCAGATCGGCGATCAGGGCGACGATGCCCCCGATCGCCTCAGTAGCCAACGGCTCGGCGTCTGGACGGCCAAGCCCGAGCCGATCGGTGTCCTCGAAGTAAGCCCGGGTCATCCGCTCGGCAAACTCCCCCGACGGCTCCCCCACCCCTCGCGCGGCGTCATAGATCTTGTCGTTGATGTCGGTGACGTTGACGACCAGCTTCGTCCGGTACCCCTCCGACTTCAGGAATCGCGCCAGCAGCGAGAAGACAACGAACGGCCGCGCATTCCCGATGTGGATACGGCTATAGACCGTAGGCCCACAGGCGTAGATCCCGACCTCAGCTCCTGAGTCAAGGCTGACGAGACTCCCGCTCAGCGTGTCTTTGATCATCACCTCCCCCATGGGGGGTGATGCTAGTTGCGATCTCCCGCGGGTGGCACCGGGGTGGGGGTGTCCGGGCGGCAGCGGCGTCCTCTTTTTCGCCCCTACCGCAACCTCGGACGGCCGCCGACGCGTCTGGCGAAAAACCCAGCAACGCCCGGACACCCCCACTCCGGCGACAGGACCCGCGGCTGATCCCGTTACGTCCCTAAAACGTGCGGTAACCAGCGCCCGAGGCCGACGCCTCGTTACGAGCCCAAGCCGGCGCCGTCTCATCGGCCGCCGCAAGCACCTCGCGCCGCGCCCGCTTGGCGCTGGCCTTGATCTCGTCCTCTGCGGCGTGGCGCAAGCGCTCCTCGCGCTGTTCGGCCTGGCCGCGGATACGCTCCGACTCGGCCTTGAGCTGCTCCTCCGCGCGCTCACGCGCCTTCTCCACAGCCTCTCCTTCGACCTTCTCGACCAGCTTGCGCACCCGCTCCTCGGCCTCGCGGCGCACGTCCTCGGTGCCCTGCATCACCCGCTCCTCGATCTCGGACTCGAGCCGGACGGCAAGTTGGTGGGTCTCCTCGGCGCGCGCCTCGGCCTCAGCAGCACGCTGCTCGGCAGCGGCAACGCGCCGGTCGGCCTCCGTCTGCGCCTTTTCGAGCACCTCGCGGGTTCGCTTCGAGGCCTCCTCTTCGGTTCGCTTAACCGCCCGTGCCATCGCCTGATCGGTCTGCGCCTTGCTGGCAGTCATCTGCGTCGTGATCGCCTCGCGGTCGGCCTCGGCCCGCTTCACGGCCCGCTCGAAGGCCTTCTCGGCTCGGTCCCGACCCTCCTCTGCGCGAGCCACGCGAGCCTGGGCAGCACGCCGCTTGTCGCCCTCGGCGGCAATCCGCTCGCGGCCTTCCTCACCGATCTTGCTCAGCGCGGTTCGCGCCCGCTCCTTGACCTCGGCGCGGCTTCTCGTGGCGCGCGCTTCTGCCGCGACAACCGCCTTCTCGGCCTCGGCAGCCCGCTCCTCGCCTATCCGGACCCACTCCAGGGCCTGCTTGGCGACGCCGTGCATCTGCTCCGTCGCTTCACCGACTGCCGTCAACCGCACCGCGGGTTCGCCCATCCCGTCGCAAACTACTACGGGCGGCGGCGGCCCCCAACCAGCACCACGAGCGAATTGCCGCAATTAGCGGAGAGCGGATTAAGTGGACTTCTCGGCCTCGCGCGCGTGCAGTTCGCGCTTGAGGATCTTGCCGGTCGCGTTGCGCGGTAGCTCCGGCACGAACTCCACTTCGCGAGGCGCCTTGTAGCCGGCGAGATGGGCCTTGACGTGGGCCTTCAGGTCTTCGTCTGAGACCTCCGCCTCCTCGGCGACCACGACGAATGCCTTCAGCCGCTGCCCGTACTCCTCGTCCTCGACCCCGATCACCGCGACCTCGACCACCGCCTCGTGGTCGGCCAACAGGTCCTCGACCTCGCGCGGGAAGACGTTCTCGCCGCCGGAGACGATCATCTCGTCGTCGCGGCCGTCGACGAAGAGGTGGCCACCGGGGTCGAGATGGCCGACGTCGCCGCTGGAGAGCAGCCCGTCGATCACCTCTTTGCCGCCGCCACCCGTATAGCCCTCGAAGGACATCTCGTTGCCGACAAAGATCCGACCGACCTCGCCCCGCGGCACCGCACGCCCCTGCTCGTCGTAGAGCCTCACCACAGTGCCGCGCGGCGGGCGCCCCGCCGTGCCCGGCGCCACCCGCAGGTCCTCCGGCGTGGCGACCGTCCCGTAGGCGACCTCGGTCGAGCCGTAGAGGTTGTAGATGCTGTCGCCAAAGCGGTCCATCCACTCGATCGCCAGCTCCCCCGGCAGTGCCGAGCCGGAGAGCGAGGTGATCCGCAGCGAGGAAAGGTCGTAAGAGTCGAGCGTCTCATCGGGGAGCTGCAGTATGCGCTGCAGCATCACCGGCACCACCGCCAGCACCTGGGCGCGATGGTCCTGCACGGCGCGCAGCGTCTCCTCCGGGTCGAAGCGGCGGCGCAGGACGAGCGTCGAAGCGGTCGGCAGGCTCATGACGAAGTGGAAGAAGCCCCACGAGTGGAAGAGCGGCGCCGCGATCATCATCGTCTCGCGGCTGCGGTAGGGAATCTTGTCGATGATCGCCGCCATCGCGAACAGCCCGTCGGGGCTGGAGCGCTGGGCGCCCTTCGGGGTCCCGGTCGTCCCCGAGGTGAGGATGATGAAGCGGGGTTTGTCGGCCGGAGGCTTCAGGTCGGAGTCGTCGGCAGAATCGATCAGTGAGTCCAGGGTCGGGGGTTCGGTCTCCCCCTCGCTCCAGCCGACCACCCGCTGGATGCCCTCGTCGACGCCGTCGAGCAGCTCGCTGAACTCCTCGTCGTAGACGAGCACCTTGGGTTCCTCGCGGCGGGTCACCTCGACCAGCTGGGGCCCGGCGAACATCGTGTTGAGGTAAAGCGCGCTGGCGCCGAGCTTGGCCGCGGCGAGCGTCACCTCGATGAAGCCGCGGTGGTTGCGGCACATGACCCCGACCCCGTCGCCGTAGCCGATTCCCATCCGCTCGAAGGCGTGGGCGAGCGCGTTGGAGCGCCGCTGCAGCTGCTCGAAGGTGAGCGATCCGCGTTCGTCGATCAGCGCCGTCTCATGCGGGTAGTGGATCGCCGCGGTCGTGATGCCGAGGGCCGGTGAGGCGCCCCAGCGCACGAAGGCGGAAACGACCTTCGCGGACTTGTCGGGGCGGTGCAGGCCGAGGATGCCGGCCTCGCGCAGCACCTTCAGCTCGAACGCTTTGTCCGAGGCCGCCTGCCGCGCTGCCGCTGCAATCGATCCGAGCTTGCCCATCGAGCCGCGCAGCCTATTCGCTCTCCACCGAAGCCACCGCAATGCAGGCGATTCCCTCGCCGCGACCGATCCAGCCCATGCCCTCGTTGGTGGTCGCCTTGACGCTGACCCGGGCCGAGGTCACCCCGGCGAGGATTCGCTCCATCTCGGCGCGGTGGGGAGCCAACCGCGGCTCCTCGCAGACCAGGGTCGCGTCGATGTTGACGATCCGGCCGCCGATCGTGCCGACGACGGTGCTCAGCATGTCGATCGAGTCGGCGTCGCGCCAGCGCTCCTCGTCGTCGGGGAAGAGGGCGCCGATGTCGCCCTGCCCGGCCGCGCCGAGCAGCGCGTCGATCACCGCGTGGGTGAGGACGTCAGCGTCGGAGTGGCCGCTCAGCCCGCGCTCGTGCTCGATCTCGACCCCGCCCAGGATCAGGGCGCAGCCCTCGGCGAAGCGGTGACTGTCGTAGCCGATTCCGACGCTCATGAGCTCAGCGATTGTCGCCTACTCGGGTGGTGAGCGGCTCCAAACGGCGGCGGCGGCGCTCGAAGACGCAGATCTCCTCCACGCCGAGCTCGCCGAGGAACTCCACTGCTCGCTCATAGCCGAAGCCGACCTGCTCGGGCAGGTGGGCGTCGGAGGAGAGCGCGAAGGAGGCGCCGGCCTCGACGCACATCTCGGCAAAGCCCCGCGATGGATACAGCTCACCGACCGGCTTGCGCAGCCCGGCGGTCGAGACCTCAACCGCGATCCCGCTCGCCGCGATTGCCTCCACCGCCGGCTCATAGAAGCGACGGAGGTCGCGCTCCGGCAGCGGCCGGGCGCGGCCCCAGACCTTGATCAGGTCGGGGTGGGCGAGGATGTCGAAAAGGCCGCTGCGGGCGCACTCGGCGAGCGCCTCGAAGTAGCGCCTCCAGACCTCGTCGGCGTCCCCCCCTCCCTCCCAGACGTCCCAGCCCTCGTGGTCGACCGCCGCCTCACCGAGGAAGTGGACCGAGCCGACCACGTAGTCGAGGTCACGCGCCTCGAGCAGGTTGGCGGTGCGGTCCTCGGCTCCGGGCACGAAGTCGCACTCGACCCCGAGCTTGAGGCCGGCGCCACGAACGAACTCGCAGTAGACATCGAGGTCGTCGCGCGCCTGTTCCTCCCAGAAAGGGTGGCGCCAGAGGTCGAGCGCCTGGCTGAAGCGGTAGATGTGCTCGGAGACGCCCAGCTCGTCGACCCCGGCCGCGGCCGCTGCCCCCAGGTAGCGCTCGACGTTCTCGGCGGTGAAGTACCGCCCGGGCGGCGTGTCGGGCTCGTCGGGACGAAGGTGGAGGTGGTAGTCGGTCAGCACAGGACGCACAAGTTACGGACCGACGGGACGTGCCGGGACTTAGGCGGCCATATGGGTGCCTAAGTCCCGGCACGTCCCGGTAGGGTCGGCGCGTGGTTCATCTGCGGATCGTCGTCCCCTCGGATCGCGCCGAGAAGGTGCTCAACTTGCTTGAAGCGACGTCGTCGACCTGCAACCTGGTCTACCTCCCCGGCGCCGCCCGCCAGCCACCGGGAGACGTCGTCCTCTGCGATGTCGCCCGCGAGGACGCCAGCGTGCTGATCGAGGACCTGAAAGAGCTCGGCGTGGCGCGCGACGGGTCGATCTCGCTCGAGCAGATCGACTCGCAGATCTCCCAAGCCGCGGAGCAGGCCGAGCGCGCCGCCCGCGGGGCGGCGACCAACGCGGTCGTCTGGGAGGAGGTCGAGGCCCGCACCTCCGAGAGCACCGAGCTGGGCGGCAACTTCCTCATCTTCATGATCCTGGCCTGCCTGATCGCCTCGGTCGGAATCTACCTCGGCTCGCCGATCCTGATCGTCGGCGCGATGGTGGTCGGGCCGGAGTTCGGGCCCCTGGCCGGCTTCTGCGTAGCACTCGTCGAGCGGCGCTCGAGGGTCGCCCTGCGCTCGCTGATCGCGCTCGCCGTCGGCTTCCCGATCGGGATCACGGCGGCGTTCCTCTTCACCCTGATCTCGAAGGCGACGGGGCTGCTCGACGCCGATTTCAGCGGCTCCCAACATCCCCTCACCCAGTTCATCTCCAAGCCCGACGACTTCTCCTTCATCGTCGCCTGCTTCGCCGGGGCCGCGGGCGTCCTCTCCCTGACCTCGGCCAAGTCCGGGGCGCTGATCGGTGTGTTGATCTCGGTGACGACGATCCCGGCCGCAGCCAACATCGGCATCGCCGCCGCGCTCGCCGACTGGTCGGAATGGCGGGGGGCGATGGCTCAGCTCGCGGTAAACCTGACGGCTATCGTGGTGGCCGGCGTGACGACCCTCTACATCCAGCGCCGCCTCTACGAGAGGCGGCGAAGTCGCCACCTCAGCGGCGGCGCCCGAGCAGCCGCCGGTTTGCCCGCCGATCCGCGACGAGAGCCGTCGAGGAGATGATCCGCCAGCTCGCCCTGATGCTCGGCGCCTTCGTCCTCGGCGCGGCAATCGCCGGCGCGTTCGGCGCGGTCAGCCTCGGCGTCGCGCTCGGCGTCGGACAGGTCTGCTTCGCGGCGGTGCTTGCCTGGGTGCTACTGAGCTGAGCGCTCGCCAAGCAGCAGCTCGGCCAGCTTCAGATCGGTGCTCGTCGTCACCTTGAGGTTCTCGGGCGGCGAGGGATGGATCAGCACCCGGCCCCCGGCCGCCTCGATCAACATCGCCTCGTCGGTCGCAGACTCGACCTGGGCCCGATCCGCCTCCAGGGCGCAGCGCAGCGCATCGACCCGAAACACCTGAGGCGTCTGCGCCGCCCACAGCCTTCCGCGATCAACAGTTGCCTCGACCACGAGGGCTGCATTTGCCCCGTATCGCGTGGTCAATGCAGCTCTCGTCCCCTCGGCAGGGGCTGAGCCCGCCTCCCCTGCCTGCTTGATCGTGTCGCTGACCGGGGTGGCGGCTATCGCGCCGTCCGCCTCTGGGTCGGCGGCCAGGGTCGCAACCACGCCCTCGACCAGCTCAGGCGTCACAAGCGGCCTTGCCGCATCGTGGATAGCCACCAGCTCAGTCCCTACCGCCGCGAGGGCGTTGGCGACCGATTGCGAGCGGGTTGCGCCGCCGTCAACTACGCCGAGGTCGTGGCCGCCCAGCTCGTGGACATGACCAGGAGGACAAGCGATGACGATCGAACGCACGCACGCCGTTGCCCGCATCGCCGCGATCGACCACTCGACCAGCGGCCTGCCAGCCAGCGGCACGAAGGCCTTCGGACCGCCGGCTCCGAGCCTCTCCCCGGAGCCGGCAGCCGCGATGACCGCGGTGACGGACGCTGTGGCGCTGCTACGCGGTTGCGGCGAAGCGCTCCTCCAGCAGCCCGTCGAGGTACTCCTCCGCGCCTTCCTCGTCTTTGTCGAGCGCGTACATGAACTCCGACGCGAGAATCTTCTTCGCCCGCGTGTACATCTGCTTCTCGCCAGTGGAGAGGCCCTTCTCCATCTCGCGGAGCGCCAGGTTGCGGACGACCTCGGCGAGCTCGAACACGTCGCCGGTCTTGATCTTCTCGCGGTTGTACTTGAATCGCCGGTTCCAGTTCTTCGGCATATCCGAGACGTCATCGGTGAGGACGCTTGTGACCTTCTTGATTTCGACCTCGTCGATTACCCGACGCAGCCCCGCCTTGCCGGCATTTTCACAGGGAACCATCACGGTGAGTTCGTTGTGGAGGATCTTGATCGTGAGGTATTCACGCTCCTCCCCCATCAGCTCCCGCGTTTCTTTCTTCATCACCAGGCCAGCACCATGGTGCGGATAGACGACCTTGTCGCCCTCCTCGAAGTCGCAGACGTACACGACCTCCTCAGCGCTTACCTCGGTGGCCTCCTCTAGCTCGGGAATCGCTTGCTCCTTTCCATTTGCGACGGCCTCCATGGCCGTCAACTCTGTAAGTACCGGTCGACCTGATCGACCTCCTGGAGCCTCCGCAGGCCCTCGCGGATGTCCTTGGCCCGCGTCGAGCCGACTCCGTCGACGGCCTCCAGCTTGTCGTCGGAGGCCGCCAGGACCTCCTCCAAGCCGCCGAGGTCCTGGATGATCTTCTGGACCACAAGCTTGGGAATGCGCGGGATGCGGCCCATCACCCGATATCCGCGCGGCGTGACCGGGAAGTCGAGGGTGTTGAGCTTGCGGTCGTAGCCGAGCAGCTCGGCGAGGCGACCGAAGTCGAGCACGTCCTCGTGCGGCATTCGCGCCAACGACTGCAGCACGGTGTTGAGGTTCCCCTCGGAGTCTTCCACGCTGTAGTCGCGGATCAGCGCCGACTTGTCGGCGGCGACACCGACCATCGTCTCCTCGAGCTGCATCTCGATCAGCCGTCCCTCGGTGCCGAGCTCGACGATGTAGCGCTCGACCTCGACCGCCATCCGCGTCGTCAGCTCGGCCCGCTGGAGGACGGTGAGCGCGTCGTAGAGGACGCCGCCGCCCTCGAACTCGAGCACGGTAAGGCGATTGGAGACCTGTTCGAGCCGCTCGCGGTACTTCTCCAGCGTCGCCAGGCCCTGGTTCGCCTTGGCCAGCACCGCAGGGATCTCCTGCAGGATGTACTTCGTCCCCTCGACGTAGAGGGAGACGACGTCGCGGCGCTGGGAGATCGCCACAACCAGCGCGTCGGTCTGTTTGGAGACGCGCTCGGCGGTGCGATGGCGGGTCCCGGTCTCCGACGAGAGGATCGTGGGATCGGGCATCAGCTGGACGTTTGCCCAGATGATCTTCGTCGCCTCGGGGTTGAGGACGATTGCCCCGTCCATCTTCGCCACCTGGTAGAGCATCGCCGGCGTGTAGTCGATATCGAGGCAGATGCCGCCAGAGAGCATGTGGGAGATGTCGCCGGGGTTGCCGACCACAATCAATCCGCCGGTGCTTGCGTGGACGATGTTGTCGATACCCTCACGCAGCGCGCCGCCGGGGGCGACAACATCCAGGGCCCTCAGTAGCCGGGGATCCTGCCGTTCCGCTAGCTCGTGAAGCTCATCCCCTGGCGGTGAAGACATCTCGTCTAGAATGGCAAATTCCGCTCTGCAATGCGGTCTGGCTAATCCCTAGTGGAGAGGTCGGAACGGACATTGTCAAGCGGATCGGTCACGTAGGGCATCTCAGCAGGGATTCCACTTAACTTTTTGGTGAGGCCAGAGCGGTCATCCGTGGGTTGCGGTGGCCAAAAATACAAGACGTTCCACCCCCTACCGAGATGCCCTACGGTCGTCTAGCTGCAGTTCCTGGCTAGAGGTGAAATCTGCGGTGATGGGCATGGGGTTCGGGTATCGGCCTCTCGGCATCCCGAACAAAAGCCCAGGTCAGAGCCGCGCCGGCCGCACAGAGAGCGACCAAGACCCAGGTCGAGCCGCCGACCGCGTCCGCAAACGAGCCGTTGTCGCCGAGCAGGGCATGGAAGACGGCGCCGGTGACCGCGAGGGCGACCGTGCCCGCCATCACACGGTCCATCGCCAGAACGCCTGAGGCTACGCCGACCTTCTCTGCCGGCATCGCCGCCATCGCCGCAGTCGACATCGGCGCGTAGACGAGGCCCAGCGCCACCCCGAACGGCAGGTATCCGGCTAGCAGCAGCCCGTAGGAGCTGCCTGCCTCGATCTGGGTCAGGACCAACAGGCCCACCAGTCCAAGGGTCATCCCGGCGGTCATCAGCCTGCGCGCCCCGAAGCGAGCGATCAGCCGACCCGAGAAAGGCGAGACGAAGATCATCGGGACCGTGATCGGGAGGATCATCAGGCCGCTCAGAACTGCCGAGTGGCCACACACGTCCTGCAGGTACTGCGACTGGAAGAACATCACCGACCAGTAGGCGCCGACCAGGGCGAAGGCGGCGGCGCTGGCGCCGAAGTAGGGACCATTGCGAAAGAGGGAGAAGTCGACGATCGGCTCGGCGACCCGGTGCTCGATTCGCCAGAAGGCGTAGAGGCAGCCGAGTCCGAGCAGCGCCAGCAAGGCGGTCACGCCCCCACTCCAGACCCGTGCCTGGACCAGGGCCAGGACGGCGGCGGTCAGCCCGGCGCCGAGCGCTGCCAAGCCCAGCAGATCGATCCGCCGCCCCGAGCCTGGGTCGCGCGACTCGGGCGCGGCGAGCGCCGTGATCGCGATCCCGACAGCGGCGATCGGCAGGTTGATCCAGAAGATCAGCCGCCAGTCGACATCGACCAGGGCGCCGCCGGCGAGCGGTCCGATGCCGAGCGCCACAGCCGAGATCCCAGCCCAGATGCCGAGAGCACGAGCCTGCTGCCCCGCAGGAAATGCGTTGCAGACGATCGCCAGCGAGAGCGGCAGCATCGGCGCCGCGCCGGCCCCCTGCAGCACGCGGCCGGCGATCAAGGTCAGCTCGTCGTTCGCCGCGCCGGAGAGAACCGAGCCGAGGGCGAAGACGCACATGCCGGTGAGGAACAGCCGCTTGCGACCGAACATGTCGCCGAGTCGCCCCGCCGTGACGACGAGCGCCGTGATCGCCAGCAGGTAGCCGTTCATCACCCACTGCAAACCGGCAGAGCTGGCGCCAACGTCGTGGCGGATGCTGGGCAGCGCCAGCGCCACGACAGTCGAGTCGAGCATCAGCAGGAAGAGCCCGGCGCAGGTCCCGGCCAGCGTCCACCAGGGCCTGCTCCGCTCGTCGATCCTCAGCACGCGCACGACCCTAAGGGACGTGCCGTCACTTAGGGGCCCTATGGGGGGCCTAAGTGACGGCACGTCCTCCGGCTTCAGGCCTCAATGGCGGCGAGGTCGCGCTCGGGGTCTATCCCCCAACGCTCGCCCACTGCCGCCAGCTCGCCGTCCAGCGCCCAGCGGTCTGGCCGCTCTTCACCCTGGTGCTCGGGGTTAGCGCCCTTCAGCGTCATGCAGCCGGTGTTGTCGCCAACCGCGCGGATCGCCGCGACGTCCTCTTCGCTGAGCCTCTGCTCGACCGGCAGCGCCGTCAGCTCGACCCGCTTGGCCTCAATCGGACAGGCCTCCGCGCCGGCCTCCTGGATCAGGGTCGGGACGACGCACTCGACCGCCGGGTGGGCGAGATTCCACTGGCAGGCAAGCTGGATCGGCGTGAGCCTGGCTCGTTCCGCGATCGGCAACACCCGCCCGAGCTTCTCCAACCCGGCCTCGATCCAGCCGTCGGGCCGGAACGCACGATGGTCGCCTTGGGCCAGTTCCGTCCCGGGACGCAGGTCGCCCCAGAAGATGCCGCCGTAGTCGACCACGCGGGTGATCACCTTGACCCCGTGGCGCACAGCGGCGTCGAGGCAGAGCTCGCCCGGCCAGGGCTCGAAGGGATTGAAGATGATCATCGCCCAGTCGATCCGCTCGCCGAAGCGCTCGATGCAGGAGATCAGGTCGAGGGTGAAACCGTTGGCAGGCCCGGGCGCGACACCGATCTGGCCGGTCAGGCCGGCCTCGCGAAGGGCCACCATCCCATCCCAGACCGCCTCGCTCGAGTAGCCGATCCGGTCGGGGTTGTGGAGGAGCAGCAAGTCGAAACGCTCAGCGCCGAGCCGCTCGAGGCTGCGCTCCGCCGCCATCCGCAGGTAGCCGGCGTACTCCGCCTCCGAGCGCAGGCCCGGATCGGTGAAGCGCGGAAAGCCCCGCGGCCCGTCGCGCTCGCCCTCGTAGAAGTCGTGCCCTACCGCCCCAGCCAGCGAGTACTCCTCGCGGGGCACGCCTTGCAGAGCGCGGCCAAGCACCAGATCCGCCTCCCCCTGCCCATAGGTATCAGCGGTGAGCACCGTGTCGATTCCCTTCCCAGGCCGCAACAGCCCTTCGAGGCGCTCCTCCTCGATCGTCTCACCGAAGCGAAGGAACCGCCCCCCACTCCAGGTTCCTATCGCAGTACGTCCGGGCTCGCGCATCTCCCTGAACCATAAACGCGCCCCTCGCGCGGGTGGCGCGGCAGAGGGTGCTCAGGCCTCGCCGTCGCCGGCGGGCTTCACGTCTACGTCCGAGCGAGGATCGTCGTCCTCGCCGGCATCGTCCTTCTTGGCGCCGACGCCGACCTTCGCCGGCTCCGGCTTCGCCTTCTTCAGCGGCTTCTTCGGCGCGATGATGCTCAGCTTCAGCGGCTTGTCCTCCTCGTCGCCGGAGGCGTCGCGCTCGACCAGCACGGTCGAGCCGGGGACCATCGGTCCCTGGCGCAGGACTTCGTCGGCGAGCGGGTCCTCGATGTAGCGCTGGATCGCGCGGCGCAGCGGCCGGGCGCCCATCGATGGGTCCCAGCCTTTCTCGACCAGCAGGTCCTTGGACTCGTCGGTCAGCTCCAGCTGCAGCTCGTGCTCGGCGACCTGGACGCGGACCCGGTTGATCATCAGGTCGACGATCTCCTTGACCTCCTCCTTGGCGAGCTTGTGGAAGACGATCACCTCGTCGATCCGGTTGAGGAACTCCGGCCGGAAGACTTTTTTCAGGTCGCTCATGATCCGGTTCTTCATGTCGCCGTAGGACATGCCGGTCTCATCGGCGACGGTGAAGCCGATCGAGGTGTTCTTGGCGATCTCCGAGGCGCCGATGTTCGAGGTCATGATCACGATCGCGTTGCGGAAGTCGACCGTGCGCCCCTGGGCGTCGGTGAGCCGCCCGTCCTCGAGGATCTGCAGCAGGATGTTGAAGACGTCTGGGTGGGCCTTCTCGATCTCGTCGAGCAGCAGCACGCTGTAGGGCTTGCGCCGCACTGCCTCGGTCAGCTGACCACCCTCGTCGTAGCCGATGTAGCCGGGGGGCGAGCCAACCAGGCGGCTGACCGCGTGCTTCTCCATGTACTCGGACATGTCGATCCGCACCAGCGCCTCCTCGTCGCCGAAGAGGAACTCGGCAAGGGTGCGCGCCAGCTCGGTCTTGCCGACCCCGGAGGGGCCGAGGAAGATGAACGAGCCGGACGGGCGCTTGGGGTCCTTGATCCCGGCGCGGGAGCGGCGGATCGCCTTGGAGACGGCGGTGATCGCGACCTCCTGGCCGATCACCCGCTTGTGCAGCTCCTCCTCCATGCGGATGAGCTTCTTGGTCTCGGCCTCGGTCAGCTTGAAGACCGGGATTCCGGTCCACATCGAGACGATGTCGGCGATCTCCTCTTCGCCAACGTCGGGCCGCTCGGCCGAGTCGCCCTCGGACCACTCGTCTTCGAGCTGGCGCTTGCGGGTCGTCAGCTGGCGCTCGGTGTCACGCAGGTTGGCCGCTTTCTCGAACTCCTGGGCCTCGATCGCCGACTCCTTTTCGCGCCGCGTCTTTTCCACTTCCTCCTCGAGGTCGCGGTAGACCGGCGGCGCGCTCATCGACTTGATCCGCATCCGCGAGGCGGCCTCGTCGATCAGGTCGATCGCCTTGTCGGGCAGGAAGCGGTCGGAGATGTAGCGGTCGGCGAGCTCGGCGGCGGCCTTCAGCGCGTCGTCGGTGATGTTGACGCGATGGTGCTGCTCGTAGCGCTCGCGCAAGCCCTCGAGGATCTTCACCGTGTCCTCGACCGAGGGCTGGTCGACCCTTATCTGGGCAAAGCGGCGCTCCAGCGCCGAGTCGCGCTCCAGGTATTTGCGGTACTCGTCGAGGGTCGTCGCGCCGATCGTCTGCAGCTCGCCGCGCGCCAGCGCCGGCTTCAGGATCGAGGCCGCGTCGATCGCGCCCTCGGCGGCGCCAGCGCCGACCAGGTTGTGGAGCTCGTCGATGAAGAGGATGATGTCGCCGCGCTGGGTGATCTCCTTCATCACCTTCTTCAGGCGCTCCTCGAACTCGCCGCGGTACTTCGAGCCGGCGACAAGCGCAGCCAGGTCGAGCGTGTAGATCTGCTTGTTGCGCAGCAGCTCCGGCACCTCGCCGTTGTTGATCCGCGCCGCCAGGCCCTCGACCACCGCCGTCTTGCCGACGCCGGGCTCGCCCAGCAGCACCGGGTTGTTCTTGGTGCGGCGGGAGAGGATCTGCATGATCCGCTCGATCTCGGTCTCGCGGCCGATCACGGGATCGAGCTTGCCCTCCTCGGCGAGCTTGGTCAGGTTGCGACCGAACTGGTCGAGCAGTTTCGAAGACTTTTTGCCCCCGGCGCCCTCGCCCTGACCGCCTCCGCCGCCGCCCTGACGGCGCCCGCCGGGACCGGACAGCATCCGGATCACCTCGTTGCGGATCTTGTCGGAATCGGCGTCGAAGTCGAGCAGGATGCGCGCGGCAACCCCCTCGTTCTCACGCACCAGCCCGAGCAGGATGTGCTCGGTGCCGATGTAGTTGTGGCCGAGCGAAAGCGCCTCGCGCAGGGCCAGCTCGAGCACCTTCTTGGCGCGCGGCGTGAACGGGATCTGACCGGAGGTGACCTCCTCGCCGGAACCGACGATCCGCACGACCTGAGAGCGCACGCGCTCGGTCGTGATGTCGAGAGACTCGAGGACGCGGGCGGCCAGGCCCTCCTCCTCGCGCAGCAGCCCGAGCAGGATGTGCTCGGTGCCGATGTAATTGTGTTTCAGCGTGCGAGCCTCTTCCTGGGCCAGGACCACCACCTGACGGGCTCGCTCAGTGAATCTCTCGAACAAAGGCTTCCTCTCTTGACCCTTTGAAGGTCAAACGCGATTTGCGGTCGGAAGTACCGGAGGCGCCCTTCGCGTATCGGGAGGCGCCCATGTGCCCTTTAAACGATACCGAGAGTGCCCACCCGGCCCTGGGACCCTGATTACCGCTCATAGCGGGTTTTTCGGCCCCGTTTGGGGGCTTCAGGAGCGCATCGCCGGGAAAAGCACGACCTCACGCAGGCTGCGGGCTCCGGTCAACATCATCGCAAACCGGTCAATGCCCAAGCCGACGCCCCCGGTCGGCGGCATCCCGTGCTCCAGCGCCTCGATGAACGCCTCGTCGTAAGGCTGCGCCTCCTCGTCGCCCCGCTCCAGCTCGCCGGCCTGCTGCTCGAAGCGGCGACGCTGCTCGTCGGGGTCGTTGAGCTCGCTGAAGGAGTTGGCGATCTCGATCCCGCCGATGAAAGCCTCCCAGCGCTCGACCAGACCTGGCTCGGAGCGGTGAGCCTTGGCGAAAGGCGAGAGCTCAACCGGGTAGTCGACGACGAAGGTCGGCTGGATCAGCTGCGGCTCTACCGACTTGGAGAGCAGACCGTCGACCAGCTTGCCCCAGCCCTCGGCCGGGTCCGGCTCGCCGCCCATCGCCGCTGCAAGCGCCTCGCGGGTTGGGTGCTCAGCGAGGTCGATGCCGGTCCGCTCGCGCACCGCCTCGCGCAGCGTCACCCGCCGCCAGGGCGGCGACAAATCGATCTCCAAACCGTCACGCTCGACCACGGTCGTCCCCAGCACCCGCTCCGCCACCTCGGCGACCATCAGTTCGAGGTCGTGGGCGGTCTTCCGGTAGTCGGAGTAGGCCTCGTACCACTCGAGCATCGTGAACTCGGGGTTGTGCTTGTGCGAGACACCCTCGTTGCGGAAGTCCTTGCCCAGCTCATAGACCTTGTCGATGCCGCCGACGACGAGCCGCTTCAGGTATAGCTCGGTGGCGATCCGCAGGTAGAAGTCGCGGTCGAGCGCGTTGTGGTGGGTGACGAAGGGCCGCGCCAGAGCGCCACCGTAAAGGGGCTGCAGCACCGGCGTCTCGACCTCGACGAAGCCGTGCTCGTCGAGCCAGCGGCGCACCTCGGCGATCGCCCGAGCGCGGATCGCAAAGACACGCCGGCTCTCCTCGTTGGCGAGCAGATCCAGCTCGCGCTGGCGGTAGCGGGTTTCGACGTCCTCGAGGCCGTGGAACTTGTCCGGCGGCGGTCGCAGGCTCTTCGCCAGCAGCCGCCAGTGGTCGATCGCCAACGAGAGCTCACCGCCACGGCGCGTCGCCATCGCCGTCCCCTCAGCGCCGACGAAGTCACCGAGGTCGAGGTCGACCAGCAGCTCGAACGCCTCCGCGCCGAGCTTGTCGGCGGTGGCGTGGAGCTGGATCTGACCGCTGCCATCGCGCAGGTCGAGGAAAGCCGCCTTGCCGTGGCCGCGGCGGGCGACGATCCGCCCCGCGACCCGGTGGCGCGAATCGGTCTCGATCCCCGCCGCCAGGCCCTCGTGGGCGGCGCGAACCTCGGCGATCTCCTCTCGTTCCTCGAACCCATGTGGGAACGGATCGATCCCCGCCTCGCGGATCCGCTCCAGCTTCTGGCGGCGGTCGCGGAGGACGTCGGAGAGCTGCTGCTCCTCTGGCTCGCTCATTGCGGACGCGAGCCTATCGGCCGCTAGGCCGACTCAATCTTGGTGATTTTCAGTTTCTTCTTCGGCCCTCGCGGCACCTCGACGGTGACCATGTCGTTGCGTTTGTGGCCGAGCAGCGCTTTTCCGATCGGCGACTCGTTGGAGAGTTTGTGCTCCAGCGGGTTCGCCTCGGTCGAGCCGACGATCTGGAATTTCTGCGAGTCGCCGGTCTTCTGGTCTTTGACGTGGACGACCGAGCCGAAGCTGACCTCGTCGGTATCGACATCCTTCTCGTCGATCACGGTGGCGCGCCGCAGCCGCTCTTCGAGCTGGGCGATCCGGCCCTCCACCAGCGCCTGCTCGTTCTTGGCGTCGTCGTACTCGGCGTTCTCGGAGATGTCGCCGAACTCGCGGGCCTCCTTGATGCGTTCCGCAACCTCGCGCCGTTTGGCGGTCGACAGGTACTCGATTTCCTCTTTGAGCTTCTCGAGCCCTTCCGGGGTGATTACGGCTTGACGAGTCACTTTGCGCTGACCTCGCTTTTGCTGGTGGAAAGTTGGAGTTCGGCCCTGAGACCAAAAACGCCCGGGTGCGACGGCTTGCGCACGCCAACACCAGGGCCAGAAGTCGCGGGATTATAGCGAGGCCGTCAGCCCGGCACTCAGAGGAATTTGGGCGGCAATCAACTCTCTCGCTCGAGGCAGGTCGGCGCTGCGTTGAAGCTCCTCCGCAACCTCGACCGAGGCGCCGAGAGCTTCGACGTACCAGGGGTAGAACTTGCGCAGATAACGGGACGCCCGCTTCGTTCCGAGGTGCTCCTCGGCCCGGTCGACTGTCCAGAGCAGCTCGGCGACCACCTCCTCGCGCGAGGGAGGCTCCGTGCGGCGCCCGGTCAGTTCCTCGAACAGCCACGGGTTGCCGAGTGAGCCGCGGGCGAGCATCACCGCGTCGGCGCCGGACTCGCGGTAGGCGCGGCGCACCGAGTCGACGCTGTCGAGGCCGCCGGAGACGATCACCGGCGCCTCGATCCGCTCGACCAGCTCGCGGGTGAGCTCATAGTCGGGATTGCCCTTGTGCTTGGTGGTCGCGGCGCGTGGGTGGAAGCCGATCGCCGCCGCGCCACCCTCCTCGGCAAGGCGAACGGCGAGCTCGAAGCCGGAATGGTCGCCGGGCCGCAGCCCCGAGCGCAGCTTCACCGTGACCGGCAGCCCGCTGCCCTCGATCGCGCCGCGGAGCAAGGCGAGGGCCAGCCCGGGATCAGCGAGGAGCTCTACCCCGGCGCCGGTCTTGCGCACCTTGCGCACCGGGCAGCCCATGTTGATGTCGATCAGATCGGCGCCCGCCTCGGCGGCGATCGCGGCGCCGGAGCGCATCACCTCAGGGTCGTGGCCGAAGAGCTGAACCGAGACGGGGTGCTCGTCGGGGTGGATCCGCATCAGCTCGCGCAGGGTGCGCTCGTTGCGGTAGTGCAGGCCGAAGCTGGAGATCATCTCCGAGACCGCGAGCCCAGCCCCGTGCCGCTTCGCCTGCAGGCGGACGAACCAGTTGCCGATCCCCGCCAGCGGCGCCAGCAGGACGCGATTGGCGATTTGCACCCCGCCAATCGCGAACGGATCGGTCAGCTCATGCGTTTCTCTCATAGATCAACCGTAGGCCCTTGAGCGTAAGCATCTCGTCGACCTCGTCGATCGTCTCGGTGAAGGGGACGATCGCGGCGGCGAGGCCGCCGGTAGCAAGCAGCCGCGGCTCGCCAAGTTCGTCCTCGATGCGACGCACGACGCCGTCGATCAGGCCAGCGAAGCCGAAGACGACACCTGACTGGATCGCGGCCCGGCTGGAACGGCCGATCGCCGTCTCGGGCTCCTCGAGGTCGATGCGGCCGATGCGGGCCGCTCGTTCAACCAGTGCAGTCAGAGAGATCTCCAGCCCCGGCGCGATCGCCCCGCCCAGATATTCGCCTGCCTCGGAGACCGCGTCGAAGTTGATCCCGGTGCCGAAGTCGACGACGACGCAGGCGGTCTTGAAACGCTCGTAGGCGGCAACCGCATTGACGAGACGGTCGGCGCCGACCTCGAGTGGGTTGTCGATGCGGATCGGCATCCCGGTCTTCACCCCAGGCCCGACCGCCAGGCAGGTGGCGCTCATATAGCGCTCGGTGAGTTGTTCGTACTGGGTGCCGAGCGGCGGCACGACCGAGGAGACACAGACGGCGTCGAGATCGTCGAGGCCGATTCCGCTGAGCGCGAGCATGCCGGCGATCCGCTCGGCCAGCTCGTCGCCGGTCGCCCCGGCGCGGGTCTGAAAGCGCCAGTGCTCGACCAACCGTTCGCCGTCGAAGGCGCCGAGGTGGGTCTGGGTATTGCCGACATCGACTGCGAGCAGCACGGCGGAGGATTATGATGGCTCGCCATGGAGGCGCGGCTCTACGTCATCCCCGGTTCCCATCCTTCGATGGCGGCACGGCTGATGCTGGAGACCAAGGGCATTCCGTACAAGCGCACCGACCTGATGCCGGTGATCTCCAAGGGGGTGCTGCGCGGCCTCGGTTTTCCTCGCAATACGGTGCCGGCGATCAAGATCGACGGCCGCAAGGTCCAGGGGACCGGCGAGATCGCCCGTGAGCTTGACCGCGTTCAGGCAGAGCCGCCACTGCTCCCAGCCGATCCGGAGCAGCGCGCGGCGGTGGAGGAGGCGGAGCGCTTTGGCGACCAGGAGTTGCAGCCCCCGGTTCGCGCGATCCTCTGGTGGGCGCTGCGCAAGGACAAGGCCCCGCTGCGCAGCTACTCGGAGGGCGCCAAGCTCGGCATCCCAATCGGGCTGGCGCTGAAAACCGCGGGACCGATCGTGGCAGCCTCTGCACACTTCAACGAGGCAACCGACGAGAACGTCCGAGGCAGCCTGGCGGCGATGCCGGCAATGCTGCAGCAGATCGACGACTGGATTGCCGCCGGCGTGATCGGGGGCGAGCAGCCGAATATCGCCGATTTCCAGATCGCCCCCAGCCTGAGGCTGGCGATGACGTTGGATGACCTGCGTCCGGCGATCGAGTCTCGTCCGGCCGGAGAGCTGGCCAAGCGCCTGGTCCCAAGCTATCCCGGCAAGACGCCGCCGGTCCTGCCGCCAGCGTGGCTTCAAGCGCTGCGCAGCTTGCCCACCGTGGCCTGAGGCAACGCTTCCGGGGTTTGACCACATTGGAGTGTGGTCAAATCAGCTATCGAGCTCGATGGATACTCGCTCGGCTCGCTGGCCGGGACCGAGGGCGGCGAGGGCATCGGCCAGCCGCCGACCGTTGGGGAGAGCCAGGTTGGGATCCAACTCCAGCAGTGGGGCGAGGACGAAGCGACGACCGGTGACCTCGGGGTGTGGCAGCGTGAGGCAGTCGGTCGAGAGCTCCAGATCGCCGAGCAGGAGCAGGTCGACGTCAAGGGGGCGGGGGCTGTGGCGGGGAGCGTCGAGGACACGTCCGCGCTCGGCCTCGACCTGCTTGCAAAGCTCGAGCAGCGCCTCGGGCGCCAGCTCAGTGCGAATGCGGATCGCGGCGTTGAGGAAGTCGGGCTGGTCCAGCACCTCGCCGACTGGCTCCGTCTCGTAAGCCGCGGACGCGGCCTCCACCTCCACCCCACGCTCGCCCAGCATCGAGATCGCCGCACGCAGATGCGCGGCCCGGTCGCCGACGTTGGACCCGAGCCCCAGATACCCGACGCGCGTCAAGACGTGCCGGGACTTAGGCGTCCATATGGGTGCACAAGTCCCGGCACGTCTAGGACTCCTCGCCGTTCTCCTCGTCCTCTTCCTCGCCGCGCTCTTGGGTCACCTCTACGCCGACCTCTTGGATCGAGAGGGGCAGCGGCGGCTCGGGCTTCGAGGCTCGAACCCGCACCGACTCGCAGCCGTAGCGCTCGATCAGCCGCTGGCCGACGACCTGGGCAAGCCGCTCGAGCGTGCGGTAGCTGCGCTCCGTGGCGGCGAGGGCGACGATGTCGCAGACCTCGCTGTAGTCGATCGTGTCCTCGATCCTGTCGGTGAGAACCGCGTCGCAGTCGGGCACGTCGAAGGTGAGGTCGAACTCGAGCCGCTGGCCGACCTCCTGCTCGGCGTCGCTGACACCGTGATGGGTGTAGATCGAGATGCTGCGCAGGTCTACCTCGACCCGCGATTCGATTCCGTTGCCGCTGGGCTCGTCCATAGGTCGCAAACCTAGCCGAGGATCGCCCTTGCGACCTTGGCCGCCTGGGCGGCCTCGGCAACGTCGTGGACGCGGAGGACGTCGGCTCCCTCGGCGGCGGCAAGGATCGACGAGGCGATCGTGCCGCCGAGGCGGTCGTCCACCTCGGAGCCGTCGATCTTGCCGAGGAAGCTCTTGCGAGACGTGCCGACGACCAGCGGCCGCCCCAGCTCGCGCAGCTCACCGAGCCGGCGCAGCAGCTCCAGGTTGTGGTCGAGGCTCTTGCCGAAGCCGATCCCGGGGTCGAGCCAGATCCGCTCCTCGGCCACCCTCGCCGCGACCGCCACCTCCAGCCTTTCCGCAAGGAACGCCTTGACGTCGTCCACCACGTCGTCATAGACAGGGTTCTCCTGCATCGTGCGCGGATCGCCCTGCATGTGCATCAGCACCAAGCCGGCGCCGCGCTCGGCGCAGAGCGCCGCGATCTCGGGATCGTGGCGCAGCGCGCTCACGTCGTTGACGATCGAGGCCCCGGCATCGAGCGCCGCCCGCGCAACCGTGGCCTTCGAGGTGTCGATCGAGACGGTGGCCGTCTGCGCCAGCCCCGCGACCACCGGCTCGACCCGGGCCAACTCCTCCTCGGCGGAGACTTCCTCCGCCCCAGGCCGAGTCGATTCCCCCCCCACATCCAGAATCTCCGCACCTTGCTCAGCAAGTTCCTCCCCGTGCGAGATAGCTGCATCCGCGTCGAGGTAGAGCCCACCATCAGAAAACGAATCTGGCGTCACGTTGACGACGCCCATCAGCTTGGGATTCATATGCGAAGTATCACCAGCTACCGGGGGGGAGGGCACCGGGGCTGTCTCGCCGGTGCCTCCCTCCGGCACCGCGGAGTGATCCCTGTCCCGAAGGGACACCAAATTAATCCGCCGAAGGCGGATTTAGGCACCGCCGAGACAGCCCCGGTGCCCTCTACCGATTAGCTGGCGTCGCCGCCAGCGAACCCAGGCCGCGGACGGGGGTTCGGCCGGGCGCCCTCGCGCTGGGCCTTTTCGGGCTCGGCGGCCGGCTCGGCCGGCTGCGACGGCTCCTCCTCGTCGGCGAAGATCTCGTCTTCCGGCTTGCCGGCGAGCAGCGCCACGAACTGCTCGGCGTCGATCGTCTCCCGCTCCAGCAGGATTCCCGAGATCCGCTCGAGCTCAGGGCGCTTCTCGTTGAGCAGGTCCTTGGCGGTCTGGTGCGCGGCCTCGACGATGCGGCGGATCTCGTCGTCGATCTCGCGCGCGATCTCGTCGGAGTAGTCGGGTTCGGTGCTGAATTCGCGGCCGAGGAAGGGTTGGCCGCGATCATGGCCAAAGACGCGCGGGCCGAGCCGCTCCGACATGCCGAAGCGCATCACCATCTGCTTCGCGGTCTCGGTGACCTTCTCGAGGTCGTTGGAGGCGCCGGTGGTGATCTCGCCGAAGACGATCTCCTCGGCGGCGCGGCCGCCCAGCGTCATCGCCATCGTGTCGGTCAGCTCGGCGCGGCTGGTTAGGAACTTGTCCTCGGTCGGCAGGCTGATCGTGTAGCCGAGCGCTTGGCCGCGGCTGATGATCGAGATCTTGTGGACCGGGTCGCAGTTGGGCAGCAGGTGGCCGACGATCGCGTGGCCGAGCTCGTGGTAGGCCGTGATCAGCCGCTCTTTCTCGCTCATCACCCGGGTTTTCTTCTCCGGGCCGGCGATCACCCGCATGATCCCCTCCTCCAGCTCCTGCATCGAGATCTCGCGGCTTCCGGTGCGGGCGGTCAGCAGTGCTGCCTCGTTGATCAGGTTGGCGAGATCGGCGCCGGTGAAGCCCGGGGTCTGTCCGGCCAGGGCGTCGAGGTCGATCGCCTTGGCAAGCGGCTTGCCACGGGTATGGACCTCGAGGATCTTCTTGCGTCCCTTGCGGTCGGGGCGGTCGACGACGACCTGGCGGTCGAAACGGCCCGGCCGCAGCAGCGCAGGGTCGAGGATGTCGGGACGGTTGGTGGCGGCGATCAAGATGATGTTGTCCTTCATCTCGAAGCCGTCCATCTCGACCAGGAGCTGGTTCAGCGTCTGCTCGCGCTCGTCGTGGCCACCCCCCATGCCGGCGCCGCGGTGGCGACCGACGGCGTCGATCTCGTCCATGAAGATGATGCAGGGCGAGTTCTGTTTTGCCTGCTCGAAGAGGTCGCGGACGCGGCTGGCGCCGACCCCGACGAACATCTCGACGAAGTCCGAGCCGGAGATCGAGAAGAAGGGGACGCCGGCCTCGCCGGCGACGGCGCGGGCGAGCAGCGTCTTGCCGGTGCCCGGCGGGCCGTAGAGCAGAACGCCCTTGGGAATGCGGGCGCCTAGCGCCTGGAATTTCTTCGGGTTCTCGAGGAATTCCTTGATCTCCTGCAGCTCCTGCACCGCCTCATCGACTCCGGCCACGTCGCGGAAGGTGATTTTCGGCGCGTCGACCGACATCCGCTTCGCTTTCGATTTGCCGAAGTTCATCACGCGCGAGCCGCCACCCTGCATCTGGTTCATCAGGAAGATCCAGAAGCCGAAGAAGAGGACGAAGGGCAGGATGTAGGTGAGCAGCGAGAGCAGGCTGGAGCCGCCGGTGCCGTGGACGATCGTCTTGACGTTGTTCTGCTCGAGCGCTTCGAGCAGGCTCAGCTCGGTGTTGGGCGGATAACCGGTCGAGAAGCTTTCGCCGTTTTCGCCCTTTTCCTTGACGTCGAGCGAGTTGTCCTTGGTGTTGACCGTAACTTCTTCGATCCGGCCGCTAGCGATCAGGCCGGACTTCGGCTTGACGAGTTCGTTGTAAGAGGGCGGTTCGGTGCTCGGGCCATGACCGATCCACCGCTGGGCGACAAAGGCAAGGATCACCACAAGCAGGATCGGGAACGCCGCGCTTTTGAAGAAACGCCTCACAGGGAAAATTCAGCGTACCAGGGCGGTTTCCGCGCCTGGCCGCATTGGTTGATCAATCCCAATCATCTAGTCGTCCAACGCAGCGACGTAGTCGAGGTTGCGGTAGCGCTGCGCATGATCCAACCCGTAGCCGATCGCAAACCGGTCCGCAATGCGGAAGCCGACGTAGCGGGGCTCGAGGTCGACTCGCAGGCGATCGGGCTTGGTCAACAGCGCGCAGGCCTCAAGCGATGCCGGACCGCGGGCGTTGAGATTGCGCATCAGGTACTGGAGGGTGAGTCCGGAGTCGATGATGTCCTCGACGATCAATACGTGCCGGCCTTCGATCGGGGCGTCGAGGTCCTTGAGAATCCGCACCACCCCCGAGGAGTCCGTCTGTGAGCCGTAGCTCGAGACGGCCATGAAGTCGATCTCGCAGGGGATCTCGAGATGGCGCATCAGGTCGGCAAGGAAGATCACCGCGCCCTTCAGCACCCCGATCATGAACAGGTCGCGGCCCGCATAGTCCTTGCTGATCTGCCTGCCCAACTCAGCGACGCGTCGCTGCAGGTCCTCGCCGGAGACAAGGGTCTCGCCGATCGAATCCATCACCGGCCGCAGTCTTCCACAGCCGATGGGCCTAAAACGAGCCTATGCGTCCCGCTTTAGGCCCATCGGCGGTTGCTGCTCGGCGCGCAGCGTGCCGCGTTCGGCGATTGCGCGGACGCCGGCGCCCAGATCGAGCATCGCGGTGCCGGTGCGGCGCAGGGCGGCGACCTCCTCGGCGTGGCGGGCGGCGCCGGCTACTGGGCGGCCGGCGGCGCGGTCGGCGAGCTTCTGGACGATCAGGCGGCGCAGCGCCGGCGGCAGCTCGGCGAGGCGATCAAGCTCGATCCTGTTGCGGGGCGAGCCGTTCGAGCCGTCGAGCTCGGCGGCAACCAGCGCGTCCAGCACCTCCGCCTCGTCGCGCAGGAGCTCGGCCGTGCGCAGGACGTTCTGCGCGGCGGCGGGATGAACATCGGCCAGCGCCCGGGCGAGGCCGTGGCGGACGCGGTTGCGCGCATAGGCGGTCTCGGCGTTGCTCGGGTCGTCGCGCCAGGCCAGCCTCCGCTCTTCGCAGTAGGTCGTGGTCTGTTCGCGGGTAAAGCCGAGCAGCGGCCGCACCAGCTTGCCGTCGCGCGGCCGCATCCCGAGCAGCGCGCGACGGCTTGGCGAGGAGGCGAGCCGGTAGAGGATCGTCTCGACCTGGTCGTCGGCGGTGTGCCCGGTCGCGATCAACGCGTCCGCCTCCAGCGCCAGCCGCGCCGCCGCGGCGTAGCGGGTGTCGCGTGCCCAGGCCTGCAGGTTGCCGGAGCCCTCCGGACGGCGCGGCCGCTCGATCTCGAGCCGCACGCCGAGCCGCTCACAGAGCGCCGCGCCATGCTCCTCGTCAGCGCCCGAGTCATCGCGCAGCCCATAGTTGACGTGTACCGCGGTCACCTCGCCTGCCCCGAGCAGCTCCACCGCGAGGTCGAGCAGACAAACCGAGTCCCTGCCCCCGGAGAGCATCGCGATCAGCGGCGTCCCGGCCGGCAGCATGCCGGCCCCGCGCACCGCCTCGAGCATCGCCTCGCTCTCCATGGACGTCATAGACGTAGTGTTGCGCGGGGACAGTCAGTCCGAGGCTCGACGCACCAGATAGAGCGGGGTCGCCACGGGGAAGCCCTTCAGGTTGACCTCGCCGATCGGCTCGCAGGTCAGGCCGCGTTCCTCGAGCGAGCCGGTCACGCCGTCGGTGACCAGGACCTCGCCGGCCTGGGCGCGGTCGACGACGCGATGGACCAGGTTGACGTGAGTGCCGAAGTAGTCGCCGTCGCGGTAGACCGCGTTTGCGTAGTGGATCCCGACCCGTGGCCGCGGCCGCTCGGGGAAACGGTCGAGCAGGCCTACCGCCCACTCGGTCAGAAAGCTCGGCTCGGGTGAGACGACCATCACCTCATCGCCGATCGTCTTCACGATCGTCGCCTCCGGCGGCAGCGTCGCCTCGACCGTTTCGACGAAGTTCTCGACCACGTCGAGCGCCTCCAGGTCGCCTGCCTCCTCCGTGTAGCGCGTGAAGCCCGTGAGGTCGATGAAGCAGAGGGTGACCGGGACCTGACCGAGGTGGGACGCCGCCGTGTCTAGATCGCTCTCCATGTGACCGACGACATCCTGTTCGGTGAAGTAGCGCAGGTAGCGGGTGTGGAGGTAGTCCGTCAGCGGCGCGGCCAGCGGCAGGATATCGGCGGCCAGCTCGCCCATCTCCTCGGCGATCTCGAGCTCGGGCAGCGCGTCGCGGATCAGCGGCTCGTGCACGTAGAGGTGGAAGAGCCGCACCTCGGCGTCGGCGATCCGCCGCATCGACTGGACGTAGACCCGGACCAGCTGCAGGAAGGCGACGAGGGGGAAGCCCGCGACCAGCACCCGCGCGCAGTGACGCAGCGCTTTCACGTCCTCCGGGCTGAGCAGCCGCTCCTGGCCCAGCGGGGTTCCGAGGATGACGAGGATGCGCTCGATCAGCTCGGGCTCGAGACCGGTCTCGGCCGCCACTTGCTCCACCGTGACCTGCTCCTCGGGGCTGGGAAAGAGATCCTCGACGAAGCCGAAGGCGAGCCGGCCCTCGCGGCCCGCCCGCTTCAGTTCCTCCAGCGAGTGGCCACGCTCCCGCATCCGCGCCACGACCCGCGCCTGCGCGGCGGCGGCGGCGCTCCAGCGGCCGCGCCGCACCGGCACGACCTTTTCCGTGGCCCAGCGTTTCAGCGTGCTCGTCGAGACGCCGGAGCGGCGCGAGGCCTCGCTCAGGGAGATGCGTTCGTCGGCGGCCATCGAAGGGGCGAGGCTAGTCGGAAGTGAGGACCTCCTCTTCGGAGTGCGCCTGGAGCACCGTCTCTCCGCCCTCACCGGTGCGGATGCGAATCGCCTCCTCCACCGGCAGGACGAAGATCTTTCCGTCGCCGACCTCGCCCGTGCGGGCGTGCTTGAGGATCGCCTCGACGACCACTGCCTTGTCCTTGTCCTCGACCACGACCTCGAGCTTCAGCTTGGGCCGGACGCTGACGGTCAGGGCCGAACCGCGGTAGCGCTCGACCAGCCCCTTCTGACGACCCGAGCCCTTGGCCTCGCTGATCGACAGGGACGGAAGTCCCTTGTCGACCAACTCGGCTCTGATCGGCTCGAACGCCTCGTGGCGAATGAACGCTTCTACCTTTTTCATGCGGCCAGGCCTCCAGCCCGACTTCGTCGCGATCAGCTTGGACGGAGATCAACTTACGAACGAGCGCGGGAGCTGTGTTTAGACGGATGGAGAAAATCCCAAGCGTGGCTCTCTCATCAGTGGAAGGATGCTCGGCGGAATGCCTGCTCGCCTTCGCCCCACCGCTCCACTGGCGCCGGATGCGATCCTGGTCGGCGACCCCGGCCGCTCGCTGCTGCTGGCCCAGGAGTTGCTGGAGCAACCGAAGATGAGCAACCACGCGCGCGGGCTCTGGGGTTACACGGGCCGCATGGCGGCGGGCGACGCGCTGACGATCCAGGCGACCGGGATGGGCGGGCCCAGCGCGGCGCTGGTGCTAGCTGACCTGGCGAAGCTGGGTGTGGAGCGTGTGGTGCGGGTCGGCACCTGCGCTGCCTTCAGCTCCACGCTGCAAGCGGGTGACCTGATACTGACGACCGCGGCGGTTGCCGCCGCAGGCAGCGCCACTGCGCTTGGCGTTACCCAGGGGGAGACGGTGCTGCCGGATCCATCGCTGCTCGAGAGCCTGCGCGCCGAGCTGGGGGATGAAGCGCGGGCGGTGACGGTGGCGAGCCTCGACACGATGCCCGCCGACGCCGACCCAGGCGTGGCCAGCGGAGCGGCGGTTGCCGACATGCAGACGGTCGCCGTCCTAGCTCGCTCCCGCGCGCTGGGAATCGCCGCCGCCTCGGTGCTGATCGTCACTGAACCGGCGGGCGGCGAGGTTCTCGCTGGCGAGGCTCTTGAGCGAGCGGCGGCAAAGGCCGGGCGAGCCGCCGCAAAGGCTCTATCTAACCTTCAAGTCGAAGGTTAGAGTTAAGCTTCTGCGGCCTGATCCGCGTCGTCGTCGCGCCGATCAGCAGCCAGCTGCCGACGCAGGCCGCCGATCTCGCGCGCAACCCGGTCGATCTCGTCCTCGACCTGATCGAGCCGTTGCGAGACCGAGCGCAGGCGGCGTTCGAGGCGCTCGACGTCGCCGGCCGAAGGCAAGTTGAGCGCCGCCATCGCCGCGTGCTGAGCCTCCATCGCCTTCTCGCGAGCGCCGAAAGCTGCGGCCACCGCGTTCTCCAGCACCTGGCTGTCGAGCAGCGCTTGGGCAAGCTCGCCGATCGCCTGCTCACTGCGTGCCCGCAGGCTGTCCTGATCGTCGTCTTCGAAGCTCACCGGGAACACCTTAGAGGCCCGCTCAAAATAACTGCGGCCGCAGGCTGAAACAAGTTATTAACCGGCCCATCCGAGGAGGCTGAAATGCTGCCGAGCATCGGGCATGGGTCGGCCGTTGATTAAGGGCATGTTGGGGGGCGCCATAGCGCGTTGCGCACCTCCGTGCCAGTCAGTAGCGTGGGCGTGCTCGATGCTTGGGGAGAGGGTGGACACGGGTAGGGACATGCTCGTGCACGCGGGGAACAGAGGCGCTGTCGCATGAGACAAAAGCTCGCACTGATCATGGCTCTGGCCGGCTTCGCGGCGCTCACCGCGCTCGGTGTCGGCATGGCTGGCGCCGACCCATCGGCCCCCGGGCTCGGCGATAGCCAGGCCGCAAAGGGCATCCTCACCACCCCCGCCCTCCCGTCCTCCCAGGCGCCGGCGTGCGCGAACGAAGTCGACGACGATGGCGACGGTTTGGTCGACCTCGAAGACCCCGACTGCGAATCGGCCTCCGACACGAGCGAGGAAGCGGAAGCGCCGGCTGAATCGGAAGCTCCCGCGAAGCCGAAGCCGGTCGAAAAGGTCCACACCGGCGCCAGCCTCAATGCCGCGGAAGCCAGCGGTGGCGACGGCAGTGTCGGTGGCGTTCAGCAGAACCAGAGTCTCGGCACCTCGAACGCGCCAAGCGGCGGCGGGGTCAGCGCCCCGAGCGCGACCGCCGGCGATCAGCCGCAGGCCGAAAGCTCGAATGGCGGCTCGCAGTTCGGCAACGGCGGCGCCCCGACCAGCGCCAACCCGACGACGACGATCGCTCCTTTCGGCCCGGCTCCGCTGGGCGTCCCCAATTTCGTCATCGACTCCTTCGAGATCCCGCCCTTCCTGCTGCCGATCTACCAGGCCTGCGGTACTGAGTACGGCATCCCCTGGGAGGTGCTCGCCTCGATCAACAAAATCGAGACCGCGTTCGGCACCAACATGGGCCCCTCCACCGCCGGCGCGCTCGGCTGGATGCAGTTCATGCCCTCGAGCTGGGAGGAATACGGGCTCGACGCCAACGGCGACGGCCGCAAGGACCCCTACAACCCGGTCGACGCGATCTGCGCCGCCGCCCATTACCTCAAGGTCGCAGGCGGCAGCGGCGACCTCTACCACGCGATCTTCGCCTACAACCACGCCGACTGGTACGTGCAGGAGGTGCTGCTCTATGCCCGCGCCTACGGCAAGCTGCCGACCGAGCTGGTCGGCTCGCTGACCGGGCTGACCGAGGGCGCCCACTTCCCGGTCGCCGCCGACGCCCGCTACGCCGATGACATCTCCGCCCGCGCGGCGCTGAGCAAAGCGACGCCCAAGGTGCGCAAGGAATACGGCAACGCCGCCGAAGTGATCTCCTCCTCGCCGACCCGGCGTGGGATCAACATCTTCGCCAGCGAGGGGTCCCCGGTCGTTGCCGTCAACGACGGCGTGATCAAGAAGCTGGGCAGCTCGAAGAAGCTGGGTCGCTTTCTGGTCCTCGAAGATGCCTACGGCAACCGCTTCACCTATGCCGAGCTGGGCAGGTTCGTCCGCCACCACCGCTCCGTCGTGGCTTCCAGCGGCAGCGAAGAGCGAGTGCCTACCGAAAGTCAGAACCTTCGTCCGCGGCTGTACGCGCTGCCAGGCCGGGTCGACAAGCGGGCCCAGGAAGATGCACGGGTCGGAGCCGAGAAGGCCGTAACCGGCACTTCCGGAACTCTCGATGTTGGCTCGAGGGTTATCGCTGGGACGGTGCTGGCCCGGATCGGGGCCGGCGAGGGCGGCGTCGATCCGCACATCAACTTCTCGATCCGGCCCGCCGGCCGGGGCGCGCCCCGGATCGACCCCAAGCCGATCCTCGACGGCTGGAAGCTGCTCGAAGCGACGGCGATCTACAGCGCCAAGGGCGAGAACCCGCTGACCGCCGGCCTCGGCGGGGCCGGCGTGCTGCTGCTCTCCAAGGAGGCGCTGGAGCAGCGCGTTCTCGCCGACAAGCAGCTCTCGATCTACCCCTGCGGGCGCACCGACATCGCCACCGGCCAGATCGACCGCCGCGTGCTGGCGATGCTCGAGTACCTCTCCGCAAAAGGCTTCCAGCTGGGGATCACGGCGCTCAAATGCGGCCACAGCTACCTGACCACCTCCGGCAACGTCTCCGAGCACTCAACCGGCGGCGCCGTCGACATCGCCGAAATCGACGGGGTGCCGGTCACCGGCCACCAGGGCCCGGGGACCCTCACCGACGAGCTGATCAAAACGGTGCTGCAACTGCAGGGGACGATGCAGCCACACCAGGTGATCTCGCTCGAGGACCTGCCGGGAGAAACCAGCTTTGCCCTACCCGACCACTACGACCACGTCCACGTCGGCTACTCCCCCGGTTTCGAAGCCGAATACGTGAGCCCGTTCGTGAGCGCGACCCAGGGCAGGATCGACCAGGGGGTCGACTTCACCGGCGCCGGCCCGATCCTGGCGGTCGGCGACGCGCAGATCCTCGCCACCGGGGCGCTGGGCTGGCCGGAAGGCGGCGGCGTCCTCTACCGCCTTCTCGACGGGCCCGAAGCCGGGCGGGTGATCTTCGTCTACGAGGGCGTGCAGGCGACCGTGCGAGCCGGCGACCGGGTTTCGGCCGGGCAGCAGATCGCCACCTTCGTCGCGGGCGGCTCGATCGAGATGGGCTTCGCCGACGAAAACGGGGTGCCGCTCAGCCACGCCGAATACAACGAGGGCGACGAAACGGTCTGGGGCCACAGGATGGCGGACTTCCTCAGCAGCCTCGGCGGCTCCAGCGCCCTCTTCCCGGGCTTCGGCGAACTCGCGCCGGACAAGTGGGACCGGCTGATCAAGCGACTCGGGAAGATCGAAAACCCGACCGTGCCCAGCGGGCCCTCGAAGTACTCGCTGCCCGCCGGCAAGGACAAGCCGGGCGTCGAACCCGGCAAGTCTCCAGCCGCGCCGGAATAGACGACCTAGGAGAATCGGGCTCCTGGCCCAGCTCTTCGGATTCGTGCAGTTCGAGTTCCCCGGTGCGCTTGACGTGCCGGATGGCCGCTACCTGGCTCGTAGCGAGGACGGGCAACGGGTGCTCGTGGTCGAAACCGTCGGCGCCCCGCCTCCGCCCCGCCGGCGCCGGCGCCGGCGCCGGCCGAAGGAGTCCGACTCCGGGGCGGACCTCGAGTCACTGCCACTGAGCCGGATCACTGTCGTACGAGCTGAGGAGCCCTTCGAGTCGGGTGCCGAGGCAGACCGCTGGCTGCAGGAGGCGATCGCCTCCGAGGACTCGATCGAGGCGGCGGTCGCCGACGCGATCGGCCTGCTCAATCGGGCCCTCCACGCGCACGCCGCGGCAAGCGCCGATCCACTTGGGACCGAACTGAGGACGGAGCGGGCCGCGGCCATGCGAATCGGCCACGGCAGCGGCAAGGAGGTTGCCACCGGTCGCTTCTCCGCCGCACGCGAGGTCGACGTCCGCACCACGAGCGGCTCGCGGCGGCGCCAGCGCGACGAAGAGCTGCGCCCACAGGAGCGACTCGCCGCGGTGCTTGGCGGCCGCGAGCGCGTCGACGCCTGCGAGACGCTGATCCTGCGCGCTCGGGCCGATCTCGACGCCGGCCGGTGGCGCGAGGCGGCGCTGCAGCTGCGGGTCGCGCTGGAGGCGATGCTGGTCGAGCTCGGCGGCGCGCTGGCCGATCCCGGCCACGAGAAGGACATGGCCGAGCTGGAGGCGAGGCGAGGCGAGGCGGGCGAGGCGGCGAACGCAGCGTTGAGGGGCGACCTTTCGGTGGAGGACAAGCACAAGGTGACCGAGCTCACTGAAATCTGCGAGCGAGTCCTCCGCCGCCGCCGAGTGCTGCGCGGCTGAATACCACCGCCGACGGGCCTAAAACGTGTCCATAGGCGACGTTGTAGGCCCGTCGGCGGCTAGAGGGCTAGGCGGCGGGCTATTACGGTGTCTTGGAGCGAGTCGGCGATCTCGTGTGCCTCCTCCAGCGCCATGCCTTCCAGCGACGGAACGCCGATCACGGTCAGGCCGGCGGCTCGTGCTGCGGCTACGCCTGTGGGCGAATCCTCTAGGGCGACGACCTCGGGGCCTGGCTCGACCCCGAGCCGGCGACAGGCCTCGAGGTAGGGATCCGGCGAGGGCTTCGGCGCCGCGACTTCGTGGGCACTGATCACGACGTCGAAGCGATCGTCGAAGCCGACTATCTCCAACGAGCGCCGAACGAAGGCAAGTGGCGAGTTGGAGACCAGGCCGATCGGCGTGCCACGTCCCTTCAGCGCATGCAGCAGCTCGCGCGCGCCGATCATCGCCTCCACCCCATGCTCCAGCTCGGCGACCACCAGCTCGTTCAGCTCGTCGATCAGCGCCAATGCGCGGTCCGGCTCGCCGAGGCGACGCTCGAGGATGCCGCCGGCGATCTCGGCTGAGGTGCCGACCAGCTCGCGCTTGTCCACGGGCGTGAACTCGAGCCCACGGCGCTCGAAGAGGTCGCGCTCGGCCCGGGTCCAGACCGACTCGGTGTCGAGCAGCAGACCGTCGTTGTCGAAGACGACGGCGGTGGGCGTAGGCAGGTCCATGGCGCGAGAGCATAAGGTTGGAAGGTGCCCTTCCATGTCGAGGTCAGGTCGCCCCTCCATCACGCCCGGGTCTTCAACATCGGCGACGCCGAGCTGCAGGAGATCCTCAAGCCATGGATCGCAGGCCACACCTTCGAGCTCGGCGAACAGGAGTGGGAACCTCGTGAGAGCAAGCTGACGATCCTCGAGGGGCGGGCCCTCGACGGTCCCGATCTCGCCTATGGACAGGGCTGGTCGAACGCGCTGCGCTCGGCCGAGGACGTGACCCGGCGACTGATCGAGGCAGCCGAGACCGAGACGCCGCTGCCACCAGTCGTCGTGGTCGAGGCCGACTCGGTCGACGCAGCCGCAGCGCAGATGGCCTCCGGCAACAACGGCTCGACGCCGATCGAGTGGGCAGAGGCGCGGAAGCGGATCGACGGCCGCGACCCGAAGATCGCGGCCGTCGTCCTTGTCGTCAAAGGCCCCTAGGCGACCTGAGGCTGTGGTGCCCCGAAGCTGAGGGGGACGCCGCGCGCGACCACCAGGACCGGGTAAGTCGCGGCCTCGACCGCGTAGTCGCTGGAGGCGCTGAGGGTGACTTTCCCCTGGGGCGACTCAGGCCGCGAGCCGACCACGAGCAGGTCGACCGGCCGGCCGCTGAAATCGACGACGCTGGCGCCGAGTGCCGAGGCCAGACTGTTGGCGGTATCCCGGGCCGCCACGTCGCCCTCGTCGAGGATGCCGATCGTGTTGATTCCCGCCGACGGGTGCTCGCGCATGCCGGCAGGGGCAACGGCGATCGCCGCCGGGCCGCCAAGCAGCAGTTTGTGGGCCGAAATTCCCGGCTTTACCGTGCCGGCCGCGGTCCGGTACTCGGAGCCGAAGACGATGACGTCGGCGTTCTCGCGCTCGGCCAGTTCGGCGAGGCCGACGCTGGTGCCGGGATTGACGATGACATGGCGAGGCATGTCCGGAGCCCCGAGCGAGGCAGCGCCGCGGGCCAGCAGCTCCTCTGCCTCCTTCTGCTCGAGCGCCCCACCTTGGGCGTGGCGGACGTAGGCGAGCGAAAGCTCCGCGCCCGAGAAGGCAAGCAGTCGTCCCAGCGCCAGCGCATCGCGGTCGTTGTCGGTGTCGTCGTAGGAAACGATGATCCTCAAGGCCATCGGTATCTCCTTGTTCGGATTTGATCTTGCGAAACGAAGTTCGCTCCGATGGTCGCAAGATCCTTGTATCAGCACAACTGCTATTGCCTATGCGTTAGATAAGCTTTACTGATGCTGAACGCCAGCCGGCTGAAGGTTCTGCAGGAGGTTGTCGCCCGCGGCTCCTTCTCGGATGCCGCCGATGCCCTCTCCTACTCGCAATCGGCGGTATCGCAGGCGATCGCGACGCTGGAGGGCGAGCTGGGCGCACCGTTGATCGAGCGCGACCGCCGCGGCGTGCGACCGACCGCCGCGGGGGCCGTGCTGGCCGGCCACGCCGAGGGGATTCTGACCCGGATGGACGACGCCGAGGCCGAGGTCGCAGCGATCGCCGGCGGTCGCGGCGGCCGGTTGCGGATCGCCTCCTTCCCCACCGCGGGGGCGACGCTCGTGCCCGAGGCGGTTGCCAGGTTCCGCACCTCCCATCCCGGCGTGGAGGTCAGCCTCGCGGAGGGGGAATCGGAGGAGATCGCGCCGCGCCTGCGCGGCGGCGATTTCGACATCGTGCTCCTCTTCGAGTTCCAGGGCGTCGGCGAGCGGCTCGGGGCGGGG
>DATFVC010000054.1:0-10660 GCA_035260485.1 Solirubrobacterales bacterium | reverse complement strand
CGTCGCGATCCTCTTCCTGGGCCGCCGAACGCCTCGTGAGGCGACCCGACTCGGTTGCTGGGCGATTGCCTCGGGCACGCTCGTCATCGTCGTCGGCATCTCCGCTCAGCTTCTTGCACTGATCTGGATCGGCGGGGTCGTCGGAGGGGTGGTGCTGGGAGCTGGTCGCGCTTTTCGCTTTCACGCGAAGGGAGGAGCGACGTCTTGCTGGAAGGCATCGCCTTCTCGATAGCGGAGACCTTTGCGCCAGACTGTTATTCACGGAGGCCAAGAACTGCCCCCGCGCGGTGGGCGTTTCTGCCCGCCCTGCGCAGTGGGCCACTGCCCGCTGGTTTCTGACAGAGCCGCCCGGCCGGCGTCAGCGTGGATTGCCCGGGTCCCAGTCTGCGCAGTGCCGCCTAGAGCTGCCCGGTTTCAGACTTGATCTCACGGACGCGAGCTTCTATTACGGAGCGTGCTTTCTCGATAGCTTCTTCCATTCCCATCCTTTGCTGGCTTTCCCCTGAAGTGGTATCTGGAACTTGGACGAAGTCGATGAGGTGGGCCGAACAGCGAACGAGTCGGCCGATCCGTTCGGGTGACAAGCCCTTCGGAGGCAAATCGGGGAAGCTCAGCACGGCACTCATCAGCATCATCAAGAGAACCAGCTTTGCGAAGATGGCAACGAGCCGCGCAAGAAACCAGTCGAGGGAATCCAGGAGCGACGCGATTCGCCGGAGCTGGGGCCCATCTGGGGGTCCTTGTTGTTTCGGATGTTCGTGCGGTAGCGAGCCCATCTGGTCAGGAGATTCTGTGCTGGGTGATTCAAAAGGGCAACACGACTGATGGCGGAAACACCGCCAGCCTCGGGGGCTAAGACCCGAAACGCCAAGGTCGAAAGAAACGCGGCCGTCGGGGTCCGGGCTGCCAAAGATCTCATCGGGAGCGCAGGGCTAGAGCAGGTATTGGGCTTTCTTGACCCGGAGACAATCGCCGCAGCCTCCGCGGAGCATGACGCCGGCGAGAAATTCGAGGCGACTGCTGTCAGGCGGGCTTTCCCCCACGGTAACGCGACCCAGGCCTTTAATCGGCCACTGTTCCTGGAATCGTTGAGCAACAGCCTCGCCTGGTTTGAACCCTTCGGCCAGCTCGTCACCCGCCGGTATGACGGAAACGCATCGTCATATTTCTCGGAGGCGGTCGAAGCCATCGCCGTGCGCCAATTCGACACGGCTCCTCTGTCTCGCGGGTTGAGAAGGCTACTGCTGATCCTTGCGGCCGTGGCCGACACCGATTCCCAGGCGAAGGTTGCCCTCAAACGCGTGGACGTTCTGACCCGTACGAACCTCGCTCGACTGCGCTCCGCCTTCCAGCCAAACGAGTCGGTGACCCAGTCCACCGGCGCGGTCGACACCTTCTCGGGATGGCTCTGGGGTTGCGCCTGGCAGGTCGACCGGCCCGGCGAACTCCTCGGCGTCAACGAGGACGTAAGCGATGAGGACGAACGCAACCTATTCACGGCGGCTCGCCGTGCGGCAGCGGCACGCATGGTGGAAGCCTTCACATTTCCCGACGGGCCGATGCTCCAACCGGCCGCGATGCTTGTACTTGAAGCGCCCCCCAACGCGCATATCCTGCGGGCGGCGATCCTCGCGCTCGGGAAGGCGCAATACCCAGATGATCTCCTTGGCTTTCTCGGGGCCCGTTCCCTGGCGCGCCAGGCCTCGACCTACGGCGACATCGCCGCGAGCCAACGACCGTCGCGCGACCAGGTTACGACCGCATTCAAACGGGCCGACTCAAAGGGATTCGATAGAGCGCGCCTCATGGAGGCCATAGGGACTTCGCTGGCAAAAGAAGTTGTAGAGCTAGCGATGGATGAGAACGATGTCATCAACACCGTACCGAGCAATGCATCCGAGGTCTTGACGCCCGTCAGACTCACTCTGTTGGCGTCAGCGAGCCAATCACCGCCAGAGGAGATCCACGACGTCCAGGTGCTCTTGCGCTCTCTCGCCGATGAGATCGGGCGCTCCACCGAACACGCTTCGGAGTTGCTTCTCGCCTCGACCCTTCACGAGCTTTCGCAGTTCACCGGCGTTCTGCTCTGGCGTGCGGGAAACGACGATGGCGGCAGGCTCTTCCGTGATTGGTGCGTGCGTGAGATCTTCGTGGCCACCGACTCAATTGACGGGATCTCCGAGCTTTCCGCCGAGCCCGGCGCCGTGCCTATTCCGAAGGACCCGGGGCCTCTTCCGGAGCCGATTGCAGCCTTGGTGCGGGAAGCCTTCGGTTCTCGAGCCATTCCCGAACCGAAAAAGCATGACGGGCTGGCAATTCGCCATTTCGCCGCACTCACGACGGGGATCTTTGTAGTACGAGCTGGCCTCGGGGAATTCGAGATGATTCACATCGGCTGCGACCTCAAACTCGCCGATCCCGAACTCTCTACAGACGTTCTGGAGAGCCTTTTGGCGGTGCAGGCGAAACATCCGGTTGCAAGCATCCGCATCCTCGGGGGGCGCATCAGGGTAGGGTGTGTCGTCTTTCCCGGAACGCTTACTCTGGCGACGCTCGAGTTCTACGTTGACTGCGTGGCGGAACTTGTGCACGAGGTGAGCACGTTAATTCGTGGAAACGTGATAGTCGATGGCGTTTGAATCCCTGCGCGAGGGGTTGCTCGATGAGTTCGGCAAGCTCGCAGAGTTGAAATCGGATCGCGAGGTCCATATTAGGATTCCCGGCCTGGTATGGCCCGTGCGAGTTCAGTTCAATTTCGGGGACTATTACGACGAGAGCCTGGTTATCGGCAACTTGGTTCGCGTATCGGCAAGGGTGGCGACCGTGTCTAATTGGCAGCAGGAAGGGGTCGCGAGACGTCTTCTACGGTCCGACGACTCCATGATGGGACGTTTCGTCCGGAACGGAGATACCGCTACCTACGAGTACTACTCCGGATTGCCCGGACTCGAACTCGACGCGCTCACCGCATGCGTTGAGCATGTCGCCCTTGCCGCTGTTAGAACCAACATCGACCTACGGGCGGCAAAAGACGCCCGCAAGATTGCTGGCGGCACTGTCTAGCCGGAGACCTATCGGGTGGCCGCCCCCCGGAGCTTGGGCCAACGATGCTTGGCCGATCCTTGCTCGACGCTGCTCATTTCAGGACAATAGTCGCAATCGGGGGCGTCGACCGTCCCCTCATCGGGGCCCCGGGAGGCGCCACGACCCCAGCCCTGAGTGCTGGGTCCTGGTCCGTTGTTCCCCCGCGCCAATCCGCAACTATGGGCTGACCGCTGTCGGGCCCGCCGGACGTTTGCCCTTGGTCGCCGGGTTGAGCTGGCCGTAGACGGTGGTGCGCGTCACGTCGAAGAGATCCGCGATTTGCGCTAGGCGCGCTGGGGCTCTATGGCTTCTACTTGGACGTCAAATCTCAGACCGAATAGAGCCCGCCTGGCGGAACGATCAAGCTAGGAGCGCCTGGAGGCCACAGCGCAGCCGCCTTTCGCGACATCCGGCAGTCCTCGGTGCGCTCAGGCTATCGAAGCTAGCCGTGTCTGCTGGGGCAAGAAATGGGGCAAGAAGCCCCACAGACTCCAGCCGATCCCAGCCGATCTAGATCTCGCTAAAACCGCTCGAAACCGTGCCTCACGTAGTCCAGCGGAACCCCCAGTTCGGGCTCATAACCCGAAGGTCGCGGGTTCGAATCCCGCCCCCGCTATGGACGAATTCCGCGACCGCCCATCGGGCGGTCGCTTCGCGTCGGGGCTGGAAACGAAGTCATTTGCGAGCAGCGCGCTCAGCTCCAAGGTGCGTTCCGGCTTGTCGTAGCTGACTGCCACGTCGAAGGCATCCAGCAGCTCGATCAGCTCCTCGCCATCGGCCTGTGCCAGGGCCTCGCGCAGGTCGGGAACGTCGGCGAGAAGCGCCTCGATTTCCTCCGAGCGAGGCTCCTCGGGTCGAGCCGCTTCAAGGCTGGCAATCTCGGCTGCGATGGCGTCGGCCTGCCCGCTCAGCTCCTCAATGCGCCGGGTGGCGAGTTTCAGCACAGGATGCTCGGGGTCCTCGTGCTCCTCCAGGCGCAGTGACTGGCGATAGAGGGCTTGCTCCACTTGCTTTTCCTCAGCACGAAGATCGGCGAGGCGAGAATCACGCTCCTGCCATGCGCCGTCAGTGGCCGCGTCCGCCAGCTCGGCGCGGAGCAGCTTCAGGCGCTCAGGCCCGAACAGCCGCTCGGACATGAATCCGCGCAGGGCGTCCAGCACCACATCCTCCTTGATGCCGAGCACGCGCGGGTGCCCAGTGAGGTCGGCCGCCGCTTCACCGCGCCTACTCACGTACTGGCACCGATACCAGTTGGAGCCCTTCTGATGGCTGCCCTCCATTCGCCGTCCGCAAAGGCCGCAGCGCACTCGACCGCGCAGCACGTAGAGGCGACCGACTCGACCGTTGCGGCGTTGCGGGTAGTGCTTCGGCGTGGCGGAGCGGGCGGGATTAACGTTTCGCTGGGCGCGCTCCTCGACCGCGTCGAACAGCTCGCGCGGAACGATCGCCTCGTGGGTTGGAGTAGCGCTCCAGACCCATTTTTCGCGCGGGCGCAGCACCGGGCGGCCACGGCGTTTGTCATGGCGCCCCAGACGTTGTAGCCGGTGTACTTGGGGTTGCGGAGCAGCGAGTGAAGCTGCGACTTGCTCCAGGTCTGGGGAAGGTCGTTCTCGTCCTTGCGGTTGCGCTTCGGCGGCGGGTAACGATCGAGGTCGGAGTTCAGTCGCTCGCAGATCGTGCCGAGCCCCAGTTCCTCCTCGACGTACCAAGTGAAGATCAGCAAGGCGATCGGCCCGCGCACCGTGTCAATGACCAGCCGGTGCTTCTTGCGCCCTTCGCGCGCCTTCTGCGGGTTGGGGTGGGGGTGGGGCTCCAGTAGATAGCCATAGGGCGCCGGGCCTCCGGTGTGCCAGCCCTGGCGCACCGACTCTTCCATGCCGGCGCGGCTGCGCTCGATCAGGTCGCGCACGTACCACTCGGCGACACCTTGCTTCACCCGCCGAGTGAGAATCGCGGTGGCGCTTGAGTTCAGCGGCTCGTCGGCGGCCAGCAGGGCGATGTCCTGTTTTTCAAGCTCGCGCTCGATCCGCGTCCCGTCGAAGGTCATGCGCGAGACGCGGTCGATCGACTCGACTATCACCGCGTCGAAGGCGGCGGCCTCTGCGTCCGCCAGCAGCTTGTGCATGTCCCCGGCGCATGGAACATCGACCTCGGCGCTCCAGTCGCGCTTGCCTCGGCCGCGGTCGTCCAGATCCTTGCGCCCGCTGTCCACTTCCCAGTAGGTGGCGCCGACCCTCTCCCCGATTGGTGCCAACGCCTCGTTGCATTTCCGTAGCTGGCGAGGAATCGAGAGCGAGGGATCCTGTGCGTCGTCGGTTGAGACGCGACCGTAGAAGGCGACCTTCATCGCAGTTGGCCTCCCTGTGCGTCCTCGTCCTCAAGCCGGGTTGCAAGCTCGCTTGGCCGGGTGCCAAGGCCCGCCCGCAGCAGCGCGCGGTCGAGCGTCGCCAGCGTCGCCTCGCGGTTCTCGGCGACGGCGGCGTAGGCGGCGTCGTAGAGCGTCAGCTCATGTTGAGCGGCCAGCTCGGTCGCACGGCGAAGCTCGCTGGGATCGGGCCGAAGCGCGGGGCAGACCTCGGCCAGCGCTTCGAGCACCGTGGCGACCTGATCGGGGCCGGCCGCAGCACGCCCGCGCAGCAATGCGTTACCGACCTCATAGGCCGTCAGGTCGAGCACGCTGAGCGCGACCGTGCGCGCTTTGTGCGCGTCCAGCAGCGCCCGCGCCTCGGCTACTTCCTCCTCGCCCTCGGCGTGGAACCACTTGAGCGCGACGTTGGCGTCGCTAACGACGTCGATCACGGGCATCGCGGGCCTCCCGCTCGCTACGAATCAGCTCGGCGGACTCGAAGCTCCCCGCTCCGGCGAGGGCGGCGCGACCGCGATTGAGGGCGGCGTCGACGCGCGCGGGGTCGGGCCAGCCCAGCTCTCGCCGCGCCGCCTCCTGAAGAAAGCCGCTGCGGGTCGTGCCACGCTCGTCGGCCTCGCGGTCGATCCGCGAAAGCAGTTCGTCGGGGATCGAGACCATCACCTTCGCCGCCTTTGCCATTGCATCAGTATAGCTCACAGACATACTGCTATTTCCCTCGCTTTCGAGGGCGCGAAGTCGCGGGCGAGGATCGCTTCGAGGAATTGCCGTGCTTCGAGATCAGCGCCGCGCGCCGCAGCAGGCGCCCGACCGCCGCGATCTGCCGATCGCGCAGAGCTCGCCCTTCGGCGGCCGAGACTTCGCGCACCCGCGCCTTGATCGAGAGCGCGGAGGACGGATCGTTGCCCTTCGGGATCATCGCGCCGCTGCCTCACTCTCGATCGGTGTCGGGTCAATGTCCTCGCCCTTCCCAAGCCAATCGACGTTGCGATCGGGCTCGCCGACCGAGCGGAAGATCGGCGCGAACGGGCCGCGACTCTTGAGGTCTTCGAGCAGGCAGAAGGAGATCGACACCGCCCCATAGGCGCGGGCCAGCTCGGGATCGTGTTCGAGCAGGACGAGCGCCACGTTGCGCCTGCGGATCAGCGCCTTGCGGGAGTCGCCGGCCAGCACGCAGATGACTTGCGGGAAGCTGGGGTAGCGATAGCACCACAGGGCCTCGCCCCCTTTGTCGCGGGCGCGATAGAGCTGCGCGTAGCGGGCCAGCTCGGCGGCGAGGCGGTCGGCTGAGAGGGTGGCGCGGTCAAGCTCGATGAAGCGCTGCTCGATGGCGATGTCGCTCTCCTCGAGGAGCAGGTAGATGAGCACCGCGTCGGCGAACAGCGTGCGCCGCGCTCGACCGCGACCGCGGCTCAAGGGATGGGCGACCTCGTGTCGCCAGGAGAGCGAGCCGAAGTCATCGCCGCGCTTTCGCGCCGCTTCGAGGAAGCTGATCCCGACCTCGTTGACGGCGAGCTCGCCGCCGCGCTCGCTCAGGAACCACAGGCGCCGGGGAGCGCTGCGGGCCTCGACGTGGCAGATCAGCCCGGCCCGCTCCAGGTCGGCGAGGAGCTGCTGGGCGCGCCGCAGGCTGCGAGCAGGAAGATGGATCGCGCGGACCTGGGCGGTGGAAAGGACGCGGTGCTCAGCGAGTGAAACGATGACCTCGATCGTCGCCTCGGGCACAGCGACGGTCGCACCGGTGCTCACGCGAGCCTCCAAGCTCGCAGCTGTTCGGAGAAGAAGCGCTGCGGAGCCAGCGTGGAGGCGATAGCGAAGGCGCGGAGAGCAAAGGGCGCGAGGAGAGAGATCGTGAGCACGATCAGGTCGCCACCGTTCGACTTGATGTTTCGACCCGGAGAGTGCGTAGAGATGTCGGCAAATTGCCAGGCCCGCAAACCGCGCTCCATCGGCAACAGAGGCCCGGTGGCCAGATCGAGCGGTGCAGCCACGATCGAAGGGACCGGCGCAGCCACAGGCGAAGCGACGGGCGAAGCGCAGACGAGCGCCGTAGCCGGCGACCTCGCCGCGGGCGGGCAAGCCGAGCATCCATGACCTGTCTGTCGTTTGGGCAGCACGGTCGTCCCATACACGGACGAGCGGCCATCCGCGCCACCCCGAAATCGCCCTTGGCCGCTAGGCCGAAAAAGGCGTCCGATAGGCCCGAAAAGGCGGCCGCTAGGCGTCCGGCAGGCCCGTTTTCGTGTCCGCATTGCAACGCTGGGTGGGCACCCTGTCGGCCATATGGCCGCAAATAATCCGGCTCTACAGAGCCAAATCGAAGATGGCCGCAAATCGACGCTCTGCGAAGGGGAAGAGAGATATAGAGAGTGATCGAGAACCAGAACGACAGAGGAGAACAGGGATAGCCCCATCGCTGACGAGGAACAGCCGGTCCCTGTAGTGAGGTCGTATTTGGTCTTGACGATCTCTTCCTCGTCCACCCCGATCGCTTAGCCGGTGCCTTCTGTGCGCTTGTCGTCTGCCACCTCACAAGCGCTGTCCATTGCCCGGCCTGTTTGCATCGGCTCCGGCTCTCCTGCCGTCGCAGCGGTTGCCATCCATTGCGATCTGCCTGTCGTACGGGATCACCCATCGCTCCACTACAACAGGGCGACGAACCCCGAAAGTGGACCCCCCGACTGGACGGATCGGCCCCGCTCTCGATTGTCTCTTTGGCCTTCGGATCGCGCATATCTCTCACTCCTACAGAGCAAGAAGCCGCGAAAGTGGACTGCCAAAGAGGACAGATCGTCTAGAGAATCGCTGGCTGGCGCCGAGCGCCCACCTTGGAGGGCAGGTAGGTGGGCGCTCGGCTCTGTGGAGGTTCCGCTACGCCGTCTCGCTCTCGGCGGCGCGCTCGTAGGCGACGGCGAGAGCGCCGAGGTCCGCGTCGAGGCCGTCGACCAGGAGGCGAATCAAGAGAAGCCAGCCGGGGTTGTTCTTGCCTCGCTCGATGTCTGAGACCTGGCTCTCGGTCATGCCGGCGCCGCTGGCCGCCTCGATCTGCTTGAGGTCCCGTTCTTCGCGCAGAGCCTTCAAGGCGGCGCCCAACCGGGCCAGCTCCGGCGGCGGCGTGTCGTAGTTGGCTCGGGGCACGGGCAGGACGCTGCCCGTCCGTCGGTTCCTCCACTTACGGAAAGAACGAAGTAGGCTCCCGTACCGAAGAAACGATCCACGCCGCCAGAGCGTGGGAGGGAAGGGGAGGTAGGTACGCGTGGCAGTCCGAATGCGTCAGAAGCCGGGGGCACCTGTCCAGGCTCGCCCGGCCAGCACAATGAAGCGCGGGCCGCGGACAAGCGATCTGACGAGAGCGGCCAGCCACTCAGCTCGCACGGCGCCAACGAGTCCTGCTCACCCCGACGACACGAGGCTCTTCGTGTCAGCGACCGGATCGTGGTCGGGCTCGTTCGACCCACCTCCGCGCTCGCGGGGGATCGAGCTGCTACCGCCTGCCTTTGCTGTGCCTCTCGGCCTCGCGCAGCAGAGTGGACGCCGGCACGTTGAGCCCATCGGCGAGCAACCACAAGGCGCGCACGCTGATATTGCGTTCGCCGCGCTCGGCATCGCCGATGTAGTTGGCGCTCATCCCTGCCAAGTCGGCCAGGGATTCCTGGGTCAGATCGCTCGCCTCGCGCAGCGTCCGTACCGCCTTTCCCAAGGCGCGATGGCGGGGGCTGAGCGGCGGCACTCAGGCACCCTTCCCGACCCCGCAGGGGAAGTCCACCAACTATCAGGGTGGTTTCCGTGTAGGGTTCTCGATCAATTCCAGACAGAACTCGGCACGTATCGCAATGTGCGGACTGTCCGAGGCACGGGAGGCGATCGGATGAAGCGCAGGCGGACAATCGACACGACAAGAGCGCTCAGCCACCCTGTTCGCCGCAGGATGCTCAGGAGGCTTAACGCGGAGCGCCGGCCATGCAGCTCGATTGAGCTGGCGCGAGAGGCAGGCTTACAGCCGGGCGGCGCGACTGTCACCTGCGCGTACTTGAGGCTTGCAGAGTCACGAAGCCGGTCAAGCAGAAAGCGGCGCCCGATTCGGCGTCAGCTCACCACGAGTCCGATGTCGCCAAGGACCGATGGGTCAGGGCTCAGCTTGCAACAACCCGAGCCGAGGACGAGGCAGCAGCTCGTCGTCTCGGCGACAAGGGGCCGCGGAAGTCGATATGAAGCGCTGCACAGCAAAACTTAATCTTTATGTAATAGTCTGTTTCTATTGAACGATCATCAGTCGGGGGAGGGTGGAAGTGTCTGAAGCAAAGCTGCTGTACCGAGGATCAGGAAATGCTGGTATCGCCTGGTGGCGAACGGCTGCAACTCTCGGTGCCTGCGCTCTCATGGTGGTGCTGGCTACTCTCCTTCTCGCCCCGTCGGCAGCCTCTGCGGCGGCTCTGCCGTCAAAAATCACGGAAAACATGACGCTCACCGCTGCCGGTAGCCCCTACACCGGCAGTCCGACGATCGAAGCGGGGGTGACCGTCAACGCTGAACCCGGCGTCACCTTCAAAGGCGGCGAAATCAACGTCAACGGCACGCTCAAAGCCGAAGGCACGGCCGAAAAACCGGTCCTCTTCACCTCGACTAGCGACAGCGCCGCCGGCCAGTGGAAGGGGATCGCCTTCAACTCGGGCAGCAGCGCCTCGATCATTGACCACGCCGAAGTCCGCTACGCCGGGTCTTTCTCGAATGTCCCCGCGATCAAGATCAACGGCGTCTCGCCCACGATCACCCATTCGACGGTTCGCAACAGCACCTATTGGGGCATCCAGGTCGAAGGCGGCGGCTCCCCGGAAATCGCCCACGACGAAGTTCTCAACAACGGTCGCTCAGGGATCATCTACAGCGCCAGCACCGGCAACACCGGGGCGATCAACATCCACGACAACCTCGTCGAAGGCAACTCGGAATCGGGCATCTTCATTTCCTCCCCCAGCACGATCACCGGCACGAGCCTGGGCGGAAACACGGTCAAAGGCAACGGGTCTACTGGAATCAACTGCACGGCGGCCGATCTTCCCCCGGACCTCGCCGAAAATACCCTGAGCGGCAACACGCTGAACTACATCAACTTCTCGGGCACGCTCAACCAGTCGGCGACCTGGACCGACCACGGCTTTCCGCTGAGGGGCTCGCTGACGATTGCGAGCGCCAAGACCTTGACGGTCGGCG
>DATFVC010000053.1:0-10604 GCA_035260485.1 Solirubrobacterales bacterium | reverse complement strand
CGTCGCGATCCTCTTCCTGGGCCGCCGAACGCCTCGTGAGGCGACCCGACTCGGTTGCTGGGCGATTGCCTCGGGCACGCTCGTCATCGTCGTCGGCATCTCCGCTCAGCTTCTTGCACTGATCTGGATCGGCGGGGTCGTTGGAGGGGTCGGCTTCGGCGGGGCGCTCTCCGGCGGGATCAGAACCTTGGCCCCGCTCGTCGACGCCAAAGACCGCGCCGGCCTCTTCGCGGCGCTCTACCTCGTTGCCTACCTCGCCTTCGGGTTGCCGTCGGTCATTGCCGGACAGCTCGCCGCCCACTCGGTAAGCGTGAGGGCGATCGCGACGGCGTATGGGATCACCGTGGTCGTCGCAGCGCTGCTGGGAAGCATCGCGCAGGCACGTCAATCAAGGGCGCAGGTCTCGCGCGAAAGCCGGGTGCCTGCGGGGACGGCGCGACCAGGTTCCAGACCGCGTGCGCCCCACGCTCGCGAACCGGACCGGCGAGCAGCAGGGTCAGCGTGTCGTGGAGGATTACGACGTCGCCCGGCTCAACCCTGTCGGCGATCGTCCCCGTGGCGTCGTCGGCGCCGAGCGCGAACGCCTCGCGCGCCGCGGCCCCTAGAGTCAGTTGTCGGCTGGCCCCCGCGAGCATCGCGTCGAGCACGCTCGCGAGGGCTGCCGATGGCTCGGTGACCGCGACGCTGAGGGGCCGGGCGATCAACCGGGCCGCGCAGCAGCCCCAGCAGGCGACTGGCTGCCGCACGGCCGACGGGGAGCGCGGCGGCGCACCAAATGGTGCGCCCCGCGAGGGAGTCGTCGGCGACCGAGCGCGTCCAGGCCAGGACGCGTTCGTCGTGTACACCCGACGGAGCATCGAAGCGATCGCTGCGTACGGCGGCCATGTGCTTTCCGGTAGGCCGCCGCGGCGCTTCTGTCAACCGACCGCGCTACGGAGGTCAGTAGCGGAGGATCGCAGCCACGCCTTCGGCCGGCGCCAGCAGCTCGGCGACGCCGTCGCGGGCGATCGTGATCTCGGCGTCGCCGGCGAGGGCGCCGCGGACCAACGCCTCGGCCGGATCGCCGATCGCCGGGTCGAAGGCGAGGTGCTCGACCCGTCGTTCCTTCAACGCCGCCAGCGTCTCCTGCACGCCGCTGCCGCCGCGGCTGCCGCCGAGCGCCTCCTCCAGCGCCCGTTCGACGAAGGCGCGGTCGCGCCGGGTTCGCGACCGCGCGATCGCGGCTGCGACCTCATCGATCAATTCCCCCCTCGGCATCGAGATCAAGTCCTGCTCGCCGCCCAGCTCGCGACGCAGTTGCGTCGAGCCGAGACCCTTCCAGAAGGCCTCGGCGTCCGGGCGCGGACCGAAGGCGAGGACGTCCCCGAATCCGCGCTCGCGCAGCCGCTCGCCGGCGAGGCGGCCGCACTCGACGAGGAAGCGGTGGCGGTTGTGCTCGAGGCGCTCGGCGTACTGGTCGTGGCCGGAGGAGCTGACGCCCTGAATGCGCGCGGGGTCGGGGGAGCTCTCGGCTTTGCGCTCGCGCCAGGCGCGGCTGAGGATGGTTAGCTCCCACTCCTCGATTTCCTCCAGTGTCCCTTCGGCGCAGCCAAGCAACCGCACCCGCTCCGCCGAGAGCAGGGCGACGCCGCACCCTTCGCCGCGCTGGCAGAGATCGACGAGCTCCGTCACCAGCGGCTGGTCGGCGTGCGCGACCGCCGGGAGCACGGGTGCCACGCCGGTACCCCACCAGCGCTCCTTCCCCTCCCCCCGGCTGACCTCGACGAAGCCGGCTTCGCCGCGCGGGGGCGGCCGCACCTCCTCGTCGTTGAAGCGATGCAGCAGCCGCTTCGCCGTCTCGCGCATCGCGACCTTGCGCTCGTGCTCGCCGTCCTCGGCGAGCTCCAGCGCCCGGTTGATCCCGTTGCGCAACTCGATCCGCCAGGCCGCGCTGCGGTCGGCGGGGTCGAAGCCGAGGTAGATGGAGATCACCCCCATCGGCGGTCGCCAATCGCTGAGCTCTCGAGCATCCGCCAGGGTGGGATGGGCCACGCTTCGCCTCCTCGCGTAGTTCCCCAGTGGGTACCCATCGCCGGCCCCTGGAAACGCCAGTCATCTCGACAACGCTGCGGGCGGCCTACACAGATATCCATGGAGAGGGCACCGAGGCGACGGCCCTGATCGTCACCTGCCCCAACTGCGGCCGCAAGAACCGGCTCCGCCCCAACGCCGACGGCGTCCCGCCCCTGCAACCGGCAGGTCTGGGAGACCGAGAGCATCCGCTCGGCAAAGCGCTCCCCGGCCTCCGACTGGCTGCCGAGAGACCTTGCGGTAGATCACCGCTCCCCGCAGGCCGCGCTCGGCGCGATTGTTGGTCGGCTCCACTCCTTCGACTTCGGTGAAGGTCCAAAGCGCCGGCCAGAGCTTCAAGAGGTTGCGGGCGAAGCTGCGGAACTGGCGGTTGTGGGTGCTCTTCTTGCGGTGGGCTCGAGCAGCGCCCGCAGGCGGCGCTTGGCCGGGGCGATCTCGCGGGCGAGCCGCTCGCGATCGCCGTGAGAGACGAAGAGGATCTTCACCCGCTACTCCTAGCTGCCTTATCTGCTGGGGCAAGAAATGGGCAAGAAGCCCCACAGATTCCAGCGATCCCAGCCGACCAAACTCAGGTCCGGGCTCATAATCAGACCGTCCTTGTGGGAACCCGAGGGTCAGAGGGCCGGGGCTGGCGACCATTTGTGACGACCGTGCGCTACTGCGGGAGTGCCGACGAGCGTGGGGGCTCGATTGGAGCTGAGGTCGACGTCAAGGTCGCAAAGGAGCGGAAAGCGAAATAAGACGCGAAGAATCGAGGAGGAGATGCGCCTCACCCGGACGCGCCACGCGGCGGCGGCGAAGCTGATCGAGGCACTTCTAGAGCGCGAATCCGTGGGCGTTGTTGATGGGGAGTTCGATACCGAGGTCATGGATCAAGTCTCGGCCGGCATGGTGCTTAAGCTCCGGGGCGAACTCCATCTCCACCCGCTGCACAAAGCCGATGAGATGCTGCGCTCCTTTATCGAGGTCGCCCCGAGCTCGGTCAAGGGGAGACCGCCAAGGAGCTGAAGCCCGCATTGAAAGCCTGGGAGGCAATTGTCGGAACGGGCAACCCGGACTCACGCCTTCTGATTGAGCCGAGGACGGTCGAGGATCAGGTGCCTCGCCTCCTGCTTTCGGTGCCGAAGGACCATCTTCAAGCCCCGCTTGACGATGTCCTAAGCGAGGTGACGATTCTGGCGCAGGTAGAGCGCATCATCTCCGCCGGTAACGAGAGTTATCAGGTGATCCGCATGCTCAAGGGCGGGCCAGCGAGCAGCCTTGAGAAGGAGTCGGTTGCCGGGACAGTGCCCGAGATGCTTCCCGCCTTGAGGGAGATCGGAGTCGACATCGATATGGACGACATCTTCATTGAGGGGCCCCCGCACTGATCCTGCGAGCCATCTGTGCCTACCGCTGATCGCGCAAAGGGGAAGCGCGATGCCCGGGAACCAGGGCTCCTGCAATGCCATGGGAAGCAGTACCTACTGTCTGACCGCGGAGCGCCGCCGGGAAGGAACCTGGCACCGCGGCGCTTGACGCATCAGATCGGGCGACCCCAGCCAGGGGTGCCATAGAATTGCGCCGTGCCGTTCACTCTCAGGAACCTCAAGGAGGACCTGGAGGATCTCGGGTCCAGGTTCGACGGCGCGCCGGACCTGGAGTTCCGCATGGCGACCCAGGCGCTTGAGCTCGAGAAATCCGGCCTGAGCTACCAGCGCGTCCCGCCCGGCTATCGCTTTCCGTACGGCCACACGCACAAGAAGCAGGAGGAGGTGTACGTGGTCCTGCGCGGGAGCGGTCGGATGAAGGTCGACGACGAGATCGTCGAGCTCAAGGAATGGGACGCGGTGCGCGTCCCGCCCGGTACGTGGCGAGGCTACGAGGCCGGGCCGGAGGGCTTTGAGATCCTCGTCATCGGCGCGCCCAATCTCGGCGAGGCTCCGCGCGAAGACGTCGATGGCCAGCGCGACTGGTGGGCTGACTAGCACCGATCCCATCGAAGCGATCAAGCGCTACCCCGGCGCAGGGGGGTGGAGACCTGGCCGAACGGAAAGCCGATCGCGGGCGGGACGTAGGAGCTCCCGTCCAGTCGTCGTCGACCGGCGGTGTCTAGGCCAACGGTCGCTGGGGCAAGAAATGGGGCAAGAAGCCCCACAGATCCCAGCCAATCCCAATCTCCCGAAAACCGCTTGAAACCGTGCCCCACGTAGTCCAGCGGGACCTCTGGCTCGGGCTCATAAGCGGACTGTCCGTGTAGGAACCCGAAGGTCGAAAGGGTCTCCGAGGTCGAAGTACGTCTGGTCAGACCTAGAGACCGTGAAGAGCGCCCCATGCCGGCGGCGGGCATGGGCCTTGTCGCTCGGGAGAGAGTCTGAGGCTACGCCTTGCTTTGCTTGCGGCAAGTGGCCGACGGGCCCGCGGGCCAAGCGCAGGAAAGCGACTACGGGCAAAACGAAAACGGCGTGAGGCAGGCGATCCCGAGGCGTCGGCGTGCTTGCCAGGGCCAATCTCCACTTCACAAGCCGCGAGCAGCTTGCCGAGACCATGGCCGGCATCGATCGCCTTTTGTGTTGCTCCCGCTCTCTCAAGCAGAAGCTTTAGGCCGAACTCGAGCCAAAAGGGTCGCCCGCAGCCTGCTGCACGTAGCTCGAGCGGGCGCGGGTCCGGCGAGTCAGCTAATCGACGTGGGCGCTCTCCGGATGCCGGGGCAGACCGTCGTCGGGGATTCGCTCCCAGGCCGCCGCGTAGGCGACGAACTGACGAACGCTAGGGCGAATGCCAGGATCCCGATCGAAGGCGCCCATGCGGATGCTCATCCGATCATGATCCTCCGGGTGGCGGCTGAAGACGGCTGAGCCGCACTCACCGCAGAACAACTTTTCCCAGCCGCCCTCGGGCCTCCAGGCCCGTAGGCTCTCCTTGCCGGAGAGCAGACGGAACGATCCTGGCTCGGGTCGGGCATTGGCCGAGGCGGCGGTGCCGCTGCGTCGCTGGCAGCGAGTGCAGTGGCAGTAGTTCGCGGCGACAAGAGGAGCCGTCACCTCGAAGCGGACGGCTCCGCAGCTACAGCCGCCGGTAAGGGGGAGCTCAGGATCTGCCATCATTATCGGCCAGCAAGGATATGTGGCTTGGGGGCTAACCGGCGTCGCGCGTCACTCGCTCGGGGCCCTCGAGCGGCGATGGCGTAAGGCCAGCGGCGAGTTCTGTTGCAACCCCTTCAATCAGCTGCGCCGAGCGTCGCCATCCCTTGACCTCCCAGGCGAGAGCGCCTGCCGTGTCCCCGCGCGGAGTGGCAAGGACGACCCAGGGACGGCCAAACATGGATCGCGCGACGATGCCCGCTGCCACGACCAAGCCCGCGATGATCAGCTCGACCCCAAACAGGAGCAACGGGATGACGATCACGGCGATGACGACCGCCGCCACGATGCCGCCGAGCAGCACCTCGAGGCTGTCGAAGCTCCCGACGTCGATCGCGGGGATGGACCACGCGGCGTCCAGAGTCTGTTCAGAGCTCTCCCCGAGACTCAAACGCCGCCACCGAGGCAGCCCACGAGGGCTCCATTGACGCCCGACTCGCCACCCGATACCTGACGGCGTCCTAACTCGGCGCGACCCGAGACGAATCCTCATGGTCGTCAGCCGCCGAGCCCGCCCAGCACCGCGAACGGGTTCGGGGGGCGCTCTGCATAGGCCTTGGCCCAGGTGCCTTCCACGTTGACTCGACTGCCGGCGGGGGCCTCGTCTCGAATTCGCTCGGCGAGCGTCTTGGCCATGTCCTCATTGGCGGCGCCGACCAGCAGGAACTTCCAGCGATGGACTGCCGGTAGGCCCTCTTCTCGCAGTTGCTCGGAAAAGCGCACCGCGTCGTGGCGGGAGGGGAGGTCGACCCGGACCTCGAATTCGGGGTGCCCGCTCCAGGCCGTTTCTTCGAGCTCACGCGACATCAGGGCTTGGTGCTCGGCCAGCTTGGCGGCGTCGTTCTCGGGCAGCGGCTTGTCGGGGTCCTCCCAGTCCTCCGCCGAGGGATGCCAGTGGCGGAGGTCGACGTCGACCATCCAGCCATGCTGCAGTGCCTCGGCCTCGACGACGTCCCGGACCCGTTCAGCCTGCTCGCGGGTGCCGGCGTAGAGGAACACGCGCGCTCCGTCTCGACTCACGACGACCCTGTCGTGGAACGCGTCGCTCAGGTCGTGCTCGAGCTGCTCGGCGTCGAGGCGCTCGGTCAACGCATGTGCGTGGCCCTCCTCGCGCACATCGACCTGCAGGCGCCAGTCATCGTTCACGGTTCTGTCCTTTTGTTTCCGTCTGCCATGCTCGCTTGATCTTGCGGGGAGTCCGGGTGCTGCCGGTCCACTCGGCCTGCTCGCTCCCGCCCCAGTGCTTCATCCGGGTGGGCGAGGCGGGGTCGACGTACCAGCCCTTCGGCCGATCGACATCCGTGTAGGAACGAGGATCGAAGGCGGTTCTCTGGGCGCCGGCCGGCTGCGGCTCCTCCTCCCAGCGCACCAGGAGGTCGTAGTAAAGCAACGCCCCCGCGAGCGCCGCGAAGGACGCGATTAGGACGCGGATCGCAAGTCCGGTGACGAATGACGCCGCCCCCGTGTCGTGATGCCCGAAGGCGGCGCCGCCGAGAAGGAACGGCACGGTTGCGATCCCCCCGACCATGATCAGGAAGGCGGCGATGTGTCCGTAGTGGCCGTCTGCCAGCCTGCGGCTACGCCTCAACGCCGGTAGCCAGCCCTCGCGCTCGATCGCCGCGGCCTGCGCGACCACCGCCCAGCGCAGCCAGAGGATCACTCCGGGGACGATCAGCAATAAGAACCCAGCCGTGATTCCAAGCCAGGAGACGATCGTCGCAGCGGCGACGACCGGCAGAACCCTGAGTCCCTGAAGGGCGACTGGACCTATCCGGGGCTCCCGCTCGCCTCTCACCTCGGAGACGGCGTGGACATGCAGAGCCGAGACCAGCGGCGTGACCAGCGCCCAGTCGGCCAGGGTGAGGAAGAGCTGGGTGCCGACGCTCGTGTTGGCGCGCGAGAAGGCTCCGGTGCCGGTCGCCGCAAGCGCGATCAGTTCGTAGGGGACGATCACTCCGGCGGCAAGGACGAGGAAGAGCAGCGGATAGCGCCGGTACAGCTCGAACGTCCCGACGAGCAGGCGAGGGGCCGAGCGCGGGGCACTCATGGAGAGCATCGCTTGGTCATCGGGACGACTCGCGCGAACCCTATATCGAACCGCGCGACATCCGGCAGTCGCCGACGTGCCCAGATATCGAAGGCCAAGTCTGCTGGGGCAAGAAGCCCCACGTATCCCAGCCGATCTCGATCTCCCGAAAACCGCTTGAAACCGTGCCCCACGTAGTCCAGCAGGACCCCAGGTTCGGGCTCATAATCGGACTGTCCTTGTGGGAACCCGAAGGTCAGAGAGGTCCTCTCCCTCAGATTTCCATCCCGGCACGGCAAATAGACCCGTCGCGAGGATGTCGTCATGGAAGGAAAAGCCCCCTCCAGGCGAAGCAATAGATCATTTGGTGGCGCAATTAAGTCGCGGCGCTCGCCGGTCGGCAGTCCGCGAGGGGACGGAATGCTTCCGCTCCGAGGATTTGCTCGGCTTCGACAGTCACGCCGACGCTCCCGGCCTCGGCGGTTTGCTCAGGTATGCCCTCGAGCCTGACTACGGTCTCGGGGGCCGGCCGGGCGTCGCGCTGGGATCCACGCCCAGCGTCGCTCTTGCAGTCAAACCATCCCGCGCGAGACTGTTGCCGATCCGTGCAAGGGCGAGCACCGAGCTCGAGCCGCCCTGATCCCGAAAGACGCCATCCGCGTCGCGCGGGGTGAGCTCGGCCGTATTCCGGTTGTAGGGGGCGAGCGCGAAGACCTCCGCGTCGCGCCGATCGGAGGTGAACAGCTGGCCGGTGTGCGAGACGTGACCACCGGAGTAGGTGCCGTCGCTCTGCCGCCCGCCGATATGGACCTTGACGTGGATGTGCGTCGTCCGCCCCGGGTACTGGCCCGGGTAGATGGTCGCGAACTCTGCCAGGCCTTTCCCGTCGGTCAGCTGGATCCCGCGCAGGTAGGTCTCGCCCTCGCTGCCCTCCGATGGCTCGCCCGAGTAGACGCCAAGCGCGTCGCAGTGCCAGATGTCGACGGCGGCATCGCGGATCGGCTCGCAGGTATCCGAGTCGACGACGGTCAGCGCGAGCGCGAGCGGCACGCCGGGACGGTTCTCGACGATGTCCTGCCGAACCTGTGCCAGGTCGATGTAGAAGGGGCCCTCTTCCTGTTCTGGCGTCAACACGCAGTCGGGCCTGGTCGTGGCCCCTTCTACTGCGGATCTGGCCACCTTGTCCTCGTCAGCGCCGCAGGCGTAAAGGACAACGCTCGCCAGCGCCCCTGCCGACAGCGTCACCATCTCGCGGCGCCGCATCGGTACCTGAATCCCGTTGGAGGGTCGGCAGTCGTCCGCCGGGCCCTCTCGACCCCCGCTCGGGCGATCGCTCATCAGCCTCCTTCCAACTATGCGGATTCTCGACTTGAAAGACTAACCAGATTGCCAGCCGAAGATTTTAGTATTCGAACACTGACTAAGACGAGTGGCTCGTTTCTGGCCCATGCGACCCGCCAGACTGGCCCGATAAGGCAACGCCGATCGAGGAAGTTCACAGGGGCAAACTGCCGGTTGATCGTTGGCACGCCTTGTCCTCGCCCGGCGAGCTCGTCGCGACTTGCTCGCGCTGAGCTGGCCGCTAATAGACGCGATTTGAGGATGCGCTTGGCCTGCTTGAGCGTGAACCGCTCGCCGGCTACGCCCTTCGTGGAAGCTTCGCGGCTTGTATTCGCTGCGGGTTGGTGCCTATCGAATCCTCTACCAGTTGACCGACGGCGGAAAGACCGTTCGGGTCGCCGCCTTGAGCAAAGCGACTCTCACGGCGCTGTGCCTGCCCGCTAGGGCTTCAGAAATCGCGTATTCCAGCCGACTCAATCACTGCGAGGGCGTTACTCATAAGGCCGAATCGCTCCCCCGCTAGGACGGAAACCCGCTTGCCAAGCGGGTTTCCGTGTTTTTGGTGAACCTCAGAATCGGCCAGAGATGACCCTGGGGCAAGGTGAGGTCCAAGAGAGGTTGATTCCGGGCCATGCGCAGGGCCTCCGGTCCACCTATGTTCGCTCGCGAGAAACGCAAATGGGTGGCCCCGGCAGCGCGCAAACGCCCCGGGACCCGGTGGTTGTCGGCGACTGCTGGTTGTTGGGTGGTCGTTGGCGACATGTCGTCGATGTGGCCCGTGCTCGCGGTGGCGCGCGTCGGTGCTGGCACGCCGCTACGCTCGCATCGTGACGCCGGAGGAGCTCGCCAACCTCGCGCACCTGCGCCGCGCCCGCGATCTGATGGACCGCGAGCACGCGCGCCCGCTCGACGTCGCCGCGCTCGCCCGCGCTGCGTTGATGTCGACCGCACACTTCTCGCGGCAGTTCCGCGCGACGTACGGGGAGACGCCCTACGCCTACCTGATGACGCGGCGAATCGAGCGGGCGAAGGCGCTGCTGCGCCGCGGCGACCTGTCGGTCACCGAGGTCTGCATGGCGGTCGGGTGTACGTCGCTCGGCTCGTTCAGCGCCCGCTTCACCCAGCTGGTGGGCGAGACGCCGACGGCCTACCGGGCCCGTGACCACGGCGCGCTCGCGAGCGTGCCGGGCTGCATCGCCAAGGATCTCACCCGCCCGAGCCGCAAGCCGAGCAGGATCGGAGAAACGCGCGGGGCGCTGACTCCCTAGCCTTGCGGGCATGAATCTCACTCTTTCCCAATGCTTCGTCCTAGTCCATGACCCCGACCTCGCACTGACCTTCTACCGCGACACACTTGGCCTCGAACTGCGCAACAACGTCGCCCGCGACGACTTCCGCTGGATCACCGTCGGCGCCGCCTCCCAGCCCGGCGTCGCGATCGTCCTCACGAACTACCTGAACGGCAGCCCCGCCGACGCTGACGCGCTCGCCGCCCTCGTCGCCAAGGGCGCCCTCAACGGCGTCCACTTCCACACCGACGACCTCGACGCCACCTTCGAGAAGCTGCGCGCCTCGGGCGCCGAGATCGTGCAGGAGCCAACCGAGCAGCCGTGGGGCACGCGGGACTGTGCCGTGCGTGATCCGTCCGGCAATATGGTGCGCATCGACCAGCCGCCTGCCGCGTAGAGCTGGTCAGATCGAGCCAGGCGACGCCGACGGAGACCGCGAAGGCGGCCCCGCCCAACAGATGGAGACACGATGAGCATGGCCACGAGGACGGACACGCAGTCGCCTGCGCTGCACGTTGCCGACAGCCACGATCTGATCCGCGTGCAGGGCGCGCGCGTGAACAACCTCAAGGACGTCAGCTTCGAGATCCCGAAGCGCCGGCTGACGGTGTTCACCGGCATCTCCGGCTCGGGCAAGAGCTCGCTGGCGTTCGGCACGATCGCCGCGGAGTCGCAGCGCCTCATCAACGAGACTTACAGCGCCTTCGTGCAGGGCTTCATGCCGACGCTGGCGCGGCCGGAGGTCGACCTGCTGGA
>DATFVC010000052.1:0-10936 GCA_035260485.1 Solirubrobacterales bacterium | reverse complement strand
CGGCGGTCGGGTCGTCTACGAGGGCACGCCCGCCGACCTCGTCGCCGCCCGCTCCACCCTCACCGGCGAGCACCTCGCGGCCTACGTCGGCACCTGACCGAGGCCCTCGCGGACACCGTCAGACGAGAACGCTGAGAGGCCCCGTTCGACCAAGCGCAGAATTGCCTCTTGAGGCCGGCCTGGCCGAGATCGCGCGCGACGAAACGGTCACCCTCGCCGAGCTTCGCAGCGAGCTGGACGAGCCCCGACCGACCGCTGGTTGATCGTTGGCCCGGCTTCTCCTTGCTCGGCGCGCTCGTCGTGAGCTGCCCAAACTCAACTGGCCGTTGATCGACGCAATCGAGGATGCCCTGGGCCTGCTTGAGCGCGAGCCGCAAGCTGAGCATGCGCTTCGCGGCAAATTGCGCGGGCTTTATTCGCTGAGAGTCGGTGCCTATCGAATCCTCTACCAGCTCACCGACGACGGACAGACCGTCCGCGTCGCGGCAATTCGCCATCGGGCGTCGCTTATCGAGGCGATCCGCGTTACATAGGCGAGGCCCATTCGACCGGCACGCGGTTACCCATAAGAATGAATTGTTACCCCGCTATGGCCTTAGCGGAGTGCAACTGCGCCGCTCTTTCTAAAGGTAAGTCCCTCTCCTTGAATACCGATGCTTCCCCCGGAGCCGTTTTCTCAGTCGTCTCGGGCTCGGGGGCAGAGCCGATATTCGATCTCCGGCTCGACCGTCGATCCATTCGCGTCGCGGGGAATCGCCTCCGCCACGGCGCGAAAGTCCAGGCCGTTAGCGCAAGCGAAGCTTGAAAAGGTGGCGACGCTTGCCTCGTTTTCTTTCCCGATGGTCGTCTCGAGCGAGCGCAGGCCCGCTTGCCCAGCTGCTTGCCAGGCTCGTTCAAGCAGGCCATGCCCCACATGTCGGCCCCGAAATGGGGGGCATACGCCAATCTGCCACACGAAAGCTCGTCTCTCCAAAGTTGGGATCGACAAGGCCATGCCGATGAGGTCTTTACCCTCGAATGCTCCGATGCACAGTCTGGCGGACCGGCTCAGGATCACCCAATAGGTATAGGGCGTGTGCAAAGTTAGAGGAGGGCATTCGACGACCAGCCGTTGCACCTCGGCGCAATCCTCTGCATTCAGCTTCCTATACGTCATTGTTGAGTCTGGAATTGACTCCAAGATCCATGCTCAATTTTCTCGAGGGCATCCATCGGACCATTCCAGAAGTAGATCCAGGCATCGACAGTCAACTCATCGACGTGGATGCAGCGCCGGCGATACATCGAGGTGTCCCGCTGTCCCGGGTCGTAGTGCTCCAGCCTGTCCAGCAGGTGAAAAGCTGACTTCTCCCGCACGCGGAAAAGCTCAGCCTCGACTGCATCTTCGCCGGGGACCAAGGCGGGATACTCGCCGCGGGAGTAGAGCTGTCCTCTGATGTGGCATCTGCCCACCGGCTCTAGCTTCCGGTGGGCCTCCTCCTCCTCGGCTCCTCCTTGATCCGTCAGAAGGGAGCCGTAGGCAAGGAACATCTCCTCAGATTCGAGCCCGAGCAAGCGGCTGCAGCGCTCATATCCACAGTTCCGCAGATACCGGCGGAGGGCGGCGTTGGTTGGCTGCGCTAGCTGATCAAACCAATACTCGAAGAAGACGTTTCGATCACGTTCGAGAAGGTGTCCCTCCTCCTGAAGGTAAATCAGCTGCTCGAGGAAGTTGAGGACGAGGTCGAGGTCCCGTAGCTGAGCTCGCTCTACCGTGGAAAGGGTGATCTGACGGTCGAGCACTCGGAACTCGAGCAAAGGGCCGGCTACGTCCCAGAAGTCATACTCGATGAGCTCGCGAGCGCGGGACATATCTTCGTCTCGATAGAAGTCTCTGAAGAGCGAGATCATCCATCGCGCCGCCTCAGCGCGCTTGGCCTTTCTGAAGGTATACGCAGCCCAAGCCGCCGCGGCTATGGCCCCGACCGCAAGTACTACCTGGCCGATAGCGCTCCACTGGCTCGCCGTCAGCGAAGCCAGGTTGATCCCTGAGAGTGGCACTCCGACAGACGATCTCAAAGTTGGGGACTTTCTGCATCTGCTCCAACGGATCGAGGCATCAGACCTGAATCAATGCGCCCGACCATCCCGCGGGCGCCTACAGGACAAGTCGCCGCGTCATGTCTTGCTCACCGGGGCTTGCCCGGGAGGGCGGTTTCGTTGATCCCCCTGTACGCGTCATAGATCGCCTTTGCTCATCCTCCGACAGACGCGCCCAATCTTCGGGCGAGTGGGGCGTCGGGCTGGTGCCTTGATGGATCAGCAGCATGTACTGCATCGCTTCCTCCTTTTCGGGATGTTCCCCTATCAGACGAATGGGAGGCGGCTAAATCGACAGCTTCGCGCGAGAGTGTCCGCGGTCGGACTGAGCCGTTTGCTTCAATCGGATCACCAGAGAAAGGAGGTGGTCCTATTTTGAGTCACATGCTTGAGGGGACTCTGGAGGTGCAGGGCCGCTAGGCGCCGCACTGTTTGGCCGCCCGGCGGAATCCAAACCGGGCACCGGCGAGCAAAGGGAGGCCGGGCTTTGTCCCACTCGGTCGTGGTTTCCGCGTTCGCTCCTAGCACCTGGCCAGGGCCGCCTCCGGGCGGCCCTGGTCGTTATGGCATTCAGGCAGGGGCTTTGACCATGCCGCTGTCGAGCAGGCTCTGGGCGCACTCGGCGATCGTGTCCTCGCTCGGGCGCGGGGACCAACCGAGGCGGTCCTTGGCCTTCTCGCTCGAAAGCTCCGTCTTGCGGCCGAGCTGGCCGACGATCGAGCGGATGCCGGGATCGAAGATGCTCATCGCCCGCACGAGGAGGTCCGGGACGCCTCGCTTCGGCACCTTCGCCGCCGCTTCGCCGAGGCGGTCGCGAAGCACCGCGGCGACCTCCGACATCCAGAGGAATTCCGCCGTCGCGATGAAGCGCTCGCCGCCGGCCTCGGGAGCGGTCATCGCCTTCATCTGCAGGTCGGCGACGTCGCGGACGTCGACGAAGCTGAAGCCGATTCGCGGCAAGCCGGGCATGCCGCCCAGCAGCCGCTCGATCGCCTGCAGCGAGTAGGAGCGATCGTCGCTCAGAACCGGGCCGATGATGGCGCCAGGATTGACCGTCGCAAGCTTCTCCGTCGCCCCCTGTTCGCGCATGAAGTCCCACGCCGCGCGCTCGGCGATCGTCTTCGAGCGTGCGTATGGCGTCATCTTCAGGTTGTTGGGGTCGCTCCAATCCCGCTCGGTCAGCGGCCCGGAGACCGGCTTGGCGCCGCCGGTGACCGCGGCGACCGAGGAGGTGACGACCACGCGGTCGACGTCGACGTCGAGGGCGGCTTTCAGGACCCGGAGGGTCCCCTCGCGCGCCGGCACGATCAGCTCGTCGGGATCCTTCGGCTGCGCTGCCGGAAACGGAGAAGCGACGTGAAGGACGTAGTCGCATCCTTCGACCGCCTGCTCCCAGCCGTCGTCGCTGCGCAGATCGGCGGCCAGCACGGTGAGGCGGTCTTTGGCGTCGACCTGAGGTCCGATCGCGGCGCGAACCTCCGCCTCGCGCGAGAGGTCGCGCACGGTCGTGCGGACCCGGTAGCCGCGGCGCAACAGCTCGACCACGCACCAACCGCCGAGGAATCCCGAACCGCCGGTGACGAGAACCGTCTTCATCTGTGCCTGCGAACTCTCCATTGGGTGTCAGGAGTATGAACGTGAGAGCATCTCGAGAGCCTATGAGCGACTTCCTGGTCAAGCGAGACGACCTGCGTGAGTGCCGCGTGGCCGAGTCCGCGGCGCCCGAGCTCGAATCTGGACAGGCGCTGCTGCGGGTTGAGACGTTCGGCCTGACTGCTAACAACGTCACCTACGCGGTGTTCGGCGAAGCGATGTCCTACTGGAACTTCTTCCCGACCGAGGACGGCTGGGGTCGGGTCCCGATGTGGGGTTTCGCCGAGGTCGAGCGAAGCGAGGCCGAGGGCGTTGAGTCCGGCATGCGCGTGTACGGGTATCTGCCACCTTCTTCGCACCTCGTCGTGACGCCGGCCGATGCCGGACCCGCCGGGTTCGTGGACGGCTCGCCGCACCGGGCTGCCCTGCCGTCGGCCTACCATCGCTACCTGGTGACGGGGGCCGACCCGTTCTACCGGTCCGATACCGAGGAGATCCAGATGCTGCTGCGTCCACTCTTCTTCACCTCGTTCCTGATCGACGATCAGCTGGCCGACGAAGGTCTTGTCACACGTGGGCCGGTGCTGATCTCGAGCGCCTCGAGCAAGACGGCGCTCGCCGCCGCCTTCATGCTGGCGCAGCGCGAGGGGGTCGAGCTCGTCGGCCTGACTTCGCCGCGGAGTGCCGGCTTCGTCGAGGGCTTGGGGATTTACGATCGGACCGTCACCTACGACAAGATCAACTCGCTTGCCGGCGGGCCCGCCAGCCTCATCGATGTAGCGGGCGACGGCGAGGTGCGGCTCGCCGTCCATTCGCACTATGGCGACGAACTCGCCCACAGCATGACGGTGGGCGCGACGCATTGGGAAGAGCTGGGGGCCGGGGCGGGAGAGCTGCCCGGCCCGTCCCCGACCTTCTTCTTTGCCCCCGACCGGGTCGTCAAGCGATCCGAGGACTGGGGCCGCGGTGGCCTCGAGAACCGGGTGGCCGACGCCTGGCGCCCGTTCTGCGAGTGGACGAGCAGCTGGCTCGAGCCGATCCGCGGCCAAGGCTTCGACGCCGTTCGGGACGCCTACCTGGACGTAATCGAGGGCCGCGTCGAGCCGAAGCACGCCCACGTGCTGACGCTGGTGTAGCCGTCGCAGCACGGGTACCCTGACCTACTTCTTACCCATTCCGATTGCATTGGAGGGCTCGTGATCAGCAAGACCGACTTCATCGGGATCCCGTCGCAGGACAGCGAGCGCTCGCGCCGCTTCTACGTCGAGACGCTGGGCCTGCGGCCGGACGAGCACGGGAAGTTCGAGTTCTGGGCCGGTGACACCTGCTTCGGCATCTGGGAGCCGGCCCAGTTCGGCATGGAGTTCGCGCCGCAGAAGAACGCCCATCCTGCGCTCCACGTCGACGATGTGCCGGCTGCGCGGGCCGAGCTGGAGGCGAAGGGCGTCGATTTCGCCGGCGAGATCATGGACACCGGCGTCTGTCATATGGCTTTCCTCACCGACCCGGATGGCAACGACCTGATGCTGCACAACCGCTACGCGCCTTATGAGTGAGCCCCCGATGGCCAAGCTGAGGTTCGAGATCTCGATCTCGCTTGACGGCTACGTCGCCGGGCCGAACCAGAGCGAGGAGCATCCGCTGGGCGAAGGCGGCATGCAGCTGCACGAGTGGATCATCAAGCTCGCCGCCTGGCGCGAGCCGCATGGGCGCGAGGGAGGAGAGGTGAACGCCAGCACGCCGCTGGTCGAGGAAGCGCAGAGCGGGATCGGGGCCGGTGTGATGGGCCGCAACATGTTCGGCGGCGGTCCCGGGCCGTGGGGGGACGACCCTTGGCAGGGCTGGTGGGGCGATGAGCCGCCCTTCGACATGCCGATCTTCGTCCTCACTCACCATGAGCGCCAGCCGCTGACCCTGGGCGGGACCACCTTCACCTTCGTCACCGACGGGATCGAGTCGGCGCTGGAGCAGGCGAGGCAGGCGGCCGGCGACCAGGACGTCACCATCGGCGGCGGCGCCGATGTGGCCCGGCAGTTCCTGTCCGCGGGCCTGGTCGACCAGATGCAGCTCAACGTCGTGCCGGTCCTGCTCGGCGACGGGGCCCGGCTCTTCGAGGACGGCGCCGGAGCCGGTCTCGGTCTGGAGCCGATCCTCGTCGTCGACACTCCCGAGGTCGCGCACCTCCGCTACCGCATCGGCTAGTCGCCGCCCCGCCCGGCGATATGCCGGAGATCACACTGGCTGACCAGCCAGCATGCGAGAATGGGCGCCCGTGAGCGAGGGGTCGCCCGAACATCTCGATGTGCTGATCGTCGGCGCCGGCCTCTCCGGGATCGGCGCCGCCTGGCACCTGCAGGAGCGCTGCTCTGGCAAGAGCTACGCGATCCTCGAGGCGCGCGGTGACCTCGGTGGCACCTGGGACCTGTTCCGCTATCCCGGCGTCCGCTCGGACTCCGACATGCACACGCTTGGCTACCGCTTCAAGCCCTGGACTGAAGCGAAGTCGATCACCGATGGCCCCTCGATCCTCAACTACGTCCGCCAGACGGCAGAGGACGACGGGATCGAGGAGAAGATTCGGTTCCACCACCGTGTCCTCGGCGCCGCGTGGTCGAGTGCCGACGCACGCTGGACGGTCGAAGCGGAGCGCTTCGACACCGGCGAGAAAGTGCAGCTGACCTGCGGCTTCCTCTGGACGTGCAGCGGCTACTACCGCTACGACGAGGGGTACACGCCGGACTTCGAGGGCACGGATCGCTTCGCCGGCCCGGTGGCGCACCCGCAGCACTGGCCCGAGGATCTCGGCTACAGCGGCAAGCGGGTCGTCGTCATCGGCAGCGGCGCGACCGCGGTGACGCTGGTGCCGGCGATGGCGGAGAAGGCCGCGCACGTGACGATGCTGCAGCGCTCGCCCACCTACATCGCCTCGCTGCCGGCCGAAGACCCGATCGCTGCCGCGCTGCGTCGCTACCTGCCAGAGCGAGCCGCCTACGCGGCCGTGCGTTGGAAGAACGTGCTGATCCAAACGCTCTTCTACCAGCTCAGCCGTCGCCGGCCCGAGCTGGTGAAGCGGTGGATACGCAAAGGCGTGGAACGCTCGCTGCCGCCCGGGTACGACGTCGACAAGCACTTCAAGCCCCGCTACAACCCATGGGACCAACGCATGTGCCTGGTGCCCGACGGCGATCTCTTCAGGGCGATCTCCAAGGGCGACGCCTCGGTCGTCACCGACAGGATCGCGACGTTCACCGAGGGCGGGATCGAGCTCGAGTCCGGCGAGGAGCTGGAGGCTGACGTGATCGTCACCGCGACCGGCCTCAACCTCCTCTTCCTGGGCGGGATGCGGCTCGAGGTCGACGGCGAAGAGGTCGATGTGCCCAGCAAGATGGCCTATAGGGGAATGATGCTGAGCGGCGTGCCGAACATGGCTTTCACCGTCGGCTACACCAACGCCTCCTGGACGCTGAAGGCCGACCTCACTTCCGAGTACGTCTGCCGCCTGCTCAACCACATGGACGCGCATGGCTACAAGAGCTGTGTCCCCGAGGTCGATCCGTCGGTGACCGCGCAGCCGCTGCTCGACTTCACCTCCGGCTACGTCTTGCGCTCGCTCGACCACTTTCCCAAACGGGGCTCGAAGGAGCCCTGGAAGCTGCGCCAGAACTACCCACTCGACATCCGCACGATCCGGCGCGGCCCGATCGACGACGGCGCGATGCGGTTTTCCGCCGGCAGGCCCCAGGAGCGAGCTGCCGAAAAGCTCGCCGCCTGAGCCCCGGGTCGCTCAGGCGTTCGCTTCGAGACGCTCGGCGAGGCGGTTCATGCCGCGCTCACGGGCGGCCTTCGCGGCGCCGACCGAGTCGGTGGGGCGGTCGGGCGGCCGCTCGACCCCGGCGTCGCGCAGGGTGGCGATGTCTTTGAAGGCAAGCAGCTCCTCGCGGGCGTCGATAAGGGCGCCGCGCAGTTTGGGCCGTGGCTCGCGGATCGCGTTGTCGAGGATCGCCTCCAGCGAGCCGTGCCGGCGCAGCAGCTCGGCCGCGGTCTTCGGCCCGACGCCTTTGGCGCCGGGCAGGCCGTCGGAGGGGTCGCCGCGCAGGGCGATGAAGTCGGGCACCTGCTCGGGGTCGACGCCGTAGCGCTCGCGCACCTCGGCCGGGCCGACCTCTTCGGCGCCTTTCCCCCCGCCGGTTTTGACGTAGAGGACGGTGACCCGCTCGCCGGCGCACTGGTACATGTCGCGGTCCCCGGTCATCAGCAGCGCCCGGCCGCCGGCCTCCGCCTCGCGACGGGCATAGGTGCCGAGCAGGTCGTCGGCCTCGAGCGAGTCGCTCGTCGCGATCGTCCAGCCGAAGGCCTCGAAGAAATCGCGGCTGGCGGCGAACTGCGGCGAGAGGTCGTCGGGCATCGCCGCCTCGCGCTCGGCGTGGTAGGCGGGGTAGAGCTCGGTGCGGTACGACGCCGCGTCCGGTCCGAAGCAGAGCACGACCGTCCGCGGCCTGTGCACTTCTACCTCCCGCAACACGAGGTTGGCCGTCCCGAGCAGCGCATTGACCGGCTTCCCGTCGGCCCCCACGATCGAATCGGGCAGCGCGTAGAAAGCGCGAAACAGCATCGACGGCGTGTCAACCGCAAGCAGAGGTCCCATCCCTCCACCCTAGAGCGCCGCTGCCGACTTTCACCCCACTGGGAGGGGGTAAAAGTCGGCAGCGGGCAGTAGATTCGACCCGCATGGGTTTCTTCAGCCCTACCCCGCCGCCATTCGAGTACGAGGAGTGGAAGCGCCGGTCGCACCTGGAGCGGATCAAGGTGTTGGCGCAGGACTGGGCGTTGAACGGGTTCGGGACGCCCTACTTCGTCTACCTGCTCTATATCGTCAAGCTCGTCCTCTACGCGGGCGGGGGCCTGCTGCTGATCTCTGCGACGACCAAGGGTCTGGGCGGGCTCGGCGACCTCGGCGACTGGTGGACCGAACCGATCGTCTTCCAGAAGGCGGTGATCTGGACGATGCTGTGGGAGGTGCTCGGCCTCGGCGCCGGCTCGCTGCCCTTGACGCTGCGCTTCTCGCCGATGATCGGTGGGGTCCTCTACTGGCTGCGGCCGGGAACCATGCGGCTGCCGCCCTGGCCCGAGCGCGTGCCGCTGACCCGCGGCACGCGGCGGACCCTGTTCGACGTCGCCGTCTACGCGGGGTTGATCGCCGCCGCGCTCAACCTGCTGCTCTCCGACGGCATCGATGCCACCGCCATGACCGCCGGCCGCCTCGACCCGGTCGCGGTCGGCGCCCTGCTCGTGCTGCTCGTCCTGCTGGGCCTGCGCGACAAGGTGCCGTTCCTCGCGGCCCGCGCCGAGATCTACGGCAACCTGGCGATCATCTTCCTCTTCCCACTGACCAACATGATCGTCGCCGCCCAGCTCGTCTTCGTCTGCATCTGGTGGGGAGCGGCGTCATCGAAGCTGAACCGTCACTTCCCTTTCGTCGTCACGGTGATGATCAGCAACACGCCCTGGAATCGCTGGCGGGCGGCGAAGCGGCGCCTCTACCGTGCCCACCCCGAGGATCTACGACCTTCTTCGGCTGGCGTCCTCGCCGCCCACCTCGGCACGGCGATGGAGTTCACGCTGCCGCTGATCCTGCTCGTCTCCCAGGGTGGAGTCATCGGCGCCATCGCCGTCGCCGGGATGGTGATCTTCCACCTCCACATCCTCTCGACCTTCCCCCTGGCGGTGCCTCTGGAGTGGAACATCTTCATGATCTTCGGCCTGCTCTTCCTCTTCGGCCACTACGGCGCGACGTCGTTCTCTACCCTCGAGGATCTGCTGCTGATCGCGATCCTCGCCGTCACCTGCGTCGGCATCCCGGTGCTCGGCAACTTCCGCCCCGACCTCATCTCCTTCCTGCCCGCGATGCGCTATTACGCCGGCAACTGGGCGACCAGCCAGTGGCTGTTCCGCAAGGACAGCGGCGCCGAGGCGAAGCTCGACCGCGACCTGGTCAAGCCGGCGCCGATCGTGACCGAGCAGCTGGCCAAGTTCTATGACCCCGAGCTGATCGAGGTGCTGGTCTACAAAGGCCTTGCCTTCCGCTCGATGCACTCGCACGGCCGCGCCCTCAACGGCCTCGTGCAGCGCGCCGTCGACGACGTCGAGGACTACGCGGTGCGCGAGGGCGAGCTGGTCGCCGGAGTGGTGCTCGGCTACAACTTCGGCGATGGCCACTTCCACGACCAGCGCCTGCTGGCGGCGATTCAGGAGCGCTGCCAGTTCAAGCCGGGAGAAGTGCGGGTGGTGGTGCTCGAGTCCCAGGCCGCGCACGTGCAGCGCCAGCGCTACCGGATCTTCGACGCTGCCACCGGCCTGGTCGAGGAGGGCTGGGTGAACGTCGCCGACATGGTCGAGCGCCAGCCGTGGCTTGACGAGCGCCCGTTCCCGGTCGAGGTGGCCCCGGTATGAGCTTCCGGCGCGCCTTTTGCACCCCACAGGAACATAAAGCGCACCGGGAGGACTGGCGGTGAGCGGGGCGGTCGTCGTTGGCGCCGGGCCCAACGGGCTGGCCTGCGCGGCGATTCTCGCCGCGCAGGGCGTTGACGTAACTGTGCTCGAGGCGGCGGCGACGGTCGGCGGCGGCGCTCGCAGCAGCGAGCTGACCCTGCCGGGATTGCTGCACGACGACTGCTCGGCGTCGCACCCGTTCGCGGTCGGCTCGCGGGCGCTGGCCCCGCTCGGCCTCGAGCGGCATGGGCTGGAGTGGGCCTGGGCGGAGATCGACCTAGCGCACCCCTTCGACGACGGCAGCGCGGCGGTGATGCAGCGCTCGATCGAGGAGACGGCGGCCGGCCTCGGTCCCGCGGGCGCTGCCTGGAAGCGGCTCTTCGGCCCCTCGGCGAAGCACTTCGACGCCCTCAGCGAGGACATCTTCCGGCCGCTGCTGCACCTGCCGCGGCACCCACTTGCCCTCGCCCGCTTCGCACCGGTGCTCGCGCCGGTGTCGCTGCTGGCGCGCGCCCTGCCGACGCCGCAGGCGCGGGCGCTGTTCGGCGGCACCGCCGCCCATGCCTTCAGCCCCTTCTCGCGCCCACTCAGCTCTGCCCCCGGGATGGCTTTGACCTGCGCCTGCCACCGCAATGGCTGGCCCGTCGCCCGCGGCGGCTCGCAGGCGATCGCCGACGCGCTCGCCGCGGTCGTGCGCGAGCACGGCGGGCGGATCGAGACGGGGCGGCCGGTGCGCTCGCTCGACGAGCTGCCCGCCGCCGACGCTGTGGTTCTC
>DATFVC010000051.1:0-52858 GCA_035260485.1 Solirubrobacterales bacterium | reverse complement strand
CTTCGGCCAAACCACGATCGCCGAAGTCGCCCGCCGCGAGGCCGAGGAGGCCGGCTCGGGGATGTACTTCATCTGAGCCCTTCGGCTTGGGCGACGGTGAACAGCGCGAAGGAGATCCATTATGGAGCTGACCGCTTCATTCATGGCCGCATAGATGCCGCCTCGAACCGATGGAAGAGCCCGTAGCGCGGAGGTCGTCGAGCTTCACCCCGACCTTTTGACGCCCTCCGAGTTGGTTCTGGAGATGGCGGGCGAGCGGGAGGAAGGCGAAAGCTGAGGGGTGCGATCCGCGAACTCAAGGGCTCGGGGCTGCTTCGATTCATCAGCGAAGTTGTTGCGCCGACACATGCCGCGCTCCTCACGCTCTGACCACCGCCGATCTACCTCGCCGGTAGTGTCGCGCTCTGTGAGCGCGCGAGGGCAATTGCGATGAGGATCGGGGCCGAGGCTTCGGCGGTAGTCGGGAAGACGCCGCTGGTCTCGTTGCGACGGCTCAGCGAGGGGCTGTCTGGCGAGGTCTGCGCCAAGCTCGAGTACTTCAACCCCGGTGGCTCGGTCAAGGATCGGATCGGGGTGGCGATGATCGACGCGGCCGAGGAGGCCGGGCTGATCGAGCGGGGGCGTTCGGTGATCGTCGAGCCGACCAGCGGCAACACCGGGATCGCCCTGGCGATGGTCTGCGCGGCGCGCGGCTACGAGCTGATCCTGACCCTGCCCGAAGGGATGAGCCGGGAGCGGGCGAAGTTGCTGCGCGCCTACGGCGCCGAAGTTCGCGAGACGCCGTCCCTGGGCGGGATGACCGAGGCAGTCGAGCTGGCGGCGGAGATCCGCGAGCAGCGCAAGGGATTCATGCCGCAGCAGTTCTCCAACCCGGCCAATCCAGAGGTACACCGCCGAACCACGGCGGAGGAGATCTGGCGCGACACGGATGGCGAGGTCGGCGCCTTCGTCGCCGGGGTCGGCACCGGCGGCACGATCAGCGGTGTCGGTGGCTTCCTGCGCGAGCGCAGCCCGGAGACGCTCGTCGTCGCGGTCGAGCCGGCGGCCTCACCGGTGCTCTCCGGCGGGGCGCCGGGCCCGCACAAGATCCAGGGAATCGGCGCGGGCTTCATTCCCGAGGTGCTCGACCGCTCGGTGATCGACGAGACGATCGGGGTCTCAGATGAGGACGCATTGGAGACGGCGCGACTGACGGCAAAACGGGAGGGGGTACTTGCCGGGATCTCCGCCGGAGCCAACATCAAGGCGGCGCTGGAGGTCGCGGGCCGGCCAGAGATGGCCGGGAAACGGGTGGTGACCGTGGTTTGCGACTCGGGCGAGCGCTACATGTCCCTACCCTTCTTCGCACCATGAACGTAGCGCGTCGAGTGGTTCAGGAGATCCGGGCTGACGTGTCCGCCGCACGCGATCGCGATCCGGCGGCGCAAGGGGTCTCCTCTTTCGAGATCCTCACCGGCTGGGCCGGCGTGCAGGCCTTGCTCGCCCACCGCGTCGCCTATGCGCTGGGCGAGGCGGGGGCGCCGCTGGCGCCACGCATGATCGCCTATCTGAGTCGCGCCATCACCGGGGTCGAGATCCATCCCGCGGCGAAGATCGGGCGCGAGTTCTTCATCGACCACGGCTCCGGCGTGGTGATCGGCGAGACGGCTGAAATCGGCCGGCGCGTGACCCTCTACCAGGGGGTGACGCTCGGCGGCACCGGCTTCCAGCGCGGCAAGCGGCACCCGACCCTTGGCGACAACGTCACCGTCGGCTCCGGCGCCAAGCTGCTCGGACCGATCGCGGTCGGCGACGGCGCCAAGATCGGCGCCAACACGGTGGTCGTCGAGGATGTGCCGCCCAGCTCGACCGTGGTGGGCAATCCCGGCCACCCGGTCAAGGTGGACGGCAGGCGCCCGGAGGGGCCGGACGCCGACTGGATCCACCTGCCGGACCCGATCGCCGAGGCGATCAAGACCCTCGCAGAGCGGATTTCCAAGCTCGAGGAGCGACTTGCCGAGCTCGACGGGGAAGGGGTCCCCCCCGAGGACGGTCAAGAGCCGGCGCCCCGCACCGGCCGCTCCTCGGCTGGCGGCTGAGTCGACCAGGGCCAGCCGCTGGGCTGACTATTCTCGGCTCTGATGCTTCAAGTCGAGCCAGAGAGCCCCGCCGACTCCCTGGGCGCCCCGACCGAGCCGGGCGCGGACCGCGCCGAGCGCCTGCTGGCGGAGCTCAACGAGCCCCAGCGCCAGGCGGTGCGCCACGGAGAGGGCCCGCTGCTGGTCCTGGCTGGCGCCGGCTCGGGCAAGACCCGCGTCCTCACCCACCGCATCGCCTACCTGCTGGCAACCGGTCAGGCACGGCCGGGGGAGATCCTCGCGATCACCTTCACCAACAAGGCGGCGACCGAGATGCGCGAGCGGGTCGAGTCCCTGGTCGGCCGCTCGGCGCGGGCGATGTGGGTGACGACCTTCCACTCGGCCTGCGCGCGGATGCTGCGCGCCGACGCCGAGCGACTCGGCTACTCGCGCGGCTTCACGATCTACGACGAGTCCGACTCGCTGCGGATGCTCAAGCGCTGCATGCAGGAGCTGCACATCGACCCCAAGCGCTACCCGCCGCGGGCGATCCGCTCGCAGATCTCGGGCGCCAAGAACCAGCTCGTCGATGCGGACGCCTACGCGCAGGCGCAGGGCAGCGTCTTCGAGGAGACCGCGGCCGGCGTCTACAGCCTCTACGAGAAGCGGATGCTCGAGGCCAACGCGATGGACTTCGACGATCTGCTGGTGCGGACTGTGAACGCGCTGGAGCTGTTCGAGGAGGTGCGGGAGCGCTGGCGGCGCACCTTCCACCACGTCCTCGTCGACGAGTACCAGGACACCAACCACGCTCAGTACCGGCTGCTGCAGCTGCTCACCTCCGAGCACGGCAACCTGATGGTCGTCGGCGACGAGGACCAGTCGATCTATGGATTCCGACACGCCGACATCCGCAACATCCTCGATTTCGAGCGCGACTTCCCGGATGCGGACGTGGTCAAGCTCGAGCAGAACTATCGCTCGACCCAGACGATCCTCTCCGCCGCCAACGCGGTGGTGGAACGCAACCGGGAACGGCGCCCGAAGCGCCTCTGGACCGAACTCACCGGCGGCGAGCCATTGCAGCTGCGCGAGCTCTCCGATGAGCACGAGGAGGCACGCTGGGTGGCGGGGGAGATCGAGCGACTCGGCGAGGAGGAGGGGGTGCGACGTGAGGACGTCGCCGTTTTCTACCGAACCAACGCGATGAGCCGGGTGCTCGAGGACACCCTGGTTCGCTTCGAGCTGCCTTATCAGGTGATCGGCGGGACCAAGTTCTACGAGCGGGCCGAGGTCAAGGACGCAGTCGCCTACCTCAGCTTGCTGGTCAACCCCGCCGACCAGGTCTCCTTCGCGCGAGTCGTCAACTCGCCGCGACGCGGGATCGGCAATACGAGCCAGGGGCGGCTCTCCTCGCACGCCAACACGACCGGCTTGCCGATCTGGGAGGTCGCCGGCCGGGTCGAGGAGGTACCCGGTCTGGGAGGGGCGGCGATCAAGGCGGTCTCGCGCTTCCACGAGACGCTGGAGGGGCTGCAGTCGCGCGTAGAGGAGGCCCCGGTGGCCGAGTTGCTGGAGGCGACCCTGCGCGAGAGCGGCTACCTCGACGCACTGGCGGCGGAGCGGACGGTCGAGGCCGAGGGCCGAGCCGAGAATCTCCAGGCTTTGGTGGACGGGGCTGCAGAGTTCGACGCCAATCGCGAGCTGGAGGGGGAGGGGGAGGGGGACGTCTCCGCCCTGGAGGAGTTCCTGCAGCAGATCTCCCTCTATACCCAGCAGGACGAGCTGCGCGAGGAGCCGGCGATTACGCTGATGACCCTGCACAACGCCAAGGGCCTGGAGTACGAGACGGTCTTCATCGTCGGCTGCGAGGACGGCGCCTTCCCACACATGAAAGCACTGGAAGAGGGGGGCGAAGAGGAGGAGCGACGCCTTTGCTACGTCGGCATCACTCGCGCGCGCAGTCGTCTGTACATGACCTGGACGCGTGAACGGCGGCTGTTCGGCCGCGCCGAGCGCAACCTGCCCTCGCGCTTCGTCGACGAGCTTCCGGAGGAGCTGACCGAGCGCGGCTCGAGTGCGATCGGAGCAGACGGTAGCTGGGGAACCGGGTCCTCGGACGAAGCCGCGAGCCAGATCGACCCCGGTCCGACGCTCGAGCTCCGCACGGGCGACGACGTCATCCACGCCAGCTTCGGCGACGGCGTCGTCACCGCGGTGGAGCCCGGCGGGGTGGTTGTCGTTCGCTTCGCCGGCGACGGCTCGGAGCGCAAGCTGATGGCCGACTACGCGCCGATCCGCAGGCGCTGAGCCGTGGTGGCGCGGGTCATAGACGGCAAGGCGGTTGCGGCGCGGATCCGGGAGCGCGTGCGGCAAGAGGTGATGGGCCTGCCCGCGCCACCGGGCCTGGCGACGATCCTCGTCGGCGAGGACCCTGCCTCAGCGGTATACGTGCGGATGAAGCGCGAGGACTCCGCCGAGGTGGGTATCGAGTCTTTCCATCATGAGCCCGGCGGCGACGCCTCCCAGGAGGAGATTGCGGCGCTGATCGAATCGCTCAATGCCGACGAGCGTGTGCACGGGATCCTCTTGCAGCTGCCCCTGCCCGACCACCTCGACCAGGATCCGTTGATCGCGCTGATCGATCCCGCCAAGGACGTCGACGGACTCACTCCGCTCAGCGCCGGCTTGCTCGTGCAGGGTCGCCGGGAGGCAATTGCGCCCTGCACGCCGGCGGGCGTGATGGAGCTCCTGCGCGAGACGGAGGTTGACCTGGAAGGCGCCCGCGCCGTCGTTATCGGACGCTCGATTCTCGTCGGCAAGCCACTTGCGGCGTTGCTGCTCGCGGCGAACGCCACCGTCACCCACTGTCACTCGCGCACTCGTGACCTGGCCTCGATCTGCCGTGAGGCGGACATCCTTGTCGCAGCGGCGGGCATGCCCGGGCTGATCACCGGCGAGATGGTGCGCGAGGGCGCCACGGTGATCGATGTCGGCACCAATCGGGTCGACGGCAAGCTGGTCGGAGACGTCGAGTTCGAGTCCGCCCGCGAGCGTGCCGGGGCGATCACTCCGGTGCCCGGCGGGGTCGGGCCGATGACGCGAGCGATGCTGCTCGTAAATACGTTGGCTGCCGCCCGAGCCCGGGTGTAGTGTCGGCTTCAGACCCCTACTCCTCGGAGGGATGTGTAGATGGAAGCTGACAAGCTGAGCACGGGTGAGAAGATCTCCGCGGTCTCCGCGGTTCTCCTCTTCGTTTTCATGTTCTTTGACTGGTTCGGCGTCAAGGTGTCGGGAGTCCCCGGTTTCTCTGGAGACATCACGGGCAGCGGCGGCAGCGCTTGGGATGCGCTCGACGTGATCCCGATCTTCTTGATGCTGGCGATCGTCGTTGCGATCGGAGTCGCCGTGATCCGCCTCACCGACGCCGACCTGGAGCCGCCGATCTCGTTGAACGCGATCGTGGCCGCCCTGGGTGGTCTCGCTGTGTTGCTGATCCTCTACCGAATCATCTCGCCGCCCAATTTCGGTTCCTTCGGTGGGGTCACGGTCGATGCGACGCTCAAGTTCGGCATCTTCCTCGGCCTGATCGCCGCCGCCGGGATCGCCTACGGCGGCTACAGCGCAATGCGCGAGGAAGGCGCCACCTTCGGCGATGTCGCCGACCGCCTGTCCGGCGGCGGCGACCAGCCTCCAGCCGGGGGTCCACCTCCGCCCCCACCGCCGTCGCAGCAACCACCCCCGCCTCCTCCACCCCCCACTCAGCAGCCCCCACCGCCGCCGCCACCGACGGGGCAGTAGGAGCTGCTACGCCGCCGGGGTCGCTTCGGCGAGCCCGGCGGCGACTCTCTTCGCGAAGGCGATGATCGTCATCATCGGGTTCACCCCTACGGCGGTCGGGAAGAGGGACGCGTCGGCGACGTGGAGCCCGGCGACGCCGTTGACGGAGCCGTCGGCGGCGCAGACTCCCTCGGTTGGATCGGCGGCGATCCTTGCCGTGCCCATCGGGTGAAAGGCCTCGAGGCGAAGCTCCGACGGCTTGAAGCGGGTCGCCTCGAACTCTGCGACCCCGCCGGGACGCAGCACTGGAGCGCGGCCGATATTCGGGTAGACCTCGGTCGCCCCGGCGGCGAAGTGGATCTCGGCGGCGCGGGCGATGCCGAAGACGACCCGCTGCGCGTCCTCGTCGCTCAGCCTGTAGCTGGCTCGGATCGATCCGTCGCGGGCTATCCCGACTCGGCCGGCGGACTCGTCGGTGAGCTGGACGCCGATCGAGCTGACGTGGCCGAAGTCGAGGATCGCCTGCTGGTGCTCGCGGCCGGAGCCCTGCAGCCAGGCGCCGCCAAAGGGGAGGGGCGTGAACGTCGCCTCGAGCAGGACCCGCTCCGACTCCCACTCATCGACGTAGTAGCTCTGCATCACGCCTTCCCAGCCGCGCACCTCCTCGCCGTAGTGGGCGCCAACCCAGCAGGCGGGGTGGATGTGGAGGTTACGGCCGACCTGGCCGCCGCCGATGCCGGAGCGGAGCAGCAGCTCCGGCGTGCCGAGGGCTCCCCCCGCGACGATCGTCGCGCGACGGGCGCGGACCGTGTACGGGCGGCGGTTTCCGTTGAGCTTCTCGCTTGATCTGAGCACGCAGCGGACCCCGGTGGCGCGACCGTTCTCGACGACGATGCGGCGCGCCTCGACCCCCGTTCGCAGCCGGGCTCCGGCGGCAACCGCGCGGGGCATGTAGCTGACGTGCATGCCCCGCTTGGCGTCGATCCGGCAGCCGTACGGGCAGGAGCTGCACTGATCGCAGTTGCCGGCGTTGCGCGAGATCGGCCCGCCGCTTGCGCCGATTGCGGTCGCCCCCTCCATCGCGAGCTGGCCGTTGCGGCCCATCCGCTCGGGGTCGAGCGGCGTAACGCGCAGGAACTCCTCGGCCTCGGCGAAGTCGGGGTCCAGCCGGTCGGCCCACTCGACCCCGTAGCGGTCTCGCCAGCACTCGAGCACCCGCTCCGGGGCGCGGAAGCAGGTCCCCGAGTTGATCACCGTCGTGCCGCCGACTGCCCTCGCGACCGGCACCGGGATCGGCGGGCGGCCCTCGGCGATCGTCAGGCCGCCGTCGCGGTAAAGCGAGGCGATCGCGTCGAGCTGGTTCTCCGGGTAGTTGTCGCGGTTGTAGCTCTCGCCCGCCTCGAGCACGATCACGTCGAGGCCCGCCTCGGCGAGCGTCGCCGCGGCGACGGCGCCGCCGGCGCCCGAGCCGACGATGACGACGTCGCATTCCTCGCCGTCTCCGGCCGGCTCGAGGTCGCCCAGCGGCCCGGCCGGCTCTGGCAGCGATCCGTCCGCGACCCGGCAGGTCGTCTCCAGGCCGAGTCTCTTCTCGACCCGGGGGTCGATTGCGTAGCCGAGCGTCGTAAAGGTCTTGGCCATCAACAACAGCTCGTGGTACAGGCCGAAGCGAGAGCGCTCCATGCGCCGCAGGAAATCCTCCCGAGCCGCCAGGTCGAGACGGCTGAAACGCCAGGGGAAGGGCAGCCACTCGAAGGCGCGCAGTCCGAGCCGGACCCGGGTCAGGACGCGCGGCGAAAGCGAGGTGAGGAACTCGGCGACAGGCCCCGACACCTCGACCTCGCGCTCGGCTGCGGGCAGGCCGTCGAGGGCGGGGGCCATCGCCTCGCAGATCGTGCTGAGGGTGCGCTGCTCGGCGGTCGACAGCCCCGGCGCGCGCTGTCAGCCGGGAGCGGCGAGCCGGCCTACGCGGCCGGCGAGCGACCACAGCCAGAGCGCCAGCAACGCCAGGAAGCCGTCGACCAGGAAGTTGAGCAGGTAGATGAAGACGTCCTGGTCGAAGAGATAGAAGCCAAGCGATCCCAGCGAGGAGGCGGTCTTGCCTGCGGCAAGCACCAGCAGCAGCGGCCGGTAGCGGACGACGTCCGCCTGGGCAACCAGGCAGATGCCGGTGATCACGACCATGTAAGCGAAGGCGAGCGCGAGCCAGAGCTGCTCCTGGGTGTGTGGCGCGCGGCTGAAGCCACCCAGCGAGTCGCCGAGATCCGAGATCGTGTCGAGGACACCGCTGGGGACGGCGATGAAAAGGATGCCGACCACGGCGAAGCTGAGCGCCAGCAGCCGCAGGCTGAGCACCACGAACGCCTCTGCTTTCGCTCCCCGCATCGTGCGCGCACTCTAACTGGCTGGGCAGCCAGTCGCTGCTACCTTGGACCGATGAGATTCGCAGCGCTTGCCGCTTCGATCGCCGCGATCTTTGCGATCGCTCCTGCCGCATCGGGGGAGACCACTCACACCTACCCGGTCACCCTGACGATCAGCGTGGACAGAGCCGCTCATCAGATCAGCGGCGCCATCCTCACCGATGCCCCATCCGAATTCTGTGACACCAGCGCGGTGCGTATCCGGCAGGCGATGCCGGGACACGACAGGGTCGTGGCGCGTCTCTTCCCAGAAGCGTCCGAATGGCGGATGAAATCACCGCCTGCGCTCCACGGCGCGCGCGTCTATGCCGAAGTGTTGACCTACCACCTCCCCCAGCGGCCGGTGGAATGCCTCGGGGCTCGCTCGCGCACGGTCACCGCTCCGTAGGCACCTTAGAATCACGCCCGTGATCGAGCGGGAGCAAGTGCTGCACGTCGCCAGGCTGGCGCGCCTGAGGCTGTCGGAGGCCGAGGTGGAGAGGATGGCCGGGGAGCTGTCAGGGATCCTCGAGCACGTCGATCGCATTTCCGAGCTGGACCTGGAAGACGTGAAGCCCACCTCCCACGTGATCGAGCTGGAGAACGTCCTGCGGCCCGACGAGCCGCGGCCGAGCTGGCCGCGTGAGGTGATGCTGGAGCAGGCGCCCGACCCCGCGGAGGGCGCCTTCCGGGTCCCGTCACCGCAGGCGGAGTGATGGGCGAGCTGCTCGAGCTGACGGCCCTGGGGGCCCACCGCGCGATGGTCGCGGGCGAGATCTCGGCGGTGGAGTACCGCGACGCCTGGGTCGAGGCCGCCGCCGCCGACGACCTGAATGCCTACCTTTGGCGAAACGAGGATGGCGCCGCCGGCGCGATCGCAGTCGAGCGGCCCTGCATCGCACCGATCGCCGTCAAGGACATCTTCTGCACGGAGTCGGCGCCGACCACCGCCGCTTCGAGGATCCTGGAGGGCTACCGACCGCCGTACACGGCGACCGCGGTCCGCCGTTTGATCGAGGCCGGGGCGCCGATCCTCGGCAAGACCAACATGGACGAGTTTGCGATGGGGTCCTCGAATGAGAACTCGGCCTACGGGCCGGTGCTCAACCCGTGGGACCGGGCCCGGGTCCCCGGCGGCTCCTCGGGCGGTTCGGCGGCGGCAGTCGCAGGGGGGCTGGCGCCGTGGGCGATCGGCACCGATACCGGCGGCTCGATCCGCCAGCCAGCCTCGCTCTGCGGGATCGTCGGGCTGAAGCCAACGTACGGGGCGGTCTCCCGCTACGGGATGATCGCCTTCGCCTCCTCGCTGGACCAGTGCGGCCCACTCACCCGCGACGTCAGCGACGCGGCGCTGTTGCTGGCGATCCTGCAGGGGCGCGACGGCTGCGACTCGACCTCGGTCGGGATTCCGGGGGGCCTGCGATTGCCCGACCGCGAGGACCTCTCAGGCCTTCGCTTCGGGGTGCCCGCCGAGCTGGCTCAGAGCACAATCGACGCGGGGGTGCGCGAGGTCTTCGAAGCGACGCTGAAGCGGATCGAGGAGCTCGGCGGCGAGATCGCCGAGGTGTCGCTGCCCAACGCCGAGCACGGAATCTCCGCCTACTACGTGATCGCCCCGGCGGAGGCATCGTCCAACCTCGCTCGCTACGACGGCGTCCGCTATGGGATGCGGGCTGAGGTGGACGGCGACCTGATCGAGATGTACGAGACGACCCGGTCCGAGGGCTTCGGTGCCGAGGTGAAGCGGCGGATCATGCTCGGCGCCTACGCGCTCTCCTCGGGGTACTACGAGGCCTACTACGGACAGGCCCAGAAGGTCCGCACGCGGATAGCCGAAGACTTCTCCGCCGCCTTCGCGGACGTCGACTTCGTCGTCACCCCGACCTCGCCATCAGTTGCATTCGGGCTTGGTGAGAAGACCGCCGACCCGCTTGCGATGTACCTCAACGACTTCTTCACCGTGCCGATGAGCCTGGCCGGCATCCCGGCGATCTCGATCCCCGCCGGGTTGGCTGAACCCGGCAGCGGTGGGTCGCGGCTCCCGGTTGGCTTCCAGATTGCCGCGCCGGCATTCGCCGAGCAAAGGCTGCTCGACGCCGCCTACGCGCTGGAGCAGTCGATCGGCTTCGACGCCAAGCCGGGGGAGGGGGCCGGTGGCTGAGCTGGAGGCGGTGATCGGGCTGGAGATCCACGTCCAGCTCTCGACCCGGACGAAGATGTTCTGCGGCTGTGAGCTCTCCTTCGGAGACGAGCCGAACGTCCACACCTGCCCGGTCTGCCTCGCCCATCCGGGTGTGCTGCCGGCGCCCAACGAAGAGGCGATCCGCTGCGCGCTCAAGATCGCCGCCGCGCTGGAGTGCGAGGTCGCCCCGCGTTCGATCTTCCATCGCAAGAACTACTTCTATCCCGACAACCCGAAGGCGTACCAGATCAGCCAGTACGACTTGCCACTTGCCGTCGACGGCAGGCTCGGCGGCATCCGTATCCACCGCGCCCACCTCGAGGAGGACGCCGCGAAGACGATCCACGTCGGCGGGTCGGGGCGCATCCATGGCTCCGGCGCTTCGCTGGTCGACTTCAACCGCGGCGGCACGCCCCTGGTCGAGATCGTCACCGAGCCCGACCTGCGCAGCGCCGCCGAAGCCGGCGCCTGGGCGCGGCTGCTGCGCACCACCGTCCGCCAGCTCGAGGTCTCCGACGTGAACATGGAGGAGGGCAGCCTGCGGATCGACGCCAATGTCTCGCTGCGGCCGGCGGGCAGCGAGACGCTGGGCACGAAGACGGAGCTGAAGAACATGAACAGCTTCCGCTTTCTCGAACGCGGAATCGAGGCGGAGCTGGCGCGCCAGCACGAGCTGATCGAGGCGGGGGGGAGCGTCGTCCAGGAGACGCTTCACTTTCACCCTGGGGACGGTTCACTGACGGCGCTGCGCTCCAAGGAGGAGGCGCACGACTACCGCTATTTCCCGGAGCCCGATCTGGCGCCGCTGGCGCCGACCGAGGCGATGCTGCGCGAGTCGCGCGAGTCGCTGCCGGAGCTCCCCGAGGCGAAAATGAGGCGCTACGAAGAGGAGCTGGAGCTTTCGGCGGAGACCGCCGCCCAGCTGGCGGCAGATCCAGAGGATGCTGCCTACTTCGAAGCAGTCTGCGAAAACGCGGTCGATATGGAGGCGCAGGTGGTCGCGAACTGGGTGACCGGTGAGTTGGCGGCGGCGCTGCGCCAGGCCGGCGGCGGTGCTGCTGCCGACTCGAGGGTCGAAGCAGAGGCGCTTGCCGCGCTCGTCGCGATGGTTGGCGAGAAGAAGATCTCGCACAGCAGTGGCAAGCAGGTGCTGGCGACGCTGGTCGGCGAGGGCGGCGATCCGGCGGCGATCGTCGAGCGCGAGGGCCTCGCCCAGATCTCAGACAGCGGCGAGCTGGAGTCGATCGTCGCCGCTGCCGTCGACGCCAACCCCGACGCCGCCGAGCAGATCCGCTCCGGCAACCAGAAGGCGATTGGCGCCATCGTCGGCGCCGTGATGAAGGAGACCAAGGGCCGTGCCGACGGCGGCGAGGTCAACCGCCTGATCCGCCAGCAGCTCGGGCTTTAGCAAGGGACGGTCGGGAGCTGGAGCTGAAAATGCGGTTTGAAACTTTGTGACAACTTGTTACAAAGTGCTACGGTGGGGGTCATGGCCTGGAACGTCGTCATCGCCGGGGGTGGATTCGGTGGGGCGATGGCGGCTCGGGAGCTGGAGCGAATCTTGCCGCGGCAGTCGGCGCGGCTGGTGCTGGTCAACGACGTCAACTTCATGCTCTACACGCCGTTCCTCCCGGAGGCGGCGGCGGGGACGCTGGAGCCACGGCACGTGGTTACGCCGCTGCGCGAGATCCTCGATCGCACCTATCTGCGGCTGGGCGTGATCTCCGGCCACGATCCGCGGACGCGCACGGTGGAGCTGCGGACGCGCGATGGCGATACCGAGCAACTTCCCTACGACCAGCTTCTGCTCGCGCTCGGCTCGGTCTCACGAGTGCTGCCGGTTCCCGGCCTCTCCGAGCACGCGGTCGGCTTCAAGACCCTGGCGGACGCGATCTGGCTGCGTAATCACGTGGTCGAGACGCTGGAGGCGGCCAATGCCAGTGAGGATCCGGCGCGCCGCGATGAGCTGCTCACCTATGTCTTCGTCGGCGGTGGCTACGCCGGCCTCGAGGCCCTCGCCGAGCTGCAGGACTTCGCCGCCGACGCGATGGAGAGCTACCCGCGCGCCCGCCTGCACGGCATGCGCTGGGTCCTGGTCGAGGCCACCGGGCGGGTGCTGCCCGAGATCGACGCCGGGCTCGCCGACTACGCCTTGCGCGAGCTGCGCGGGCGCGGCATCGACATCCGCCTCGAGACGACTCTGGACGAGGTCACAGCCGACCGTGCTCGGCTCTCGAGTGGCGAGACGCTGCCGACCCGCACCGTAGTTTGGACCGCGGGGGTTACGCCCCACCCCAGCCTGCGGCAGCTCTCGTTGCCGCTCGACGAGCGGGGTCGCGTTCCCGTCGATGAGCACCTGCGAGTGCGCGGATCGGACGCGGTTTGGGCCATCGGCGATTGCGCTGCGGCGCCGGACCCTCGCGGCGGCCTTTGCCCCCCGACCGCCCAGCACGCTGTTCGGCAGGGTCCGGTCGCGGCCCGCAACATCGCCGCCGAGCTGGGCGTGGGAACGGCGCGGCGCTTCGAGTACCGCGGCAACGCGTCCTTCGTCAACCTCGGCCGCTACAAGGCGGTAGGAAGGGTCGGCGGCCGCAAATTCCGCGGCTTCCCGGCCTGGTGGATGGCGCGGACCTACCACATGAGCCAGATCCCGGGCATCGCCCGCAAGGCGCGCGCGGTGATCGACTGGACTGCCAGCCTGCCCTTCCGCCGTGACCTCGCCGAGGTCGGCTCGATCGGGCATCCGCGACGGCTTGGCGCGACAATGGAGCCGTGGGATTCGAGTACCTCTTCATAGCGGGTCTCTTCGGGTTGGCCACGGCGATCATCGGCCGCGCCAAGGGCAGCTCGTTCTGGCTCTGGCTGCTGATCGGCACCGTGCTGCCGCCACTCGGCCTGATCGCGGTGATCCTCTACCGCACCGAGAAGGACGAACCGGAACGGCAGTGCCCCACCTGCAGCAAGGCAGTGAAGCTCTACGTCCAGGTCTGCCCGCGCTGCGGGACCGACCTCTATCTGCCCGATCCGGCGGCGGTCAGGCACCCCGGAGTCAGGTGACTACCGCAGCCAGGTTCTGACGATCGCGTTGGCGAAGCCGAGGCCGTAGCGAACGACGGCTGGCTTCTTCGAGTGGCCATGGAGGCGCTTGGCGACGGTCACGGGAACCTCCTTGGCGGGGATGCCGCGCTTGATCGCCTCGATCATGAACTCGGAGGTGTGGAACTGCTCCTGGCGCAGCACAAGCTGGGGCAGCACGGTGGTGCGGACGGCGCGGTAGCCGTTGGAGCAGTCGCTGACCTTGGTGCGGGTGATGAAGGAGACGAGGCGGTTGAAGAAGACGATTCCCAGCTCACGGGCGAAATGGTTGCCGTCGGCCTCGCCGAGCACGCGGGAGCCGTGGGCGACGTCGACCTCGCGGTCGAGCACCGGCTTGACCAGGCGTTCCATCTCCGCCGGTAGGTGCTGCCCGTCGGCGTCAAGCGTGACGACGATCTCGGCGCCCGAATCGACCATCAGCCGGTAGCCGGTGCGCAGCGCCGCGCCGCCGCCGCGGTTGATCACGTGGCGGGCGACGACCGCGCCGTGCTCGGCGGCGACGTCGCCGGTGCCGTCGCGGGAGCCGTCGTCGACCACCAGCACGGCGGTCTCCACGCCGCAGACCTCGCCCGGCATCAGGTCGAGCACCTGGCCGACGTTGTCCGCCTCGTTGTAGGCGGGGACGAGGATCGCGATCCTGTCGCGGAAGCGCTCGGGCAGCTTCGCCTGGCGGAACTCCTCCCAGGCGAGCCCCTCCAGCACAGCGGAGAGCTGCCGCGCGTTGCGGGCGGCCTGCGAGAGGGCGCGAAGGACAAGCAGGAAGAGGATGAAGATCGAGAAGACGGCGAGTCCGAGGATGCGGCCGCCGTTGCCCTTTTCGAAGGAGAAGGCGGAGAGCAGCTTGTCGGTCAGCTCAGTCCCGCTGACGATCGCGAGGCCGATCCCCGCGCAGAGCAGGATCAGTACGTCGACGTTGCGCAGGGTGCGGCGGCGCAGCACCGCGTAGGCGACGATCGCCGCGGCGATGAGCAGGCCGGCGGCGCGGAGCGCCGTCAGCTCTGAGGGGAAGATTCCCGCCTGGGGGACCATGAGCCTCGGGAGGATATGGCCGCACCCACCCGAACTAGGGCTACACCGGCAAGCGGAAAGACAAGTGCCATCAGCACCTCGTTGCGGCGCGGCGCCGCCAGGGAGGCTGCGCCGACCGCGGTTACGAGGACGATCGGGGTTGCCATCGCAACCAGGTCCCACCAGCGGCGACGCGAGGTGAGCACGCCGAGGCCGGCCAGCCCGAGCAGCCCGAGCAGCACCTGCACGACCCGGCCGAGGGTGCTGCTCGTCGCTTCGCCGATGCCGGCGCTCCACATCCGCCACACCTTGCGCACGGTCATCGCCGCGTAGCCAAGCGGGTCTTCGCCGAAGTACTTGGAGAAGTTCTGCTTGCCGATCTTTCCCAGCGAGGAGTCCCGCGGCAGGTCCGGGTAGCGGGCGGCGACCCGGTCGAAGAGCGGCGTCGGATCGACCCGTTCGAGGGCTTCGGAACTCGGCGCCAGGTCGCGGTGCAGGTAGCGCCGTACGAGCAGGGACTTGACCCGTTGGTATTCGCCGTCGGCCGGCAGGAAGGTGCCGACGTAGAGCGCCTTGCCGCCGCCGGTCGAGATCGGCACGGTGCGATCGAGGACGATCTGGTTGTGCACCGTCCACGGGACGATTGGGACGAGCAGGGCGATGACGAGCAGCGCTGCTCCGGCAAGGCCCGGCTGCCAGCCTCGCTCGCGGCCGATGCGGATCGCGGCGATCACGGCGAAGGCGATGCCGACCAGCAGGTACTCCGGGCGGATCAGCGCCGTGAGTCCGAAGAGGAAGCCCGGCACGAGCCAGGCCCGCAGGCGTTGCTGCTCACTCGCCCAAAGGAAGGCGAGAACCGCGGCTGGCAGGGTGAAGATCGCCGGCGGCTCGCTGAAGAGCGCCCCGGTCGAGTGTACGAACGGTGGGTAGACGGCGACTCCGAAGGCGGCGATCAGACCGGCCGGGCGGCAGTTGAGGCGGCGTCCGAGCAGGTAAACGACGACGATCGCCGCCAGGCCGAGCAGCAGCTCGACGATTCGCGCCGTCCCTTCGCGAGGGCCGCCAGCAGCGTAGAAGGCGGCCGCGTACAGAAGGGGCGCGCCAGGCGACCAGTCGCTGGCGTCGCGGAAGCTGTGCCCGCCGTAGCTGCCTTCCTCGTAGAGGGCCTTCGAGAGCGCGTAGTAGGCGTGCGCGTCGTCACCTGGCGTGGCCAGCGGCTCAACCACGCGGTATGCGCGCAGGCCGAAGCCGAGCACGAGGATCGCCGCAAGCAGGATCAAGGTCGTCCTCCCGTGACGCTCGAGCAGGGTCTGGATCCAGTGGCCGATCGCGGTCAAGACCGGCTCAGGCTATCCGGCGCAAGGGCGTACGTCGCGCGCGTCGAAGACGGTTCGGCAACCCTCGAATCCTCTGGAAGGAGCTCCTCTATGCCCCGTTCTCTGCCGATCGTGCTCGGCGCGGTCCTCTGCGCCACGCTTGCCTTCGTCCCCGGCGCCGCCGCCAAGTCCGGCCCGACGACCTGCGCCGCGGTCTCGCCCCAGGTCGTCGGCGGCTCTGTCGCCGGCAAGCTGGCCTCGAGCAACGTCGACCCGGTCCAGGCTCGCTTCGCAACCTGCAACTGGGCAAAGAAGGTGATGAAGCGCGCCACCCAGCTCGGCGTAGAGGAGCCGCGGCCGGTCCGCAGCTTCTTCTGCCGGCCGACCGTCAGCGCCAAAGATCCGAACACGGTCAGCTACGTCTGCACCTTCAAAGGCGCCGACACGGCGACCTTCGTCAAGTTGACCTTCGAGGTCACCTACAAAGGCTGAAACCGCTCCCGCAATCGGGTCACCGCCCAGACTATGCCGGTTGCGGCGAGGGCAGCGACCAGCGGGATCGTCACCAGCACCCGCCGCGGAGAAGCGACGAGCAAAGCGCCGGTCGCCGTCACCGAGAGCAGGACGACGCCGATCAGCAGCGTCTCCCAGCGCCGCTGTCGCGCCAGCGCCACGAGTCCGAGTAGGCCGAATGCGACGAGGGCCCAGTGCAATGCCTCCCAGAGCGGCTCGCGCATCACGTCGCGCGGGCCGTGCGACCAGATCCGGCCGATCTTGGCGGCGACAAAGCCGGCGTAGGAGAGCGGTTGTTCGCTGACCTCATCCCAGAGCCTTTCGCGGCCCATCCGCGCCAAAGCGGCGTCGCTTTCCATGTTCGGGTAGCGCTGCGCTGCGAGCGCGGCGAGGATCTGCTCGAGGCGGACTCGCGCCACCACAGCATCCACGCGTTCGCTGTTTGTGGCGCTATGCGAGACAAAAGGCGAACGCGGTGGAAGGTATTCGACCGCAAGGCGACGAGTCAGACCAGGGTGGCGCTCCAGCACCTCCCGTCCCACCCGTTCGGGGTCGGCGCCGGCCGGCAGGTAGGTACCGGCGAAGAGCACCTGGCCGCCGCCGCTCGAGATCGGCACGAAGCGGTCCAGGGCTATCGCGTTGCGCAGCGTCCATGGAGCGACGACGATGAAGACTCCGACGACCAGAATTGCCGCCTGGACAAGACAGAGGCGCCAGCCATCACGTCCGCCCCGGGCAAATACGACGACGGCGATCGGGAACGAGAGGGCCAAATACTCGGGCCTCGTCAATGCCAGGGCTCCGAGCAGCAATCCAGGGACGAGCCATTTGGCACGCCGCTCCCCGTCGGCCGCCCAGAGCATCGAGAGCACCGCGCCGGATAACAGAGTGGCGGCCAGCGGCTCGCTCATCAACATCCCCTGGTACTCGAGGAGGGCCGGATAGACGGCGACAGCGGCCGCTCCGACCAGCCCCGCCCCCGCACCCCGGAAGCGGCGGCCGATCAGATAGGCGAAGAGGACGGAGAGCGAGCCGATCAGCGCCAAGATGACGCGGGCAAGGCGTTCGTGGACGCCGCCGCTCAGCTCGTAGAGGCCGGCGGCGAGGAGCGGCAGACCGGGGGAGTAGCTGCTCGCCGGCTGGGTCGCTCCACGGCCAAGGGTGAAGCCCTCGCCCCGCTCCAGGTTCGCCGCGATCGTCGCGTAGGCAGCGGCGTCGTAGACGGGGGGCCGTCCTTTCCAGGCGTCGTCGACACGCAGGCCCGCCCCGAGCAGGAGGAGCGCGACCAGCGCGGCAAGCCCCACTCGCCCGCCGTTGCGTACCACCAGACCCTTCATCCTGCTGATGCTATGTCGCCCCTGTCCGTTACCCTGCCGCGACTTATGCGCGTTCTCATCCTTGGGGGCGACGGTTACCTGGGCTGGCCGACTGCGCTGCGCTTCTCGGCCCGCGGCCACGAGGTCGCCGTCGTCGACAACTTCTCCCGCCGCCGCTGGGTCGGCGAGGCTGGCAGCGACTCGCTGACGCCGATCGGAGACCTCGAGCAGCGGATCGACGCCTGGCGCGAGACTTCCGGCGAGCAGATCCGCAGCTATGCCGGATCGGTCGAGGACGGCGACTTCCTCGACGGTGTTGTCGCCGAGACCCGCCCCGAGGCGGTCATCCACTACGGCGAGCAGCCCTCGGCGCCCTACTCGATGATCTCGCGTGAACACGCTGTGGAGACCCAGCACACCAACGTGATCGGCAACCTCAACCTGCTCTTCTCCTTGCGCGACCACGTCCCCGAGTGCCACCTGGTCAAGCTGGGGACGATGGGCGAGTACGGCCAGCCCAACATCGATATCGAGGAGGGCTACATCGAGATCGAGCACAAGGGACGCAAGGACACGCTCCCCTTCCCGAAGCTGCCGGGCTCGCTCTACCACTGCTCCAAGGTCCACGACTCGACCAACATCCACTTCGCCTGCCGCACTTGGGGCCTGCGCGCCACCGACTTGAACCAGGGCGTCGTCTACGGGATCGAGACCGAAGAGACCGCAGGCGACGAGCGCTTGATCACCCGCTTCGACTACGACGAGATCTTCGGCACCGTGCTCAACCGCTTCTGCGTGCAGGCGGTGATCGGTCACCCGCTGACCGTTTACGGCAGCGGCGGGCAGACCCGCGGCTTCCTCAACATCCGCGACACCCTGCAGTGCGTCGAGCTGGCTGCGACCAACCCAGCCGAAGCGGGTGAGTTCCGTGTCTTCAACCAGTTCACCGAGCAGTTCTCGGTGCTGGGTCTGGCCGAGCTGGTCAAGCAGGCCGGTGAGCACCTCGGTTACTCGATCCAGATCGACCACGTCGACAACCCGCGTGTTGAGAAGGAAGAGCACTACTACAACGCGATCCACACCAAGTTGCTCGACCTCGGCCTGGAACCGACTCTGCTCGGCGAGGAGCTGGTCGAGTCGATCATCCACACGATCGAGCGCTACAAAGGCAACGTGATCGAGGCGTCGATCGATCCCCACACCCGCTGGAACCCGGCGAAATCCCCTGCCGGCCGGGCATAGCCCCGCTGGTACCATCGCGAGTCCGATGAGAGCCGCGGACGCGTTGATGAAAAGCCTTAAGGCCGAGGGCGTGGAGAACATCTTCGGTATCCCTGGCGGGGCCAACCTGCCGACCTATGACGCGCTCGTCGACGCCGGCTTTCGCCACATCCAGGTGCGCCACGAGCAGGGCGGCGGCCATGCCGCTGAGGGGTACGCCAAGGCCTCCGGCAGGGTGGGGGTGGCGTTTGCCACCTCAGGCCCAGGCGCGACCAACCTGGTGACGGCGATCGCCGACGCGATGATGGATTCGGTGCCGACGGTGTTCGTCACGGGCCAGGTGCGGACCGAGCTGATCGGCACTGACGGCTTTCAGGAGGCCGACATCCTGGGCGCCACGCTGCCCTTCGTCAAGCACTCCTTCCAGGTCACCGACCCGCGCCAGATCCCCGAGTACGTTCACGAGGCCTTTCACGTCGCCGCGACCGGGCGGCCGGGGCCGGTGCTGCTCGACATCCCGCAGGACCTCTCGCGCGCCGAGATCGACTATGCGACACGCACCGAGCCGGTCGAGCTGCCCGGTTACAAACCGATGAGCAAGGGCAACATCAAACAGGTGCGGATCGCCGCCAAAGCGCTTGCCAACGCGAAGCGGCCAATTCTCTACACCGGCGGCGGTGTGGTCAATGCAAACGCCTCCGAGGAGCTGCGCGATCTGGCCACGGCCGACCGTTTCCCGGTCACCTCGACGCTGATGGGGCTGGGCGCCTATCCGGCCTCGGGCGAGCACTGGCTGGGGATGCTCGGCATGCACGGCACCGTCACCGCCAACTGGGCGATGGACAATGCCGACCTGATCGTCGCGATCGGCGCCCGCTTCGACGACCGGATCACCGGCAAACTCGCCGAGTTCGCCCCGCAGGCGAAAATCATCCACCTCGATATCGATCCAGCGGAGATCTCAAAGAACGTCGGCGCCCACATCCCGATCGTCGGCGACGCCAAGCTGGTCCTGCCGGAGCTGACCCGCGAGTACCGCGCGCTGCAGACCGACTCTTCGCGTCTCGATCCTTGGTGGAAACAGCTGCGCGACTGGCAGGAGAAGCACCCGCTGCGCTACGAGCCCGGCAAAGACGGCGAGATCAAGCCTCAGCTCATGATCGAGGCGATGCACCGTGCGACCGGAGGGAACGCGATCGTCACCTCCGACGTCGGCCAGCACCAGATGTGGGCGGCGCAGTACTACGGCTTCGAGCAGCCACGCCGCTGGATCAACTCAGGTGGCCTCGGGACGATGGGCTTCGGCCTGCCGGCGGCAGTTGGCGCCAAGGTCGCCCGCCCGGAGGACGACGTCGTCTGCCTGGCCGGCGACGGCAGCCTGATCATGAACTGCCAGGAGCTCGCCACCTGCGTCACCGAACAGATCCCGGTCAAGGTCTTCCTGATGAACAACGGCTACATGGGCATGGTCCGCCAGTGGCAGGAGCTGTTCTGGGACCGCCGCTACAGCTCAGTGGAGATGGGCGCAAGCCCGGACTGGGTCAAGCTGGCTGAGGCCTTCGGCGCGACCGGGATGCGCTGCGAGAACGCCGACGAGCTCGAGGGGTCGATGGTCACGGCTCTGGAGACCGACGGACCGGTCCTGCTCGACGTGCGCGTCGCCCAGGAGGAGAACTGCTATCCGATGATCCCGCCGGGTCAGGCGGCTCGCGACATGGTCGAGGCACCGCAGGTGGTGAGTTGATGGAGGCCGGTACCCCGCAGCTGGTCAAACTCGAGGATCTGCATGTCCCCGGGCAGTTGAGTGGGCGCAAGCACATCCTCTCGATCCTGGTCGAGAACAAGCCCGGCGTCCTGGCTCGGATCGCGGGGTTGTTCTCTCGCCGCGGCTTCAACATCGACACGCTCGCGGTTGGGCCTACCGACGACCCCAGCATCTCGCGGATCACGCTCACCCTGGACGGCGCCGTTCACCCGATCGACCAGGTGACCAAGCAGCTGCACAAGCTCATCAACGTGCTGAAAATCCGCGACATGGAGCCGGAGGAGACGGTCGCCCGCGAGATGGCGATGTTCAAAGTCTCCGCCGCGGTCGAGAGCCGGGCCGAGATCATCCAGTTCGCCGAGATCTTCCGGGCCAAGATCATCGACGTCTCGCGGCGTGCGATGACGATCGAGGTGACGGGCTCTGCCGACAAGATCGAGGCCTTCGAGCGGATGATCCGCCCGCACGGTCTGATTGAAATGGTCCGTACGGGCGAGATAGCAATTGCTAGAGGCGGCGACTAGCGAGCTCCACAGCCGGCTGCGCGAGGGCGCGGAGCTGGCAGCCGCGCGATCACGGCGCACGCTGGTCAGCGCCACCGCGGCGGTCGATGCGGTCGATCCCTGCGCCGCGGTTTTCGCCTCGCGCCTGGCGTCGGATCACTGGTTCTGCTGGGAGCAGCCCGATCGTGAGTTCGCGCTGGCGGCGCTCGGGACCGCTCACGAGGCGACCTCACGAGGCGACGGACGCTTCGAGGAGGTCGCCCGGGAGTGCCTGCGCCTCAATGAGGGCGCCGTGCTGGAGGAGCCTCATGGCCTTCCCTCGGGAGCCGGGCCTGTCTGGACCGGCGGCTTTGCTTTCGACGCCGGGGGCGCCGCGTCATCGGCTTGGTCTTCGTTCGCACCTGCCTCGCTGACCCTGCCGGAGCTCTCGCTCTGCCGCGCCGGCGAGGAGATATTTCTCACGGTCAATTTGATCGTCTCGCCCGGCGATGACACCGACACGCTCGCTGACGGGATTGCGGCGCGGCTCGCCGGCCTACGTCCTGACCCGTTGCCGCTGCTCGACCCGCACCTCACCGATCGGCCGGAGATCCGCAGCGTGCATCCACCGGGCGACTTCGAAGCGGCCGTCGTGGCAGCCACAGAGGGGATTGACCGGGGGGAGATGAGCAAGGTTGTGCTCGCCCGTGAGGTGACAGTCGAGGCAGCTGCTGCTCACGACCCCGCGGCGATCTTCGGCGCCCTGCGCGAGCAGTTCCCGTCCTGCTTCTGCTTCTGCCGCGGCACTCCCGAGGCAGCCTTCCTCGGCGCCAGCCCCGAGCTGCTGATCCGCCGCTCCGGCGCAGGCGCCTCGACCGTCGCCCTTGCGGGGTCGACCCGGCGCAGCTCCGATCCCGCCGTCGACGACCACCTCGGCGAGCAACTGCTGCACAGTGACAAGGACCGCCGTGAGCACCGGATCGTCGCCGAGCGGATCGTCCGCAAGCTGCGCCCGCATGCGGTCTGGGTTGAGACCGAGCCCGAGCCCGAGGTGATCAAGGTCGCCAACATCCAGCACCTGGCGACGCCGGTGATCGCGCAGCTGGCAGAACCGCACTCGGCGGTCGAGCTGATCGGATTGCTGCACCCGACTCCGGCCGTTGGCGGTGAGCCCTGGCCTGGCGCCGCCACCGCGATCGCCGATCTGGAGCGGATGGATCGCGGCTGGTACGCCGGACCGGTCGGCTGGATGGACGCGACCGAGGACGGCGAGTTCTGTGTGGCGCTGCGCAGCGCCCTCCTGCGCGATCGCGAGGCCCGCCTTTTTGCCGGCGTCGGCGTGGTGGCCGGTTCCGACCCCGCCGCGGAGCTGGCGGAGACCGAGGTCAAGCTGCAGGCGCTGCTGCCGCTCGTTGCGGAGTAGGCGCCGAGGGATCGGGGGACCCCTTGACGGAGCAACAGCGGGGAGGCTCCGTCAAGGGGTCCCCCGATCCCTCTCACCGAAGTGCGCCCAGCGCCAGCTGAACGCACTTGAAAAGCTGGCGATGGAGGGCGGCGTTGCCTTCGCGGTCGGTTTTGACCTCGATCAGGCCGGTGCCGGCCGCGAGTGCTTCGGGAAGCTCGTCGATCAACTCTAGACGGCGGTGGGGAAGGTCGAACAGGGCTGCTGCCTTGCCGACATCTACACCGCGCGGGGTGCCGAGCAGGGCCTCGAACTCGTCGCCCTCCAGAGCTTGCTCCTGGGGCAGGAAGTGGAAGATGCCGCCTCCGTCGTTGTCTATGACGACGATTCGGACCGGGGTGGAGACGTCGCGCAGGGCGGCGAGGCCGCCGATGTCGTGGAGTAGGCCGAGGTCGCCGGTGAGGATCGTGGTCGGTCTGCCGGTTGCGTAGGCGGCGCCGATGCCCGAGGAGATCAGGCCGTCGATTCCGTTGGCGCCTCGGTTGCAGAGGAAGGAGGCGTCGGCCTCCGATGCCGGCAGGAAGGCCTCCTGGTCGCGGATCGGCATGCTCGAGGCGGTGTAGACGATCTCGCCGTCGCGGTAGGCGGCGCCGAGCGCCAGCTGCAGGCCGGGCTCGGTTAGCGAGTCGAGGCCACCCAGCTCCGCCTCGATCGCCGTACGGGCCGCGCGCTCTGCCCGCAGCCACATCGCCGGCGCTGGCCGATCCTCTCCCAGCCGAGCAGCCCAGCCGGCCGCCAGCTCGGTCGGATCGGCGCGGAGCAGCGCCGCGGCTCTGCGCGTCGGCTCGTTCCAGTCGCCCAGGGGGTCGACGACGATCTGGTCGGCCCCCGATTCCGCTAGCCAGGAGCGCAGCGGCTTGCTCGTCGGCATCTCGCCGAAGCGCAACACGAGGTCCGGCGAGGCGGTTCCGCGGAACCGCTCGTCACGCAGCAGCAGGTCATAGGCGGTGACGACGTGGGAGCGGTCGTGCGGTCCGCAGCGCAGCTGCGAGGTCGGCTCGGCGAGGATCGGGTAACCCGCAGCGCGGGCCAGACGAGCCAGCGGCTCGCGCAGCTCAGGATCGAGCTGGCGACCGGCGACGATCACGCCGATGTCGGCCTCGGCGATGTGCCCGGCGACCTCATCGAGCAGGAACTGCGATGGCTCGAGGTCGATCGGCGTCACCGCGGTCAGCGGGCGACCGCCGCGACCTTCCAGCGCGAGCGGGTCGCTTGCGCTCACCGCGCCCATCTCGGGCTGCGGGGCCAGCGGCTCGCGGAAGGCGAAGTTGAGGTGGACCGGTCCGGGACGCTGTTCTCCCCGGGCTGCCGCGAAAGCACGGCACGCAGTCGAGCGGTAGTGCAGCAACCCGCTGTCGTCCGCGTCGTGGGTGCCGACCTCGCAGAACCAGCGCACCGAGGAGCCGTAGAGCTTCAGCTGGTCGATTGCCTGGCCGGCGCCGATCCCGCGCAGCTCCGGCGGTCGGTCTGCCGTGAGCGCGATGAGTGGAACAGCGGCGTGGTCGGCCTCGCAGATCGCCGGGTGGAAGTTGACGGCAGCGGTGCCCGAGGTGCAAAGGATCGCCACCGGGGCGCCGCTTGCCTGGGCGACACCGAGCGCAAAGAAGGCGGCGGAGCGCTCGTCGACGATCACCGTCGTCTCGATCTCCTCCTGCCGCCATAAAGCCAGAGCGAGTGGGGTAGAGCGCGAGCCAGGGGAGATGACGGCGTGACGCACGCCGCAGCGCGCCAGCTCCTCGGCGAAGGCGGAGGCGAGGGCAGTGTTGGCATTGGTCGGGTCCATCGGGCAGCCGGGGGCGCTACTGACGCATATCGCGCGTAAAGCGCCCCGCCAGGCTAGAGGCGGTGCGCCTGGAGCGCAGCCTCGTCGATTTCCACGCCGAGCCCGGGTCCCGCCGGCGAGTGCAGCATGTCTCCTTGCAACTCGCACTCGACTGCGGCGATGGTCGAGGCGAAGAGGCGCTGGGTGGCAAGACCGTGGGCGAGGTCCGGGGCGGCGCCCTCGGCCGCCTCACCCAGGGTCGCCGCCACCTGTGCCGCCACGGCGATGCCGACCGGGCCGTCGAGCGCGCTCGAGAGATAAGCGGGCAGCACTTCGGCGATCTCGATTGCGGCCTCCGGGCCGCCGACCTTGGACAGCTTGACCCCGGTCATCCGGCAGGCCTCCATCGCTGCAGCGCGTTCGGCGTCGGCGCGGCTCTCGATGCTCTCGTCGCCGGCAAGGGGGATTGAGGTCGACCTCGCGACCTCCATCGCCTCCTCCAGCGTCGCCACCGGCTGCTCGGCCAGCTCGATCTCGTAGGGCTCCAGTTCGCCCAGGGTCCGCTTCGCGGTCTCCATGTCCCAGGCGCCGTTGGCATCGACGCGGATCCGGGCCCGCGGTCCGAGTGCCTCGCGCACGGCGCGCACCTGCGCCGCATCGTCGCCAGCGCCGAGCTTCAGCTTGAAAGTGGAAAAGCCGTCAGCCGCCCAGCGTTCTGCCGCGGCGACGACGGCGGAGGGATCGTCGGCAATCAGGGTCGCGTTGCAGCGGACAGGCAAAGAGGGTCCGGCAGCCGAGTCCTCGTCCATGGTGGCCCGCTTCCCGCGCAGGTCGAGCAGCGCAGTGAGGGCAGCACAGCGGGCCGGCGCCGAGAGCGCCAGAGCGTCGCCACTCAGGCTCGCCTCATCGAGCGAATCGCGGTCGCCAAGCTGTTCCAGCTCGCTCACCACCCGCTCCAGCGCAGCCCCGCCGCGCAACGAGAGCGGCACTGCTTCGCCCAGTCCCTCGAGGCCGTCCTCGGAGCGCAGTCGCAGCAGCACAACCTCGCGCCGCTCGAGCGACCCAGCGGCCGTCACATATGGCTCACGAAAGGGAAGCGCGTAGGGAACGACCTCGACCGAGGCGATGCGCATGTGAACATCATCCTCGAAACTGCATTGACCGTCGCACAGCGCCGGTAACCGCAGACTCAGGCTGCGAGCAGGAGGCCTGCTGAGACCAGCAGGCTGAAAGCGCCGAGCAGGGCGCCGGTGCCGGCCAGCGCCGCGTTGAGCGCCGGGCCGTCGGTGCGGTTGCTCATCGTCCGCAGCGGTTTGATCGCCAGCGGCAGCGAGAGCAGGCCGATCAGCGGCAGCAGGCTGGCTTCGCCGGCGATGAGGGCGATCGGCAGGACGACGTAGGCGCCCAGCACCAGCAGTCTGTAGAGCGCCACGGCATTGCTGCGGCCCATCCGCACAGCGAGCGTGTTCTTGCCGGCACGGCGGTCGGTCTCGAGGTCGCGCACGTTGTTGACGACGAGGATCGCGGTGGCGAGGAAGCCGACCGCGATCGAGAGGCCGAGTGGCAGCGCGTCGAGCTGCTCGACCTGGACGTAGTAGGAGCCGTTGACGGCGACCAGTCCGAAGAAGAGAAAGACGAAGACCTCGCCGAGGCCGGCGTAGCCGTAGGGGCGTGGCCCGCCGGTATAGAGGACACCGGCGGCGATCGAGACGGCGCCGATCAGCAGGATGACGATCCCGGCGACGGCGGTCAGGTAGATGCCGCAGGCGATTGCAACGCCGAACGCCACCCAGGTGGCGACAAGAACCCGCTGTGGCGTCACCAGCCCGGCAGAGGTGACCCGCACCGGCCCCAGCCGGTCGACCGTGTCGGCGCCGCGCTTGGCGTCGGAATAGTCGTTGGCAAGGTTCGTCCCGATCTGGATGAACACCGAGCCAATCAGGGCAGCCACAAACGCCCCGACCCTTGGCAGCTTCCCCGCCCACTCGACCGCAGCAGCCGTACCCACAAGCACCGGCGCGATAGCCGCGGGCAAAGTCCTCGGCCTCGCGGCCATCAGCCAGATCCTCATGGTCGCTTCGGGTACTTGGAGAAGTCGGGCTTGCGCCCCTGCTGGTAGGCGTTGCGTCCCTCCTGACCCTCCTCGGACATGTAGAAGAGCAGGGTCGCGTCATGGGAGAGCTGCTGCAGGCCAGTCAAGCCGTCCTCCTCGGCGTTGAAGCTCGACTTCAGCAGGCGCAGCGAGAGGGGTGAGAGGTGGAGCATCTCCCGACACCAGGCGACCGTCTCGCGCTCCAGCTCCTCGACCGGCGCCACCGCATTGACGAGACCCATCTCCAACGCCTCCTCGGCTCCGTAGAGGCGGCAGAGGAACCAGACCTCCTTCGCCTTCTTGACGCCGATGTTGCGCGCCAGCAGGCTGGCGCCGAAGCCGCCGTCGAAGCTGCCTACCCGCGGTCCGGTCTGGCCGAACTGGGCGTTGTCGGCGGCGATCGTCAGATCGCAAACCAGGTGCAGGATGTGGCCGCCACCGACCGCGTAGCCGGCGACCATCGCGACCACCGGCTTCGGCAGGCGGCGGATCTGCACATGGAGGTCGCCGACGTCGAGCCGGCCGACCCCCTGTTGAGCGACTTCGTCGTCGCCGATGTAGCCGTCGTCGCCACGGATCCGCTGGTCTCCACCGGAGCAGAAGGCGTCGTTGCCGGCGCCGGTGAAGACAATCGCGCCGACCTCGAGGTCGTCACGGGCGCGGCCGAAGGCGTCGCGGAGCTCGGCCAGCGTCTGCGGACGGAAGGCGTTACGAACCTCGGGTCGGTCGATCGTGATCTTGGCGATCCCGTCGGCCTTCTCGTAGCGGATGTCGCCGTACTCGGCGGCGGCCTCCCACTCGATCGGCGCGTAGAGATCCTGCTCGGGCGGAGCTTCCTTATGGCGTTTGGGCATGATGGGCACGATATCCAGCCAATGAAACTCGACGACTGGCTCGCCCAGAGATCCCAGAGCTGCCCTGACCGCACGGCGCTGATCGCGGACGGCTCCGAAGTGACCTATGCGGAGCTCGAGGCCGAGGCGACCTGGGTCGCGCGGCGATTGGAGGCCCACGGAGTTCGCCGGGGCTCGATCGCCGCGTTGACGATGGAGCCCCGGCGCGAGCAGGTTGTCCTCGTCCACGCGCTGATGAAGGTGGGCGCCGTGCTCCTGCCTCTCAGCCCGCGTCTCACCGCGGGGGAGCGCGCCGCCGTCATCGCCGCGGAGGAACCCACCGTCGACCTCAGCGACCCCGGCGAGCTGACCCAGACCGAGGCCGACCTGCCGCTGCTCGGCGAGCACGACATGGACGCCCCGTGCTGCCGGGTGCTGACCAGCGGCAGCACCGGCTCGCCGGACCCGGTTGAGCTGACCTACGGCAACTTCCTCTGGAGTGCGGTCGGCTCCGGCTTCAACATCGGCGTCGAGCCGGCCGATCGCTGGCTCTGCTGCCTGCCGCTCAGCCATATCTCCGGACTCAGCATCGTGATGCGCTCGGTGATCTACGGGACCACGGCGGTGCTGCACGACGGCTTTGACGTCGACCGGGTGGCTGCCGCTCTCCAAGACGACGAGATATCGATCGTCTCGTTGGTGACCACGATGCTGACCCGGTTGCTTGAGGCCGGCGCCGACCTCTCGGGGCCGCGCGCGGTCCTGATCGGCGGTGGCCCGGTGCCGGAGGAGCCGCTCGAAGAGGCGATCGGACGCGGCGCCACGGTCGTGCAGACCTACGGCCTGACCGAGGCCTCCTCGCAAGTGACGACCCTCGCCCCGGCCGAGGCGCAGCGAAAGCTCGGCTCCGCCGGCCGGCCCTTGCTGACCACCCACCTGCGGATTCGCGATGGCGAGATTCTCGTCCAGGGCCCGACCGTGGCGCCGGGCCGGGTCGATTCCGACGGCTGGCTGCACACCGGAGATCTCGGGCGAATCGACGAGGAGGGGTTCCTCTATGTCGAGGACCGGATCGACGACATGATTGTCAGCGGCGGCGAGAACATCGTCCCGGCCGAAGTCGAGCAGGTGCTGCTGCGCCATCCTGAGGTTGCCGACGCCGCCGTGGTCGGCCGCGAAGATCCCGAGTGGCAACAGGCGGTGACGGCGGTCGTCGTCCTCCGGGACGGCTCGACGACGACTCCGGACGAGCTGCGGCGGCACTGCGCCGAGTCACTGGCGGGATTCAAGGTGCCGAAGCGGGTCGAGCTGGCGGCGGCGCTGCCGCGTACGCCCTCGGGCAAGCTGCTGCGGCGCGCCCTCCGTTAGCCTGACCAGCCATGAAAACCGACGACATCTTCTACGACAAGGACGCCGACCTCTCGAAGCTCGAGGGGAAGACCGTCGCAATTCTCGGCTACGGCTCCCAGGGCCATGCTCACGCTCTCAACCTGAAGGACTCCGGCGTCGATGTCGTGGTTGGCCTGCGCTCCGACTCGTCCAGCCGCGCGCAAGCGGAGGGCGCCGGGTTGGAGGTGCTCGATATCGCCGAAGCAGCCAGCCGCGGAGATGTCGTCATGGTGCTTCTTCCCGACGAGAAACAGGCGGAAGTCTGGGAGGCGGAGATCTCGGACGGGATCGCTGCCGGCAATCTCCTCCTCTTCGCCCACGGCTTCACGATCCACTTCGAGCAGATCCTCCCTCCGCCTGGGGTTGACATCGGCATGGTCGCCCCCAAGGGCCCCGGCCACCTCGTGCGCCGCCAGTACGAGGAAGGGCACGGTGTGCCCTGCCTGATGGCCGTCCACCAGGACGCCACCGGCAACGCCCACGACCTCGTCCTCGCCTACGCGGCCGGGATCGGCGGCGGCCGCGCCGCGATCATCGAGACGACCTTCAAGGACGAGTGCGAGACCGACCTCTTCGGCGAGCAGGCGGTCCTCTGCGGTGGCGCCTCGGAGCTGGTCCGAGCCGGTTTCGAGACCCTGGTCGAGGCGGGATATGACCCGCGCCTTGCCTACTTCGAGTGCCTGCACGAGCTGAAGCTGATCGCCGACCTGATGTACGAGAAGGGGATCCAGGGGATGCGCTACTCGATCTCCAACACGGCCGAGTACGGCGACATGACCCGCGGCAAGCGCGTCATCGGCGAGGAGTCGCGGGCGGCGATGAAGCAGATCCTCGGCGAGATCCAGTCGGGCGAGTTCGCCAAGGAGTGGATCGCCGAGAACCGTGCCGGCGGCGAGAACCTAGCCCGCATGCGTGAGGAGGGCGCCGCCCACGAAGTCGAGGAGGTCGGCGGCGACCTGCGCAAGATGATGCCCTGGATCGACACCGAGTTCTGAGTCTGTCGGTAGAGCCGGGAGGCGATATGCCTCTCCGGGAATTGATGTCGCACGCCCCTTCGGGGCTTAGCGACCGAGAAAGAGCGCGGCTGCGCCGCGCAATTGACTGATTGCATTTCGCCGCCTTCGGCGACATTCCCGGAGAGGCATATCGCCTCCCGGCTCTCCCATCCGCTCCAGCTTCCCTCGCTCCGGTCTCGGGTGTTCCAGCTTTTCCTGCCGAGAGGTCGCGGCGCTCAGCTGAGAGCTGGATTGGCTGTGGCGTCGTTGCCTGATCCGAGCTCGCGCTGCCGGGGAAGAGTTCGTGCTGGGAGAAGAGTCCGGTCGTCCTCCAGTCGAATGTGGCCGAAGGCCGCGATATGCAATCTGTCTCCTGCGCGGCGGTAGCCGCGCACCAGCACAGTCGCTAAGCCCCGAAGGGGCGTGCGACATCAATTCGACTGGAGGATGGCCGGGCTCTTCGCTTGCTACGCGCTCAAGCCCCGGGGGGGCCGTCGCCACCGAAGCGAGACTCCTCGCCAGGCGGCAGCTTTCCGTCGCGACCGACGTAGCCGTCCTTGCCGCCGACAACGACGTAGACGGCGTCCTCTGAGTCGCTCAGGTTGCGGATCTTGCGGATGGTCGCCGCATCGACCCGGGCGAGGCCGCCCGGCTCCAGCTCGTGGCTCGAGCCGTCGCCAAACTCGATCGCGACGCGGCCACTGTGCAGGAAGTAGAGCTCCTCCTGCTCCTCGTGGAGGTGGCGACCGGTCTCATAAGACGGGGGGAGGACGATCGCATTGGCGCCGAAGGCGGTCACGCCGAGCTCCTTGCGGATCTTACGGAAGCCGTAGCCCTCGCCGATGTCGGCGAGGTTGGCAACCGCGTAGCCGTCGCCTTGCACCACTCCCTGATCCGCCGCATCCGCCATCGACGGGATCGTATGCGACTCCGTGTCGGCGAGGTCAACCCGCGCGGGTCAATAACCTTCTCCGCCGATGCCCACCTCGACCTCAGTTCAGATCCCGGCCGATCTCAAGCCGGCCGACGGCCGCTTCGGCTGCGGACCTTCCAAGGTCCGGCCGGAGGCGCTCGCCGCCCTGGCCGAGCGCTCCGACGTGATGGGAACGTCGCACCGCCAGGCGCCCGTGCGCGACCTCGTCGCCCGCATCCGGGCCGGCCTCGGCGAGCTGTTTAGGCTGCCCGGCGGTTACGAAGTGGCGCTCGGAAACGGTGGCACGACGGCCTTCTGGGACGCCGCCACCGCCTGGCTGGTGCGCAATCGCGCCCTGCACCTCAGCTACGGCGAGTTCTCGCAGAAGTTCGCCAAGGCGACCGCCGCTGCACCCTTCCTCGAGGACCCGATCGTGGTCGAGGCAGAGCCCGGCGACGCGCCCGAGCCGGTCGCCGATCCAAATGCGGACACGATCGCCTGGGCGCACAACGAGACTTCGACCGGGGTGATGGTCGGGGTCCGCCGGCCGGATGTGGCCGCCGACGCGCTGGTGCTGGTCGACGGCACCTCCGGCGCCGGGGGGTTGCCACTCGACCCCTCTCAGGCCGACGCTTATTACTTCGCACCGCAGAAGGCCTTCGGTGCCGAGGGCGGCCTCTGGCTGGCGCTGCTCAGCCCGGCGGCGATCGAGCGCATCGAGCAGCTCGACGGCGTCACCGACCGCTGGCAGCCGGCCTTCCTCTCACTGCAGACGGCGCTCGAGAACTCGCGCAAGGACCAGACCTACAACACGCCCGCCGTGGCAACCCTGCTGCTGCTCGCCGACCAGGTCGAGTGGATGCTGTCCGGCGGCGGTCTCAATTGGTGCGTGCAGCGGACCGGTACCTCCTCAGGGCACCTCTACGGCTGGGCTGAGGCGGCCGACTTCGCCACTCCCTTCGTTGCCGACCCGGCAAAACGCTCGTTGGTGGTCGGCACGATCGACTTCGCCGACTCGGTCGATGCCGCCGTCCTGGCCGCGACCCTCCGCGCCAACGGGATCGTCGACGTCGAGCCCTACCGGAAGCTGGGCCGCAACCAGCTCCGTGTCGGCATGTTCCCCGACGTCGAGCCCGCCGACGTCGAAGCGCTCACCGCCTGCATCGACTGGACCATCGAGAACGCGCCCGAGGTGACCAGGTGAAGGTCCTCGTCAAGGAGAAGATCGCCGACTCCGGCGTCGAGCTGCTGCGCGAGAGCTTCGATGTCGACCTCGGCCTCGAGATGTCGGAGGACGAGCTGCGCGAGGCGATCGGCGAGTACGACGCGATCCTGGTTCGCTCCGCCACCCAAGTCACGCCGGACCTGATCGAGCGCGCCGGCCGCCTCAAGGTGATCGGCCGGGCCGGCACCGGCGTCGACAACGTCGACATTCCCGCCGCTACCCGGCGGGGCATCGTCGTCGCCAACGCCCCCGAATCGAACTCGGTTGCGGCGGCCGAGCACACCTTGGCGCTGATGCTCGCCCTCTGCCGCAACGTGCCGCAGGCCCATGCCTCGCTGACCGGCGGCGCCTGGGAGCGGCCGAAGTTCAAGGGCGCCGAGCTCTACGGGAAGACGCTCGGCGTGATCGGCTTCGGCCGGATCGGCCAGCTCGTCGCCAAGCGGGCGCAGGGCTTCGAGATGGATGTGGTCGCCTTCGACAAGTTCGTCTCGGCGGAGCGCTTTCGGGAGCTTGGCGTCGAGGGAGTAGAGGAGCTCGAGGAACTGCTCGGGCGGGCAGACATCGTCACCCTGCACGTGCCGAAGACTCCGGACACGATTGACCTGATCGACTCCGGCGTGGTCGCCGCGATGAAAGATGGGGCGCGAGTCGTCAACTGCGCTCGCGGCGAGCTTGTCGACCTCGACGCCGTATTGGCCGGACTCGAGTCGGGCAAGCTGGGCGGTGCTGCGCTGGACGTCTTCCCCGAGGAGCCCTTCACCGAGCACCCACTGTTCGCCCGCGAGGACGTCGTCGTCACCCCGCATCTTGGCGCCTCTACCGCCGAGGCGCAGGACCGGGCAGGGGTGGTGACGGCAGAACAGGTGATCGCGGCGCTGAGTGGTGGGGTGGTCACCAACGCGGTCAACATCGCCGCGGTTCGCCCGGAGGAGATGGAGGCGCTTGCTCCATTTGTACCGCTCTGCGAAAAGCTCGGCCGCCTCGCGCAAGGGCTCGGGAGCGGTTCGATCGAGGGCGTCACGGTCGAGTTCCGCGGCCGCATCGCCACTCACGACACCCGCCTGCTCGGGATCGCGGTTCTGGTCGGCATCCTCTCCGGGCACACCGAGGAGCCGGTCAACCTGGTCAACGCTCCGCAGATGGCCGAGGAGCGCGGAATCGAGCTGGTCGAGACCAAGGACAGCAGCTCCGAGAGCTTCACCGAGCTGGTCACGGTGCGGCTGGGCGCGGGTGAGGAAGCGGTCGAGGTCGCCGGGACCGGGGTCGGGCCGCGCAACGAGCCCTACCTGGTATCTGTCCTCGGCGAGAGCTTCTACTTGCCGTTCGCCGACCACCTCGCCGTCTTCAGCTACGCCGATCGGCCGGGAATGATCGGCAGGGTCGGGACGATGTTCGGTGAGGAGGGCGTCAACATCATCTCCGCCGCGGTCGGCGCCGAGCCGGGCGGCGAGAGCGCGGTGATGGCACTGACCACCGATGCGCCGGTGCGGGTGGAGACGATCGAGAAGATCCTCGAGCTCGACGGCTTCTCGATCGGTCGCTCGGTCGATCTCTGATCGCGCGGTAGGCTCCAACCGGTGAAGGCGGTGGTGCTGACGGGGACGGGCGGATACGACGTGCTGCGGGTGGAGGAGCGCCCGGACCCGCCGGTCGGCCCCGGCGAGGTTCGGATCGAGGTCAAAGCCGCCGGGATCAACTTCGCTGACACGATGGCCCGGGTCGGTCTCTACCCCGATGCGCCGAAACCACCCTGCGTGCTCGGCTACGAGGTCGCCGGTGAGGTCGAGTCGGTGGGGGAGGGCGTCAGCGATCACAGGGTTGGCGACCGCGTCATAGCCGGCACCCGCTTTGGCGGCCAGGCGGAGCTGGTCACGGTCCCCGCCGATCAGGTGCTGCCCCTTGCCGACGGGTTCAGCTTCGAGCAGGGAGCCGCTATTCCCGTCAACTACGGCACCGCCTACGCGGCGCTGATCGTGATGGGCAGTCTGCGCAAGGGCGACCGCGTCTTGATCCACGCCGCCGCCGGGGGCGTGGGCATCTCGGCCACGCAGATCGCTCGCAACGTGGGCGCCGAGATCTTCGGCACGGCCTCGCCGGCCAAGCACGATGCGATCCGGGCCCAGGGTGTCGACCATCCGATCGACTACCGCTCGCTCGACTTCGAGGCGGAGACGATGCGGATCACCGGCGGGGAGGGGGTGGATCTGGTCATCGACGCGCTCGGCCCGACGTCATTCCGCAAGGACTACCGCCTCTTGCGCTCGGGCGGGCGATTGGTGATGTACGGACTTTCCGAGGGCTCCAGAGATGGCAAGAGAGACATTCCCGCGATGCTGAAGAGCCTGGTGTCGATGCCAACGACGACGATGCCGTGGTGGAAGAGTCTCCTGATCATGAACGAGAACAAAGGGGTCTTCGGGCTCAACATGTTGAAGTGGTGGGATGCCGAAGGCAGCCTCGATCGGGTGCTCGAGCCGCTGAACGCCGACCTCGAGGCGGGCCGCCTCGATCCGGTCGTGGCTGAGGCATTTCCCTTCGAGCGCACCGGCGAGGCACACAAATTCATCGCCGAACGCCGCAACGTAGGCAAGGTCGTGCTGTTTCCTACATAGACGCTCCGACCCGATCGGTGGCGGAGACGACTTGCCGATGAAGAAGCTCCTGATCATCTCGGTTGCCCTCCTGGCGCTGCTGGCGCCCGCAGTCACGCATGCCACTCAGAAGACCTACACGGTGCTGCTTGCCGGCGGGGAGGAAGCGAACATGATCCGGATCTGGCTGAGCCCCGACGGCCGCGAATACGTGATCGACTCAGCGGTGCAGCTGGAAGTCGGCGGCACCGTCTGCGCGCATCCCGAAGCCCAGCAGAACGAGCTGGTCTGCGCCGCGCCATCGATCGCCGGCTTCGAAGTCAACGCCGGAGGCGGCGACGACCGGGTCGCCGTTGCCCAGGAGGTCTCGATCCCGGTGACGATGCGCGGCGGCGCCGGTGACGACTTCCTGCTCGGCGGCAGCGGGCCCGACAAACTGATCGGTGGGGAAGGTAACGACCGGCTGGTCGGTGGGCGCGGTGACGATCTTCTATATGGCGGCGAAGGGAAGGACGTGCTGATCGGTGGCCCCGGCAACGACGTGCTGCGGGGTGGTTACGGTGAAGACACCTTGATCGCCGGTAGCGGCAACGACAGCGTCCACCAGTCGCTGTAGCGGCTAGGCCGCTTCGCGGGCTGCTCGCCCGCTGAACAACCTGCCGCCGATGAAGAACAGCGCGATCAGGAAGCCGAGGAGCGAGAGCCCCGCGTCGAGGCGGAAGGCAGCCTGGATGCCGTCGACGAACGAGCCCTGGGCCGAGAAGACCGTGGTGGTCAGGCCGAGACCGATCGCGCCGCCGGCGATCTGGCACATGTAGAGGATGCCCCCGGCAAGGCTGCTCTGCGATTCGTCGACAGAAGTGACTCCGGCCGTCGTCGCCGTCGGGTAGAAGCTGCCGATCCCGATTCCCAGCACGAACATCCCAGGCACCAGCGCACCGTAGGCAGAGCCTTCGGTGACCTGTGAGAAGAGGAACGGCGCGACGGCGATGCAGCCAGCCCCGACCACAGCCAGCGGCTTAGCCCCAACCCGGTTGTAGAGCGGCCCGGCGATGAAGGAGACGAGCGCGAAGGTCGCCAGGAAGGGCAGCACGCCGACGCCTGCTTCGAGCGGCGAGTAGCCGAGGTGCTTCTGCATGAACTGCGGCAGGTAGAGCAGCGCGGCGAAGAAGGTCGCTGACATCAGCGTGATCGCCACGCACGAGGCTCGGAAGCTCTCATTCTCGACCACCCTCCGGGGCACCAACGCGCTCAGGCCGGCCCGGCGCTCGATCGACACGAAGGAGGCGATCAGGACCGCTGCCAGCACGAACATGCCGATCACGCGGGGATCGCCCCAGCCCCAGTCGTCGACCTGGTCGAGACCGATCAGCAGGGAGACGAGACCGATCGAGAGGGTTGCGATCCCCGGATAGTCGATCTTCTGCGCACCGGTTTCCGGCTCCTTGACCTGCACCAGGTAGTAGGTGACGACGACAGCGAAGAGCGCAATCGGAACGTTGAGGAAGAAGATCCAGCGCCAGCTCAGCGTGTCGGTGAGGACACCGCCGATCAGCGGGCCGATCGCGTTGCCGAGGCCGGCGGCGCCGAGGATTATCCCGCCGGCAAGTCCGGCCTTGTCCGAGGGCAGCAACTCGAAGGTCATGCCGAGGATCGCCGGCCACATCAGCGCCCCGCCGATTCCCATCACGACGCGGGTCGCGATCAGCCAAGTCTCCGTCTGCGCCGCTCCTCCCAGGGCCGACATCGAGGCGAAGATCGCCGTGCCTAGGAAGAACGCCCGGCGACGCCCGAACATGTCGGCGAGGCGGCCGCCGGTGACGATCATCACGCCGAAGGTCAGCGCGTAGGCGTTGACCACCCACTGGATCGTATTGACGTTCGTGGAGAAGTCCTTCTCCATCGTCGGGATCGCGATGTTGACCGCCGAGAAGTCGTTGGCGATCACGAGCACACTCATGCTCATCGCAAAGAGGGCCAGGACGGTGGTGCGATCGAGCCTTGCGATGCGCGCAGCCTACGCTAAGCTGGAGCGACGAATGACGCACCGGCTCAACAGCCTGTCGCTACTCCTTCTCCTCCCCCTTCGGGGGGAATAGCGCTGGGCGGCGCGAGAGCCGCGAGAGACAAGGTCATTCGGAAAAGCTGGAGAAGGAGGTAGGTCCCATGGCATCGGCATCTGACGCAAACCGCGTCCACATCTTCGATACGACGCTGCGCGACGGCGAGCAGTCGCCCGGCATCTCACTCAACACGGCCGAGAAGGTCGAGATCGCGCAGCAGCTGGCGCGGCTCGGCGTAGACACGATCGAGGCCGGCTTCCCGATCACCTCGCCCGGCGACTTCGAGGCGGTCGAGGCGATCTCGCGTCAGGTGGAGGGGCCGGCGATCTGCGGTCTCGCCCGTACCCACAAGGCCGACATCGACGCTGCCTGGGGAGCGATCCGGGACTCGCAGAGGCCGCGCATCCACACCTTCATCTCGACCTCCGACATCCACATCGAGCACCAGCTGCAGACTGACCGCGAGGACGTCAAGGGCCAGGCCCGCGCCGCCGTGGCGCTGGCAAAGTCCTACTGCGAGGACGTCGAGTTCTCGCCGATGGACGCGACTCGGGCCGACGTCGAGTTCACCGCCGAGGTCTGCGCGATCGCGGTCGAGGAGGGGGCGACTGTGGTCAACATCCCCGACACCGTCGGCTACACCACTCCCGAGGAGTACGCGGACTACTTCCGCCGCCTCTACGAGTTGGTTCCGGGGTTGCGTGAGGTCGAGACCTCGGTCCACTGCCACGACGACCTGGGGATGGCCGTCGCCAACTCCTATGCCGGCGTCCTCGCCGGCGCCCGCCAGGTTGAGTGCGCGGTCAACGGGATCGGCGAGCGCGCCGGCAACTGCTCGCTGGAGGAGATCGTGATGCTGATCAAAACCCGGGAGGACGTCCACGGGCTGACAACCGGTCTCAATAGCCGCGAGCTGGCTCGCACCAGCCGCATGGTCTCCCGTCTCACCGGCTACGCGATCCAACCCAACAAGGCCGTGGTCGGCCGCAACGCCTTCGCCCACGAGTCCGGCATCCACCAGGACGGCGTGCTGAAGGAGCGCACCACCTACGAGATCATGGATGCGACCGAAGTCGGCCTCGAGTCGAACTCAATCGTGCTGGGCAAGCACTCTGGCCGCCACGCGCTGCGCGACGCGCTGGAGCAGCTCGGCTTCAAGATCGAGGGCAACGCCCTCAATGCCGCCTTCAAGCGCTTCAAGGAGATCGCCGATCGCAAGAAGCAAGTCACCGCGCTCGATCTGGAGGCGATCGTCTCCGATGAGATGCGCGAGCGGACCGACGCCCACGAGCTGGCCTGGTTCGAGGTCGAGGCCGGTTCCCGCCGCGAGCCACTGGCCAGGGTCGCGGTCACCCTGCCTTCGGGCGAGGAGACCGTCGGCGAGTCGAGCGGCGACGGCCCGGTCGACGCGATCTTCCTCGCGATCCAGAAGGCCACCGGCGCCGAGTGCGAGCTGCGCCAGTACACGGTCGAGGCGGTGACCGGTGGAGAGGACGCCCTCGGCCAGGTGACGGTGATGCTGCGCGCCGCCGAGCGTCTCGCGACCGGTCAAGGAGTCGCCACGGACATCCTCGAGGCATCGGCCAGGGCCTACGTGCGGGCGCTGTCGAACGCGCTCGAGGGCGCCGCAATCCGCGAGGCCGAGGCGGCGACCGCAGATGCTGCGGTGGAGCACACCCCCGGCCCCTGAGCCAGAAAAGGCACATTCGCGCGCCACACGCGCGGTTTGGTCCGCGGCGTGGATGCGTGTCGGGTGAAGCTGCATCCGCCGTCGCACCGTGTCGTCTCACGGGAGGGCCGTTGGCTCGCCGCAGTTCTGCACGGGGGAATGGGGTTCGTTTTGTACGTGATAACGTACGAACGTAATGAGCGCTGCGGTTACGAAGAATTCGAGGGCTGAGGCCACTAGCGCGTCCGTCGTGGGGCGCAGGGTCCGCGCCCTCCGCGATGCGATGGGGTTCTCGCTCCGCGACCTGGCCTTGCACAGCGGCGTCAGTGCGCCAATGCTCTCCCAGGTCGAGCGGGGGGAGACCAGCCCGACCCTGGCCGTCGCTGAGAAGATCGCGATGGGGCTGGAGCTGACGCTCTCTCAATTGCTGCGACTCGATGAGGGCGAGCATGTCACGATCAGCCGTGCCGGAAAGCGCCGTCGCTACGAGCGCGGCGGCCATCGCTTCGAGGAGCTGACGCCGCCGCTGCCCGGACAGCGCGCCGACGTCTCCCTGCACACGCTGAAGCCGGGCGCGACTACCGGCGGACCGGAGGACCCCCCGATGCATGAGCCGGGGAGCCGCGAGACCACTGTCGTTCTGACCGGCGTGCTGGCCTTGATCGTCGACGGGGCACGCCACGAGCTGCACGCCGGGGACAGCGTCACCTTCGACGCCGATCTTCCACACCACTTCGAGAACGAAGGCGAGGAGCCCTCACGTTTCCTCGCCGTGATCGCCGCCGGACTGAGGAGGAGCTAGCCATGCCAAAGACGATGTTCGACAAGATCTGGAGCGAGCACGAGGTTTCCGACGGGCTGCTCTACATCGACCTGCACCTGGTCCACGAGGTGACCTCGCCGCAGGCATTTGACGGCCTTCGCCTGGCGGGTCGGCCGGTGCGCCGTCCCGAGAAGACCCTGGCGACCGCCGACCACAACGTGCCGACCGACGGCACCAAAGCGGCAAGCCTGATTGCCGATCAGCTCTCCCGGGTCCAGGTCGAAACGCTCGAGCGCAACTGCGAGGAGTTCGGGATACCGATCTTCTCGCTGGGCTCCGATCGGCAGGGGATCGTCCACGTGATCGGGCCCGAGCTCGGCGTCACCCAGCCGGGCATGACGATCGTCTGCGGCGACAGCCACACCTCGACCCACGGCGCTTTCGGCGCGCTTGCTTTCGGCATCGGCACCTCCGAGGTCGAGCACGTGCTGGCGACCCAGTGCATGGTTCAGAAGCGGCCGAAGACGATGCGGATCTCCTATGCCGGCGAGTTGGGCCCAGGCGTCACGCCCAAGGATCTGATCCTGGCCACGATCGGCCGTCTTGGCACCGGCGGCATGGTTGGCCACGCGGTCGAGTACGCCGGGCCGGCGATCGAGTCCCTCTCGATGCCCGGCCGGATGACGGTCTGCAACATGACGATCGAGGGCGGTGGTCGGGCGGGGATGATCGCCCCCGACGGGACCACCTTCGAGTGGGTGCGGGGCCGGGCCGCGGCGCCCGCCGACTTCGACGCGGCCGTTGAGCGCTGGCGGCAGCTACCCAGTGACCCCGGCGCGAGCTTCGACAGCGAGGTCGAGATCGACGCGGCTGGCATTGCGCCAATGGTCACCTGGGGCACCAACCCCGGGATGGTGATCGAGGTCACCGACTCCGTCCCCGATCCGGCGGCGATGGATTCCCCCGCCGATCGCGAGTCGGCGGAACGGGCACTTGCCTACATGGCGCTCGAGCCGGGCACGCCGATGACCGAGGTCAAGCCCGAACGCGTCTTCATCGGCTCTTGCACCAACTCCCGGGTCGAGGATCTACGCGAGGCCGCGGCGGTGGTCGACGGGCGGCGCGTCGCCGACTCAGTGCGGGCGATGGTCGTGCCGGGATCCCAGCAGGTCAAGATAGCCGCCGAAGAGGAGGGGCTGCATGAGGTCTTCCGCGCCGCCGGCTTCGAGTGGCGCGAGGCGGGCTGCTCGATGTGCCTGGGGATGAATCCAGACATCCTGATCGAGGGTGAGCGCTGCGCCTCGACCTCGAACCGCAACTTCGAGGGTCGCCAGGGCAAGGGCGGCAGGACGCACCTGGTCAGCCCGAAGATGGCTGCCGCCGCCGCGGTCGAGGGGCATTTCGTCGATATTCGAGATTGGAGCTGACGATGAGGCCGATTGACGTGATCGAGGGCAAGGTGTCGGTTCTGGACAGGGCCGATGTCGACACCGACCAGATCATCCCCAAGCAGTTCCTGAAGCGGGTCGAGCGGACCGGCTTCGGCGAGTTCCTCTTCTACGACTGGATCCGCGACGGCGAGATCGAGCTGGAGTCGAACCCGATCCTCGTCGCCGGCCGTAACTTCGGCTGCGGCTCTTCCCGCGAGCACGCCCCCTGGGCGCTCGAGGATTTCGGCTTCGAGGCAATTGTCGCCCCATCCTTCGCCGACATCTTCTATGTGAACTGCACCAAGGTGGGGCTGCTGCCGGTGGTGCTCGACGCGGAGCATTGTCGGGCAGTGGGAGAGGCGGGAGAGGCGCGGATCGACGTCGACGACCAGACGGTGACCAGCGCCGCCGGCGTCTTCGAGTTCGAGATCGAGCCCGACGTCAAACACCGTCTGTTGAACGGCCTCGACGACATCGGCATCACTCTGGAGAGCGCGGCGACGATCGATGCCTTCGAGGCGTCCCGCCCCGCCACACGTGGTCCTGTGACCACGGCCCTATGAGCGCTGGGGACGTGGCAGGGTCGATGAACAGCAGCCCGCGCGATTGGGACGCCGAGACCTACGACGCGGTCTCCGACCCCCAGTTCAGCTGGGGCGTCGAGGTGCTGCAGCGGCTCGAGCTGAGCGGCGACGAGGTGGCACTCGATGCGGGCTGCGGCTCGGGTCGAGTCACCGCCGAGCTCGCGCAACGGCTTCCCGACGGGCGCCTGATCGCGGTCGACGGCTCTGAGGCGATGATCGCCAAGGCGAAGGAGCGGCTGGGGGACGACGCCTCCTACCTCGTCGCCGATCTCTCGGAGCTGGAGGTCGACCAGCCGGTCGACTTGATCTTCTCGACGGCGACGTTCCACTGGATCCTCGACCACGATCGGCTCTTCAAACGCCTGCGTGCAGCTCTGGCCCCCGGTGGACGGCTGGTGGCGCAGTGCGGTGGGCAGGGCAACGTCGCCGAGCACGCCAAGGCGATCGCCACGGTGGCGGCCCTCCCTAGATTTGCCTCCCATATGAATCGAATGACGGGGATGTGGAACTTCGCGGGCCCAGAGGAAACCGAGCAAAGGCTTCTGGCGGCCGGCTTCTCCAGCGCTCGCTGCTGGCTAGAGCCGAAGCCGGTGTCCCCGGCCGAACCGCTCGAGTTCACCTCGACCGTGACGCTTGGACCGCTCCTCGCGCAGCTCCCGGAGGAGCTCCGTCGTCCGTTCGCCGAGGCGGTCCTCGACGAATCGCCCAAGCCGCTGACGCTCGACTACGTACGCCTCAACATCGAAGCTCGCGCCTAGCTCTGCCCGCATAGAGTCCCCACCCGGTGAGCGCCACGCCACGCATAGTCCTTCTCCCCGGCGACGGGATCGGCCCGGAGATCGTCGCCGCCGCACGCCGCCTGCTCGAAGCGCTCGGGAAGTTCGAGTTCGACGAGCGCTTGGTGGGAGGCCGCTCGATCGATGTCCACGGCGTCGCGCTCACCGACGAGGTGCTCGAAGCGTGCAAAACCGCCGACGCGGTGCTGCTGGGAGCGGTCGGCGGCCCGAAATGGGACACCACCGACCCCGACGCACCTCGCCCCGAGCAGGGCCTGCTCGGATTGCGCAAGGGGATGGGGCTCTACGCGAACCTGCGGCCGGTGCGACCCAGCCCGGCGCTGGTCAGAGCCAGCCCGCTGCGCGAGGAGCGGATCTCGGGCACCGACCTGCTGGTCGTGCGTGAGCTGACCGGCGGCATCTACTTCGGCGACAGCGGTCGTGAGGGCGACACCGCCCACGACACCTGTGAGTACTCGGTCACCGAGATCGAGCGGATCGCGCGAGCCGGGTTCGAGGCGGCGCTGCGCCGCGCTGCGAGCTCGGGCCGGCCCGCCCGCGTGACCTCGGTCGACAAGGCCAACGTGCTGGAGACCTCCCGGCTGTGGCGGGAGGTTGTCAGCCGCGTCGCCGGCGAGTACCCGAACGCCGAGCTCGAGCACCTGCTGGTCGACAACGCCGCTATGCAGCTCGTCTCGCGACCGGCCGACTTCGACGTGATCGTCACCGAGAACCTCTTCGGCGACATCCTCAGCGACGAGTCGGCGATGCTGACCGGATCGCTGGGAATGCTGCCCTCGGCCAGCCTTGGCGAGGCGGGCGATCCCGGCCTGTTCGAGCCGGTCCATGGCTCCGCCCCCGACATCGCTGGCAAGGGGATAGCCAACCCGTTGGCCACCTTCCTCAGCGCCGCGATGATGCTGCGCCACGGTCTCCAGCGACCCGGCGATGCCGCACGGGTGGAGGCCGCCGTGGACACGGTCTTGGAGCGCGGCCTGCGCACCCCGGACCTGCTGAGCGGCACGGTCGCCCCGCCGCTGCTGCCGGAAAACCCCTTGCCTGAGACAGAAGTTGGCACCGTGGAGATGACCGACGCCGTGCTGGCGGAGCTCTAGCTCGACCCCCGGCCGCACATCGGGCATACTTTTCCGGGATGGAGACGGCGGAGCTGATCTGGCAGAACGGCGAGTTCGTGCCCTGGGACGAGGCCAAGACGCACGTCCTCAGCCACGGTCTGCACTACGGGACCGGCGTCTTCGAGGGAATCCGCTGCTATGAGACCGAGCGCGGCCCGGCGGTCTTCCGTCACCGTGAGCACCTGGCGCGGCTAGAGAAGTCCGCCGAGCTCTACTACTTCCAACTGCCCTACTCGGTCGAGCAGATCCGCCAAGCGACGAACGAGCTGGTGCGCCGCAACGGCCTCGGCTCCTGCTACATCCGGCCACTGGCCTACCGCGGCTACGGCAACCTGGGGCTGTACGCGACGGACGCCCCGATCGACGTGATCGTCGCCGCCTTCCCGTGGGGCGTCTACCTTGGCGAGGAGGGCTCCCGCCACGGCATCCGCACCAAGGTCTCTTCCTGGCGGACGATCTCGGGCGACAGCCTGATCCCGCACGCCAAGGCCTCCGGTCAGTACCTCAACTCGGTCCTCGCCAAGACCGAGGCGACCAACGCCGGCTACGACGAGGCGATCCTGCTCGACCAGCACGGCTTCGTCTCCGAGGGCTCCGGCGAGAACGTCTTCGTCGTCCGCGACGGCACGATCTGCACGCCCCCTCACACCGCGGCGATCCTCGACGGGATCACCCGCAACTCGATCGTGCAGATCGCTCAGGGCCTCGGCTACACGGTCGAGGAGCGCGACATCGCCCGTGCCGAGCTCTACCTCGCCGACGAGGTCTTCCTCACCGGAACGGCGGCCGAGCTCGTTCCGGTTCGCGAGGTCGACGACCACCCGCTGGGCGAGCCGGGCGAGATCACGCGTGTGATCCAGGCCAAGTTCCAGGACGCGCTGCACGGTCGTGCGGAGGAGTACCTGGAGTGGCTCGACTTCGTCGAGGTCCCTGCCGGGGCGGATGAGCCGAGTAAGGTGAGTTCGTGATGTCCAGCGGATTCGAGTCCATCGGGCGAATTACCGCAGCCGCCTAGCGGCTGGCGCTGCGCTGCGCGCAATGCGGGCCCCCCAAGGCCCTTCCCCCGATTACCCTCGTATCGAAAGGCATTAGATGGAACAGGTGAAGCTCTACGACACCACCTTGCGCGACGGCATGGGCGGTCCCGGCATGTCGCTTTCGGTCGGCGAGAAGCTGAAAGTCGTGCGCGCTCTCGACGAGCTTGGCGTGCAAACGATCGAGGCGGGCTTTCCCAGCTCCAACCCCAAGGAAGCGGAATTGTTCGAACAGCTGGCCGACCTCGAGCTGGAGGGGGCGACAATTGCGGCTTTCGGCATGACTCGCCGCCGCGACCGCAGAGCCGAGGAGGACGAGGCGCTCGGCGTCCTCGTCGACAGCTTCGCTCCGGTCGTCTGCCTGGTCGGCAAGAGCTGGGGCCTGCATTTGGAGAAGGTGATCAAGGTCTCAGCCGAGGACAACCTGGCGATGATCGCCGACTCGATCGCCTTCTGCCGCGCGCGGGGCAAGCGCCCGATCTTCGACGCCGAGCACTTCTTCGACGGTTGGCGCGACGACTCCGCCTACGCGCTGGAATGCATCCGTGCGGCGGCAGAGGCGGGCGCCGAGAACGTCACCCTCTGCGACACCAACGGCGGCAGCCTGCCCGCCTTCGTCGCCGCGGCGACCGCCGCCGTGGTCGCGGCGCTCGGCGACGCGGTCGAGATCGGGATCCACACCCACGACGACGGCGGCTGCGCGGTGGCCAACTCGCTCGCCGCGGTGGAAGCCGGGGCGCGGCTCGTCCAGGGCACCGTCAACGGCTACGGCGAGCGCTGCGGCAATGCCAACCTGGCGACGATCCTGCCCGCGCTGCAGTTGAAGATGGGCTTCGAGGTGGTGGCGCCGGAGAAACTGGCGAGCTTGACCCGGACAAGCCACTACCTCGACGAGCTCTGCAACATGACGCCTGACCCCGACCAGCCCTACGTCGGCCGCAACGCGTTCGCCCACAAGGCGGGGATGCACGCCGCCGGGGTCGAGGCGGACGCCCGCACCTTCGAGCACCTCGACCCGGCCCGGATCGGCAACCAGCGCGAGATCCTCGCTTCAGAGCTGTCGGGCAAGGCGACGATCCGTACCCAGGCGGCGCAGGCCGGCCTCGAGCTGGGCGAGGAAGCGGCGGCGCACGCGGTCGAGAGCCTCAAGCAGCGCGAGCATCGCGGCTACCACTATGAGGCCGCGCCGGCTTCTTTCCAGTTGCTGCTGCGCCGCGAGGCGGGCAGCTACGAGCCGCTCTTCGAGCTGGAGAGCTTCAAGGTGCTGGTCGAGAAGCGCGCCGACGGCGCGGTCGAGACCGAGGCGACGATCAAGGTCAAGGTCGACGGCAAGCGCTACGTGCGGGTCGCCGAGGGCAACGGCCCGGTCAACGCGCTCGACAGCGCCCTGCGCGGCGCGATCGCCGACCGCTACCCGCACCTCGCCGACATCGAGCTGACCAACTACAAGGTGCGGATCCTCGACGAGAGCCACGGCACCGGCGCCGTCACCCGCGTCCTGCTCGACTCCTCCGACGGTGAGCGGGAGTGGGGGACTATCGGCGTCTCGGAGAACATCATCGAGGCCTCCTGGGAGGCGCTGGTCGACTCGCTCGAGTACGCCTTCCAACCGCGCGGGTAGGGTGCGCCCCAACATGGGTGGCCCGCCGGAAACCGACCCGATCCCGCTCGCTAAGCCTGAGATAGGCGATCGGGAGAAGGAGCTGGCGCTCGAGGTGTTGCGCTCAGGCCGTCTCTCGCTCGGGCCAATGGGGGAACGCTTCGAGCGCGAGTTCGCGACCTGGCTCGGGGTGGACGACGCTGTCGCTGTCTCCAGTGGCACGACGGCGCTGCATCTTGGTGTGCGGGCGCTCGGCTGGGGACCGGGCGACGAGGTCCTGACCAGCCCCTTCAGCTTCGTCGCCTCCGCCAATTGCCTGCTTTACGAGGGCGCCCGCCCAGTCTTCTGCGACGTCGACCCGGTGACGCTCAACCTCGATCCGAGTGCGGTCGAAGCAGCTGCCGGCGAGCGCAGCGCCGGCATTCTGCCGATCCACATCTTCGGCTTTCCTGCCGCGATGCCGGAGCTTGAGGCGATCGCTGCGAATCGCGGCCTTGGCATTGTCGAGGACGCCTGTGAGGCGCTGGGCGCCGTCGATTCCGAGGGTCGCCGGGTTGGAACGCGCGGCAATCTCGCAATCTTTGCCTTCTATGCCAACAAGCAGATGACCACTGGCGAGGGGGGGATGATCGTGGCGCCGGGGCCAGAGGCCGCGGCGCGGCTGCGTTCGGAGCGCAACCAGGGCCGCGCGCCCGACATGGGCTGGCTCGATCACGACCGGCTCGGCTTCAACTACCGCCTCTCCGACCTAGCGGCCGCGCTCGGGGTCGCCCAGCTGGAGAAGCTCGACGCGATGCTCCAACGGCGCGTCGCGGTGGCGTCGCTGTACGAGGAAGGGCTGGCCGGCCTCGAGGGCGTCACCTCACCAATTGCGGCCCGCGGCGTCGAGCGGCGCAGCTGGTTCGTCTATGTGGTGCGCCTGTCCGACGAGGCCGACCGCGATGCGATCGTTGATGACCTCGCCGAGCAGGGAATCGCGTCCAAGGCCTATCTGCCCTGCATCCACCTCATTCCGCACCTGCGCGAGCTCGGCTACGAGGAGGGCCAGTTCCCGGTCGCCGAAGCCGCTTCTGCCCACTCGTTGGCGCTGCCCTTCTTTCCCTCGATGACGGAGTCGCAGATCGCGCGGGTATGCGAGGCTCTCGCCGAATCTCTCAGCTGATGTCCCGCTTCCGCAAAGACCCCGACCCCCGCTTCTGGCGCCTCAACCGCTCGCTCGGTTTCGACTGGTGGCTGGCGCCCTACGACCTCGACCAATCGCAGGCGCATGCCCGGGCGCTGCGCGGGATCGGCGTCCTCGACGATGACGAGCTGGAGCAGATCGTCTCCGGACTCGACCGCGTTCGCACGAGGATCGGCCAGCACGGCTTCGAGTTCGAGGAGGCCGACGAGGACATCCACATGGCGATCGAGCGATTGCTCGGCGAGGAGATCGGGCAGCTCGCGGGCAAGCTTCACACCGGCCGTTCGCGCAACGACCAGGTCGCCACCGACGTTGCGATGGTCGTCCAGGCGCACTCGCTGCGCGCGATCGAGCTGGCGGGGGGCGCGATGGAGCGCCTGCTCGAGCTGGCCGAGCGGCACCGGGACTGGCCGATGCCCGGCTACACGCACCTGCAGCGTGCCCAGCCGGTCTACCTCGGCCACCATCTGCTCGCCTATTTCTGGATGCTCGCCCGCGATGTACTGCGTTTCCAGTTCGCGCTGGATAGCGCCTCCGTGATGCCGCTCGGCTCGGGCGCCCTGGCTGGGGTCAACTGGGAGATCGACCGCGGCGCGGTCGCCGACGACCTCGGCTTCGAGCACGTCACCCCCAACTCGATCGACGGCGCCTCCAACCGCGACTTCGTCCTCGACTACCTGGCCGCCGCCTCGACCTGCGCAATGCACCTTTCGCGGCTTGGCTCGGAGATCGTGATCTGGTCGAGCAGCGAGTTCGGCTTCTGCCGGCTCGACGAGTCCTTCTCCTCGGGCTCGTCGATCATGCCGCAGAAGGTGAACCCCGACTCGGCCGAGCTGCTGCGCGCCAAGAGCCCGCGGGTCGCCGCCGATTACCTCTCGCTGCTGGGCACGATGCACGCCCTGCCGCTCACCTACGGCAAGGACATGCAGGAGGACAAGGAGCCGCTTTTCGACGCAATCGACACGATCGAGTCCTGCCTCGACGCCGCGGAGGGGATGATGGCGGGGATCGCCTTCGACCGCGAGCGACTCGAGGCTGCCTCGGGCGACGAGATGCTGGCAGCGACGGAGATCGCCGATTTGCTCGTCCGCAAGGGCGTGCCGTTCCGCGAGGCGCACGGGATCGTCGGCGGGCTGGTTCGCGACGCGGTAGATCGCGGTGTCTCGCTCTCCGAGCTCGGCGAGGAGGATCTCCGACAGCGCTCCCAGCACCTCGATGGCTCCTTCTACGAGGTGCTGCGGCGCGAGAGCTGGCTCGAGTCGAAGCGGATCGAGGGCGGCACCGGTTCGGCCGCGCTCGGCGAGCAGATCGCGCTCGCCCACGAGACCCTCGCCGCGGTCAAGGCTCGGGTACTCGACGAGCGTTCGTGAGCGCGGTCGCCGCAGAGCGGCTGGATGCCGGGTTCTTCGCCCGCTCGGTGCACGCGGTGGCTCGCGACCTGATCGGTTGTCGCCTCTTCTACGAGGGCTGTGGCGGGACGATCGTCGAGACCGAGAGCTACGAGCGTGACGATCCCGCCTGTCATGCCTACGTCGGCCTGACCAAGCGCACCGAGGTGCTGTTCGGCCCGCCTGGGCGGGCCTACGTCTACCTTTCCTATGGCATCCACAGCCTGCTCAACGCGGTCGCGGAGCCGGACGGCGAGGCGGCCGCGGTGCTGATCCGGGCGCTCGAGCCGACCAGCGGCCTCGAGGCAATGCGGGCACGGCGGGGCGGGCGCCCGGACAACGAGCTCTGCTCGGGTCCCGGCAGGCTGACCGAGGCGCTCGGCGTCGGGCTCGACGCCAATGGCGCCGACCTCACGCTCGACCCCTTCCTGCTGTTGTCGCCGGAGTCCGGCTGGAGTGGGCAGGTGATAACTGGCCCTCGGGTTGGGATCAGCAAAGCGATCGAGCGGCCTTGGCGCTTCAGCCTCGCCGGCAGCCGCTTCGTCTCGCGCCCTCGACCTTAGCCTGCGGTGATACCACCGCCTCCTCCGCTCGATTCGGGTGCTGCTTCCGGCGCCGCTTCGGGGGCGGCTTCTCCTTCGGGCGCCGCTTCTGGCGCGGGCGCAGGTTCAGTCGCTTCCGGGGCCGGCGTGGATTCGGTCGAGGGTTCGGAGGGAACGTAGCTTTCTTCTTCTGGGGAGCTGCCTGACGAGCCGCCTGCCTTGGCGGCTTCCCCGCTTGCGCTTTCGGCGGCTCGATCGGCCTTGATGCTTTCCCAGGCTGAGATCACACTCGCCCAGATCAACGCCGGGAAGGTGCCGCCCATCACCGGGCCGCCGTTGTAGAGCGTCGTCATCGGCGTCGTCGTGTCGGCGTATCCGACCCAGACGCAGGCGGTGACTTCTTCGGTCGCGCCGCAGAACCAGGCGTCGCCGTTGTTCTCGGTCGTTCCCGTCTTGCCCCACTGGCCGGTAGCGCCGATGTTGGCGTGAACGCCGGTGCCGCTGCTGACCACCGTTTCGAGGATGCTCTTGGCCTCGGTCGCGGTGCTTTCCGAGAGCACCTGTTCGTGGGTCGGATTGTTGTCCCCGCCCTTGATCGTGTGGCCGTCCTGGTCTTCCACCCGGGTGTAGGCAACCGGGCTGTCGCCGGGTTCAGGCGCCAGAGTGCCGCTGACGCGGTTGCCGTCGTTGGCGATCGTCATGTATGCGTAGGTCCAGCCGAGCGGCGTGACCCCTTCCCTCAGCCCGCCCAAAACCATTGCCGGGTTGGTCGAGATCGGATCGTGGTAGCCCATTTTGTGGATGGTCGCCGCGATCGAGCGGGTGCGATCCTCGATCGTCTTGCCCTTCAGGCCTTCCAGCGCGAGCTGGGCGTAGATCGAGTTGTCGGAGTAGGTGGTGGCGCAGATGATGCTGCAGGAGCCGAGATAGGAGTCTTCGTCGTTGTGGACGACGAAGGTTTCCTGGCCGTTTTTGCCGAAGTGGAATTCCTGCGGAGCCGATTCGTAGACCGTTTCCGGTGAGATTCCCTCTTCGAGCGCCGTGATCAGCGTGAACGGCTTGATCGATGAGCCGGGCTGCCGATGCCCCAGGGTCGCCAGGTTGAACGGCTTGGTTTCGAAGTTGGGGCCGCCGACCATCGCCTTGACGCCCGCGTTCTTGTTGTCGAGCACGACAACGGAGGCGGTGGGAGGGAGGTAGCCGAGGTAGGAGTGGACTGCTTCTTCGGCCGCGCCTTGAAGGCGTAGGTCGAGCGTGGTCTTCACTTTCAACCCACCGAAGAACGCTTTCGCGGCCCCGTAGCGGTCGACCAGTTGCTGGCGTAGCCAGGCGGTGAAGTAGGGCGCCTTGGAGTCGAGCTTCGGAGGTTGGATATCGTCGGGAGCCGGCAGGGCCTGCTGCGTTCCTTCTTCGAGCTGGGTCGAGGTGATGTAGCCCTGTTCGTACATCTTTTCCAGCACGATGTTGCGGCGCATCAGGGTGTTTTCGGGGTAGATCTTCGGGTCGTAGGCCGACGGCGAGGCGATGATTCCAGCCAGGGTCGCCGCCTCCCAGGGCTCGAGCACGGCGGCACAGGGCTCGGTAGTGGTGCCGCAGCCAGGATGCGCCTTGCCGAAGTAGGTGCGGGCCGCGGCCTCGATCCCGTAGGCGCCCTCGCCGAAGTAGATCGTGTTGAGGTACTCGGTGAGGATCTTGTCCTTGCTCCAATGCCGCTCCAGCCGGTAGGCCAGGGCCGCCTCGCGGAACTTCTCGAACAACGTGCGGCTGCCCTGGGCGGCTAACGCGTTCTTGACGAACTGCTCGGTGATCGTTGAGGCGCCCTGGGCGGCGGTCTGACTGAGGATGTCCCGGATCAACGCCCGCCCGATCCCCTGGAAGTCGACACCGGAATGTTCGTAGAAACGCGCATCCTCAATCGAGATCACCGCGTTCTTGATGTTGGGGGAGATCTGGCCTGAGGTGAGCAGGATCTTGTTCTGGTTGCTGGTCAACGTGCCGATCGGTTCGCCCGAAGCAGCGAATACCTCACTGTTCTTGGCGGCCTTGAACTGGGCGAAGTTGTAGATCGCCGGTAGATCCTGAGAGACCGCCATCATCATCCCGAAGACCATCGAGACGACCGCCAGAACTGCGAGCCCAAGCAGCACGAAAAGGACGCGCAGCTTCTTCAGCCGCGGTCGCGCGGGCTTGGTCGGAGGGGCCGCCGGGGGGGGCGGCGGAACTGCGCCGCCCGGCCGGCGGGACTTTGTTCCTAGGGCCGCCATCAAATTCCTGGCTCGGCGTGGCTCGGCCCGCCGAGCGGAGGCGGCAGTCTAGCATTGCCGCCTTGAGCGACTTGACCCGTAATGCGATTGAGGTGCTGCCGGAGGGAATGCTCTCCGAGCAGCTCGCCGCGAGCCGCCCGCTGCGGGTCAAGCTCGGCATCGATCCAACCACGGCCGACATCCACCTCGGTCATACCGTCGTCCTCGAGAAGCTGCGCGAATTCCAGGGCGAGGGGCACACGGTGGCGCTGATCATCGGCGACTTCACCGCCCGGGTCGGCGATCCCAGCGGCCGCTCGGCGCAACGGCCGCTGCCCAGCGCCGAGGAGATCGAGGCCAACGTCGCCACTTACCAGGAGCAGGCTTTCAAGGTGCTGGATCGGGAGCGCACCGAGGTCCGCTTCAACAGCGAGTGGCTGCGGATGGCGCCGGAGGACCTGCTCGGGCTCCTTGCCCGGACCACGGTCGCCCGCCTGCTCGAGCGCGACGACTTCCAAAAGCGAATGGCAGCGGGGCAACCTGTCTCCGCGCTCGAGCTGCTCTACCCGCTGCTGCAGGGCTACGACTCGGTCGCGATCGAGTCCGACGTCGAGCTGGGGGGGACCGACCAGAAGTTCAACCTTCTCTTCGCCCGCGACATCCAAGTCGCCTACGGGTACAAGCCTCAGTCGATCCTGACGATGCCGCTCCTGGTTGGCACCGACGGCGTGCAGAAGATGAGCAAGTCGCTCGGCAACTACATCGGCGTGACCGAGGCAGCAGAGGAGATGTTCGGCAAGCTGATGCGAATCCCGGACAAGGCGATGAGCGAGTACTTCCGCCTCCTGCTCGGCGCCGAGGTTCCGCAGCAGCCTCCCAACGAGGCCAAGCGCGAGCTCGGTCGCCGCATCGTCGCGCGCTTCCATGGCGAGGACGCGGCGCGGGAGGCAGAGGATCACTTCAACCGCCTCTTCGTGCGCCACGAGGCGCCAGAGCAAGTGGAGGAGGTCCAGCTCGACGCCTATCTAGGCGACGGCGGTGGCACGGTCCATCTGCCTCGGCTGATGGCCGGCGCCTTCGATATCAGCTCCAGCGAGGCACGTCGCTTGCTCGAACAGGGGGGCGTGAAGCTGGATGGAGAGCCAATTCCGCCGGGGACGCTGGACATGGGGCCGGCAGACCTCGATGGCCGCGTTCTGCAGGTCGGCAAGCGTCGATTCCGTCGCATGCGTGCCGACGCCTGAGGAGTCCTAGGCAAAGCGCCGCCGGAGCGCTATACTCCCGCGTCCTCTGGGAATGGCCCTGTGCCTTCCCATGCGCAAAAGACGGCGAGTCCCGCCGCAGAGGCGCAGCGGTCTTTGAAAACTGAGCAGCGTGCACCCCGCGGGCATTCGTGTCCGTGGGTTGTTTGAGCCCGATCCACTCGACTCGTCAGCGTGTCGAGTGGTCTGATTTACCCGTCATGCCGGCCGTCGTGTTTGTGTACCCGACGGCCAGCCAAGCATGGCATCTCTCTGTAAGAAGTATTTTCACGGAGAGTTTGATCCTGGCTCAGGACGAACGCTGGCGGCGTGCTTAACACATGCAAGTGGTGCGACGAACCAGGGCTTGCCCTGGGGCCAAGCCGCGAACGGGTGAGTAACACGTGAGTAACCTGCCCCGATGACCGGGACAACCCGAGGAAACTCGGGCTAATACCGGATGTGGCGCACAGGCGTAAGCCTGTGCGCTAAAGGAAGCTTCGGCCTCCGCATTGGGAGGGGCTCGCGGCCCATTAGCTTGTTGGTGGGGTTACGGCCTACCAAGGCAACGATGGGTAGCTGGTCTGAGAGGACGATCAGCCACACTGGGACTGAGACACGGCCCAGACTCCTACGGGAGGCAGCAGTGGGGAATCTTGCGCAATGCGCGAAAGCGTGGGGAGCGAACAGGATTAGATACCCTGGTAGTCCACGCCGTAAACGATGGGCACTAGGTGTGGGAGGTGTCGACTCCTCCCGTGCCGTCGCTAACGCACTAAGTGCCCCGCCTGGGGAGTACGGCCGCA
>DATFVC010000050.1:0-20350 GCA_035260485.1 Solirubrobacterales bacterium | reverse complement strand
GAGGCGGCCGCCGAGGTTGTCGATCATGTGGACGAGCACGGCCTCGCGGGTGGCGGGGACGACCGGAGAGCCGTGCTCGAGCGAGCCGTGATGGCTGAGGATGATGTGGAGCACGGCCTGCGCCAGAGCCGGGTCGAATCCGGGGATCTCCTCGATCTCGCGGCGCACCGTGTAGTAGCCGAGCGGGATCTCGCCCTGTAGGCGGCCGGCGTCGGTGAGGTCGATCGCCAGCGGGTCGTCGTTGTAGGCGACGGTCTTGCCGATGTCGTGGAGAAGGGCGCCGGCCACCGCCACCTCGCGGTCGATGCCGGGAAAGAAGTTGGCGGCGGCGCTGACCGCCTGGGCCACCGAGACGGTGTGCTCGAGCAGGCCGTGGCGGTAGGCCTGGTGGTAGACCTTCGCCGCCGGCGCGTCGCGGAAGCGCGCCCAGATCTCCGAGCGCTCGCCGAAGAAACGGTGGAGCAGCTCGCGCAGCTGCGGCTCCTGGACCGTCTCCAGCAGCTGGCGCAGCTTGCCCTCCAGGTCCTCGAAGGAGACCTCCGACTCGGCCGCGAGATCGGCCGGGTCGTAGGAGCCCGGAGCGGCCTCGCGCAGCCCGGAGAGCTTGATCTTCGCCCCCCAGCGCTCGCTCATCTCGAAGACGCCGCCGACCTCGACGGCACTGCCCGGCGCAGCCAGGACGTAGAGGTCCTCGGCGTCCTCCCAGGCGACCGCCTCGGCGCCGCCGCTGGCGTCACCAAGCACCAGTCGCAACCAGGGCTCACCGTTGCGCTTGCGGCGCAGCTCGCGTTCGCGGACGGCGTAGATCCCCTTCACCCGCTGGCCGTCCTCGAGCTCCCCCAGCGAGACGCGCGAAGTGGACGCGGCCGGGGGGATCACGGCGGCTGGCGCCGGATCGAGGGTGGGCTCGTGCGGCGGTTCGAGGCTGTCCATCAGCGCCTGCTGGGTCATCCTGCGATCAAGGTAGAGACGGGCGCGGACGGCTCGTTGCGGCTCGCTGGGACCGATGCGCGTTCGCTCTTTTGTTTCGCTATGCGCAACAAAAGGCGAACGCGGTTCGCGGCGCTACAGAGCCCCGCCGAGCCAGTGGCCGAGGGCGACGGCAGCAAAGCCAGCGAGCAGGGAGAGACCGAGGTTGAGCCAGACGAGATGGGTGTGACCGGCGTCGGCGAGGCGGTGCGAGTCGAGGATCCAGGTGGAGAACGTGGTGAAGGAGCCGATGCCGCCGCCGGCGACGATCACCAGCACCTGGCCTTCCAGCGCGGCGCCCGCGACCAGGCCAAGGGCCAACGCGCCGCCGATGTTGATCGCGAGGATGCCGTGTGGGAAGGGGTGATCGGTGCGCGCGGTGACGGCCGTGTCGATCAGGAAGCGGGCGGTGGCAGCGGCGCCGCCGAGCAGGCCGACCGCGACCCAGCCGGGGACGCTCACCGGGCAACCTCCGGGCGGCGCTCGAGCGCGATTCCCAGCCGGACAAAGGCGAAGCCGGCAGCAAGGGTGGCAGCGACATAGCCGGCGGCAAGACCGAGGTGACCTGCGTCGACCATCTCGAACAGCTCCAGCTGCATGGTGGAGAAGGTGGTCAGCGTGCCGCAGATCCCGGTGGTGAGAAATGGGTGCGCGAGGCTGTCCTCGGGGTGGTCGCGGAGGCGAGCGACGAAGTAGCCGAGCAGCAGCGCGCCGGCCATGTTGACGGCGAAGGTCGCCCCCGGCCATCCACCCGGCCCATGTGGCGCCGCCTCGGCCAGGCCGACCCGGGCCAGCGCCCCGAGCACGCCGCCAACGTAGATCGCAGCCAGGCGGCCAAGGTCGAATCGCGTCAAGTTCACGGCGAGGATCGTAATTCGCCGCTTCATTGAAGTTCATCGATGAATAGTGTTACGGTCTGGCTGTCATGCCCGTCGCTGAGCTTCCCGTGATCAATTGCTGTACGCCGCTCGCCGGCTCCTCGCTCTCCGATGAGCGGGCCACCGAGCTCGAGACGGTGATCAAGTCCCTGGCCGACCGCCACCGGCTGCGGATCGTCAACCTGCTGCTGCGGGCGGGCGGCGAGCCAGTCTGTGTCTGCGAGGTACAGCCGTTGCTCGGACTCTCGCAAGGGACCGTCAGCCACCACCTGAAGCAGCTGGTGCAAGCAGGGATCGTCGCGCGCGAGACGCGCGGCACCTACAGCTACTTCAGTCTCGTGCCCGGCGCGCTCGACGCCGTGCGCGAGGTGTTCTCGGCGGCGCCGTGAACGAGCGGCCCGACCTGCTGCGCCGTTCCGCCGCCGAGGCGATCGGGGCGTTCGCGCTGGTCTTCGCCGGCTGCGGGGCGATCGTCACCGACGCTGTCCACGCCGGCGTGCTGGGCGCCGTCGGCGTCTCGCTCGTCTTCGGCCTGGTGATCATGGCGATGGTCTACGCGACCGGCCATCTCTCCGGCGCCCACCTCAACCCCGCGGTGACCCTCGCCTTCGCCCTCACCCGTCACTTCCCCCGCCGCGAGGCGCTCGCCTACCTAACCGCCCAGCTGCTCGGCGCCATCGCGGCGGCGGCGCTATTGCTGGCCGTCTGGCCCAGCGAGCCAGCCTCGCTCGGCGCCACCGTGCCCAGCGTCGGCGCCGGCAGCGCCCTCGTCTACGAGGCGGTGCTGACCGCCTTCCTGATGTTCGTGATCATGGCCGTGGCGACCGACACGCGTGCGGTCGGCGCCGGAGCGGCGATCGCGATCGGCGGCACGGTCGGCCTCGACGCTCTCTTCGGCGGCGCGATCACCGGCGCCTCGATGAACCCGGCACGCTCGATCGGCCCCGGCCTGGTCTCGGGCGAGCTGCACGACCTCTGGATCTACATCGTCGCCCCGATCGCCGGCGCCGCCATCGGCGCCCTCGCCTACCAGCTCGTCCGCGGGGAGCACCAGAGCTGATGGCCCGCGTCCTCTTCGTCTGCCTTCACAATGCCGGCCGCTCGCAGATGAGCGAGGCGCTCTTCACCCGTGCCGCGGCGGGCCACCACGAGGCGCGCTCCGCGGGCACGACCCCGGCTGTCCGCGTCCATCCGGAGGTGGTCGAGGCGATGGCCGAGCTCGGCATCGACCTGGCCACACGCATTCCCCGCAAGCTCGACCGCGAGGACGGCGAGTGGGCCGACGTCGTCGTGACGATGGGCTGCGGCGACGAGTGCCCCTACATCCCCGGCAAGCGCTACCTCGACTGGGAGTTGCCCGATCCAAAGGGCCGTCCGCTCGAGGGGGTCCGCGCCACTCGTGACGAGATCGAGCGACGGGTCGTGGAGCTGGTCGGCGAGCTCAACGAGAGCTAACTGCACAGCGCGGCGATCTGCGAGAGTCCGGCTGCGATGAAGCTCTGTCGATTCGCTTCACCCGGCGGCGAGCCAGCTCTAGGGGTCATATTGGGAGACGAGGTGGCCGACCTCTCCTCGGCCGGCGTGCCGGCCGAACCGGCCGCCGCTCTTGGTGAGATCGGACAGGCTGGTCTGGAGAGGCTGGCCGAGGACGCACCTCGCCTCTCGCTCTCCGGCCTGCGGTTACTGGCCCCTGCGACGCCCCGCAAGTACCTGGGGATCGCCCTCAACTACGCCGACCACATCGCGGAGATGGGGATGGAGGCGCCCGAGGTCCCGGTCTTCTTCAACAAGCAGGCGACTTGCGTGATCGGGCCGGGCGCTTCGATCCACATGCCGAAGGTCTCCACCTTCCTCGACTACGAGGCCGAGCTGGCAGTCGTGATCGGCAAGCGCTGCCGCCACGTGCCGGTGGAGCAAGCGCACGAGGCGATCGCCGGCTACACCGCCGCCAACGACGTCAGCGTGCGCGACTGGCAGGGGCGCGCGCAGACGATGACGATCGGCAAGTCCTTCGACACCCACGGCCCGCTCGGGCCCTGGCTGGTCACCGCCGATGAGCTGGGTGACCCGGGAGATCTGCGCATTCGCTGTTTCGTCAACGACGAGGTGCGCCAGGACGCGAGCACCAGCGAGATGGTCTTCGACTGCTTCCAGCAGGTCTCACACCTCTCCGAAGCCTTCACCCTGGAGCCCGGCGACACGATCGCAACCGGCACCCCGTCCGGCGTCGGCCTCGGCCGCCAGCCCGTCAGCGACAACCTGCTCCACGTCGGCGACACGGTGCGGGTCGAGATCGAGGGCATCGGCGAGCTGGTCAACACCGTGATCGAGGAGCCCGACGGCTTCCTCGTCGGCGGGTAGAGCGGCCGGTGCTGACCGAGAGGGTGCGGCGCTGGCACGAGGAGGGGACGATCGAAGACGTCCTCGGCCGGCAGCTGTTCATCCACCGCCGCGAGGGCGGCGAAGCTCCCTTGCTGCTCTTCCTGCACGGCTTCCCCTCCAGCTCCTACGACTGGCGCGATCTGCTCGAGCTGCGCGACGGCGAGGCGACGCTGGCCTTCGACTTCCTCGGCTTCGGTCTCTCCGAGAAGCCACGCGATCACCTCTACACGCTCGCCTGGCAGGCCGACGCAGCCGAAGAGCTGGTCCGCCGCGCCGGCTCGCCGCCGGTCTTCGTCGTCGGCCACGACATGGGCACCTCGGTCGCCACCGAGCTGATGGCGCGCGACTTGCGCGGGGAGCTCGAGATGAACCTGACCGGAGCGCTGCTCTTCAACGGCAGCATGCTGCTGCACCTGGCCAAGCCCACTGTCGGCCAGCAAATGCTGCGGAGTCGGCTCGGCCCGCTCTTTGCGCGGCTGACCAACGAGCGGAGCTTCCGCGCCCAGTTCTCACGCGTCTTCTCCTCCGAGCATCCGCTCAGCGCCGAGGAGGCGGCCGACCAATGGTCCCTCCTCGTCCACAACGGCGGCCAGCGCATAGCCCACCGCACGATCCACTACATGGCCGAGCGCGAACGCTTCACCGACCGCTGGCACGGCGCCATCCGCGACTGGCACGGCCCCTTCACTCTCGCCTGGGGCCTGCAAGATCCGGTAGCCCGCACCGAGGTCCTCGCCGGCCTCCGAGCCCTCCGCCCCGGAGTGGAGACGATCGAGCTCCCCGACGCCGCCCACTATCCCCAGATCGAACAGCCCGAGCTGATCTCCAACGCGCTGGACACTGCGCTCGAGCGAGTGTCGATCTGATGTCATCACGCGCCTCAACCAGCGGCTATAGCCGGCGCAGAAGCCGTCTCGGTCTCGAAACGCTCCAGTTCGAGCATCCTGGCGAAGGAGCCGCCTGCCCGCGCGAGCCCATCGAAGGAGCCTTCCTCGGCAATGTGCCCTCCCGCCAAAACGACGACACGATCGGTGTTGCGGATGGTGCTGAGCCGGTGAGCGACGATCAGCGTCGCGATGCCATCCAACTGATCGATCGTCGCCTGGACGGCCCGCTCCGAGCTGTTGTCGAGCGCCGACGTCGGCTCGTCGAGGAGTAGTAGCTCGGGATCCCGAAGCAGCACCCGAGCGAGGCAGATGCGCTGTTTCTGGCCGCCGGAGATGGTGTCGCCGCGCTCGGCGACTACGGTCTCGTATCCATGCGGCATGGCGAGGATCGTCTCGTGGATCTGCGCGCGGCGGGCGGCTGCCGTGACCTCGCCGTCGGAGACGTCCGTTCGCCCGAGGGTGATGTTGTCGCGCACCGAGGCCCTGAAGATACGCGGCTCCTGGGAGACGTAGCCGATCCTCGCGGCAAGCCGCTGCCGCGAGATCGCCTGCAGGTCCTCGCCGAACAGCTCTATCTCCCCCGAGTAGCAGTGATGGAGACGGCCGAGCAACCGCAGCAGGGTCGACTTCCCGCAGCCCGACTCCCCAACGACGCCAACGCGTTCTCCACCTCTCAGCTCGAAGTCAAGATCGGCCAGGACGTCCGCCTCGGCGCCGGGGTGAGCGTAGGAGAGGTCCCGAACCGCGATTGCCGGATGCCCTGCCCGAGAGGCGGGAGGTGGGGAAGCCCCACGAGGAGCCGGCAGCACGTAGCTCGCGTCGGGCGAAGAGTCCAGCAGGTCGAAGAGATCGTGGGTCTGAAGGGAGGCCTCCGAGGCCTCGTCGAGAATTCGATGCAGCTCGCGCAGTGGCGCGAGCACAGCCGCGAACAGCAGTACATAGGCGGTGATCTCCCCGGCGCTGATCCGTCCCGCGGCCGTGAGTGCGAGGGCAACGCAGAGGACGGCCACCAGCCATAACCCCTCGTTGATCGACTTCGCAGCATCGAAGAGGGACATCGCTCGATGGTGCTGGAGCTCCGTCGTCCGCAGTTCCTCACAGCCGCTCTTGACCTGGTCGATGAAGTAGCCCTCGGCGCCACTTGCCCGGATAGTGTCGAGAGCCGGCAGCAGCTCGGTCACTCGGCCGTCGATTGCGTCCTTGTGGTCGCGGACTTCGACTCGAATCCCTTCCTGATTGCGCACCTGCCAGCCGACGAGCAGGAAGCCGGTCGGCACGACGCCGAACATCGCCAGGCCTACGAACGGGTTCTTCGCGAACGCGACGACCAGGGCAGCGGCGGAGAGAGAGATAGCGGGCAGGAGGTCCAGCGCGCCGAGCTTGACCAATTTGACCGCGCCTTCGATGCTCCGATTGGTGCGACCGTAGAGGCTGCCAATACGGTCCTCCCGAAGGTGGCCGAGGTCGAGGTGAAGTAGTTGCTCGTAGGCGCGAATGCGGCTGTCGCGCTCGAAGCCGGTTGCGACGTTCTCGACGAGCTGACGGCGGACGACCTGAAGCAGCTGACCGACGATGACGATCACCGCGGTGAGGGCGAGGAGGTTTATCGAGCCGCTCAGGGTCACCGTCCCGCCAGCGAGGCTGCCGTCGACCAGGCTGCCGATCAGCAGCGGCAGGATGGCGGTGAGCCCGCTGGCAACGAGCATGGCAGCGAGCGCGACAACCAGCCTGTGACGCTCCGCGGCCGAGAATTCGCGCCAAAGACGTGCCCAGAGCTTCGCCGCTGCGGCGCGCGGCTTAACGTTTGTGGAGATCCTCACCGCCAGACCACCTCCCAGTCGAAGACAAACAGCGTGTTCGGCGGCGGGAACGCGAGAGCGTAGGAAAAGGTGGGCGGTCTGATCCCCTCAGCCTCGTCGGGCTCAACCTCGTCGGGCTCGAGCCGCACCTCCTCGCCGATCGCGGCGAGGTCGCCAAGTCCGTCCCCGATGCGAAATGCGCGCAGGCGCACGGTGCCGATATGCAGAGGCATCTCCGTCAAGACAAGCCGCCAGAGGAGAAAGCGCGCCCGGCGCTCGACGTGGACAGCGTCGCGCCCGGTGGGCGCAGCGTACTCGGCGTCGATGGCCACCTGGACTCGATCGCCGGCCGCGAAGGAGCCCACCGCTGGGGCGATCGGCTTGTGCAGGCGGCGATCGCCGGTCGCCAGCGGCTCCTCTTCATAGCCGGTGGGGGCCGCCCGGCGCGCCATCCCGTCGGCTGCGGCGATGTCGGCTGAGATACTGAGCGAGGACGGCGCGCCGGGAAGGACTGGGCTCGAGTCGGTGACGACAGGGTGACCTTCGCGGCGAATCGCGGTGGTGGAAACGGATCGCAGGCGAGCGCCGTCCTCCCCGTAGTCCCAACGGCGGATCACGCCGAGAAGCCCGTCACCGTCCACCTCCTCGGCGTCCTGCTCCCACTGCAGCGCAGGCGAGACCGGGATGTGATCACTGGCGCGGTCGCCGGCGGAGAACCAGCGGCTGGGGCCGGCAACGCCCATTGCCTCGAGCGCGAATGCGATGTCGAGCGCCCAAGCCGCTGGACGCGTGTTCATCAGGGCGACGGCGCGGCGCGTGGCATAGAACTGCGGCGCGAGTTGGGCAACCCAGAGAACGACCATGGCGCCGGGTATGCCGAGTTCGAGCACCGGCCGAAGGAGGCTGGGCACGGCCGTTTCGGTGAATGGCAGGTATTCCATGCCGGGAAAGCTGGAGAGGCCGGCAAGGATGAACACGGTGATGACCACGACGATCTGGCGACCCGCCAAGAAGCGGGAGATGCCCTCTTCGTCGCGGAAGCGGCGGTGCAGCGCGCACGCCCGGGGGTGGGTGTCAGCTAACCCGCGAAGGTCGGCGAGCCGGAGCTGGGTGACCGAAGTATGCAGCGCCTCGAACAAGCCGAGGAAAGCCAGCGAAAAGGCAAAGAGGAGCAGGGCGGTCGGACCGGGCAGCGCCGCGAATCGCTCGCTTTCCCCCTCGAGCAGGCCACCGAGCACCAGATAGAAGCAGCTGACCCCGAGGATGGCTCCAAAAACGCGAGCAAACACGGATAGCAGGCGAGAAGCCAGACTGGCGAGCCGGTCGGCGTGCAGTCGCTCCCCGAAGCGTTCCTCCAATTCGTGCGCCAGGGCGACGGTCGCGCCAGCGTCGTCGGGACACTCGCCAGCGAAGATCTGCGCCAGCGTCCCCTGTATGCGCGAGGGATCGGCCCCGACTGCCGAGGAGGAGGCGAGGATGGCGGCCTCCTCCTCGGCGATTCCTTCGCGGCGATATAGGCTCAGAATGCGGTTTGCGAGCTCGGGGAGGCCCCGCACCCGCGACCAAGACGGAGCACCGCGGCGCAGGCTCAACGCCCCGAACGGAAGCCGCAGCCTGCTGGATATGGCGCTCATCGATTCTCACTCCCCGAGGCTGCGGCCTCTGCGTTTGCATGACCATCGCCGTTGGGTGATCCGAGGAGATCCGAGACGGCGTCACCGGTCCCTGCGGGCGGTCCCTCACCTCCCCATTTCAGCTCCACTTTGAGGATGAGGTGACCGACCGGAGTCTGCTCGAAGCGGATCATCGTTTCGCATGGGTCGGGGGGACTCACCTCCAAGTCGTCGCGAAGGCGGATCCGGCCCGACTCCGCCAGCGAGGTCGCGAAGCGACCCAGGATCTTGCTCACGACGTCGAGCGACAGCTTTTCCTCCGCGCTATAGAGCCAGTGCACTGGCCCCGGGCCCGGGCGCAGACCGCCCGAATCGTGAGGTGGACCTGAACCATGAGGGTGTGGCGGATGAGGTGGCACACCGATTCCTTTCTTACCGAAGTGGAGTAGAAATCGGTGACAATGTAGGGAACGCGAAGGGTCTTGAAAAGGGGCCAAGAAAGTATTCCGCGCAGTGTGGCGAACCCCGGATTCGAGGGGCTTATTTTGCCGCCCCGGTCGCCGAAACCAGCTCCCCCGACTCATCTGATTTGGTGATTTCCCGGTCCATGTAGTGCCGCAGACGGCCTTCGATATACCCATCGCCGCAGCGATGAAGCGCGATCGCGATCGCGCCCAGCAGCTCTGCCGACCCCAGGTCGGGCCGCCGCTTCGGCAATCCCCTCGGCGAGGGAACTACCAGTGCCTCGACCTCCATCGCCAGATCCAACGAATTACTGACGATCCCCTCTCGAATCGCCCGCATGAAACGATCGGAGTGCGCCATCCGCCCGCCGATGTAGATCCGGGTCGGATCAAGGAGCGTGCGGGCGTGTGCGAGCGCCGCCCCCAGGTGCCATCCAGCCTCATGGAGGGAACGGAAACAGGCCGGATGGTCGCTGGCGATGACGGTCGCGATGGTTACCTTCTCCTGGGCCTCGGCGAAGACTGCGGTCGTCAGCTCGGCGAGCACAGCCCTCTCGCTCGTCTTGGTCTCGACACATCCGCGCTGCCCGCAGCGCGGACAGAAGCTGCCACGATCATCGATCTTCACGTGTCCGATCTCCCCCGCAAAACCGGACCCGCCACCCACCAGCTTCCCCTTGATCACCACACCGGCGCCGATACCGTCGCCGACCCTCACATAGAGAAGATCCCGCGGAACGGTGTCCGGATTCGACGTGAGCGTCTTCCAACTGTGTACCCCCAGGGCGCCGAGGCTGGCGTCGTTGTCGACCTCGATCGGGACCTCGGGAAGGATGTCCTGCAGGCGCTCGGACAACTCGAAGGTCGGCTTGCGATTGCTCCAGGCGGAGAGGATGTGCATCTCCGGCGAAATCGTTTTGCTCTCGCGGTTGACCGGACCCGGCAGGCCCATGCCGATCCCGATCACCTGCTCGGCCGTTGCGCCCTCGCTTCGGCTGACCTGGCCGAAAACATCCCGAATGAGCTCCGCCGCCGCATCGAGGGCATGCTCGGGGTTCCCGTCCAACCCGTCGACCGGTACTCGTCGCACGTGGTCAAGCAACTTCCCGAAGTCGGCACGCGTGATCGATACGGACACCTCCTGGTGTGCAATATCGACGCCGATCAGATAGCCGAGCTCCGGCGCCAGGGTGAACCAGAGGTTCGGCCGTCCTGGCGGCAACTTGGTCTCTGGCGGTATCAATGCTCGCCAAGCTTTCTGGTCCGGGTTGTGGGCCGCGACGATGCCGGCTTTCCGCAGCAAGTCGAGCTGCCGTGACGGTTCCGTGAGGAAGCCGGCGCGGGCGATCTCCTTACGCTTGGTCCGCATCCGTTTGCGAACCACCTGAGCAGCGCGGAAGGCCTTCATGTCGAGGTCGGCCTTCGGCTTTCCCCGTCCCTTTAGTGCTTTCGACCTCGCCACGAAGATAAGGACCCTATTGACAAGTCAGGAATGACGCAGTGGTGGGCCGGTGTGGGAATCGCTCTTCGGCCTACTGGATGCTCGTTCCCGACACCGCCAGCAGGGCCCGCTTGCGCTTCAGCAGCACGACCAGCTGCTCCGTGTCCTCGAGCGCCTCGATCTCTGCACGGGTCAGCACCAGGATCTCCCTACCCTCCTCGAGAGCGCGAGAGAGCTGCCGGTGGGCGCGGCTGAGGAGCGCCGGATCGCCGGTGATCCCGTTGGCCGCGACAAGTATGCCCTGCGGTCTCCCCCGGCTTCGCAGCTTGTCGGAGAACACCGCCAGCTCGGCATGCCCCACCGGCTCAGACCAGTTTTTACACTCGACCAGCAGCACATAGTCGAAGAGCCGTAGTCCTTCTGGATGGCCCTCGTTCCAGAACGCGATGTCGATCTCCTGGGCGCCACCGACGTCCATCGTGTTGCGGGCGGTAACGAACATACCCGGAATGAGCTCGAACAGGTAGGCGATCAGGTTCTCGAGCGCCCGACCCTTCTCGAACGGGTCCTTCGTCCCGTCGCCATGGGCGAAATATCCTGAGATCCGCTGATTGTCGATGTCCGGCATCAGAGACGCCGGTCGTGCACGCTGCGGTTGCGCAGGTCCCTGACGATCTCGGCAAAGCTGCGGCTTCGCATCTCCTTGAGCAGCATCTCGAGCGAGACGCCCAGCACCGGCCAGCGAAGCCATTTCGCTTCGCCTTTACCGGGCTCCTCGAGGGAGACGATCAGCGCCGCCCGCGCGCCAGGGACTTGGTGGAGGGCGAGCAGACTCTGCCGGACGCTTTGGCTGTCGATGCGCCGCTTCAGCTCGACCAGCAACGGATTCGCCCCGATGGCGTCGAGATCATCCGACCAGACCCCGATATCGAATGCCCGGTCTGAGCCCGCACCTCGACTGGCGACGGCGCCGCTCGCCTCGATCGCCCGCACGACAACCGATTCGAGATCGTGCGTGGGAGCGCTGGCTCCGCTACGCGCTTCCTCCAGCAGCTGATCCGCGTAAGAGCCGAGAGGCTGGCCGACGCTCTGTCGTCCCTCGTGGCCAACGGCAAGCTCAGCCGCGTAGCGCTCGAGGTTGTCGAGAGCGAGTGCGATCGCCGCGCTGTTGTCGACCGAGGCACGGACCCGCAGGAACGACTGCAAGTCCGACGGAACCGTGGCCTCATCCGAGATGAGGATCAGGACCGGCTTTTCCAGCCCTGCCGCGAGCCCAATCTCGAAGATGGTATTCCGGGCGTGAGAATCGTCATCCAGAAGCGCAACGACTATGTCTGCGGACCCGATCGCATCGGTCAGCGCCTCGATCAGCGAAGAGCCGAGCTTCGCCACATCGGCCAAGGCGAACGTGTCCCACCCCCGAGCCTCGAGTACCGCGACGATCGTGGTCAGATTTGCCTCGCCAGGCGCCGCTATGAAGCAACGTCGGGGCATCCAACGCCGCATGGTAACCCGATGCCAACGCTGCTACTCCTCACAGCGCACGGCGACGCACCGCTCCCAAGCAGAAGAAGACGATGGCGAGGGTGGGAATCGAACCCACGACACCACGATTTTCAGTCGTGTGCTCTACCAACTGAGCTACCTCGCCTCGGATGGCTCGGGCCGTAGCCCGAGCCGGAAGGCTAGATGATCGCCGCGAGCATCTGCTGAATCCTCTCGATGTCTGCAATCGACAGTGGGAGATCGGCGGCCCGGCGCTGCAACTCCTGCGGATCGGCCAGCCCGTGGCGCAATGCCTCGTTGGCGAATTGCCAATCTCGCTCGCGGCCCGCCACGCACTTGGACAAGACCAAGTCGTGAACCTCCAAGCACCAGCCGATTGCGTTCCCGGTGTTCTCGCTCTGCACCGGAACCAGGCGATCCGCCCAGCCGGCGGGCGCCTTTGCAGTCTCCGGCCCGACCGCATGGGCGTAGTAGCCGAACGAGGCATCGAAGTAGGAGCCGTCACCAAGGCTGCCGTCGATCTCGTCGGCCCGCTCCGAGTGATTTTTGGGATAGATGTCGGCCTCTCGGGAAACGAGCATCGCCTCCGGCGCATCAGGAAACTGACCGAGGATGGCCTGACTTCCCACGATGATCAGCTCTTCGTCGTCCGCAACCTCAGCGGCAGCCCGTATGATGTGTTCGAGCTCCCACCTGCGCACAGCTACCGCACAGATTCGATGATCCGGCGGCGCTCATGCTCGTTGAGGACACCGGCAAAGGGGGAGTTCTGGCGAAGGTCACGGGCGTCCTGCGTGTCTGTCGTGATCGCCTCGGTAATGCGGTCGATAGGCAGCGCCAGCGTCTCGCGCCAGCGCTCGGCGTAGTGGGGGTGCAGGTGGGCTTCGGCGACGAGGCGCTCAAGGCGGTCATAGGCGTCGGCCACCGTTCGGTCATCGAGATGGTTCGCGATCGCCTGGTGGTAGGCGAGACTGCGACGAGCAGCCGTCTCGTGGCCAATCGGAAGCCGCATGCCCTCCGTCACCCCGTCGTGAAGAACCGCCCCGTCCGCTGCCTCGCGCCGCTCGGTGAGCGCCTTGCCGAGCGGATGCCGCGTAATCCCTTTGCTCTTCAGCCGGTCGATCGACTCCTTGAGCTCGATCACGACCTGGCGCGGGACCTCGCGCCGGCCGCGAGGAGTAACCACCACCGGGATCTGGCCACTCTCGACCCAACGATCCAACGCCGTTTGGCTGACGCCGAGGATCCGGCTGGCGCGGGACCGGGAGAGTGTCGGCCCAAGCTGGAATTCGAGTTGCCGCCGCACAGGGGCGACATCTGAAGCCGCTCCGGAGACGCGTTCGGCGCGGCGCAAACGGACAATACTGTCCACGAGGCGGATGGTCTCGGCTACGCCACTCATGGCTGAACTGTACCTGATATTGAGAAAAACTGGCTAGTTTCCTAAATATGCGATGGTTCGAGGCTGTCCTCGTAGTCGTAGTGGGCGCCTTGCTGATTTCCGGGGGATCGGCGAGCGATCCACGGACGCCCCGCGGGCTTCCCGGCTTGCCGGCGCCGTTTCTCGGGACGGCCGTTGTCGGCAGCGGGGGCCGGACCGCAGCGGTCGATGCTTACGGCGACGTCGTCGACCTGCGGGCGCCGGGTCCGGCGGGACGGGCGCTGGCGGCCGTTTCGGCGAAGCGGCAGGTTGCCGGGACGGTCTCAGCCGACGATGCGATCGTTGCTTGGGCGCGGCTCAGGGATGGAACGACACCGCCGTTCTGGCGTGCCGACTCGGTCCGTCAGCGGTATCTGCCCGGCGCCAACGTGCTGCGGACGGTCGCGCGGTTCGGCAGGGAGAAGGCTGTCGTCGTGCGACGCACCGGCGGGCCGGGGGCGGTCCGCGCCGACCGACGCTGGCTGGCACAGGCGCGACCGCTGGGGGCCGGTGCGCCCCATTGGGCGCGGGCGATGTATCGGCGCTCGCTGTTGGTGCTGCGGGCGCTGACCGACCGGCGCACCGGCGCCGTCGCGGCCGGCGCCCGTGACAGCTGGGCCTACGTCTGGCCGCGCGATGCCGCCGCGGTGGCGATCGCGTTGGCCGAGGCCGGATACAAATCTGAGGCGCAACGGGTTGCGCGCTTCCTCCTGGGCCTTGACCTGAACGCGGCGGCGCGATTCCGCGGGACCGGCGCGCCGGTCCCGGGTCGCGACGCGCAGGGCGATGCGGGGGGCTGGGTCTCCGCGGCGGCGTGGGCAGTGGGACTGCGGCCCGACATGCCCGCACACGGCAGCCGGTGGCAGTGGCGAGGTCGCGCCGACTACCAGGAGAGCGACTCCGGCGATTACCTCGGCAACGCGATCGCGTCTACCGCCGGCGGGCCGAAAACCGGTCCATATCGCCGGAAATCGGCCCACTGGGGGGAGGGGGATCGGGTCGGGTCGACATTCGAGACTCCGCAGGGGCTGGCGCGCACGGCCGGCGATCCCGGCTCCGGGCTCGACTCTGCCGCGGCCTGGGCCGTGCGGCCGTTCCCGTTGCCCGCCCTCTTTCCCGCGGTCCGACGAACCCTGCACCGGCTCCTCGCTCGGCGCGAGAGTCGCTACGGGATCGTGCCATCGGAGAACTGGCACGGGGGTGGCGACCCTTGGACGGCGCCGACGGCCTGGAGCGCTTGGGCGCTCGCTGTGCTTGCGCGCGAAGGCAGCGAAGGGATGGCGTTGCGCGCCGGAGACCGCCGCGCCGCGCTGCACCTGATGGCAGACCTGCGACGCGCCGCCACGCCACTCGGCCTCCTCCCCGAGCGGGTGGACGTCCAGACCGGCTTCCCAACCTCGACCACCCCCCTCGCTTGGTCCCACGCCTTCGCGATTCTCGCTCTGCGCGAGCTCTGGCCGAGACGTGCCGGTGATTGACGGTCCCTATGGGTGCTCGATCACCGGCACGTCCGGTGGAGCTCGACCTCAGATCGCATCGAGCGCGGCGGCGACTGCCTCGGCCGGCGTCGACGCGGCGATCACGCCCGGCGCGCTCTCCATGTCTCCCTTCCCCGAGAGGCTCCAGCTGCGCAGCGCCACCACCGGGCGACCCATGCTGCGGGCGTGGCCGATCTCCGACAGCGTCCCCCAACCGCCGCCGACGGCGATCGCCGCCTCGCCCGACGCGACCACCGCCACGTTGCGCGCGTAGCCGATCCCCGTCGCGACCACATGGGTGCAGTACGGGTTGGCGTCGGCGGTCGAGCTCCAGGGGACGATCCCGATAACCGCCCCGCCCGCCCGTGCGGCTCCGGAGGCCGCCGCCTCCATCACGCCGCCGCGGCCACCGCAGACGATCGCGAAGCCCCTCTCCGCCAGCAATTTCCCGACCTCTTCGGCGAGTCCCCAGGCCTCCGAGCCCTCTTCGCAGTCCACCGACCCGATCACCGAGATCTGCTTCGTCCGCCCTCGCTCGCTCATCGCCCGCCGGAGTCTTGCATCGTCCGCATCAGCTCCAGCGCGCCGGCTTTGTGCAACGGTTCGTTGAGGTTGCCGCACTTGGGGCTCTGCACGCAGGAGGGGCAGCCGGACTCGCAGGGGCACTCGCCGATCAGGCGCTCGGCGTCGCCGAGCAGGCGCTCGAACTGCTCGTAGCCGCGCAGGGTGATCCCGACCCCGCCCGGGTGGCCGTCGTAGATGAAGATCGTCGGCCGACCGGTCTGGAAGTGGACGTTGGTCGAGAGCCCGCCGATGTCCCAGCGATCGCACATCGCGATCAGCGGCAGCACCGCGATCTGACCGTGCTCGGTCGCGTGCAGGGCGCCGAGCAGGACGTCGGGCGGCAGCGGGTCACTGAGCCGGTCCGGCAGCACGTACCAGAGCGCCTGGGTGACGAAGTGCTGCTCGGGCAGCTCGAGGGCGACGATGTCGATCGGCTCCTGCTCGGAGATCGAGACCCGCTGGAAGGCGATCACCTGCTCGCTCACCGAGACTTCGCCGAAATGCAGCTCGATGCCCGCAGTCGAGCGCTGCTCCCGGACCCGCTCGATGTAGATCTCAGTCTCCTTTTTCGGCCGCGTGTACCAATCGCCGTCGAAGCGGGAGACGATCGCCCGCCGTCCCTCGACGTCGAGCTGCTCGACCTCATAGGAGCGGCCCAGATGAAGGTAGATCGCGCCCGGGTGGATCGTGGTGAAGGCGCGCTCCGCCTCGACCAGGCCGAGCATCTCACCCGAGTCGCGCTCGATCACCGCGACCGAGTCGGCCGAGGCCGAGCGCAGCGGGATCTTCGCGGCCACGAACTCGCTGCTGCTGGGCAGCAGCCGCCCGCCGGCGCGGCGCAGCTCCCCGGCCGACTCCAGCCGCCCAGCCCGCTCGCGCCAGCCCTCGCCGAACACCTCGTCGTCCTCGCTGCTCAGCGGCAGCTCGTAGGCGGCGGCGACCATGTGCCGGGAGGCGATCTGCTCACTTTCGTGGTCGAGGATCGCCGCCTCGACCGGCCGCCCGATGAACTCGTCGGGGTGGCGGCAGAAGAACTGGTCGAGCGCGTCGGCGCCGGCGACGTAGACCGCCAGCCCGCGCCGCTGGCGCCCTGCCCGCCCCCACATCTGGCGCAGGCTGGCGACGGTGCCGGGGAAGGTGACGCAGATCGCCGCGTCGAGCTCGCCGATGTCGATGCCCAGCTCGAGCGCGTCGGTTGCGACAACGGCGAGCAGCTCACCGGCCGCCAGCCGAGCCTCGATGTCGCGGCGCTGCTGCGGCGTGTAGCCGCCGCGGTAGGGGGCGATCCGCGCCGCCAGCTCGGGCTTGCCGCGCGCCTCGAGTGCCTCACGGGCGAAGCGCTGGATCAGCTCGATCCCGCGCCGGCTTTTGAGGAAACAGATCGTCCTTACGCCTTGCGAGACCAGCTCGACCAGCAGCTCCGCCGCCTCGGAGAGGGCCGAGCGCCGGGTGCCACTTGCCTTGTCGATCAGCGGCGGGTTCCACATCGCGATCTCGCGGCCGGTTCGCGGCGCGCCATCGTCGTCGATCAGCTCGAACGGCTCGCCGACCAGTTTCTCCGCCAGCTCGACCGGGTTGGCGATCGTCGCCGAAGCGAGCAGGAAGCGTGGCTCGGCGCCGTAGGCCCGCGCCACCCGCCGCAGCCGCCGCAGCACGTTGGCGACATGGGATCCGAAGACGCCGCGGTAGGTGTGCGCCTCGTCGACGACGACCCAGCCGAGGTTGGCGAGGAAGTCGCCCCAGCCCTTGTGGTGGGGAAGCAGGCCGACGTGGAGCATGTCGGGGTTGGTGAGGACGAGGTTGTTGCGGCGGCGGATCGCCGGCCGCTCCTCGCGCGGCGTGTCGCCGTCGTAGATCGCCTCGCGCAGGCCCGGCGGGCGCAATGCCGCCAGCTTGCGCGCCTGGTCTTGGGCCAGCGCCTTGGTCGGGTAGAGGTAGAGGGCGCGCCGCTTCGAGTCGCGGGCGATGCCGTCGAGCACCGGCAGGTTGAAGGCAAGGCTCTTGCCCGAGGCGGTGCCGCTGGTGATCACCAGGTTGGAGGAGGTTGCTGCCGTAAGCGCCTCGCGCTGATGCGAGTAGAGACGCTCGATCCCGGCCCTGCCCAGCGCCTCGACCAGGCCGGGGTCGAGCGAACGCGGCATCGCCACCGGCTTCGCCTTGCGCTCGGGCTCGCTGCTCTCGGCGACGATGCGACCATCGCGGCGCGCTGGGTCGATCGCGATCGCCCAAGGCGTCTCCAGCAGGCTGACGCCGCGGCGGCCCCGGACCGTCGTCATGCGGCGTCCTCGCTCGCCCGAATAGCGCTGCTACTCGGGCGACCTGCGTCCTTGCCTGACGACGACCGGACCTCGCCGCCTGGATTACGCGTGATCCGGCCAGCCACCCGTACCGCCTGCAAGGTGCTGCGGTCGTGGATTCGCAGGATGTCGGCGCCCTCTCGCACCGCCAGCGCCGCCACCGCGACCGTTCCCCACTCACGCTCGCCCGCCGGCAGCCGCCCCTCCCAGCTCTCCGCCAGAACCGCGCCGATGAAGTCCTTGCGCGAGAGAGACACATAGAGCGGCAGCCCTAGTGTGCGCAGCTCGCCGAGCCGCCGCAGGATCTCCAGGTCCTGCTCGGCGGTGAGGTCGAAGTCGAGTCCGGGGTCGATGGCGATCTGCTCCTCACTCACTCCAAGTCGGGAGGCCGCCTCGACTCTCCCCCCCAGCCACGACTTCAGGTGCTCGACGACGTCGTCGTAGACGCGCGGCGGACGGTCGACCCGCGGCGGCCCCTCGATGTGCGTCAGCACGTAGCCGCAGCCGGTCTCGGCGACCAGCTCGAACATCTCCTCCGAGCCGCCGGAGATGTCGTTGACGGCGACCGCGCCCGCCGCCAGCGCCCGCCGCGCCACCTCGACCGAGAAGGTGTCGGCCGAGACCGGCACGCCCGCCGTGGCCAGCCCTTCGACCGCCGGGATCAAGGCGGCGGCCTCCTCCTCGGCGCCGACGGGCGGCCCGCTGCGCGCCGCCACCGCGCCCACGTCGAGCATGTCGAAGCCGGCATCGACCAGCGCCAGCCCGTCGGCTACCGCCTGCTCCGGCGTGCCGCTGCGTGCCCCCTCGAACATCGAGTCGGCGGTGACGTTGACGATCCCCGCACCCACCGGCTGCGCGAGGTCGATGGTCCGATCGGCGAGGCGCCAGGGCATCCGGCTACCGTAGCGACCGCACCATGGCACTGCGATGCGTCTACACCGACCTCGACGGCACCCTGCTCGGCAAGGGCGCCTCGCTGTTCCGCGACGCCGAGGGCGGCTTCTCACAGGCCCAGGCGCGCGGCCTCGAGGCCTGCCACCGAGCCGGGGTCGAGGTCGTGATCATGTCGGGCCGGCGCGAGCCCCAGGTCCACGAGGCCGCCCGCCTGATGGGCCAGTCTTCCTACATCTACGAGGCCGGCTGCGCCTTCGCGATCGATGGCGAGACGACGCTGCTGACCGGTGACCTCGTCCCCGACGAGGACGGCACCATCTACGAGAAGATCGAGCAGCGGGGCATCCCGAAGCTGCTTTTCGAGCACTTCGAAGGGCGGCTCGAATACCACTCGCCCTGGCATCACGGCCGCGTCCTCTCCCATCTCTTCCGCGGCAAGGTGGATGTCGGCGAGGCGAACGAGCTGCTCGGCGCCGCGGGACACGACGACCTGCGCCTGCTCGACAACGGCGCGATCGGTCGCGAGATGCCCGCCATCGACGGCCCCACCCACGCTTACCACCTGGTCCCACTGATGGTCAGCAAGGCGAATGCGGTCGCCGCTCACGCCCGCGCCCGTGGCTATGACCCGGCCGACTGCATCGCGGTTGGAGACTCGGTCGAGGACCTCGAGGTCGCCGCTGTCGTCGGTCGCTTCTTCGTCGTCGCCAACGGGCCCGCGCGCGACCCCGGCCTTCGCGCCGCGCTCGCCGGCTGGGACAACGCGACCGTCACCGAGGGCGCGATGGGCGACGGCTTCTACGAGGCGGCCGTCGCGACGCTGATGGAGCGCAGCTGAGGTCGACGGGCCTCAAACACGTCTATATCGGACGTCTTAGGCCCGTCGGCGGGTAGTTAGTATCGGACGGGTGGAAACAGCGACCGTCGCCGAGCAGGAGTACCTGGAGATCATGTTCTGGCTGGAGGAGGCCGGGCTGCCGATGACCGGCGCCAACATCGCCCGCGCGATGCAGCTCTCGCCCCCTACCGTGCATGAGATGGTCGGCCGACTCGTCGAGGACGGCTACGTCGAGCGCAACGCCGACAAATCGCTTGGCTTCACCGAGTCCGGGCGCGAGCACGCCAGCCACATCGTCCGCCGCCATCGCATGATCGAGCGCTTCCTCACCGACGTGCTCGGCATCCCCTGGGACGAGGTGCACGAGGAGGCGGAGCGGATCGAGCACGCGATGTCACCGGTGCTGGAGGAGCGGATGCGGGCGGCGATCGGCGACGCGACCACCTGCCCGCACGGGCACCCGATCGTCGAGGGCGCGCGCGAGCGCGGCTCCCTCCTGGCCGACGTCGAGGTCGGCGCCGAGGTCCACGTCCTGCGCTTTGAGAACGAGGCGGAGGAGCTGCTGCGCTACCTCAAAGCGGCTGGTCTGGAGCCGGGCCTGGAGGGCAAAGTCGAGAGCTCTGACGAAGACGGCGTGACAATCGCCTCAGCCGAGGGCTCGCACCAGGTCTCGAGCAGCGTCGCCGAGACCGTCTCGGTCCGCGCCGACCCGGCGCCACCGCCGCGCGCTGCGATCCCCGAGCAGCTCGTGCTCTCCTCGGACCGCTACGGTCGCTAGCTGTCCCGCCCACACACCTTGTGAACAGCTGAAAGGCATCCGGGCCCTCCAAGACGCTTGTGGTTGACGCCCCAAGCAAGGAGGACCCGGATGGACATTCACGGTAACGCTGCTCTCGGACCAGCGGGACGGCTGGCGCTAG
>DATFVC010000049.1:0-15797 GCA_035260485.1 Solirubrobacterales bacterium | reverse complement strand
GGCGCCGAGCGTGCGCACGGCGCCGAAGCCGAGGCTCCCCCGGGTGCGCAGGCAGCCCGTTTGCGCCGTGCAGCTCTGCAGTTCGGGAGAGCCGTCTTTGACCCCCCAGCCCCAGGCCTTGACGAAGTCCCCCCAGGCGGTTAGCTCGACGACCCGCTGGTTGTTCTGATCGGCGACGTAGAGGTGGCCGGTTTCGGGGTCTGAGGCGATGCCGCGAGGGATCATCGTTTCGATCAGGTTCAGGCCGGATTTGGCTTCTTCGGCTTTAAAGCCGCATTCGCCTTTGGCGATTTTGCTGCCGTCGCCGCAGTTCTGGCCCTTCTTCCACAGCGGCGGCGGCGCGGCGGCGAGGGCGGGGGCACAGAGCGCCGACAGGACGAGCGCGGCGAGGACGAAGGTCGCGAGCACGATCCGGGGGTTGCGCTTGCTGTTTGCCGCGCGGGACGCCTTCGATCCATCTGGCTGTGCGTTCGTCGTCACCATGATCGCTTTCCGAGTGTGTTGTTTCCGAGTGCCTTGCTGGTTTGGTGTGTGTGTTGTGCTCGCAGACCCTGAGGCGGGATCCGGACGGGGCTGGTCGAGTACCGTCCGGATCCGTTCGCGTCAGGCGTCACTGTGTGAGACCGCATCGGCCCGTCACCACCCAGGTGTCCAGCTACGGAGCGGTTACAGCCCAGATTCCCCTCCATTCGCAGAGTTCAGATTCACATGCGGCTTGAATCACATCGCCTACGTTGGTTGGGGCGTACACTTCGAAGGCTGGTACCCCTCCAAACTTGGTGCCAGGGCCTACATCTTGGTAGAGGCACAGCTTGCCCGCTTCGGCTTTGGGAATTCCACTGACGACACCCGGACAGCCCGGTTTGCTGCTTTCGCCTTCTTTCACCAAGACGGCCGAGGGTGCCGATGAGAGCGGAATCGGGAACGAGATCTGGATCGCGTCTATGTCGAATTTCGTCCCTGCGAGTTCGGCGACGGTCCCGCTCCATACTCCGGTCTCGGTTTTGCCGGAGGGAAGGATTTCGGTGAAGCCGGTGGTGCCGTTTTTGCCGTTGCAGACGTATTTTTTACTGGCGGCTTCGCCTTCGACTTCGACTTTGGTGCCGCCTTTTTCGCAATTGGCGCCTTCAGGCTCCGCGGTCAGTTTGACGCTTTTCCCGTTGGTGCCATTAGTGCCGTCTTTACCGGGGGCGCCGTCTTTGCCATTGGCGCCGGCCGCGCCGGTGTCGCCCTTGGCGCCGGCGGGTCCAGCCGGGCCCGCCGGGCCCGCGGGACCAGCGGGGCCCGTTTTACCGCGGGGGCCCACTTTGGCTTTGGCCGAGGCGCTCGCCTTGCCTCCACCGGAGTTGTTGGAGGCGGCGTAGGCGCCGCCCATCATCGCGAAGACGAGGGCGATCACCGAGATCACGCCCGGGATGCCGAAGCGGTTGCGTAGTGGCGAGAGCATCGAAATCTCTTCTCCTTGTCCCTGAGCCCTCTGCCTGCCGCTTCCCTTGCGGCCCCTGTGGCGGACTCGGTTATTGGTCCCTGTGCCGTCCTAGTCAGACGGTGACAAGACTGTAAACAAAGACCTTTTTAATGTCAAGGCTAGTGTTTTTGTAGAAAAGAGCGTTGTTGCTAGATCTGCAAAAAGCGCCGCAAAACACGGACTCGCCAATGGGAACCCGGGAGGTAGGTGACGCGACTCAGCTTGGAACTGAGGTCAGTCCCGGTCGGGGCGATCCGGGTACAGCTCGTCGATCGTGGAGAGAGCTCGGTAGGGGGCTGCCGCAGCCGCCTCGATCGCTTCGCCGCCGCCCGCCAGGCGGTCGACTACAGCGATCACGCCGACGGGCTCGAGGCCCTGCTCGCGGATGCGTTCGATCGCCTTCACGGTGGAGCCGCCGGTGGTGACGGTGTCCTCGACGACGAGCACCTTGTCGCCCGCCTCGACCGGTCCCTCGACCCAGCGCTGGAGGCCGTGCTGCTTGCGCTCTCCGCGGACGAAGAAGCCGACTAGGCCCTGGCCGGCCGGGACCGCGAGGGCGGCGCAGGAAGGCGCAATCGCCGCCGTCGCTGGGCCCCCGACGGCGCTCGCACCGGCCTCAACCGCAGCAGCAGCGATCAGCTCGCCGGCGGCGCGGAACCCGGCCGGCCGCAACAGCGCCCGACGCGCATCCACGTAGTACTGCGCCTTCGCCCCACTCGCCAGCGTCACCTCACCGATCACGAGGGAGTGCTCGCGCAACTCGGCGAGCAGCGTCCGTTTGGCGGCGTCCAGATCGACCATTGCGCCCATCCTACGATCGGCGCTCACACCTCGGTCCCCTCGTTGAGGATGTCCATGTACTCACCGTAGACGTACGTCTTGCCCCGGGCTCTGCCGGTGACCTCGCGAAGGATGCCGGCGTCCTCGAGCCGTGAGATCGCCGCGTAGACCGGTGGCTCCGACAGCTCAAGGGCCTCGGCAGCATTTGGAGGCTTGACCACAACCCGTTTTACGGCCAGATCATGCACCCGCAGTGCGGTGGCCGCGGCGCGGCCGAACTCATGGATGCGCTCGCGATCGCGCTCGATCATCTCGATGATTCCGCGAGTCGTGTCCGTGGTCGATTCGGCCACATCGACGACACCCTCGAGGAAGAAGCGAAGCCAGTCCTCCCAGGCGCCCTCCGTACGAACCCGCTGGAGGTGTTCGTAGTAGGCGTCGCGATTTCGCTTTAGGTAAAGGCTCAGATAGAGAAGTGGCCGCTTCAGCACCCCCTGATCGACCAGGAGCAGGGTGATCAGCAGTCTCCCGACGCGACCGTTTCCATCGAGGAACGGGTGGATGATCTCGAACTGGACGTGGGAGAGCGCGGCCTTGACGAGGACAGGCGACGGCGTGGGCAGGTCATGGAGGAACCGCTCGAGGCCTGACATCGCCGGCTCTACCTCAGGCCAGGGAGGAGGAACGTAGCGGGCGTTGCCGGGCCGGGTTCCACCCAGCCAGTTCTGGCTGCGCCGAAACTCGCCGGGGGCTTTGTCGGAGCCTCGGCCGGACTGCAGCAACCGTTCATGGACCTCGCGGAGCAGGCGATTGCAGAGAGGTAGGCGGCTGGAGGCGATCGAGTCGACGCCGTGGCTCATCGCCGCGATGTAGTTGGCCGTTTCCTCGAGGTCCTCGACCGGGACGCCCGGAGTGGCCTCGTTCTCGAAGAGCAGGAGATCGGACAGCGACGAGACGGTTCCCTCAATCTGTGAGGAGAGCACGGCCTCCTTGCGGATGAAGGTGTAGAGGAACTGACTCGGGTCCGGCAGCAGCAGCGTGATCCCGTCCAACCGACCCAAGGCCTGGTTGGCCCGGTCGAGCAGCCGGTGCAGCTCGACATCAAGATCCAGCGGCGGGACCGGTGGGAGCGGCGCCGGGTGGAAGGCCAGATAGCTGGCAAGCCCATCCCGGACCTCTTTGAAGCTCCCGGCCCGCTCGGATGCGATCGGGACGGTCAAAGCAGCGTTCCACAGCGTTCGCTCATTAGGGTGTGAGCTTACTAAAGGAAACAGCGATATCGCTTACTAAGCTCCTAGCCTAGTAAGCGGAGCCTTGCTCTACTCGCTCAGAAGACGAAGATCGGCTCGCCGTAGCGCAGCTGTTCGTAGATGCGGGGCTGGTCGGCGATGAAGGTGCGGACGCAGCCGTGGCTGGCGGCGTAGTTGGGCACTTCGGCATAGCCGTGGACTGCATAGCCGTTGTGCCAGTAGAAGGAGTAGTACATGCCCTCGGCGTTGTAGCCGGGTTCGCGCCGGTAGAAGCTGTACTCGCCGGTGACCGTGGGGGTCGAGGGCTTGCCGGTCGAGACGGGATAGATCGCGAAGGGCCGCTCGCCCTTGCTGAGCACCAGAACCTGCTTGTCGAGCGGCACCTCGGCGTGCTCGCCGGCCTTGGGGTGGCGGACGCGGTACCCCCCGCGCCCGCCGAAGACCCGCTGCACCACGCCCTTGCCGGCGTGTTCGTTGCGCGACATCCCGTTCACCTTGCGGTAGGCGAGCACCTCGCGCCCGGTGCGGCCGTTGAAGCAGGAGCCGCCGCCGGAGACGTAGCCCATCGCCGCCATGGCCTGTTTGAAGCCCTTGACGACGCGGCCGCAGTCACCTTGGCCGAGCGCGGGGAAGCTGACCCGCCAGCTCTTGCGCACCGTGGCGTCGCCGCGCGTGGAGTCGGTCGCCCGAAGATGAGCCGCCGCCGCGTACTTGCCGTCTTTGCGCACGACGATGCTCGCCCGGAAGAGCCCGGCGTCGCCCTTGCCCGAGCTGACCTTGACCGTCCTGCGCAGCAGCTTGTGCCCGTTGAGGTAGAAGGTCACATCGACCTTCTGGCCGGGCGCAAACGGCGTCACCGACCCTACGACCGGGACCGTGCCGAAGATCTGCGCCTTGCCGCCACTCAGGTGTCCGATCCGGACGATCTTCACGGTCGCCTGCTCGGGGCCCTGGGGGACCAGCGGGGCTTTGGGCGTTTTGGCCGATTCCTTTGGCGCCGCCACAGCGGCTGCGGGAAGCGCCAGCATGACGAGGAGAACCAGTACGCGGACGAGATGGTGGCCCATAGGCTGGGAATTCTTGCGGACGGCCCGGCGGGCCTTTTCTTTGCTCCCCCTACTGCGCGATCAGGGCGACCGAGTTGTTGAGCATGTGGAGGATGACGCCGGGGACGATCGAGCCGGTCTTCTCGTAGAGCAGGGCGAGGATGAAGCCGAAGGCGATCAGCGGCGGGACCGCGCTGAGGCCGGTGAGGGCGTGGAGGCCGCCGAAGATCAGGGCGCTGATCAACGCCGCGGCGAGGCGCGGCAGCCGCTTTCGCAGGCCGCCGAAGAGCATGCCGCGGAAGCAGATCTCCTCGCTGATCGGCGCCGCGAAGACGATCAGGAGGACCTGCACCGGCACGGTGCCGAACGATTCGGCGATGTCCTTCTGTTCGGGCGTGCCGAAGATGGCGGCGTAGACCGCGGCGGCAACAAGGTAGGCGCCAATCGCCGCCAGCATCCACTTCAGCGCACCCGGGCTGAAGCTGCGCACCCCGAGCCGTCGCAGAGCCTGGCCGACGGGGGCCTCTCCCCAGCGACTCGCGATCGCGATCGGCACCAGCAGGAATCCGAGCGCGGTCGCGAGCTGGACGACTATGTTGGCGGCAGTGCTGAGATCGCCGTTGGCCGGGCTGTCGATGATCACCGCGGGGATGCCGAGTGCGATCCCCACCCCGAGCGCCAGCAGCACTCCCCCGATCGCCATCTGCGGGCCCCAGGTCGCGTAAGGAAAGCCGGGCCGGCTTGCCGGCACGTCCAGAGGCCGCTGCGCAGGTAAGTTTGCCTCCATGACGCCGGCAGTCTCACAGGTCTCACGGTCCACCAAGACGCGTCTGCGCTTCCTGCGGCGGCTCGCGATCCTGGTCGTCTTCCTCGTCCTGGTGGCGATCGCGCTGAGCCAGTTCACGGAGCTGAAGCGGCTCGCCACCGGCATCCTCGCTTCTACCGCGGTGCTGGCCGCGATCATCGGCTTCGCCGCCCAGCACACGATCGCCAACATGGTCGCGGGAGTGCAGCTGGCAATCTCCCAGCCGATTCGGATCGGCGACCGGATCGCCTTCGATGAAGTCGAGGGCCGCGTCCTCGACATCACTCTCTCCTACACCTACGTCGACCCCGGCGACGGCACCGCGGTGGTCATCCCGAACCAGCTGCTGGTCGAGGGAATCGTCCACAACCTTTCCACCGCCGACACGCAGGCCTGAGCGGCGTCGGGGGCGAAGTACCCTCTTCCGCATGACGCAGCGCAATCGCCGCCGTCAGCGACACCGGGGAGGCGCTCGCGGCAAGCTGCTTTTCGTCGGCCTCGGCGTCGTGGCCCTGCTCGCGATCGGCGTAGTCGGCGTCGCCTCCTGGGTGCTCGACGTCGCCGCCAAGGCGCCGTCCCTCGCCGCCTGCAAGCCGATCGACAAGGGCGGCAACTCAACCCTCTTCGCCGCCGACGGCAGCAAGCTCGGAATCGTCGAGTCCGACGAAGCGCGAGCGCCGATCTCGATCGACCGCGTCCCGAAGGACCTCCAGCGAGCGACCGTCGCGATCGAGGACGAGCGCTTCTACAGCCACGGCGGCATCGATCCGGAGGGGATCGCCCGCGCCGCCCTCAAGAACCTGGAAGCCGGCAAGACGGTCGAGGGCGGCTCGACGATCACCCAGCAGCTGGTTCGCAACCTCTGCATCTCCAATCCGCACCGAGACCTCGAACGCAAGATCATCGAGGCGCAGCTGGCGATCGAGTACGCCGAACGCCACTCCAAACGAGAGATCCTCGGCCAGTACCTCAATACCGCCTCCTACGGGACGATCAAGGGCGCGACCGCGGTCGGCGTCCAAGCCGCCTCGAAGATCTACTTCTCGCGCCCGGTCTGGAAACTGACCCTGGAGCAGGCGGCACTGCTGGCCGGCCTTCCCCAGGCGCCGACCGACTACAACCCGGTCCTCAACCCCCGCGGGGCGCGGGAGCGCCGCAACGAGGTGCTCTCGAAGATGACGAGCCTCGGCTACATCTCCTCTCAGCGAGCCCGGCAGGGCGAGCAGCGCGGTCTCGAGCTGGACCTCAACAAGGGCTATTTCGAGAAGCGCCAGCCCTACTTCTTCGACTACGTCCAGAACGCGCTGATCGAAACCTACGGGGTGAACACGGTCCGCAAAGGCGGCCTCGACGTCTACACGACGATCGACCCGCGGCTGCAGGAAATCGGGCTGGAAGCGATGCAGTCCGCCCTCCCGTACCCCGAAGATCCCTCCTCGGCGTTGGTCTCGATCGATCCGCGCAACGGCCACATCGAGGCGATGGTCTCCAGCTCCAGCTACGACCAGAGCCAGTTCAACCTCGCCGCTCAGGGCCACCGCCAGCCCGGCTCAGCCTTCAAGGCATTCGTCCTGACCACGGCGATCAAGCAGGGGATAGACCCCTACTCGACCTACTACACGTCCAAGCACCTCGACCTCAACCTGCCCAAGTGGGGCCACTGGGAAGTGAGCACCGCCGACGAGGGGTATCTGGGGACGATCAACCTGCAGCAGGCGACCGTCGCCTCCGACAACACGGTCTTCGCCCAGCTCGACCTCGACGTCGGGCCGCAGCGCGTCGCGGCGACGGCGAAATCGATGGGGATAGAAAGCGAACTCGACGGCATCCCTGCCGAGGGAATCGGCGGCCTGCGGATCGGCGTCTCGCCGCTGGAACTGACCGATGCCTACGCGACGCTCGCCGCGGGCGGGATCCACCACGATCCTGTCGCGATCCGGCGGGTCGTCTTCCCGAGCGGGCAGGTCGACCGCCCCCAGCACCCCGATGCGAAACGGGTGGTGCCGGAAGCGGTCGCCTTCCAGGTGTGGCGCCTCCTCCACGACAACATCACCGAAGGAACCGGCACCGCCGCCTACACCGGCTGCCCCGGCCAGGGCGGCAAGACCGGGACGACCGACAATTTCACCGACGCTTGGTTCGCCGGCATCCAGCCCAACCTGGCGACGGCGGTCTGGGTCGGCTACCCACAGTCGAACGCAATCGAAATGACCAGTGTCCACGGCACGACCGTCTTCGGCGGCACCTTCCCAGCTGAAATCTGGCACTCGCTCTATTCGAACGCGGAAGTCCCCTGCGAGGAATTCAGCGAACCGAAGAAGCCGATCAGCTGGGCCCCGTTCTACGGCCAGTTCACCGCCTCGGCGCCAGGCAACGGCTCCGGCTCCTTCTCCGCCAAGGGAGGTGGGGAAGAAAGCGAAGCGGAAAGGCTGGGCCGGGAAGCGACCGGCGGCTACGACCCGAACGCCTACGCACCGGGCGTCGGCCAGGAACCGACGCGTGTCCCGTCCCCGCCGCCCGAATACGGAACCGGAGGCGGCGCTGGCGTCGGTGGCGGGGCCGCGGCGGGAAATTGAGCCACCCCGACGGGATCCAGCGCAGACGAAACTGCATTTACCGACCCTATGCGCGGGTAAACGCAGTTTCGATCGATGACTGGAGTCGTCCGGTCTGGGGGGTGATCCTCTGCCTGGTCGCCGCCTTCGCGGTGGCCCCGGTTCTCCTCTCCCACGATGTCTACAGCTACGTCGACTATGCGCGGCTCGGAGTCGCGCACGGCCTCAACCCTTACGTCCACTCGCCGGCCGCCGCCCCGTTCGACCCCGCCTACGCCCGCGTCACCTGGATCGACGTGACCAGCGCCTACGGGCCGCTGTTCACCCTCGCCACCTACCCGCTCGCCTGGCTGCCGGTCGCGGTGGCGGTCGCGGCGCTGAAGGCAACGGCCGCCCTCTCGGTTCTGGGCATAGCCGTGCTGGTAGCCCGCCTCGCCCCATCCCGTGGCGTAGCACCGCTGCCCGCTGCCGCCTTTGTGGCCCTGAATCCGCTCGTCCTGCTCCACGTGGTAGGCGGCGCCCACAACGACAGCCTCGCGCTCCTGGTTGCGATGGCCGGAGTCGCAGCGATGCTCTCGGCCCGCGAGGCGATCGGGGGCGCGGCCCTCGCCGCCGCGATTGCAATCAAGGCGTCGACCGCGGTGATCGCCCCCTTCGCCCTGCTAAGCACCCTGCCGACGGGCCTAAGACGTCTACATGGCAGACGTCTCAGGCCCGTCGGCAGGTTGTTGCTCGGAGGCACGGTGGCCGCCCTGGCGATCGGCGGGGCCGCTTACGCAACGTTCGGCTGGCATTGGCTCCACGGCCTCGAGCTGGTTGGCCGTCACCAGCACAAGACCACCCACCTGAGCATCCCTACCACCTTCGCCCGGTTGACGGGCCTTGACGCCACGACCGTCCGGGTCGCGGCGCTTGCCATCTACGCGGCCCTCTTCATCTACCTGCTCGCCTGGACCTGGCGTGGCAACGACTGGCTCCGCGCCGCCGCCTGGGCCTCCCTCGCCCTCCTCCTAGCAACCGCCTGGCTCCTGCCCTGGTACCTGATCTGGGCCCTCCCCCTGGTAGCCCTATCCCGCGACCGTCCCTTACAGCTCCTAACCCTCGCCCTAACCGTCGATCAGCTCCCCGCTCGCTTGCCGCTATAACGCCGCCGACTTTGACCCCTCTATAGGTGGGTAAAAGTCGGCTGCAGCGCCTCGCGACTGAGCGATTCAGGTCAGCGTCCCCCTGCGGGAGCTTCGTCGGCAACTTCACCTGGGGGGCGTGGGGCGGCTTGGGGAGCCTCGCGAAGCGGCTCCGCAGAGTGGTTCCAGCCGCGAAGCGGTCCAACATAGTGAGCGGAGCGTCAGCGAAGCGAACCTAGGCTCCCCCGAGCCGCCCCACGCCTCCCAACCGACGGCTAAAGAATCTCGGGCGAGTGGATCGGGGTCTCGTTGCGGTTAGGCGGGCCCTCGGCCTGCTCCTCGGGCGAAGCATGGAGGACACCGGTGGAAATCGACCAACCCTCGCGCTTGCCCAGTGCCGTGACCAGGCCGACGTAGAGCAGCTCGACCACGGTCAGCACACCGCGCACGGCGATCGCGATCAGCGAGCCGACCGCGAAGCTGTTGCCCACCGCGCCCTTCACCGCCCAGGCGAAGGCGGCATCGCGGATACCGAGGCCGGCCGGGGCAACCAGGGTGACGAGCGCTGCGACGTAGCCGACCGCCTGGGCCGAGCCCACCCTGAGCACTTCGTTGGCCGTAAGCGGGATGCTGGTGACCGAGCGGGCGACACAGTACATGCCGACTGCGACCACGCCCCAGACGGCGAGGTAGAAGAGGATCAGGGCGATCACGCCGCGCAGCGAGATCACCTCCGGCAGCGACTCGCGGCCGAAGGCGCGGAGGACGCGGTTGGCGAGCGGGCCGAAGATGCGCGGGTGCAGCACCGTGATCGCCAGTGGGATAAGCAGGAGCACCCCCCAGCGCCACGGCTGGCCCTGCAGGTCGGGGTGGCTGATCAGGAAGTAGGCGGCGAAGACGATCGCCGAGGTAGCGGAGATCGCCTGCTCGTAAACAATGCTGGCGATAGTGACCCGCCTCTGCACACCCGCGCGCTCGGAGAGCAACACCCGACCGAGCACGTAGAGGACGCTGCCGGGCACGTAGCGAGCGAGCAGCGGCTGTCCCCAGGCCACCTGCGCCCGCCCAACTCCGATCCGGTAGCCGAGGAAACGCAGGATCAGATCCCAGCCGACCGCGCTCAACATATAGAAGAGTGGGAGGACGACAAAGGCTGGAATCAGCCAGAGGACGTGGAAGTGGACGCCCTTGTCCTTGATCTCCGCCCACTGGTCGACGACGGTGAGAACGAGAAAGCCGAAGATGACGACGGCGAGGCCGAGCTGGATCGCGAGCCTGACGCGCTTGCTGCGCGGTGGCCGCGTCCCAAATCGAGCGGCGGCCTCGCCAATGCGATGCAGAAATGGATGCCCCTCGGCCACGTCCGCCGCACCATAGTGGCCTTATGGGTCGCCCATCGGGTGACCCGGATGGGGAGAATGGCCGCATGGGCGAGTTCGAGCTCTTGGCTCGCATACGAGCACGGCTGCCGCAAACCGGGCCGCGGGTGCGGCTCGGCAGCGGCGACGACGCCGCCATCGTCGTGCCTGGGGGCGCCACCGCCACCTCGGTCGATGCGCTGGTCGACGGGGTCCACTTTCGGCGCGAGTGGAGCACCCTGGCGCAGATCGGCCACAAGGCGCTCGCCGCCGCCCTCTCAGATCTGGCAGCCATGGGCGCCGAGCCGGGCGAGGCCTATGTTGTCCTCGGCGTCCCTGCCGACCTCGACGAGAACGGCTGTATCGAGCTGCTCGAGGGGATCGCGAAAGTAGCTGTGGAGACCGGCACGACGCTCGCCGGCGGGGACATAACCCGAGCACCGGCTCTGACCCTCTCGATCACTGTGGTCGGACACGCGGAGAGCGCGGATGACCTGGTGACTCGATCCGGTGCGCGCCCCGGAGACGCGCTTGTCGTAACTGGCGAGCTGGGCGGCGCCGCAGCGGGTCTCCAGCTACTGGGGCAGTCTCACGACTGTGGAGATGACGACCCCATAGCGGCGTCAACTCCACGGTCGTCCCAAGGTCGTGGCTTGCTCGCTCGACAGCTGGAACCGCTGCCGCGGCTGAGCGAGGGCCGCGCCCTGGCCGCCGCCGGCGCGACGGCGATGATCGACCTCAGTGACGGGCTCGGCGGCGATGCCGTCCACATCGCCGCCGCGAGCGGGGTCGGGCTGCGGATCGATGCTGCGGCGCTGCCGCTTGCCGCCGGCGCCGCCGAGATCGCGGTCGCTGCCGGACGCGAGCCGCTTGAGCTGGCCGCTTCCGGTGGCGAGGACTACGAGCTGCTCGCAGCCTTACCGGACGAGCGATGGGCCGCCGTGGCGGCGGATATCGAAAAGCACGGGGGACCCAAGCTGACCCTGATCGGCGAGGTCGTCGCCGGTGAGGGGGTCGAGATCAGGCTGCCTGACGGCGGGCTGCTGGCGCCGACGGGATTCGATCAGCTGCGCTGAGCGCGGTCCCGGTCAGCAGCGCTCGCACGCCGCGACGGCGCAGCATCGCGCACGCCACCAGCTTCGGCTCGGGCCGGTAATCGCCGCTCTCGACGAGGCTCTTCAACTGTCGCTGCTCCATTACTCGCTTCATATCGGCGCAGTACCCTGGAACCTTAGTTCTTGGTACTCGCACATCCGTCCATAACTACCTGGCGGCGCGACCAGATTACTCTTGTGTCCATGCCCAACGGGTCTACGCGGATACTCCTTGTCGACGATGAGCAGTCGTTGCAAACCCTGCTCAGCTATCCGCTGCGCAAGGACGGTTACCACGTCACCTCGGCGCTGGACGGCCGCGAAGCGCTCGAGCGCTTCAAGGAGGCCCGCTTCGACCTCGTGGTTCTCGACCTGATGCTGCCCAAACTCGATGGGGTCGAAGTTTGCCGGCAGTTGCGGCGCCACAGCCAGGTGCCGATCATCATGCTGACCGCGAAAGGCAGTGAGACGGACAAGGTCGCCGGACTCGAGGTCGGCGCCGACGACTACATCACCAAGCCCTTCTCGATGCGCGAGTTCCGCAGTCGCGTCAAGGCGGCGCTGCGCCGCTCGCGAATGGCCGTCGACCCGCCCGACGAGGAGCCGATCGAGCACGGCGCGCTGAGGATCGACCCGGCCCGGCGCTCGGTGACCCTTCAGGACGAGGAGGTCGCCGCCACCTATGTCGAGTTCGAGATCCTCACCGCGCTGGCCCGCTCGCCGGGCAAGGTGCTCAGCCGCGAGACCCTGCTCGAGCACGTCTGGGGCGATTCCGACTACCGCGACCCGCGCACGGTCGACGTCCACATCCGCCACTTGCGCGAAAAGATCGAGGCCGATCCCAAGCAGCCCGAGTATCTGTTCACGGTGCGCGGCGTCGGCTACCGCTTCAGGGAATGAAGCTTCTCCGCCTCACCCCGCTCGGCAGCAGGATCACGACTGCGTCGTTGTCGATCGGGGCTGGGACGTCGATCATCGTCTATGTCTGGGTCGTCGCGATCGGCGGCCATGCGGAGGCCGGCGGACCGATCCTGATCGGCGCCCTGATCGCCCTGTTGATGGCCCTCGGCGTCGGCATCTACTCCGCCCGGCTTGTCACCCTGCGGGTGAAGCGAATCGAGGAGGCGGCACGCAAGGTCGCCGACGGTGACTTCGCTGCCCGTATCCCCGTCGACTCCTCGGGCCAGCTCGGGCAGCTCGCCCGCACCTTCAATGAGATGCAGCGCCGTCTCGCCGAGCTCGACAGCGCCCGCAAGCAGTTCATCGCCAACGCCTCGCACGAGCTGCGCACGCCAATCTTCAGCCTCGGCGGCTTCGTCGAGCTGCTCGACGAAGAGGACCCGAGCCCCGAGGAGCGGGCCGAATTCGTGCGCACGATGCGCCAGCAGATCGAGCGGCTGACCAAGCTCACCGCTGACCTGCTCAACCTTTCCCAGCTTGACGCCGGGGGCATCGTGATGGCGATCGGCAGCGTCGATCTCAGCCCACTGGCCCGTGAAGTGGTCCGCGAGTTCGGCGCCCGCGCCGAGCTGCGCGGCTCGCGCCTGGAGCTGCGCACGCCGGACCGCCCGGTGATCGCGGTCGCCGACCCGGACCGGGTGCGGCAGATCATCCGTATCCTGCTCGACAACGCCCTCACCCATACCCCAGAGGGCACCAGCGTCACCGTGACCATCTACTCCGTCAACCAGCGCGCCGAGCTGACCGTCTCTGATGACGGCACCGGGATCCCCCAGCGGGTACAGAAGCGCATTTTCGAGCGCTTCTACACGGCCGACTCGGCCGGCGGCTCGGGGCTCGGTCTGGCGATCGCGCGCGAGCTGGTGCAGCGGATGGACGGGCACATTGCGATCTCCTCCAGCCGGCGCTTTACCGCCTTCACGCTCGACCTGCCCCTCGCTCCGCCCGGAGCGCCGGCTGCGGCCCTCGCCGACCCCGCGAAGGCGATCGCGTGAGCAGGCGGACAGCCTCGCTGGCGGCGCTGCTGGCGCTGCTCCTTACCCTGCTCGGCGGCTGCGGCAGCAGCGGTGACGGCAACTCGGGACCAGGCGCGCCGGAAGCGACGAAGACGACGACCCAGGTGGCCGTGCAGGCGGCCAGCGAGGGCTTCGACGCGGCCAAGGTCTACCGCGAAGCAGCCCCCGGCGTGGTCACGATCCGCTCGATCTTCGACGAAGGCGCCGCCGAAGGCTCCGGCTTCGTGCTCGACACGAGCGGCAGGATCGTCACCAACGCCCACGTCGTCACCGACGGCGAAGGCGGCGCCCGCAAGGAGGCGAAGGCGGTCTTCATCGAGTTCCCCGATCGCAACGTCGTGCCGGCGAAGATCGTCGGCTTCGATCCCTTCGCCGACGTCGCCCTGCTGGAAGTGAAGCCCGACGGCTTCGACCTGCACCCGCTGCAGCTCGGCGACGACCACGAACTGATTGTCGGCCAGCCGGTGGCGGCGATCGGCAGTCCCTTCGGCGAGCAGCAGTCGCTCTCGGTCGGGATCGTCTCGGCGACCGAACGCTCAGTCAAATCGCTGACCCAGTTCCAGATCGAGGGCGCGATCCAGACCGACGCCTCGATCAACCCCGGTAACTCGGGCGGTCCGCTGCTCGACGCCGGCGCTCGTGTGGTCGGCATCAACCAGCAGATCGAGACCAACTCCGGCGCCAGCGACGGGGTCGGCTTCGCGGTGCCGATCTCGGCGGTGAAGCGCTCGCTTGCCCAGCTGAAGCAGAACGGCAAAGCCGAATATGCGTACATCGGGGTCTCCAGCCAGTCGCTCTATCCCCAGCTCGCCGCAAAGCTCGGCCTCGACACCGACTACGGCGGGCTGCTGGCCGAAGTCGTCCCGGGCGGGCCAGGTGACGAAGCGGGACTGAAGGGTGGCAACGAAAAACTGCGTTTCCAGGCCGGCGAGTACGTAGTCGGCGGCGACACGATCCTCGCTGTGGACGGCCACAAGGTCATACAGCCAGATGATTTGTCCCGCTACATCTCCGCCTACAAGCCGGGCCAGAAAGTGACGCTCGAAGTCCTCCACGACAGCGGCGATCGAGAAAACGTGGAGGTCACGCTTGGTAAGCGCCCGGTCGCCGAACCGCCCGGCTGAGCGGCCTGCCAGTCATCTAACCGGCGTTGTCTGTAGAAATCGCCGATGCTTCAAGAAGTCACCCTCGGCCAGAAGTCCCTCGCCGACTACACCCACATCGCCGGCAAGGAGCTGACCGAGCGGATTCGCGAGCTGGCCGAGCCGCTCAAAGGACAGCGCGTCCTCCACGTCAGCGCCACCGCTTTCGGCGGCGGGGTCTCCGAGATCCTCTACACGATCGTGCCGCTGATGCGCGACGCCGGCGTCGACGCCCACTGGCACGTGATCTTCGGCAAGGAAGAGTTCTTCAATGCGACCAAGCTCCTCCACAACTCGCTGCAGGGCGCCGAGGAGACGCTGAGCGACGAGCAGTGGGCGGTCTTCGACGAGATCAACGCGATAAACGCCGAGGGTTTGAAAGGCGAGTGGGACACGATCATCGTCCACGACCCGCAGCCGATCGGGCTGCGTCGCGGCGCCCAGGAGAAGAGCCGTAACTGGATCTGGCGCTGCCACATCGACCTCTCCGAGCCAAACCCAGCGCCGATCGCTCGCCTGCAACCGCTGATCGAGGAATACGACGCAACGGTGTGGCACATGCCGGCCTATGTGCCGAGCGGAATCGACGGCCACAACGGCGTCCGCATCATCCCCCCGGCGATCGATCCGCTCTCGCCGAAGAACATGGCCTTCTCGCCCGACGACGCTGCCTACGTCTGCAACCAGTTCGGGATCGACGTCGACCGGCCGCTGATCACCCAGGTCTCCCGCTTCGACCCCTGGAAGGACCCGATCGGGGTGATCGATGCCTACCGTGACGTGACCGCGGAGATGCCTGAGGTGCAGCTGGCGCTGGTCGGATCGATGGCGACCGACGACCCAGAGGGCTGGGACTTCTTCCAGCAGACCGTCGAGTACGCCGCCGCCGACCCCGACATCAAGATCCTCAACAACCTCAACAACGTCGGCGCGATCGAGGTCAACGCCTTCCAGTCGCAGTCCGACGTCTGCCTGCAGAAGTCGATCCGCGAGGGCTTCGGGCTGACCGTCACCGAGGCGCTCTGGAAGGGACGGCCGACCGTGGCGGGCAACGTCGGCGGCATCCCACTGCAGATCGAGAACGGCAAGAGCGGCTACCTGGTCGACTCGCCGGCCGAGTGCGCGCGCCGCTGTATCGAGATCCTCGCCGATCCCGAGCTGGGCAAGCGGTTGGGGCGGGCCGGCAAGGAACACGCCCG
>DATFVC010000048.1:0-71283 GCA_035260485.1 Solirubrobacterales bacterium | reverse complement strand
GAAGACGAACGGCTGGGTCGTCGTCGCAGTCTGGGAGTCGAAGGAGATCTGGGAGAAGTTCCGCGACGAGGCGCTGTTGCCCGCCTTCCAGGGAGGGGGGTCCGTGTTGCCGGGCCCACCGAAGACGACGGAGTTCGAGGTAGAGGTCGAGCTCTAGAGGCAACTCCTGCCGACCGAGGCGGTTGGTCTCGTCCGTTGCGGGAGAGCGACCTGCGTACGTCAACGCGCTCGTAATTCGCGCGAAGGAGGTGCTCCCTACGCCGACTGCCGGTCGAGCGCTTCGCGGGCGCCGATCGGTCGGCCGTCGAGCTTCTGAGCTCAAGAGCGCTCGACGGGCGCCGCCGATCTTCGGTGACGAGGGGTTTGCGGGCCGGCCGAACGAGGTAATGGCGGTCTGGTTGCCGTCGAGTCAGGAGGTGCAGCTATGCAGGAGACCCCCGAAGAGACCTGGGAAATGCAGGAAGAGCCGGCGGACCCGAAGAGAGACTGGGCCGATCGGGTGAGGGAGATCGGTGGCCTGGTCGCGGTGATCGCGGGCCTGCTGGCGATCACCGGGATCGCCATCGGAGCGCTGGTCGCGGGCACCCAGACCGCAGCGACGGTCGCCGGCTCTGCGATCGCCGTCGTCGGTTCGGTGGTCGGGGCATACCTGGGCGTCAAGATCGGTACCGACCAGACCAAGAAAGCGATCCAGGGACAGCAGATCGAGGCGGCGAAGGCGCAAGTCTATGCGTCGCATATGTCCGAGCAGCAGGCCGCCAGCGCCAACGCCACCGCCGCGGAAGCAGTGGAGGCGATCCGCGCCGCGCGGTGAGGAGGCAGGCCGTGCCGAAAGCCGATCTGGTGCTCGAGGGCGGAGGGGTGAAGGGCATCGGCCTCGTCGGCGCGGTGTTGGGCCTCATGCGCGAGGGCTACGTCTTCCCGCGCGTGGCGGGCACCTCCGCCGGCGCGATCGTCGCCGCCTTCCTCGCGGCCGGGGTCGACCGCGATGGGCTGTCGGGCGTCATGGAGCGCCTCGACTACCGTCGAGTGCCCGATCGCGCCTCTCCGGGGATCCCCGCGCTGAGCGAGGGCATGTCTCTCCTGTGGGCGGCCGGCGCCTATGAGGGCGACTACATCCACGACTTCCTGGAGAGGGAGCTGGCGGCGCTCGGCATCAGGACCTTCGCCGACCTGCGCCGGACCGACGACGAGGCGGACGGCAACCTCACCCCCTACCAGCGCTACAAGCTCGTGGTGATGGCGACGGATCTCAGTCACGGGCGCCTGCTGCGCCTGCCTTGGGACTACCCGTTGCTGGAGCTCGACCCCGATGAGCAGCGGGTCGCCGACGCGGTCCGCGCCTCGATCTCCATCCCCCTCTATTTCGAGCCGGTCGAGATCCGCGACGGCAGCGGCAAGGAGATCACCTTGGTCGACGGCGGCGTCCTGTCCAACTTCCCGATCGAGGCCTTCGACCGCACCGACGGAGCGAGGCCGCGCTGGCCGACGCTCGGCGTCAAGGTCATCCCCCAGCTGCCGGCGGGCGATCCGCAGCTCTTCCCGGTGAGCGCCCTGTCGGCCCTGCCGCCCCTCCACCTGCTCGAGCGGGTGATCGCCACCGCGATCGTCGGCAACGACCAGACCTACGTCGAGCGTCCCTGCGTTCGCCGGCGGGCGATCCAGGTCGATGCAAGCGCCGTCGGCATCGTCGAGTTCGACGCCTCGGAGTCAAAGCGCGCTGAGGTCCTCGCAAGCGGCGAAAGGGCGGCGGATGCGTTCCTGGGGGAGTGGGACTGGGATGCCTACAAGCGCGACTGTCGGCCATCGGCCGGCCGAGATCAATAGAACGGCCAGGTGTCCTCCGCGACGGGGAAGGGACCGTCCTCCTTGGACTCGCTGATCGTGGACCCCAAGGAATTTCGTCTGGAGTTGAAGGCCTTTCCAGCCAGTTCTGTCGGGTCTTCTTTGTGGGAATCGAGTTTGCTAAGTTGAACGCTAATCCGAGTCGCCCCGCTCAGGCGCGGGCGGACGGGGGACCCAAGCAGTTGGGGCGAATCGGCCGACGATCCGGCCGTAGCGGCATCACCGCGAGCCCGTCAGCTAACCCCGTAGGAAAAGAGGTGTGGGATGAAGGCCCACGTCGGTGTGAAGGATCGAAAGCGGATCGAAGGTCCAAGGCTCGGCAGCGTGCTGCTGACGGGTGCCACTGGGTTTGTCGGCATGGAGCTGCTGGCCCGCTTTCTGGAGCGCACCGACCGTCACGTCTTCGCGCTCGTGCGGGGGGCGGATGACCGCGCGGCCGCGGCACGTATGGAGCACACGCTGCGCTCGCTTTTCGGCATCGCTCATCCCTACGCCGAGCGAGTGACCGCGGTTCGCGGCGACATCACGCGCCCGGGTCTCGGCCTGCGCGGGGACGGCGACGGGCTCGCCAGGCAAGTCAGCGAGATAGTGCACGGCGCCGCGTCGGTGTCCTTCGAGCTCGAGCTGAAGGCTTCGCGCGCGATCAACGTGCAAGGCACGAGGTGGGTGGTCGAGTTCGCCGAGCGCTGCCGAGCGCGCGGCGGTTTGCGGCGCTTCTCCTACATCTCCACGGCCTATGTCGCCGGCGATCACCGGGGGCGCTTCAGCGAGGACGATCTCGACGTGGGCCAGTCCTTTCGAAACGCTTACGAGCAGTCGAAGTTCGAGGCCGAGAGTCTCGTCGCCCGTGCCTGCCGGCGACTGCCGATCACGGTGCTGCGGCCGAGCATCGTCGTCGGCGAGCGGGGCAGCGGCTGGACCGCTTCGTTCAACGTGCTCTACTGGCCGCTGCGGGCTTTTGCCCGCGGCGCCTACCCGGCGCTGCCCGCCCGCCGCGACGCGCCGGTTGACGTGGTGCCGGTCGACTACGTGGCCGACGCGATCTTCACCCTCAGCCAAGCTCCTGAGGCCGAGGGCGGGACCTATCACCTCACCGCCGGAGCGGATGCGACCAACGTGGGTGAGCTGGTCGAGCTCGCGGCGGAGCGCTTCGGTCGCCCGGCGCCGCGCCTGATCGCGCCTGCTGTGTACCGCCGTGTGGTGCATCCGCTGCTCGTCCGAGCGAGTCGCGACCAGCGCCACCGCCAGGCACTGGCGCGCAGCGAGGTCTTCTTCCCGTATTTCGCGATGGGGGTCGTCTACGACGACCGTCGTTCCCGCGTGGCCCTTCACGCAACCGGAATCGGGCCCACCCCCCTGCGTCGCTACTTCGACCAGCTGGTCGACTTCGCGCTGGCAGCCGAATGGGGGCGGCGGCCGATACCACGCGCCGGCGCCACCGAGGGCGCGATGCCTCGCCTCGCCGGGCCACCGGCACAAGTCCCCACACCCTCAGCCCGATCGGCGGCGAGACGATGACCGGCACACGCCTCTCGGCGCTCGATGCGTCGTTCCTCGAGGTGGAGACGCCCACCGCGCATATGCACGTCGGCTGGGCCGCCGAGTTCTCGGCGCCTGCTGCGGGCCCGCTGCCAAGCTTCTCGCAGCTGCGCGATCACATCGAGCTTCGGCTGGCGCGGACGCCGCGCTACCGCCAGAAGCTCGCGCCCGTCCCGTTCGGGCTGCACTCGCCGGAGTGGATCGACGATCCGGACTTCTCCGTCGATCGTCACGTCTTCTGGGCGCCCGGCCCGCTTTGCGACCTCGTCGATGAGGTGATGTCGATCCCGTTGCGCCACGATCGGCCGCTGTGGGAGATCTGGATCTGCGAAGGCGCGGGCGAGCGGCCGACAGCGATCGTCGGCAAGGTCCATCACTGCATGGTCGACGGTATTGCGGCGGTCGAGCTCGCCTCGCTGCTGCTCGACCCGACGCCCGAGCCCTCGACCGGCGAGCTCGACGGCTGGCGTGCCGAGCCCGAGCCCGATGGAATGCGGCTGCTGGTCAGGGGGGCGCGCGATCGTGCAAGGGAGCAGCTCGGCCTCCTGCGTTGGCCGCTGCGCGCCGCTGCGTCTCCATCGCGCACCGCGGGTGAGCTTGCCGGTGGCGCCCCGCGCGTGGCGCGGGCGCTGGAGCGCACGCTGCACGCCGCTCCCGCGAGCTCGCTCAACCAGCCGCTCTCGCCACTGCGGAGCTTGGCATGGGCGCAGCGCCCGCTCGATGACCTGCGCGAGCTCAAACGCGCTTACGGGACGACCGTCAACGACGTCCTGCTCGCCGCGGTGGCCGGCGGGGCCCGCAACTTCTTCGCCCGGCGCGGCGAGGAGCCGGTCCCGCTCAAGGCGATGGTCCCCGTCAGCGTCCGCGCGGATGACGACGTGCTGGGCAACCGCGTCTCGTTCGTGTTCGCCGATCTGCCGTGCCAGGAGCCCAGCCCGGTTCGCCGTCTACAGCGCGTGAAGGCGATGATGACCAGGCGCAAGCAGGATCGCGAGCCCGAGGGCGCCGACCTGGCCTTCAGGGCCGCCGAGCACGCGCCAGGCATCGTCCAGCACGCCATCTCCAGGATCTTCGTGAGCCCGCGCACGTTCAACCTCGTCGTCTCCAACATTCCCGGCCCGACGCAGCCGATGTACATGCTCGGCTGCACGCTTGAGGCCGCCTACCCGGTGGTCCCGCTGGCCGATCGCCACGCGCTCTCGGTCGGCATGACGAGCGTGCGCGATCGCGCCTGCTTTGGGATCTACGCCGATCGTGAGGCGATACCGGACGCCGATGACTTCGCGCGTGACGTCGACGCGGCAATCACCGAGCTGCTCACAAGTGCGGATCGACGATGATGCTCCCCGGACTCCCTACTCCACTTGCACCTCTGCGCTCCCCCGCCCGGCGCCTGCTCCGCTCAGGGCTGCTCGAGGCGCTGGCGGCGCCGCACGGCATCGATCGCTACCTCGAGCTCGTCCACCCCACGCGATCGCTGCGCGATCCACTGGCGGAGCTGATCGCGGTCCGCCGCCAAACCGTCGACAGCGTCACGATGACGCTGCGCCCGAGCGACGGTTGGCACGGCTTCCGCGCCGGGCAGTTCATCCGGCTGACGATCGAGATCGCCGGCGTGCTCGAGACCCGCTGCTACTCGCTTGCCTGCGGCGAGCAAGCCGACGGGCAGGTGGAGATCACCGTCAAGGCGCACCCGGCTGGAAAGGTCTCGCGCTACCTGAACGAGCACGCGCGCCCAGGCATGGTCGTCGGGATGTCCGCTGCCGACGGCGACTTCGTGCTGCCGCGCGAGCGACCCGAGCGTTTGCTGCTGATCAGCAGCGGCAGCGGCATCACGCCGGTGATGTCGATGCTGCGCACGCTCTGCGCCGAGGACCATGGCGGAACGGTGACGTTCCTCCACTACGCGCGCACCGGCGAGGACGTGGTCTATCGCCGGGAGCTCGCCGCGATCGCCGCTCGCCATCCGAATGTGCGCATCGTGCTCGTCCATACGCGTGAGGCGACCGCCGGCCGCCTCGCCGGGCACATCAGCCGTGCGCATCTGCGCCGCATCGGGGCCGACCATCGCCGGGCGCACACCTACGTCTGCGGCGCGCCCGGCCTGATCGCATGGGTGCGGGCCACGTGGGCCGAGGATGGCATCGAGCAGCTGCTGCACGTCGAGAGCTTTCTGCCACCCTCGTTCACGCTCGGCGATGCTGGAGCCGAGGGCAGCGTCGACTTCGCCCGATCGGGCGAACGGGTTCTCAGCGACGGCGGTCTGCTGCTCGAGCAGGCCGAGCGGGCCGGCCTCTGCCCCCAGTTCGGCTGCCGGATGGGCATCTGCCGAATCTGCACCTGTCGCAAGACGGCGGGAAGCGTTCGCAATGTCCTCAGTGGCGAGATCTCGGGCGCCGAGGAGGAGGACATCCAGATCTGTGTATCGGTGCCAGTCGGCGACGTGGAGCTCGCCCTATAACCACCAGAGGAGGCAAACCATGTACTACGCCACAACTCCCCGTCTCAGCAAGGAGCAGGCCGATGCCTTCGGCCGGGAGCTCGACGCGATCCGCCGGCATGTCCTCGCCGACCTCGGCGAGCGCGACGCCGACTACATCCGCGACGTGATCCGCGCCCAGCGCAGACTCGAGGTCACCGGACGAGGCCTGCTCTTCTTCAGCTTCATCCCACCAGCATGGCTCGGCGGTGTCGCCGCGCTGTCGCTGTCGAAGATCCTGGACAACATGGAGATCGGTCACAACGTCATGCACGGCCAGTACGACTGGATGAACGATCCCGAGCTGAACGGCAGGCGCTTCGAGTGGGACAACGCTTGCCCCGCCGACCACTGGCGCCACTCGCACAACTACCTGCACCACACCTACACCAACGTCGTCGGCAAAGACCGCGACGTCGGCTACGGCGTTTTGCGCATGTCCGAGGATCAGCCCTGGAATCTCTACTACCTCGGCAACCCGCTCTACGCGGCGCTGCTGGCGATCTTCTTCCAGTACGGCGTCGCGCTGCACGACCTCGAGCTCGACCGCGTCATCGCCGGCGAGACGACGTTGGACGAGAAGCGCGACCAGCTGCGCGCGATCGGGCACAAGGTTGGCCGGCAGACGCTCAAGGACTACGTCTTGTTTCCCTTGCTGTCGGGCCCCTCGGCGCCGCTCGTGCTCGCCGGCAATGCGAGCGCCAACCTCGTGCGCAACCTGTGGGCGTTTACGACCATCTTCTGCGGTCACTTCCCCGACGGCACCGTTCAGTTCACCGAGGAGGAGACGACCGAGGAGACCCACGGCCAGTGGTACTACCGCCAGTTGCTCGGCTCGGCCGACCTGACCGGCGGCAAGCTGTTCCACATCCTCTCGGGCAACCTCAGCCACCAGATCGAGCACCACCTCTTCCCCGATCTCCCCTCCCACCGCTACGCCGAGATCGCGGTCGAGGTGCGCGAGATCTGCCGGCGCTACGGCCTGCCGTACAACGCCGGGCCGCTGCGCAAGCAGTTCGGGAGCGTCGTGCGCAAGATCGCGCGGCTGGCGCTGCCGAAGGGAGAGGCATGAAGACGCCAGACATCTCACCGATCCAGGAGCCGCTGGCCCCACTGGTCGAGTCCCCGACGCCCGCCTACGTGGTCGGCGTCGGCATCGGCATCGCCTGCGCCGTCGTGGTTCTGTTCCTCCTCGGTGCGCTCATCCTCTGAGTCGCCCCTGTCCTGACATCGCCTTTTCGGATCCTTGTCACCCTCGTACCACATGAAGAAGCGCACGCGCTCGCCGACGCTCCTGGCGCTCCCAACAACAACGGCGAGAACCCAGGCAAACAGAGACGAACGAAGGCTAAAGCACGGCCGCAGACGAAACGTCGAAACCGCTCTGTAGAGCCAAATGCCGATCTGGCGGTTTAGCCCCTGTTCTCCCCCGTTCTCGTTTGGGCTGAGCTTGGGAGCTCGCGCTCTACCAACTGAGCTACGTCCGCGTCAGCGCCTGATTCTACGACCAGCCAGGAAGGCGTGAGGGCTAGTGTTCGCTGGCCATGAGCGCTCGCGCCTTCCTCGCCTTCTTTGCCGTCTGCGCCGTTATCGGCCTGCTCGGCTTCGGCTTGCTGAGCAAGGGCGAGGCGAAGATCGCTGTTGGCGAACCCGCCCCCGATCGGGTGCTGCCGGTCCTTGGCGGGCCCGGTCAAGGCTCGATCGCCGACTACCGGGGCCGCTGGGTGCTGGTCAACCTCTGGGCCTCTTGGTGCATCCCCTGCCGGCAAGAGGCGCCGGAGCTGGACCGCTTCGCTCAGCGCTACCGCAAGCGTGGTGTCAGCGTGCTCGGCATCAACGTCCAGGACAACAGCGACGACGCGCTCGCCTTCTTGCGTGAATACCAGGTCGGCTACCGGCAGCTGCGCTCCGTAGGCGACGAGCGCAGCGCCGCCTTTGGCTCGACCGGTGTCCCCGAGAACTTCCTCGTCGACCCGCGAGGCCGCCTGGCGCTGATCTGGCGCGGGCCCGTCGACCGAGACTTCCTCGAGCACAACGTCGTGCCGATCGTCGAAGGGCGCCCATGAGGCGAGCCGCCCTGATGATCGTCGCGGCGCTGGCGCTGCTGGCACTCGCCTCTCCCGCCCCAGCGGCAACGCCGCAGACGAGCATCACCGATGTCGAAGACGAGGTGATGTGCCCGATCTGCGGCACCTTGCTGGAGCTGGCGGAATCGCCGCAGGCGCAACGCGAGCGAGTCCTGGTCAAGCGGCTGATCGCCGAAGGCAGAACCAAGGCCGAGATCAAAGACATCCTGGTCGCCCAATACGGACGGGCGGTGCTGGCGCTGCCGGGCAACTCCGGCTTCGACCTTTCCGCTTATCTCGTGCCGGCGATCGCATTTGTGCTGGCCGCTGTGGGGCTCGCTCTTGGCGTGCGTCGCTGGCGGCGCGCCGCGAATCCGCCGGGACATGGAGGCTCCGCCGCGGCGGGCGGTCCGCAAGGCGAAGACGCCGAGCGACTCGAGGCCGATCTCGCCCGCTACGACCTCTGAGCCCAGGCGCTCAACCCTGGATCACGATCCCGGCCACCGGAACTGAGAGCTGACGCCGTGAATCCGCCCGGCCGAGGCAGGCGATCGTCATGTCCGCGTGTGCCATCACCAGAGTCAGCGAGCTCCACTGGTCCAGCCCCGGTCCATCGACCACAAGGAGGTCATAAGCCGCGCAGAGGCCCGACAGCGCCTGCGCGAACGCGTCTGAGGCGAACAGGCGGGGGCCGTCGGACGTGGGCCGACCGGCGACGACACAGACCAGCGGCTCGGTCGCAGCGGTCGAACCGGGCCCGGCGAGGACGACCGGCTTCAGGATTGAATCGGAGTCCGCGCTCCCGCGCAGGTACTCGTGAAGCCCGGGCGCGTTGGCGAGGCCCAGCGCGTCGGCGAGGCCAGGCTCGACCAGATCGCACTCCAGGAGCGCGGTGCGGGTCCCCGCGGCCGCGGCCGCGGCCGCGAGCCCAACCGCTGCCTGGCGCCGGCCTGGCGCCAGCCCCGTCACCAGCACGGAGCGAGCGCCGCGCAGCTCCTCGAGCAGCCCTCCGAATGCCTCCAGGTCACGGCGGCGCAGCGCCCCTGTGTTGAGGTCGGAGGACGAGCGGGGCGGGATCTCCGCCAGGACCTTCACATCTTCTCGGGCGCGGAGATGCCGAGCAAGCCCAGCGAAGCGGCAATCGTCCGCTGCGCGAGCTGGCAGAGGCCGAGCCGCGAGCGCTCGACCCCCTCTCCCTCGGCGCCGACGACCTGGCAGTCGCGGTAGAAGGCGTGGAAGTCAGCGGCAACTGCGGTCGAGTAGGCGCAGATTCGGTGGGGGGCGCGCCGGGACGCCGCCTCGCGAACCTCCTCGGGAAATTCGAGCAGGCGCTTGACCAGGTCGCGCTCGGCCGGCTCCAGCGGCGTGCCCGGGGTCGGCGCACCGGCCTCCCCCGCCTCGCCGCCGGCTTTGCGCAGGATGCTGGCGATCCGCGCGTGCGCGTACTGCACGTAGTAGACGGGGTTGTCGCTGGACTCGCGCCGCGCCAGCTCCAGGTCGAGGTCGACCGTGGTGTCGTGGCTGCGCCAGAGCATGAACCAGCGGGCCGCGTCGACGCCGATGTCGTCGACCAGCTCGTCGAGCGAGACGAAGTCACCACTGCGCTTCGACATCTGCGCCCGCTCTCCCGATTCGACGATGTGGACGAGCCGCATGATCAGCGCCTCCAGCATCTCTGGGTCGGCGCCGAGGGCGGCGATCGCAGCGCGCAGTCGGGGCGCATAGCCGTGATGGTCGGCGCCGAGCACGTTGATCAGCCGCTCGAAGCCCCGCTCCATCTTGTCGCGGTGATAGGCGACGTCGGCGGCGAGATAGGTCGGCTCGCCGCCGGCCCTGATCAGCACGCGGTCCTTGTCGTCGCCGAAATCGGTGCTGCGCAGCCACAGCGCTCCTTCGCTCTTATAGGTGTGGCCGCGCTGCTCGAGCAGCTCCAGGGCCGCCGTAACCTCACCGTTCGTGTAAAGGCTGCGCTCCGAGAACCAGTTGTCGAAGCCGACTCCGAAGCGATCGAGCGTGGCGCGCACGCCCTCGAGGATCAGCTCGATGCCGCTCCGCCCGACCGCATCGGCGTCGCCAGGATCGATGCCCTCGGCGTCCAAGCGCTCGGCCAGATCGGCGACGTAGTCGCCTTCGTAGCCTTCCTCCGGTGGCTCGCCGCCGCGCATCGCGGCAGCAATCGAGGCGGCGAAGCGCTGCACCTGCCCGCCTGCGTCGTTGACGTAGTACTCGCTCTCGACCTCGTGCCCGACCGCCCTCAGCAGGCGGACCAGGGCGTCGCCATAGGCGGCGTGGCGGCCACCGCCGACGTGGAGGGGGCCGGTCGGATTGGCGGAGACGTACTCGACCAGGATGCGCTCTGGAGAAGAGACCGGCGCAGGGCCGAGGCTCTTGCCGGCCGCCCCCAGGCGCGCCATCGCCCGCCGGTACCACTCATCGGAGAGGAAGAGATTGACGAACCCAGGGCCCGCCACCTCGACCCGATCGATGTTGCCCTCGGCCCCCAGCTCGCGCTCGAGCTCGGCGCCGAGCCGGATCGCAACGTCGCGGGGGGGTTCGCCCAGGGGCGCCGCCAGCAACATCGCGGCGTTCGAGCTGTAGTCGCCCAGCTCCGGCTTCGGCGGGCGGTCCAAAGTGGGCTCAGGCCCGGTGGCCTCGCCATCGCGCAGCGCCCGCGCCGCCTGCTGGACAGCGGCGCGCAGCTCAGCTATGGAGTCGGTCGGTGACACAAGCGCATCGTATGAGCCACAGGCGGCCGGGGTACGCTGGCCGCCGTGCGCGTAGCCGCGATCAGCGATATCCATGCCAACCTGCCCGCGCTCGGGGCCGTCCTCGGGGCGATCGACGACGTCGCGGTCGATGAGATCTGGTGCCTTGGCGACATCGTTGGCTACGGAGCCGAGCCCGACGAGTGCGCCGACCTGGTTCGCGAGCGCTGCGATCTCTGCCTGGTCGGCAACCACGATCTCGCCGTGCTGGGCGCCCTCGACGTCGCCGCCTTCTCGGAGGCTGCCGCCGAGGCGGTCGCCTGGACGCGTGAGAACGTCGCCGAGCGGACCTTGGCGCTCCTTCGCGATCTGGAGCCGGCGGGCGAGCGCGAGGGCATCGCCCTCTTTCACGCCTCTCCGCGCGACCCGGTCTGGGAGTACGTCCTCTCCGCCGAGCAGGCCGACGCGTGCTTCGACGTGCAGCCGGCGCGAATCGCCCTGATCGGCCACTCGCACGTCTCGCTCTTCTTCGTGCGGCCCACGGCCGATGAGCAGGGCGACGAGATCCGCGGCGCCCAGTCGAGCGACGACACGCTGCTCGACCTCGCTGCCGGCTGCTGGCTGGTCAACCCCGGCAGCGTCGGCCAGCCGCGCGATGGCGACCCCCGTGCCGCCTGGCTGGAGCTCGACACGAACGCGCAGACCGCCCGCTTCCACCGCGTGCCCTACGACGTCGAGCGGGCCGCGGCGTCGATCACCTCCGCCGGCCTGCCGAGGCGCTTGGCGGACCGCCTCCACCTCGGCTCATGACCTTCAAGTGCAGGGAAATTCTGCGCCGGGGACCGTTCTCTAGACTCGCCCGCATGCCCAGGCTGCCCCAATCCCTGCTCGCCCTTGCCCTCGCGGCCACTGCCGGGCTCGCGCTCGCCGCCTGCGGCGAAGAAGACGCCAAATTGCTCCCTGGCGAGACGGCGCGGGAGATCACCGCCAACCTCGACACCGTCCAGCAGCTCTCCGCCGAAGGCGATTGCGTCGGCGCCGAAAGCGCCGCCCAGCAGGTGGGCGAACAGATCGAAGCGCTGGAAGGCGTCGATCAGAAGCTGAAGCGGGCGCTCGAAGACGGCGCGGTGCGTCTGGAAGAAGTGATCGCCGGTTGCGAAGAATCGACCAGCGAAGCGATCGCGCCCGCGGTGATCCCCACCGAACCCGAAGAAGAAGAAGACGAAGGAAAGGAATCGAAGGAAAAGGAAAAGGAAAAGGGGCCCAAGCCGAAGGACGAAGAAGCGCCGGAAACGTCGGCTTCGCCGCCCTCACTTCCACCGCAGGCAAACGGCGAAGGCAAAGGGCTGGAAAACGGAAACGGCCCGCCCCCCAGCGAAGAAGGAAACGGCGAAAGCCGTTCGGGCGGAGTCAGCCCCAGCAACCCGGCGGGCGAAGGCGAGTGATGGACGCGGGAACCCTCTCCGGCCGTTACGAGCTCGGCGACAAGCTCGGCTCGGGTGGGATGTCGAACGTCTACCGCGCCACCGACCTGATCCTCGAGCGCACCGTCGCGGTCAAGATCCTCGCCGAGCACCTGTCCGACGACGACCGCTTCGTCGCCCGCTTCCGCCGCGAGGCGCTGGCCGTCGCCAAACTGATCCACCCCAACATCGTCCAGGTCTACGACACCGGCCTCGACGAGGGCCGCCATTACATCGTGATGGAGTACGTCGAGGGCCGCTCCGGGGCGCAGATCCTGCAGCGTCAGGGACCGTTCGGGCCCGAGACGGCTGCGGAGGCCGGGATCCAGGCCTGTGCCGGCCTCGACTACGCGCATCGGCGCGGGATCATCCACCGCGACGTCAAGCCTGGCAACCTGATGGTCGTCGGCGGCCCGGTCGGCGGCGGTGCGATGACGGTCAAATTGACCGACTTCGGGATCGCGCGAGCGATCGAACAGACCCGGATCACGCAGGTCGGCTCGGTGGTCGGCACCGCCGCCTACCTCGCCCCAGAGCAGGTGCGCGGCGAGGAGGCGACGCCGGCGACCGACGTCTACGCGCTCGGCGTCGTCCTCTACCAGTTCCTCACCGGCCGTCTGCCATATGAGGGCTCGAGCTTGGCCGAGCTCGCGGTGCGCCAGCAGAACGAGCGGCCGCTGCCGCCAAGCACCTACAACGACGACGTGCCCGAGCCCCTGGGTGGAGCGGTCCTGCGAGCACTTGAAGGAGACCCGGCGAGGCGCTATGTCAGCGCCGACGAGCTTTCGGGGGGCCTGCAGCTAGGGCTCCAAGGCGAGGACGTGACCTTGCCCTTCGAGGAGGGGGCGCCGACCCAGGTCCTTGGCGGAGAGACGGCGACGCGCCGGCTCGACCAGACTGAGCGCACCGAGTGGCGGCCGGCGTCGCCGAGCCGGCGACCAGTCGCGCGGGCGCCGCAGCCGGCCCCCTACTCGCCTCCCCCGCCAGCGGCGCCTCCTGGGCCGGCCAAGCGCGGCGCCTTCTCCCGCTTTGCCCGCTTCGTCATGGCCGCTGTGGCCCTGGTCCTGATCGCCGCCGCGGTAGCCGCCGCGGTGATCGTCCTCACCGACAAGGCGACCGGGGTGAAGGCGACCGAAGTGGCCGGCCACTCGGTGGAAAAGGTCGTCAAAGAGTTCAAAGAACTGGTCAAGAAGAACACCGAATAGAGCTGCGTAGGAGAGGGCCGGGGGTGCCCTCCTGCGCGCTGGGTTTTTCGCCTTGCGGCTTGCATCTCTCGCTGAGTTGGCACTGCGAAAAACAGGACGCCGCGCCCAGGAGGGCGCCCCCGGCCCTCTTACGCGAGCGCTTGCCAGGGTGCGGTTCCGCTCAGGACCGAGGTGGAATAGGAGCTGAAGGCGCCGGCGCTGATGGCGGTGCGGGCATGGGTTACCAGCTCGTCCATGTAGGTGAGGTTGTGGAGGCAGAGCAGGCGGACGGCGGTCAGCTCTTCCGCTCGGGAGAGGTAGCTGAGGTAATCGCGGTCGTGGTGGCGGCAGGCTGGACAGGGGCAGCCATCGGCGATCGGGTTGCGGTCCCCCTCCCAGCCGGCTTTGCGCAGGTCGAGGCGGAAGCGGTTGGCGGGGTCGGGGACGAGGGCGGTGCCGTGGCGAGCGAGGCGGGTGGGGATCGCGCAGTCGAAGACGTCGAGGCCGAGCCCGATGCCGGCGAGCAGGTCGTCGACGTCGCCGATCCCGAGCAGGTGCTTTGGCGCCTCCCCGGGCAGCAGCGGCGCCGTCAGCTGCAGCACGCCGCGCATCTCCTCCTTGTCGCGACCAAGGGTGCCCCCGATCGCGATCCCATCGACGCCGGCCTCGGAGACGGCCTGCGCAGAGGCGCGGCGCAGGTCCTCGTGGACGCCACCCTGGACGATCCCGAAGACCGCCTGTCGGCCAGGCCCATGCTCATCGTGCCAATCGAGGCAACGTCCCAGCCAGCGGTGCGTCCGCTCCATCGAGCGAGCCGTGTAGTCCCGATCGGCGTGGTAAGGCGTGCACTCGTCGAAGACCAGGGCGATGTCGGAGCCAAGCTTCGCCTGCACCTCCATCGAGACCTCGGGAGAGATGAACAGGGATCGTCCATCCTTGTACGAACGAAACCGAACCCCCTCCTCGCCGATGGAGACCACCGACCCATGGTCCCCACCGGGCCGCCCCTTCCCCTTCACCTCGTCGGCCACTCCGCCGTGCGCCAGGGAGAACACCTGGAAGCCGCCCGAATCGGTGATCAGCGCCCGCTCCCAACCCATGAACCCATGCAGCCCCCCAGCCCCAGCAATCCGATCCGGCCCGGGGGAGACGAACAGGTGGTACGTGTTCCCCAGCACCATCTCGTAGCCAATTCCAGCTACCTCGCGAGACTCCAACCCGCGCACCGTTCCCTTCGTAGCCAGCGGGATGAATGCCGGCGTCCGCACTTCCCCATGCGGCGTATGAAGCACACCAGCTCTCGCGTTCCCATCCCGCGCCGAGATCTCGAACCTCAACCTCTCGGGCTCGTGCCTCATCGATCAGCGGCAGCTGTTGATATGGGCGCCTTCAATCAGCGACTGCCCAGTCATGGCGCCGGGCTGAGGAATGCCTAGAAGCTCGAGCGCAGTGGGAGCGACGTCGGCGAGAATGCCGTGACCTCGCAGGTCAAGTCCCTCCGCGGTGACGATCAGCGGCACCGGGTTGAGCGAGTGCGCAGTGTTGGGCGAGCCATCCGGCTCGAGCATGTGATCGCAGTTGCCGTGATCCGCGGTGACGATGCAGGCGCCCCCGGTGCTTTCGACGGCGGCGATCACGTCTCCGAAGCGCCTGTCCACCTCCTCGACCGCCTTGACTGCCGCCGGGATGACCCCCGTGTGGCCGACCATGTCCGGGTTGGCGAAGTTGATGATCCCAAAGCGGTAGTCGCCGCCCGACCAGCGCGAGACGAAGGCATCGGCGGCGGCGCGGGCGCTCATCTGCGGCTTGTGGTCGTAGGTCGGTACGTCGCGGGGCGAGTCGACCAGGCAGCGCTCCTCCCCCTCCCACTCCTCCTCGCGGCCGCCGTTGAAGAAGTAGGTGACATGCGCGTACTTCTCCGTCTCGGCGACGTGAAGCTGGCGGCCGCCGGCCTCGGAGACGACCTCGGCCAGAGTCGTCTGCGGGCGCGCCTCCGGGAAGGCGACCGGATAGGGCCAGCCTTTGCGGTACTCGGTCATCGTGGTCAGATCGAGCAGGGGGCCGCCGCTGCGGGAGAACTCGTCGAAATCGGGCTCGGCCAGGGCGCGGGTCATCTGCCGCGCCCGGTCAGGTCGAAAGTTGATGAAGATCGCCACGTCGCCCTCGGCGACGCCGTCGTAGTCGCCGATCACCGTCGGCACGACGAACTCATCAGTGTCGTCGCGCTCGTAGGAGGCCTCGATCGCTTCCGCTGAGCTGGCGGCGTGCAGGCCACGGGCGTGAACGATTGCGTCGTAGGCGAGCTTGGTCCGCTCCCAGCGCGTGTCGCGGTCCATCGCGTAATAGCGGCCGCTGACCGTGGCGATACGGCCCGCCTGACGCAGCCAGCGCTCCAGCTCGCCGAGATAGCCACGTGCGTCATGGGGCAGCGTGTCCCGGCCGTCGGTGAAGGCGTGGAAGACGACATCTGGGACGCCCTCCTGCGAGGCCAGCTCGATCGTCGCCTCGATGTGCTCCCAGCCGGAGTGAACGCCCCCGTCGGAGACGAGACCCAGCAGGTGCAGACGCCCGCGCGGGCTGCGGCGGGCACGATCGCAAGCCGCCAACAGCGCCTCGTTCTCGAAGAAGCTGCCGTCGGCGATCGCGTCGTTGATCCGGGCAAGATCCTGCTTGACGATCGCGCCGGCGCCGAGGTTGAGGTGGCCGACCTCCGAATTGCCCATCTGTCCGTCGGGCAGGCCGACGTCGCGGCCCTGGGCAGAGAGCTGCGTGTGGGGAAAGCCAGCCCAGAGCCGGTCGAAGACCGGCGTCTCGGCCAGGGAGATCGCATTGCCGGGGCCGGGCGGCGCCAGTCCCCAGCCGTCGAGGATGACCAGCGCCAGCGAGGGAACCGGAAGCGTCGTCAACTAACCCGCCGCCTCCACTATGGCTGCGAAGTCCTCGGGGTCGAGGCTGGCGCCCCCGACCAGCGCTCCGTCGATGTCCGGCTGCGCCAGCAGCTCGGCCGCGTTGGCGGGCTTGACCGAGCCCCCGTAGAGGATCCGCGCTTCGTCGGCCACGGCACCCCGCTCGCGCAGCACGTCGCGGATGAAGGCGCACGCCTCCTGCGCCTGCTCGGGCGTCGCGGTGCGGCCGGTGCCGATTGCCCAGATCGGCTCGTAGGCGACGACGACCTCAGACAGCCTGCCGGACTCGACCCCGGCCAGGTCGGCCTGCAGCTGTCGCTCCAGCACTCCCTCGGTCTGCTCCGCGTCGCGCGCCTGCTCGCTCTCGCCGACGCAGAGGATCGGCTCGAGCCCTGCGGCGAGCGCCGCCGGCACCTTGCGCGCCAGCGCCTCGTCGGTCTCGTTGAAGTACTGGCGGCGCTCGGAGTGCCCGAGGACAACCGCGTCGACATCGACCTCGACCAGCATCGGCGCCGAGACCTCGCCGGTGAAGGCGCCCGAGGCCTCCTCGTGCATGTTCTGGGCGGCGACCCGGACGGCGCTGCCGCGCGAGCGCTCAACCACCTCGTTCAAAGCCAGGTAGGACGGGCAGATGACGACGTCGTGCTGAGTGGCCGCGATCCGCGGCAGCAACGCATCTACGAAAGCCGCCGCCTCGGCGACGGTCTTGTGCATCTTCCAGTTGGCGGCGATGTAGGGGGTGCGCTCAGGCATCTAAGGCCTCCACTCCAGGCAGTTTCTTTCCCTCCAGCAGCTCCAACGACGCTCCTCCTCCGGTCGACACCCAATCCACCTTCTCAGCCAGCCCGAACTGGCGCAGCGCCGCCACCGAGTCGCCGCCACCGACCACCGTTGTCGCGGGGCTCGCGGCGACCGCCTCGGCGACCGCCCTGGTCCCGGCGGCGAAGGGCTCGAGCTCGAAAGCGCCCATCGGCCCGTTCCAGAGTACGGTGCCGGCTGCAGCGATCGCCTCGGTGAAGACGGCGGCGGTGCGCGGCCCGATGTCGAGGCCCATCCAACCGTCCGGAACCTCGACCCCGTCGCTCTCGCGCCGCGCGGTGGCGGCGTCGAAGCCCTCGCCCAGCACCAGGTCGACCGGCAGCATCAGCTCGCAGTCGGCGTCTTCGGCGCGCCGCAGCGCCTCCTCGGCCAGCCTCACCCCCTCCTCCTCGACCAGCGAGTCGCCAGTGGCGATCCCCTGCGCGCGGAAGAAGCTGAAGCACATCGCGCCGCCGATCAAGATGCTGTCGGCGATCTCGAGAAAGCAGTCGATGACGCCGACCTTGTCGCTCACCTTGGCACCGCCGAGGACGACGACCAGCGGAGGCTCGGGAGACTCGACCACTCGCATCAGCTCGTTCACCTCGCGCTCCAGCAGCAAGCCGGCGTAGGCGGGGAGGCGATGAGCGACTCCCTCGGTGCTGGCGTGGGCGCGGTGGGCGGCGCCGAAAGCGTCGTTGACGTAGAGGTCGGCGAGCCGGGCCAGGGCGTCGGCAAAATTCGGGTCGTCCTCGGTCTCCCCCGGCTCGAAGCGGACGTTCTCCAGCAGCAGAACGTCGCCCGGGCTCAGCCCCGCGACCATCGTCTCGACATCCTCGCCGACCACCGCTGGGGCTTGGTGGACGGTCGCGCCGAGCAGCTCGCCCAGCCGTTCGCCGACCGGCCGCATCGAGAGCGCCGGGTCCACCTTCCCCTTCGGCCGGCCGAGGTGGGAGACGAGGACGAGCGCGGCGCCGCGCTCGCGCAGCAGCTCGATCGTTGGCAGCGCCGCCCGGATCCGCGTGTCGTCGGCGACCCGGCCGGCGTCGAGCGGCACGTTGAAGTCGACCCGGACGAGCACGCGCTTGCCGGCGACGTCAGCATCCCGGACGCTTGCCTTGGAGAAGCTCACGGCGCCCACCGGGCGGGGCTCAGAGGACCTTGCCCGCGAGCTCGACGCAGCGGTTCGAGTAGCCCCACTCGTTGTCGTACCAGGAGACCGCCTTGATCATCTTGCCGTCCCCGATCGCCATCGTCTGGCCGGCGTCGAAGATCGAGGAGTGCGGGTCGCCGACGATGTCGGTGGAGACGATCTCGTCCTCGGTGTAGGAGAGGATCCCCTTCAACGGGCCATCGGCGGCAGCCTTGACGGCGGCGTTGACGGCGTCAGCGTCGGTCGGTCGCGAGGGCGTGAAGACGAGGTCGACGACCGAGCCGGTCGCGACCGGCGCCCGTATCGCGAGCCCGTTCAGCTTGCCGTTCAGCTCCGGCAGCACCAGGCCGACGGCCTTCGCCGCGCCAGTCGTGGTCGGGATCAGGTTGATCGCCGCCGCGCGCGCCCTCCGCAGGTCCTTGTGCGGCATGTCCTGCAGGCGCTGGTCGGCGGTGTAGGCGTGGATCGTCGTCATCAGCCCCTGCTCGATCCCGAACTCCTCGTGCAGCACCTTGGCCAGCGGCGCCAGGCAGTTGGTCGTGCAGGAGGCGTTGGAGATGATGTTGTGGCTGTCGGGGTCATAGTCGCTCTCGAAGTTGACGCCGAGAGCGACGGTGATGTCCGGCTCCTTTGCGGGGGCCGAGATGATCACCTTCTTGGCGCCCGCCTCGAGATGCTTGGCGGCATCGGCGCGGGCGGTGAAGAGGCCGGTCGACTCGATCACCACGTCGGCGCCGAGGTCGCCCCAGGGCAGTGCCGCGGGATCGCGCTCGGAGAGCACCTTCAGCTCCTTGCCGTCGACCGAGATCGACCCCTCCCCCGCCTCGACCTCTCCCGGGAAGCGGCCCAGGATCGAGTCGTACTTGAGCAGGTGGGCGAGCGTGCCGGTGTCGGTGATGTCGTTGACTGCGACAAATTCGAGGTCCGCACCCGCCGCGTGGGCGGCGCGGAAGAGGTTGCGCCCGATGCGGCCGAAGCCGTTGATGCCGACCTTCACAGACATGAAGTCAATTCCTCCTCGATCGATTCTTTGTCGTGCTGAGGCTAGTCACTGCCGATCGTCACCTCGATTTCGTACCCGTCCGGGTCCTGCAGGAACGCCGAGTAGGAGCCGGACCCGTGCGATCGCCGCTCGCCGGGCTCGCCGACCGGCGTACCGCCGGCCCTCACTCCCCCCTCCCAGGCAGCCTTGACCGCGACGATCCCGAGCCCAGAGAAGCTGAGCAGACCGAAGCCGGGTTTGGGCGGATGATGGGCGGCGATGAAGAAGACCGGCTTGGCGATACCCCAGCCGACCGTCTCGTCCTCCTCGAAATGACGCCGCCAGCCAAGCGGCGCGAGCAGCGCGTCGTAGAAGGACGCGCTCCGCTCGAGGTCGGAGACCTCTAGAAGAACATGGTGCAACATCGGGCCGGGGAGGCTATAGGGCCAACCAGGACGAGTGCCGCCCGCCGCGTTGACGCTCCCTCCTTTTTGTTCCTATGCGATGCACAACGGGGGGTTCGTCAGCCGCTGCGCGGGGTCCAGCGGAAGTAGCGGACGGCGAGAAACGCGCCGACCACGCCCCAGATCGCGACGACTGCCAGGTTGCCCCAGGAGATCGCGGCGCCGCCGGCCGGCACGTAGGCGTCGAAGAAGGCCTCGAAGAAGTGCCGGATCGGAAATGCGTCGGCGAAATGGATGACACCGCTGGGCAGCTGGTCATCGGGGATGAAGACGCCGGAGAGGAAGTAGAGCGGCAGCAGCAGGGCGTTGACGATCGGCGCCGCAGCGTCCTGGGAGGGGATCGCCGCGGTCAGGGCGATGCCGAGGCAGCAGAAAGCGGCGGCGCCGACGACCAGGGTGAGCACGATTGCCGGCAGCCGGTCCCAGGGGATCGCGACGCCGTAGGCGAGGCGGCCGATCGCCGCGATCAGGGCCATCATCAGCAGTGCGACGACGATCGAGTTGCCGATGCGGCCGGCGATGAAGACCCACGGCGGCATCGGCGTGCCGCGGCCGCGCTTCAGGCGCCCGTCCTCGCGTGCGATCACCAGCGACATCGCCAGCGACTGCATCGTCGCCGAGATCACTGAGAGGGTGATGATCGCCGGCACGTAGTAGGTCGTCGTCTTGATCCCGCCGCGGACGTCGACGGTCTGGCCGCCGAAGACGGTGGCGAAGATCAACAGCAGGATGACCGGGAAGCCGACGGTGAAGAAGACCGAGGCCGGGTTGCGCCAGAAGACCTTCTGGTCGTAGCGGAACTGGTGCCAGACGAGGTTCATGTCTGGTCGGTCAGCTCCAGGTAGACGTCCTCGAGGCTGGGCCGGGTGACCTCCAGCCCCTCCAGATCGCGGCCCTCTGCGAGCGCCCTGCCAGTCAGCTCGTTCAGGGTCTGGACCGGGGTCGTCGTCTCCAGCGCCACCTCGCGCCCGTCTTCGCGGTAGCTGATCCGCGCCGGCCGGCTCTCGCGATCGCCGAGATCCTCGGGGGTGCCGCGGGCGACGATCTCACCGCCGGCGATGATCGTCACCCGGTCGGCGAGCCGCTGCGCCTCATCCATGTAGTGAGTGGTCAGGAACACCGTCTTGCCCAGCTCGCGCAGGCCGGCAATCGTCTCCCAGGCCTGGCGCCGCGCCGAGGGGTCGAAGCCGGTCGTCGGCTCGTCGAGAAAGAGAAGCTCGGGATCGCCGATCAGCGCCATGCCAACGTCGAGGCGGCGCTGCTGGCCGCCGGAGAGCGAGCCGGCGCGGGCGTCCGCCTTGCCAGTCAGGCCGACCAGCTCGATCGTCTCCTCGATCGGCCGCGGCGCGTCGTAGTAGCCGGCGTAGAGGGACAGCGACTCGCGCACGGTCAGATAAGGGTCGAGGCGGCAGCTCTGCAGGACGATCCCAATCCTCTCGCGCCAGTGACGGCCGGCGTGCTCGGGGTCCTCGCCGAGGACCGCCACCTCCCCGCCGCTGCGCTTGCGGTAGCCCTCGAGGATCTCCACCGTGGTCGTCTTGCCAGCCCCGTTGGGACCGAGGAAGGCGAAGACCTCACCGGCTCGCACCTCGAGGTCGATGCCGCGCACCGCCTCGACGTCGCCATAGCTCTTGCGCAGGCCGCGGATGGAGATGACGGGCTTGGAGTCCTCGGACAAAGCCGAGTGAGTCTATGAGCCTAGGGCTCGAGGTCGCGGTGCTTGACCCTTACGACGACCCCCTCGCGGCCCTCCAGCGCGCGGCGGATGCGGTCGGCGACGGTCACCGAGCGGTGCCTGCCGCCGGTGCAGCCGACGGCGATCGTCAGGTGGCTCTTGCCCTCGGCGACGTAGGCCGGGACGAGGAACTCCAGTAGCGGCAGCAGCCGCCCGTAGAACTCCCCCGCCTGCGTTCCCGACTCGACGTAGGCGCGCACCGGCTCGTCGAGACCCGTCTGTGGCCGCAGCTCGTCGACGTAGTGAGGGTTGGGCAGAAAACGAACGTCGAGGGTGAGATCGGCGTCGCGCGGCGGCCCGTTCTTGAAGCCGAAGGTGAGCAGGGTAAGGGCCAGCTTGCCGCTGTCGTGACCGCCCAACATCTCCTCGGCGATCCGCCGTCGCAGCTGGCCGCCGGTCAGACCGGTGCTGTCCATCACGATGTCGGCCCGCTCACGCAGGGGCGCCAGCAGCTCGCGCTCGGCGCGGATGCCGTCGACGATCCGTCCCTCAGGGGCAAGCGGATGGCGCCGGCGCGTCTCCTTGTAGCGGTCGAGCAGGGTCTCCTCGTCGGCCTCGAGGAACAGCAGCGTCGGCTTGAGGCCGTCCGCCTCGAGCTCGTCCAGGACCTGGATCAGGCCCTCGAAGTACTCGCCCCCGCGCACGTCGGAGACGACAGCGGCCCGCTCCACCCCACTGCCCTCGTGGCGGAACAGCTCACCGAGGCTGCCGATCATCCGCGGCGGCAGGTTGTCGACGCAGAAGTAGCCACCGTCCTCGAAGGCAGCGATCGCCTCCGACTTTCCGGCCCCGGAGTGGCCGGTGATCAGGACGAGGTCGACGGCGCGGCCCGCCCGAGCACCATCGCCTTTCCGCGCCGCCGTCTCTTTGCGCTTGACGGTCTTCGCCATGTCTCAGCCGCCGGTCCGATGCAGCTGCTCGTGGATCTCGCGCGCCAGCTTGCCGGGGACACCGGGCACCGACTCCAGCTCCTCGCGGCTCGCCGCAAGGAACCGCTCGGGCGAGCCGAAGTGCTTGAGGAAGGCGCGCTTGCGGGCCGGGCCGACGCCCTTCAGGTCATCGAGCACCGAGCTGGTCATCGCCCGGTCGCGACGGCCGCGGTGGTGGTCGATCGCGAAGCGGTGCGCCTCGTCGCGCACTCGTTGCAGCAGCTTCGATGCCTCGGAGCCGGCCGGCAGGTCGATCGGCGCCCGTCTGCCGGGCACATAGACCTCCTCCTGGCGCTTGGCCAGAGAGATCACCGTGACGCCGCGTTGGGCGAACGGACCGAGGGCGCGCATCGCAGCGGCGAGCTGGCCCTTGCCGCCATCGACCACGACCAGCGAGGGCAACGCTGCGAAGCTCTCGTCGCGTTTGCCGTCGTGCGGCGAGAGGTCCACCTGCTCCTCGTAGCGACTGACGCGACGGCTCAACACCTCCTCCATGGAAGCGAAGTCGTCGGACCCATTGCTGCGCTCGCCGCGGACCCGGAAGCGGCGGTAGTCGGACTTCTTGGTCGCGCCGCCCTCGAAGACGACCATCGAGGCGACAGTGTGCTCGCCGCCGAGGTTGGAGATATCGAAGCCCTCGATCCGGATCGGCAGCTCCTCCATCACCAGCGCCTCGCGCAGGTCGGCGAGCGAATCGACCCGGCGCTGGCGCCGGTGCTCGCGCCGCAACCGGTCCTGGTCGAGGGCGAGACGGGCATTGCGCTCGGCCAGCTCACGCAGGCGGCGCTTGTCGCCGCGCTCGGCCACCCGAACCTCGACCGGCGAGCCGCGCTTCTCACCCAGCGCCGCCGCCAGCAGCTCGGCCCGCTCGCGCAGGTAGGGGCCGACAACGATCGTCCGCGGCATCGCCGGCGAGGCCGAGTAGTACTGGCCGATGAACTCCTCGGCGACCTCGGCCGGCTCGCGTTCGGCCTGATTGTCGAGGTAGAAGCTCTGGCGCTCGGCGAGGATCCCGTCGCGCACCTGGAAGACCTGGGCGTTGGCGTCCGCCCCCTCGGTCGCGACTCCGATCAGGTCGGCGGTGCCGACCGAGCCGCCGGCGACCCGCTGGCGCTCGAACAGCGACTGGATCGCCTTGAGCCGATCGCGGTGCAGCGCCGCCCGCTCGAACTCACGCCCCGCCGCAGCCTCCTCCATCTTCACCTGCTCGTCGGCCTCGACCCGCCGGTAGCGCCCGGAGAGAAAGTCGACGATCGCGTCGATATTGCGCCGGTACTCCTCCTGGCTGACGTAGCCAACACAGGGAGCCCCGCAGCGCTTGATGTAGTAGTCGAGGCAGGGGCTGCCCGAACGGCGGCCGGGCTCCGCCCCCTCGCAGGTGCGGAACTGGAAGAGCTTGCCGAGCAAGTCGAGCGTCTCGCGTACCCGCTTGGCGCTCGAGAAGGGGCCGAAGTAGGCACGGCCGGCGCGGTGCTTCTCACGGGTGAAGTAGACCCGCGGATAGTCCTCGTCGAGGCTGACGCAGACGTAGGGGTAGGACTTGTCGTCGCGCAGGCGGATGTTGAAGCGCGGCCGGTGACGCTTGATGAAGCTCTGCTCGGCCAGCAGCGCCTCGGCCTCGGTCGCGGTGACGAGGACGTCGATGCGGTCGACGCGGGAGGTGAGCCGGGTCTCTCCACTCGAGAAATGGGAGGTGACGCGTTTGCGGATCGAGCGCGCCTTGCCGACGTAGAGCAGCTCGTCGTCACCTTCGTAGAAGAGGTAGACGCCGGGGGAATCCGGCAGCTCGCGGCGCCGCCGCGCCAGCCGCTCCGCGCGAGAGGTGTCTTGGTCGCTTTCGCTCACTCGACCAAAGGGTAGGCTCCTGGCCAGTTGGCCAAAGTGACATGCCAGACATGGAGAGCGAGATGACGACCCAGACCATCAGTCCCCCCGAGCTGACCACGCTGCGAATCGAGATCGACGGCGAGATCGGCACCCTCACCCTCGATCGCGCCGACAGCTTCAACGCGATGAGCCCCGAGATGATCTTGGATCTGGGGACCGCCTTCGCCTGGTTCGCCGACCAGGCGCCGCTGCGGGCGCTGATCGTCACCGGCGCCGGCAAGGCGTTCTGCTCTGGCGGCGACATCAACAGCTTCAAAACCGGCGTCGAAGACGACGCGATCGACCTGCCCGCGCAGGTGCGGCGCGGGGCCGAGGCGCTGCACACGGCGATCATCGACCTGCGACGTATCCCCTATCCGGTGATCGCGGCGGTCAACGGCGCCGCAGCCGGAGCGGGCTTTTCGCTGGCGCTGGCCTGCGACATCCGGATCGCCTCCGAGAAGGCCTTCGTCGCCTGCGCCTACGGGCGGATCGGCGCCTCGCCCGACGGGGGCATGACCTACTTCCTGCCGCGCGTGGTCGGGCCTAGCCGGGCGCTGGAAATTCTGCTCGAAGACCCCAACATGACCGCTGCCGACGCGCTCGAAGAGGGCCTGGTCTCGGAGGTCGTTGCTCCCGACGACCTGATGGAAACCGCCCGCGCAAAGGCCGCAAAGCTGGCCGCGAAGGCGCCTTTCTACGTGAAGATGGCGAAACGGCTCTGCAACCAGAGCATCGAGAACAGGCTCACCGAGCACCTGCAGCTGGAGCGGCACGGAATCGCCGACAGCATGGCGACCGAGGACCTGCGCGAAGGCGCGATCGCGTTCTTCAGCGGCGAGAAGCCCGAGTTCAAGGGCCGCTGAACCGCGCCGCGCCAGCGGCCGTATCCGAGCCAGACAGCTTTAGAACCGTCTAAGGTCTCTCCCTGAGCATTCCCCCAGGAAAGGATCCAGTCCGATGAAGAAGCTCGCCGCGCTGCTCCTACTCGCACTCGCTTCCGCTGCCCTCGTCGCCTGTGGAAGCAGCAACTCGACCACCACCACCTCGACCTCCAGCGGCGGCGAAGCAAACGCCGGCGCCGCGGCCGAAGGCGGCAAGGAAGCCGGGGGAAGCGAAGGCGGCGGCTCGACCGTCAAATTCGAAGCCGACCCGAATGGCGAACTCGCCTACACCACCACCGAAGCCGAAGCCAAAGCCGGCAAGGTGACGATCGACTTCAACAATCCCCAGGGGCTGACCCACGACGTGGCGATCGAAGACTCAAGCGGCAAAGAAGTCGGCAAAACCGCCCTGATCGCCAGCGAAGAAACGTCGACCGCGGTGAACCTGAAACCAGGCACCTACACCTTCTACTGCTCGGTGCCGGGCCACCGCGAAGCGGGCATGGAAGGCACGCTCACCGTCAAATAGCTGAGCTGCGCCTGGGGCGCCCGTCAATCGGCGGGCGCCGCCCCATAGCCACGCCTGGGCTGAGCCCCGGCTCGGCCCCGGGGGCGACGCCTCGGGGCCTAACGCACTTGGAACGCACCCGAGCGGAGATAGGCCGCCAGGAGTGCGAGGGCGTGCGCGGTTGGAGCGTGCAGCGGCTCGAGCAACGCATCCATGTCTACGAACCTCGCCTCAGCCGACTCTTGCTGGTCAGGACGGGGGTCTCCTTTCCAGGCCCTTGCCAGGAAGCAAAGAGCGAAGCAGTGCGTGACATCGCCGTTGGGGTAATGGATCGTGTGCTCCTCGGCCTCAGAGAGGCAGCCGAACGGGATCAGGTCACGCTCCAAGACCTTGATCCCGGTCTCCTCGGCCAGCTCCTCTATCGCCGTTCGGGCAAAGCTCCCGCCCGGCTCCGCAGCGCCCGCGGGCAAGCACCAAGACCTGTCATCGATCCGCTTGGTCAGCAGGACGCGCTGATCGGCTTGCTGTACGGCGACCATCGCCCCGGGCATTAGGACGAGGTCGTGCCCTACGGTCTGTCGGAGTCGCCAGAGATAGGAGTCTCGAAAGGCAATGCGCGGAAGCGTAGTTGCATCCATGCGCGTCGCCTTCCGAGGCAATCACAGATCGACTCGACGGCGCATAGCTCAGCACTCGCCTGCAAGGATCGCGCTGCATGAACTCGCTGGAAGCGATCGAGCTTTTCGGCGACCTTGTGCGCATCGAACCGCTGCGCATCGAGTACGCCTCTGGCCTGCTGGCAGCCGCCGACGCCGAAGAGATCTTCGCCTGGCTCCCTTACCCCCGCCCGGCCGATCTCGATCAGGCACGCGCTTGGATCGAGGATGCGCTTGCCGACCGAGGGGCGAATCGCCGTCTACCGTTGGCGATCCTCGCCACGGACGACGGCTCAGTCATCGGCTCGACTTCCTATTGGGATTTCGACGCCAGCAATGCTCACGTGGAGATCGGCTCGACCTGGCTCAGTCGATCCCGATGGCGAACCGGATGCAACGCGGAGGCCAAGCTCCTGCTCCTGACACATGCCTTCGAGACTCTGGGGCTTGAGCGTGTCGCCTTCCGAACCGACATCCGCAATGAGCAGTCACAGCGCGCCATTGAGAGGCTGGGGGCGATCAAGGAGGGTGTACACCGCCATGAGATGCGGCGGCGGGACGGCAGTTGGCGGGACAGCGTCCACTACTCGATCTTGCGAGCCGAGTGGCCGAGTACCAAAGGACAGCTCTCCAAGCGACTCGATGCAGCGGCCTAGCCGTTGTCTTGGGCGAAGCCCTTTTTCAACGTCTCCGTCGGGACTGAAGCCTCAGGCCGCAGCGAGCTTCGGGACGGGCGCAACCTCGCGCTCGGGCTCCTCGTCGGGTACCTGGCGCTCGATGCCAATCAGCAGCTCCTCGTCCAGCACGGCGAGGATACGCTTGAGCACCGGGATCGTCGGGATGTGGTCGCCGCCCTCGACTTTCGAGATGAAGGAGTGGGACGTTTCGGCCCGCTCGGCAACCTCCTGTTGAGGGTGAGGCGTAGGTCAGGTTCCTCGACCCCTCCACTACCGAGTGGGTCTAGCGGCAAGGACGCCGGGGCTCACTTTTCGACTTCGTAGGTGAAGTTGTATTCGGTTTCTTCGGGGTTGCGGGCGTGCAGCACCATCTGCCCGCGCGCGTCTTCATATTCGTCGGTGCCGCCGGTGATCGCCAGGGTTGAGTCCCGGCCGTCGTAGAACGGGCCCTCGACGGTCATCTGTCCGCCGGACAGGGAGACGGTCCAGATGCACTCCCAGGCCTTACCGGCCGCGGTGCGCACGCACTGCCCATTGTCCGATCCGACCTGCTTTTCGTTTGAGGAGTTGAAGACGGGGTTGGCGAACGTGAGCACGTCGCCGACCGAGTCCTTCTCGCTCGCCGGACCGATGTGGCGGACCGTGTCGGTTTCAGCGTGCTCGATCAGCTTGATGGTTTCCGAATCGGAGCCACCGCCACAGGCGGTGAGCAGGCCAGCGACGCACACTGCCGCGATCGGGACGAGATGGTGAGCCTTCATTTTCTCCCCCTCGGTCGAGTTGTGCGGGCGGAATCGAGTCTCCCCTGCGCCATCAGACCGAGTCAACGGCCGCCAAGGCCAACCACCTCGCGAGGGGTGGCCGAATCGGCGCATCACAGCCCACCCAGTGGCAGTGGACTGAGGTTCAGCCGGCCGGCGAAGCGTCTGCTGGCTGTCCTGGGAACGCAAGCCTCTTGACTATCGCGTCGCGCCAGAGCGGCTCGCATCGCCGGATGGAGGCGCCAGGCCGGCCTTCGCTGACTTTCGCGTTCCACGGCAACGCGACAATCCCCTCCGGGCTGGTGCGCAAGATCCTCATCAGGGACGTCGGACCTGCCGTTCAGGTGCTCCTCGACGTAGTCGTCGATCTTGGCCGCACGCTTGGCCGGCAGCCCGTCGATGAATCGGCCAACCCGGTTCGACGCCGCGCTTGTCGCGGTAGTAGATAGCTGTTGTCTGCGCCACTCGCATGGCAGGCGATTCGGCGGCTCTCTGGTGGGTCGTTAGCCGACCGGCGCCATCACGCGCGTCACCGAGTCGCCCACAAAACACGGCTTCTCGTTGCCCTCGACCTCTAGCGTGAAGCGGGTCACGACCTGCCACCAGCCGTCGCCCTTCTCGTCGACTGAGACGACCTCGGCGCGGCCACGGACTTTGGAATCCACGGGGACCGGGACCGGGAAGCGGATCTTGTTCCAGCCGTAGTTGACGCCGAGGGCGAAGCCGGTGGAGGAGATCAGCTCTTTGCGAAAGCCGTCTACCAAAGACAGGGTGAGGTTGCCGTGGGCGATCGTCGTGCCGAAGGGGCTCTCGCTCTTCGCCTTCTCGACGTCGACGTGAATCCACTGATCGTCGCCTGAGAGCTCGGCGAAGGCGTCGATGTCGGCCTGGGTGACGGTGCGCCACTCGCTCGGCCCGATCTCCTGTCCGAGCAGCGACTGCATTCCCTCGACGCCCTGTACCTCGATGGTTGCCATCGCCGCAGTCTATAAGCGCTGAGCGTCCGGGGGGAACGGCACAGTATCGCCGTGAAGCTCGTTTACCCCGAAGCCGGCAGCCTCCACGTGGGCGTCGTCTACGTGCCGGCGGCCAAGTTGAGTGCGGGAAACTTGTCGATCGGGCTCGAGCAGGGCGTCTGGGGCTTCAGCAGCGAGGCGATGGAACGCTCGAATTACGTTCAGGACTTCCGCCTGCTGCGAGAGGGCGACATGGTCTTCCTCGGCCACCGAGGTCCCAGCCCCCGGGTCAAGCCGGGAGAATGGGCCGGCAAGAGAGTAGGTGTGGGGCACCTTGGTCTGATCACCGGGGTGACGGAGGAGGGGACCGGCGAGGTATGGCCAGACGGCCTCTATCCCTTCCGTCTGCATATTGACTTCCTGGTCGAACGTAACGATTTCAGCGCCGCCGACGTCGGTGAGGAGGTGATGGAGGCGCTGCGGCGTTCGGCGAACCAGCAGGGCCGGGTCGTGGTCTTACCCCTCGGCGGCCTTCTCCTGGCAGGAGGGACCGGCGGCGTCGCCGAGCCGCTCAGCCTGGATGGCCCGCTCGAGAAGCTCGTGGCGAGAACCCAGCGGCAAGAGCAGGCGAGGTTGCGCAAGCAGCGGCTCGGCTCGGCCCAATCCGCGCCATGCGATCTCTGCGGGCGGAGCTTCCCGGTTCGATACCTGAGGATGGCGCACATCAAAAAACGATCGCTGTGCACCGATGAGGAGAAACTTGATCCAAACATCGTGATGACGGCGTGCGTCGAGTGCGATGCGCTCTTCGAGGCCAAGGAGTTCATAGTCGACGGCGACGGCGCCATCAAAGGGGTCGGCGCCACCGATGTGACGACCGACCTGCGATCTCTCCTTGCCACCCTCGCCGGTCGCAAGTGCGGCGCTTTCTCGACCGCCACCAGGAAGTACTTCGAGTTTCACCGTACGAGCTGAGGCGGTTCAGGCAACCAGTCGCACTTCGAAGGTCGGCGCGACGAGGGCGCCGGCGCCGCCTAGCAGGGCGAGGATTCGGCTGACGTAGGCGGTGGTCTCCGGAATTGCCGGCACGCAGTGGCAGGCTTCGACCGGAGCAGGGCCCGCGTTGTAGGCAGCCAGGGCAAGCTGCGGGGAGCCGAGCTGGCGGATCAGGTCGGCCATCAGATGCGCCTGGGCGTCCATCGCCGCGGTCGGGTCGAAGGGATCGTGGAGACCATAGGCGGCAGCGGTCGAGGGGATGAACTGGGCTATGCCCTGGGCGCCGGCCGGAGAGACCGCATACGGGTTGAAGTTCGACTCGGCCATCAGCTGCGCGGCAAGAAGAGCGGCGGAGACGTTCCAGTGGGTGGCAGCGCGTAGCAGCGGCGCTCGGTACCGAGCCGGGACGAAGGAGGGAAGGCCAGCGGTTCCCGCAAGCGCGCCGTCTCCTCCCCCTCCTCCGACCGCTCCCGTCGCTCCGATGGCGTTGCCAGCCTCCGAGCAGGGCGCCGGTGGCCGGTCGTAGCCGTAGTGCCATGCCTCCCACGAGTAGCGCTGGACGAAGCCGAAGCGGGTGGCGTTTGCCTCCAACCAGCCATAGGCGGATTCCGGCCCGAGGTCGAGCTCGGTTGCGCAGCGGTGCAGTGAGTGGCCCGGTGGGGCGACCCAGGTCGGGTCGGGATGGGCGGCGAAGAGCGCCGCCTGTTCGGCGTCGGAGCGGAAGCCGGAGTTGACGACCAGCGACAGGCCAGCACGCAACGCGGCGGCGGCCATGCGGTCGAAGGCGGCAGCGACATCGGGCCGCATCCCCTCCCCCGTTCGGTAGACGAGTTGGCCGCTGTAGCCGCCACCGCTGGCCATGGACGGCGTCGAGCCACCGTTCGTCGCCGGCGCCGCGGCTTCGGCGACAGCAGAGGCGTCGACGCGGTGCGCATCGACACTGCCGGTGACCACGGCCTTGACCCGTACCGGGGCGAAGGAGACCTCATCCGGGAAGGAGACCCGCAGCCGTGCTGCCGAGACTTCGTTCGCCTTCGCGACGTCGGTCGCCGCCTTCCGCGCCCGCGACAGGTAGGCGGCCTTCTCCATATGCGCCAGGTTCGGCAGCCCGTTCGGCAGCGTCGGCGGGGCCAGGAGCCGCGGCAGGTCGTCGCGCATCGACCGCGCCGCCGAGATCGCCGCCAGGTCGGCCGCCCGCTGCGCCCTTCCCTTGCCGGTCACCGCGCCGGCGATCGCGACCAAAGCCAGCGCCGCCGCGATCAGCGCGAAGGCGCCCCCGAGCGCCAGCAGCAACGCCTGCCCGTCCTCTCTGTGAACCCCCATGGACCGACCCTGCCGAGCGCAGACGCGCGTGTGGCGCGCTCAAGCGAAAAGATGTGGAATCGAACCCGCACGGATTTGTGTCCGTAGGACGGGCGAGCCTGAATTCGACACGAGGAGCGTCATGCCGCAATCCCGAACGAGTCACCGCCGAGTCCCGCTGAACCGCGCGATCCTCCCGATCGTCGCCATCCTGGCCGCCGCGGGCCTCTTCACCTCCCTCGCGGCCGCGCAAACGACGAAGCGCGTCGTCAAGGAGGCGCAGAGCCAGGCGCTCGGCAAGACGGTCCTGACCGCCAACAACGGTCTCACCCTCTACACGCTGAGCGCCGAGAAGCACGGCACCTTCATCTGCAAGGGCTCCTGCCTCAAGGACTGGCACCCGCTGGTCGTTGCCAAGGGCGTGAAGCCGACCGGTCCGGTCCCGCTCGGCACCGTCAAGCGCCCCGACAACGGACTGCGCCAGGTGACCTTCGAAGGCCGACCGCTCTACACCTTCGACGAAGACAAGAAGAAGGGCGATGCCAACGGCGAGGGGTTCAAGGACGTCGGCACCTGGCACGCAGCTACCCCCTGAGCGGATCGCCGCGCCGGCGAGTCAGAAGCGACGCGCAGCGTCTCCCAGCAAGCGCTCGACCACTCGAGGGGGAAGCCCACCGTCTGGCAGCGCCCCGAACAGGGCGCGCCGCGCCGCGAGCCAGCCGAGCGGTTGCTTGAGCACGGCGACCCGCAGTCCGTGCCCGATCAGGGCGCCTGCCGCCAGCGCAGTCAGCGCGCCGTCGTCGGCCAGGTCGGCGCGCAGCAGCGCACCGGTCGCCCCGATGCGTGACTCATCGAGCGTTTGCTGAAGCAGACTCGGCGGCAGATTGACGACGGCAACCGCGCCGCGGACAGTCGGCAGGGCAGCGGCAATGCCGTCGAGACCACTCCGCTCGGGGGGCAGGGTGAGCTGGCAGAGCTGCCCACGTGAGGCGATGCCCGCCTCGGGCAGATGGACGGCCAGACGCTCCTCCAGCTCGCGCGCGGCCGTCGTCGCAATCAGCGCCGGGCGCGGCGCCCGGCCACCCGTCAGGTCGATCAGCAGACCAGCCCGATCCACCTCGGAGCCGGCGCAGGCGAGCGCTGCGGCAGCGGCTTGGGAACCCGTCGCGACGCCGGCCTTTGTGGCCAGGATCACCGCCCCCTCCCGATCGCGATCGCGCACGTAGCCACTCGCGCCGGCCTTGGCCTTGGTCACTTCGGCCTCGCGGCGGAGGATGTGACTGCGAGCCGTTCGGCGACTGCGGGGAGCGGCGAAGGCGGCCGCAGGCGCACGGTGACACGTCCGCCCCGGACCGAGACGTCGACGTCATCCTCCGCCCAGCCCGGCAGCGCGTCGCGTGCGGCCGCTACCGCAGGCCGCCCCGAAGCCAGGGCCAGGGCGCCCGCCTCAGCGGCGCCGTCGGCGAGGGTCAGTGCGTAGCCGGTAGCGAGCAGCTGCAGAGCAAGCAGGCCGGCCAGGAGCAGGACCGGAAGGGCAGCGACGAGCTCTACGGTCGACTGCCCCTCCTCTCTACCCATCTCGTTCCGCCAATCCAGCCTTTGCCCCGACCATCACCGTCGGCATGCCAGGTAAGAGCCGCGGGATCGCGACCCGGACGGACACGGCATCCCCGTCGCGCACCTCCGCTCCGGCTCGCATCATGGATGGCAGCGCCCGGCGCGCTGCCACTGCCGCGTCTCCCCCGACCAGCGCCGCCCGCGCTCCCGCCCGGGCCGCCACCCCCGCCGCCCACAGCGCCTGCCCGGCGAGCCCAATCTGTGCCGCCACCAGGACCGCCAGCAGCAGGAACGGGACCACGGCGACCATCTCGACCGACGCGGTCCCACCCTCCCTGCGAAAGCTGCTGGCGGCCTGGCGCGACACGTCCCGACCGTCCCAGGCCGGAACGCGCGTGTGGCGCGCTCAAGCGAAAAGTTCTGTAACGGCTTTGTGCCGTTTCAGTACGTGTTGGCCTCGGTCCAGACCCGCCAGATCGCAGCCACCGCTGCACCGAGGAGGAGGATCCAGACGAGCGTGCCACCGCCGCTGGAGAACAGCTCATCGCTGCCGGCAATCAGCAGCGCGATCATGCCCAGAGCGGCGTAGAGGATCGCCCGGCGGCCGTCGCTCAACGACGCCAGCGTCAGCTGGTTCTGGCGGCTCAGCACGAACATGGCCCAAGCGATCCCGGCCAAAAAGCCCATCGTGATCGCGGTCAAGATCGCATCTGCCGCATTGCCGCCGGCCGGGGCGAAGGCCACCACCAGGGCGAGCAGCATCACGATCGCGGCATTGCGCAGGGTCCGCACAGTAAAAGCTTAAGCGACGGGCCCTACGCGCCGGCGCCAAAAACCCAGGCGATGCCGTAGGCCGCCGCCCCGATCGCCGCGGCTGCCGGCAGAGTCAGCAGCCAGGCGGCGACGATGTTGCCCGCTACGCCCCAGCGCACCGCCGAGACCCGCTTCGCCGCGCCAGCGCCCATCACGCCGCCGCTGATCGCGTGCGTGGAGGAGATCGGGAAGCCTAGGAACGTCGCCGCCAAGATCGTCGCCGCGCCGGCGCCCTGGGCCGAGAAACCCTGTGCAGCGTCCATCTCGATGATCCGCCTTCCGCCCCCTCGCATCACGCGCAGGCCGCCGCTGTAGGTGCCGAGCGAGATCGCGACAGCCGACCCGACGATCGCCCAGAGCGGCGGGTCGGCGGCGGCGGCGAGGCTGCCGTTGGCGATCAGCGCCAGGGCGATCACGCCCATCGTCTTCTGCGCGTCGTTGGCGCCGTGGGCTAGCGCCAGCAGGCTTCCCGAGACGAGCTGGGCGCGGCGAAAGCTCCGCGTCACCGGTCCCGGCCGCCTCCTGCCGACCAGGCGGTAGATGACCGCAATCGCGCAGACCGCCAGCAGGAAGGCGGCGAGCGGCGCCAGCAGCGCCGGGATCAGCACCTTGTCGAGCACCCCGCTACCCAGCACCGCGTCCGTTCCAGCAGCGGCTATCGAGGCTCCCAGCAACCCGCCGATCAGCGCATGCGAGGAGCTGGACGGCAGCCGGAAGCGCCAGGTGGCCAGGTTCCAGGCGATCGCGCCGAGCAGGCCGGCGAAGACGACGCTGGGGGTGATCGACGCCGCATCGACTACGTCTTGCGCGATCGTGGCCGCCACGGCCATCGATATGAACGCCCCGGCGAAATTGAGCAGCGCCGCGGCCGCGATCGCCGCCTGCGGCGGCGCCGCCCGGGTCGAGACGGCGGTCGAGATCAGGTCGAAAGTGTCGTGAAAGCCGTTGCTGAAGGCAAAGCCGAGCGCCGCCGCGACGACCAGCACCATGGCGACATCGGAGCTCACGTCACGCGTTCTTGATGACGATGCCCTCGACGGTCTGGGCCGCGGTCTCGGTCGCGTCGATTGCGTTCTCGAGCACCGCGAACATGTCCTTCCAGCGGATCACCACCATCGGGTCGATTCCGTTCGAGAAGAGCGAGGCGACCGCGTCGCGGGAGATCCTGTCCCCCTCGTTCTCGAGTCGGTGGATCTCGATCCAGTAACGCTCCAGGTCCTTGAACCCGCGCAGGTTCTCCAGCCCGCGTGCGAGCTGCTCGCAGGCGCCCACCAGGACCTTGGTCAGCGCCTGCGCCTGCGCCATCGGCGCCTCGATCTGGTAGAGACCGAGGAAGTCCGCGGCCTCCTCGGTGTAATCGACGATGTCATCGATCTGGGTCGCGAGGCCGTAGATGTCCTCGCGGTCGATCGGCGTGACGAAGGTCGAGTTGAGCCGCTGGACGATGTCGTGGGTGATCCGGTCGCCCTCCTGCTCGGCCTTGAGGATCTCGCGGCCGAGGCCGCTGTCGTCGGGCCAGTTGCCCATCATCTGATCGAGCAGCAGCGCCGCCTGTAGCGTGTTCTGCCCGGCCTCGATGAAGAGCTCGAAGAAGACGCTGTCCCGGGGCAGAAATGAGAGGCGTGCCATCGCGGAATCCTAAGGGTCAGCCGGCCGCCGCCGCGAGCTGCTCTGCGGCACGGGCGCCATGGCGTCGGCGCAGCTCCTCCTGAACGCTGCGCCGCTCCCCCGCCGGCGCGACGAGGCGGGTCCAGACGCCATCGGCGCCGAGCTCCCAAGCGTTGGCGTTATCGGCGAAGCATCCCTCCAACACGTCGAGCAGCTCCGCCCGCAGGGCCTCGTCGTCGATCGGCGTCACCAGCTCGACCCGGCTGTCGAGGTTGCGTGGCATCAGGTCCGCCGAGCCGGTCAGGACCCGGGTCTCCCCGCCGCGCCGGAAAGCGTAGATCCGCGAGTGCTCGAGGAAGCGACCGACGATAGAGACGACACGGATGTTCTCGGAGACCCCCGGCACGCCCGGACGCAGGCAGCAGATCCCACGCACGTTGAGGTCGACCGGCACCCCCGCCCGCGAAGCCTCATACAGCGCCTGGATGCAGCCCGCGTCGACCAGCGCGTTCATCTTCAGCGCGATCCGCGCCTCCTCGCCAGCGCGGTGCGCAGCGACGGTCGCCTCGATCTCCTCGACGATGCGGTCGCGCATCGTGGTCGGCGAGACCAGCACCTTGCGGTACCCGGTCGGGCGGCCGTAGCCGGTGAGGAAGTTGAACATCTCGGCTACGTCGGCGCCGATCTCGGGGTCCGCCGTGAACAGCCCGAGGTCGGTGTAGAGGCGGGCGGTGGTCGGGTTGTAGTTACCGGTGCCGATGTGGACGTACTCGCGCACCTGGTCGCCCTCGCGGCGGGCGACCAGGATCGCCTTCACATGCGTCTTCAGCCCGGGGATGCCGTAGACGACGTGGACCCCCGCCTCCTCCATCGACTTCGCCCAGTGGATGTTCGCCTCCTCGTCGAAGCGAGCTTTCAGCTCGACCATGCAGACCGCCTGCTTGCCGCGTTCCGACGCGCGGATCAGAGCCGGCACCAGGGGCGAATCGTCGCTGGTCCTGTACACCGTCTGCTTGATCGCCAGCACGTCGGGATCGGCGACCGCCTGCACGACGAAGCGCTCGACCGAGCTGGCGAAAGAGTCGTAGGGGTGATGGACGAGGATGTCTCCCCCCCGAATCGCGGCGAACATGTCGACCGGGTCGCCGTCCTCCCCCTGCAAGCGCGGCTGGGTGACCGGCGACCAAGGCTCGTAACGGAGCTCTGGGTGGCTGCCGGAGGCGTCGACCACGTCGCCGAGGTCGGCAAGGTCGATCAGCCCGTCGACGTCGTAGACCTCGCGGTCTTCGAGCCGCAGCGCGTCGATCAGCTGGCCGCGCAGCTTCGAGTTCATCCCGGCCGCCACCTCGAGGCGCACAACCTCGCCGAAGCGGCGACGGCGCAGCTCGTCCTGGACTGCCTGCAGCAGGTCATCGGCCTCGTCGCTGATCGTGAAGTCGGCGTCGCGGGTAACCCGGAAGTAGCCGTGGTCGACGACCTCGGCGCCGGGGAAGAGCGCGTCGAGGTTCGCCGCGATCGCCTCCTCCAATGGCACGAACACCTCGTTGCGCTCGCCCACCCGCAAGAAGCGCCCGAGCAGCTCCTTCGGGACCTTGACGCGAGCGATGATCTCGGTGCCGCTGTCGGGGTCGCGCAGCAGCACACCGAGGCTGAGCGAGAGGTTGGAGATGTAGGGGAAGGGCCGGCCGAGCCCGACCACGAGCGGGGTCAACGCCGGGAAGACCTGCTCGTGGAAGCGGGCGTCGATTTCGCGCCGCTCGCTCTCACTCGCCGTCTCCAGCGAGACGATGCGGACCCCATGCTCCTCCAGGGCCGGCCGCAGCGTGCCGTTGAAGCAGCTGTGGAGGCGGGTGTCCAGCTCCAGCACCCGCGGCTGGATCGCGTCGATCTGCTCCCTGGAGGCGAGCCCGTCGGGGCCGCGGGCGTCGATTCCGGCATCGAGCTGATCGAAGAGACCGGCGACCCGGACCATGAAGAACTCGTCCAGGTTGGAGGCGTAGATCGCGCAGAACCTGACCCGCTCCAGCAGCGGCACCTCGGGGTCCTCGGCCAGTTCGAGGACACGCTGGTTGAAGTCGAGCCAGGAGAGCTCGCGGTTGAAATAGAGGGCCGGATCGTCGATCGGCCAATCGTACTGCCGCACCCGCGCCCTCAGGCGGCTCGGGAAGGAGCTTGCCGGGTCGCCGCGAGATCGGCGAGCGTCCGTCGGTAGCCGCTCGCGAGCTGCTCCAGGGCCCGCTCCCAGCTGCGTGAGCGGGCAGCGCCGATCGCCGCCTCGCCGAGACGCTGTCGCAGCGCCGGAGAGGAGGCGAGCTGCAGCACCGCCCCGGCGAGGTGATCGGCGTCGGGGCGGCAGAGGAGGGCAGAGGCGATCTCGTTTTCGTGAAGGTATGCGGCGCAGGCCTCTACGTCGCCGGCGTTCGCCTGCAGCCACTCGTGGTCTCCGGGATCGATCCCGAAACAGAGGACGTGCACCGCCTGTGCCTCGCCGGCGAAGCGGGCGGTCAGCTCCTCGGAGACGAAGCAGTCGGGACGGTCGGCCAACTCCAGGCAACCGTCGATCGTGTCGTGGTCGGTGATCGTGACGAAGTCCATCCCACGTCGCTTCGCCAGCTCGTAGACCTCGTGCGGCGGGGTCGCGCACTCGGGCAGCCCGAGCGAGCGCTGGACCCCGAGCCGGGAGAGCTGCGAGGCGGTGGAATGGCAATGCAGATCAACTCGGGAAGTCATCGGAGCCTTCCTCTCTCTATCCGTCAGGTCATCACCAGATTCGTCCCTGAGCAGGGAAAAAGTGTGAACGAGCGGGGAAACCCCCGTGAACATCTCGTAAACCCGCCGATGGGCCTAAAACGGGACTTATAGGCCCGTTTTAGGCCCATCGGCCATGAGACCCCGTTCGAGCGCTGCCCAGGTTTCCTTCTCGACCTCGTCGCGCCAGAGCTCGCTGAACTGGCGAAAGAGCAGCTCGCGGCGGGTGCGCAGGAGGGCCCGCAGCGACTCGATGCCCCAGGCGCGCGGCAGCATCACGTCGCAGTCGTGGATGTCGCCGAGCACTCCCTGCAATCGTTTGGCGGCCTCGCGGGCCACCTTCGCCTCCAGCCCGAAGCAAGGCTCGGTGATTTCCAGGACGTACCGCAATCGCTTGGCGGCGATCCGCATGTCGTGCTGGGCTGTCGATGCCAAGGGCTCGAGCGCGGCCGGGGCGAGCGTGCGCAGCTCATCCAGCCTCGTGCGAACGATCCGCACCGCGTTGGGACCCAGCGGCGCCGCTGGGTCGAGGCCTTTCACCTTGCGTGGCTTCACGCCCCAGCCACCTTCACCAGCTTGTAGAGACGGCGCCGAAGCTTCTTCAAACGCTTGGGGGCCACGTAGGGGGTCAGCCGATCATTCGCCTCTCGCTGTTCGGTGCGCAGCCGCTCGATCAGGGTCGCCACCGCCGCCCGGTCGCCTTCTGGCGCCTCCCCTACGAAGCCCTCGAGGAACTCGATTGCGACATCACGGTCGCGGCGCTCTCCGAGCGCGTCGGCAAGCGCCTTGACCCGCTTCAGCGCCTTGCGATGTCGCTTCCTCGGAAAGCATGGCTCGAAGACCTCGAGCGCGGCGCGTAGTCGCCGCGTTGCAACGCGCATATCGTGCAGCCGCTCGATGTCGGCCACGTCGAGGACGCCGGCGGAATACTCGATGACCTCTGCCACGCGGACCTCTACCACCTTCGCCGCGGCACGCGCGAACGGCTCCTCGCAATCGAAACCGGGTACCTCGAGCGCACGAGCCACGCCTGCAGGCTAACCACCCGGGGACGCGAACCGGGCTCTTAGGCAGCGAGGCGGACCGGCGAGGAGCCGTTGGCGTTGCCGTTGAGCTGATCGAGGATGACTCCCTCCCGCAGTCCGCCCTTGCCGATCTGCAACGGCTGGCCGAGCAGCTCGGAGAGCTTCTCCAGCAGCAGCACGCCGGTGGCCAGGATGCGCACTCGTTCCGGGTCCAGCTCGAAGCGGCGCGCCACGTCAGCGGCGGGATCGCCGCATAGCACCCGGACCCCCCGCTCCAGCGTCTCGTACTCGAGCACCGCGCCGACCAGGCGGCGCAGCGAGGTGGCGCTGCCGCCGACCGCGACAGCCTGCGCCGGCTGCTCCACCTGCACCCCGGAGAAGATGTCCTCGATCCGGTCGCGGATCTTGCGGATCTCCGCCGCGGAGGGCGGGTCGGAGGCGATCAGCTCGTCCGCAAGCACACCGGAGCCGACCCGCCAGGAGCGGACTTCCTGCACACCACCGGGCACCGTGCCGAGGATGACCTCGGTCGAACCACCGCCGACGTCGACGACGCCGACCCGGCCCTCGACCGGGTGGCCGAGGGTCTTGGTGGCGCCGATGAAGGAGAGCCGCCCCTCCTCCTCGTCGCTGAGGATCTCGACCGGCACGCCGGACTCCTCGCCGATCGCCAGCGCCACGGCCTCACCATTGCTCGCCTCGCGAATCGCGGCCGTGGCGACAGAGCGGATCGTCTCGGCGCCGAGCTCACGGGCAAGGCGAACCTGCGTTGCGACCACCTCGGCCACTTCGCGAGCTTTCGCGGTCGGAATCTCCCCGTCGGCATCCACAGCTTTGTTGATCCGCGTATAGGCCCGCTGCTCCATCACCTTCTTCAACTGCCCATCGACAGGCTCCGCCACGAGCACGCGCGTCGTATTCGAACCGATATCTATGGCGGCGCAGAGCATCCCGGACCTCTTCTCAGCATGTTCCCAGACAGCTCGGATCTCAACCGCGGGCTGAGCAAGCTCGAGGCGGGTGGTTCTCCTGGAGGTGCCTCGCGAAGCGGCTCCGCAGAGTGACTCCAGCCGCGAAGCGGTCCAACATAGTGAGCGAAGCGAACATAGGCACATCCGGGAGAACCACCGCCTCGCCCTTACCCGTTCGGATGCGAAGCGTCCTCGAACTCTCTGAAGAGTCCCGTGACGACAAAGGCGACCTGCTCGCCGATGTCGACCGCGTTGTCGCCGATCCGCTCGATCGCCCGTGCGGCGAGCAGCATCGTCATCGCCCACTCGCGACAGTCAGGATCGTCGCCTATCTCCAGCGCCAGGCGGAAGCACTCGCGATTGAGATTGTCGACCAGGTCGTCCTGGCGGACCAGGTCGCGCGCCATCTCGACGTTGCGATCCTCGAACGCCCGCTTTGACTGGCTGATCAGGGTTCGGGTCTGCCGGCCCATGGTCAGGATCAGCTTCACCATCTCCTCGTCGGCCGGCGGCTCGTTGCCGGTCAGCGGGATCATCTTGCAGATGTTCACGCACTGGTCGCCCATCCGCTCGACGTTCTTCAGCACGTGCAGCAGCGCCGAGATCAGGCGCAGGTCGGTCGCCACCGGCGACTGGGTGGCGAGCAGCGTGATCAGGCTCTGGTGCACCTCGAGGTAGCGGCCGTCGATGCGGTCGTCGTCGGCGATCACCAGCTGCGCCAGCTCGACGTCCTGGTGCTGAATCGCCTCCAGGGTGCGATCCAGGGAGCTGTTGACGAGATCGAGGCCGCCCAAGCCACTCGCCTCGAGACGTTCCAGCTCCTCCTGGTACTGACTGCGCGTCTCCAAAGCCATCAGCCGAACTTCCCGGTCACGTACTGCTCGGTGCGATCGTCGTTGGGCTTGGTGAAGATCTCGTCGGTGGGTCCGACCTCGACCAGCTCGCCGTCGAGCATGAAGACGGTCGTGTCGGCGACGCGAGCCGCCTGCTGCATGTTATGGGTGACGATGACGATCGTCACCCGCTCCTTCAGCTCGCCGATCAGCTCCTCGATCCTCAGCGTCGCCATCGGGTCGAGCGCCGAGCAGGGCTCGTCCATCAGCAGCACCTCGGGGTCGACAGCAAGGGCCCGGGCGATGCAGAGGCGCTGCTGCTGACCCCCCGAAAGCCCGACACCGGGGCCCTTGAGCCGGTCCTTGACCTCATCCCAGAGGCCGGCCCCGATCAGGGCTTGGTGGCCCCGTTCCTCCAGCTCGCCGCGCGAAGCGCCGGTCAGGCGCAGCCCGGCAGTGACGTTGTCGATCACCGACATCGTCGGGAACGGGTTCGGCTTCTGGAAGACCATCCCGACCGAGCGCCGCACCGCGACGATGTCGATTCGGGGGTCGTAGAGGTCGAGCCCGTCGAGCAGGACCCTGCCCTCGCTTCGCGCTCCGGCGATCTCCTCGTGCATGCGGTTGATGCAGCGCACCATCGTCGACTTGCCGCAGCCGGAGGGGCCGATGATCGCCGTCACCTTGGCCGAGTCGAAGCCGAGGCTGACGTTGCGAACCGCGTGGTTCGATCCATAGTAGGCGTTGAGGCCCTGCAGCTCGACGTTGCCGATCTCGCGGCTTCGCTTCGCCGGCGTCGTCGCGGATTCGCCGGCGATCGAGATCGTCGAGCGCGGCAGGCCGGCGCCAGCCTCGGGGCTTGCCTGCGGTTCTGGATTCTGCTCGGTCATGGCTAGAGTCTCTGCGGGGTCTCTGCTGTCCATCCTAGGACTCCTCGTCGGGTGGCCGGTCGGACTTGGGGTCAGGCTCCCATGCGCTTGCGGGAACGAGCGTAGAAGGCGCGGGCGATGATGTTGAGGACGAGCACGAAGACGATCAAGATCAGCGCCGCGGCCCAGGCTTGAGTGTGCGCCTCGGGGCTGGGCGACTCGGAGGACTGGAAGATGAAGATCGGGATCGAGGCCAGCGCTTCGCCCGGTTCGGTGAGCAGGCCCTGGCCGAAGATCGAGCAGGTCAGGATCAGCGGCGCCGTCTCCCCCGCCACCCGCGCCACCGCGAGCAGGGAGCCGGTCAGCAGGCCGCCGGCCGCGGTCGGCAGGGTGACGCGCAGGAGGGTGCGCCAGCGTGCGATGCCCAGCGCGTAGGCAGCCTCCTTGAGGGCGCCGGGAACGAGGGCCAGCACCTCCTGCGCGGTGCGGGCGACGATCGGCAGCATGATGATCGCCAGCGCCACCGAGCCGGCGAAGCCGCTCTGCCGGTTCCCGGCGACCATCAAGCCGTAGACGAAGATCCCGGTGATGATCGTCGGCACCCCGTTGAGCAGGTCGAGGACGAAGCGAATGGCGTGGCCGATCCGGTCGGGGGCGAACTCGGTGGTGTAGATCGCGACCAGCATCCCCACCGGGATCGCCATCAGGGCGGCAATCCCGACAATGATCCCGGTGCCGACGATCGCGTTGGAGATACCACCGGTGGTATCTCCGAACAGGCCCATCGGAGTGGTGAGGAAATGGATGCTGAGCGCCCCGATCCCCTTCGAGAGCACCGAGCCGACCACGATCAGCAGCACCGCGACCGCGAGCAGAGCGGCGATCGTCGAGGAGAGGCTGACAAGCTTGCTGACGCGGTTTCGCCGCTTCAGGTTGCCACGATCGAGCAGCAGCGCGTGGCTCTCAGCGCCGTTCACAGTGCCCCCGCCTCAGTCACGGTCATATCGGTGTCCTTCAGTGTTCCCCGCTGGACGATCAGGCGGGCAACGACGTTGACGATCACCGCGAAGACCAGCAGGATCAGGCCGAGGTAGGCCAGCGACGGCTTCTGCAGAGCTCCCGGCGCCCCCTGGAACTGCGCTGCGATCTGGGCCGCCATCGTGCTGCCGGTGTGGAAGAGGGAGACGTTGATCCCGGTCGCGCCACCGATCACCTGCGCTACCGCGATCGCCTCCCCGATCGCCCGGCCGAGGCCGAGGATCGTCGCGCCTACGATTCCAGCGCGGGAGTAGGGCAGCACCACCTGCCTGATCATCTCCCAGCGGGTCGCGCCGAGCGCGTAGGAGCCCTCCTTGAGATCGCCGGGGACAGTCTCGAAGACCTCGCGGGTGACGCTGGTGATGATCGGCGTGGTCATGATCGTCAGGATCAAGGCTGCGGTCAGGTAGCCGAAGGCCGAGGGATCGCCGCTGAAGATCGGCAGGAAGCCGAGCACGCTGTTCAGCGCCGGCTCGATCGTGTCGTGCATGAACGGCCCGAGGACGAGGATCCCCCAGAGGCCGAGGATCACGCTGGGGATCGCCGCCAGCATGTCGACCAGCGTCGCCACCGGGCGCCGCACCCGGCTCGGCGCCAGCTCGGTCAGGTAGATCGAGATCGCGATCGAGAGCGGCGCCGCGAACAGCAGCGCGATCGCCGAGGTGACCGCGGTCCCGTAGATGAACGGGGCGGCGCCGTAGCGTTCGGTTACCGGGTTCCAGTCGTTGGTGGTGACGAAGCCGACGCCGAACTTCGTGATCGCCGGCCAGGCGAGGTGGACCACCTCGTAGGCGATCCCCGCGATGACAGCTACGGCGAGCGCTGCTGCAAGGCCGGAGAGGCCTCGCAGCAGCGGGTCGCCGATTCGATCGGTGAGGTTGCGCCGGACCCGCAGGACGGGATCGCTGAGGGCTCCGGCCTCCACCTAACCGCCGATCTTGGCGATCGCTTTCTTGTCGGCGGCGACGACCTGCTTCGGCAGCGGCGCGAAGTCGAGATCGGGGCCGTATTCCTGGCCGGGCCCGATCGCGTAGGTGATGAACTTCTTCAGCGCTTCGGCCTTTTCGCTTTCGAGCGGCACGATCACGTAGGTGTAGGTCGAGATCGGATACGCATTCTTGGCCGAGGCCGGCAGGTCGGCGAGCGAGATTTCATTGTTCGGCCCGATCTTGGTCACCGCCTTGGCGGCCGCTTCGACGCTTTTCACGCCCGGCTTGGGGAACTTCGCGGCCAGGTTCTCGACCAGCGGCATGCTGAGTTCGTTGGACAGGGCGTAGGCGAGGCCGACGTAGCCGATCGCCCCATCGGTCTGCGAGATCGCCGCCGCGACCCCATCGTTCTTTTCGGCGCCGACGCCGGTCGGGAACTTGACCGTCGTCGAGGTGCCCACCTGCGCTTTGAACTCGGGGCTGACCGTCGAGAGGTAGTTGGTGAAGGCGTAGGTATCGCCACTGCCGTCGCTGCGATAGACCGGCGTGATCTTCGTGCTGGGCAGGCTGACGCCCGGATTGAGCTGGGCGATCACCGGGTCGTCCCATTGGGTGATCGTGCCGAGGTAGATGCGGGAGAGGATTTCGCCGTCCAGTTTCAGATTGCTGGGCGCGCCACTGACGTTGTAAGCCGGCACGGTCCCGCTCAGCGCCCACGGAATCTGCTCGACTCCGTTGGCTTCTTCGAGCTGTTCCGGCGTCAGCGGCGCGTCGGAGGCGCCGAAGTCGACCGAGCGCGAGATGATTTGGTCAATCCCGCCACCGCTGCCGATCGCGCCGTAGGTGACCGTTTCTTCGCTCCTGCTGGCGTAATCGGACTGCCATTTGGACATCAGCGGGGCGACCAGCGTGCTGCCGGCGCCGACCAATGGCGAGTTGGACGAGCCACTGCCGCTGTCCGAGGACGAGCTGCCGCAGGCGATGACGCCGATGCTGAGAGCCAGCGCCACCCCGACGATGAGAAGTCTCCTAGTCACGCGTTTCTCCTTGGTTCGAGGGGGATACGAGGCCACACTCTCAGCGGCCCGCTGAGAGCTTGTTGCCTACATGTATCGAGGATGTGAAAAACATGTAAAGGCAACGGGGGCAGGTCAGGCGGCCGTGAAGGCGTCCTGAACCGGCGCCGAATCGATATCCGGCCGGCGCTCCTGGGGCGCGATGACAGCCCCGTCGGCGGACTCCGGGTCAAAGCGGTAGCCGACACCGAAGTGGGTGTGGATGTAGCTCCAGCCCGGTGAGATCTTCTCCAGCTTCTGGCGCAGCTTGCGGATGAAGACATCGACCGATCGATCTCCGTGCGCCATCGCGTAACCCCAGACGCGCTGGTAGATAGCCTCGCGCTCGAGCACCTGCCCGCGCGAGTCAGCGAGCAGCTGCAGCAGCTCGAACTCGCGCCTGGTCAGATCGAGGCTGACTTCGCCGACGAACGCCTGGAAGCGGTCGGAGCGAATCTCCAGCTCGCCGGCGACCACCGGACCGGCCTCGACCTGCGGGCGGGCGCGGCGGCGGCGGCGGGAGACTGCTTCGAGGCGGGCAATCGCCTCTTCGGGGTGACAGGGCTTGGTGATCCAGTCGTCGATGCCGAGGCGCAGGCCGCGGACGCGCTGTGCCACCGTCGAGCGACTGGTGCAGACGACCACACCGAGGTCGGGGAGCATCCCGCAGACCCGCTCCAGGTAAGCCCACGCGTCTTCACCGAGGACGGCCGGATTGACCAGCAGCGCGTTCAGCTTCATCGCCACCAGCTCCTCAGGCGGGATCGCCCCGGCGAGGGAACGCTGTTGCCAGCCGGCGGCTTCGGTGCGCTTCGCCAAGACCGTGACGAAGCCACTGTCGTCGTCGATAACCGCGAGCCTGATGGTCTGCTGTGAGTTCAAAGTTGGCGGCGCCGCTGTGGCGGGCGGGCACATCTTCTCAGAGAACCTGCCCATTCCCGTCAGACGGCCCGATTGTATGCCCTCCGCCCGTCGGACCGGCAGGCGAAATCCCTGCTTTCACAGGATTTTTACAACGTGAAACGCGTAATTTGCGGGAACCGGGCGCCAGGACCGGTCCAAGGCTTATCGAAATATTCACCCGCGGGCCCCACACCGCGGGCAAGATTAAGTCCTCACGAGACTCCTCTCTCGTCGCAAGCGGCCCACCTGCCCTGGGCCGCTTGCTCTTTCTGGGGATGGTGTCAAGCCGCCGCCACCGTGCGCTAGATTGCCGGGCGTGATGTCGCCCTCTCGCAGCTCCCGGATCGTCGCCGCCCTCTGCGCGACTCTGGCGATGCTGCTGGTCGCCGCGCCTGCAGCCTTTGCCGACAATGGCGTCGGCCTCGCCGGCCCGACCACCGACAAGACGGTGACCTTCTTCTGCTTCGGCGTGATCGCCTTCTTCGCGATCCTGGTCATTGTCTTGTCGCTGATCCAAGGGCGGCTCGAGAAGCGCAAGGAAATGCGTCGCGCCGATATCGAGCGCTACGGCTAGTCCAGCCTGAAACCAGTCAATAGGCGTTTCTCGGTCTCACCCTCGATCTTGGCTGCGACTTCGACGCGGCCGTCCAACGGGGTGCCACGGATCTTGGTGGCGAGCAGGTCGTCGACCTGGAAGATGCCGGCTGAGTTGTTGAGCTCGATCTCGATGCGGACCGGCCGCTCCTCGCCCGCTTCGATCCGCACCTCGTCGACAGCCGCCGCGGAGATCGAGTGGATTCCCTCCTGGCCCGCCTCGAGCGGGATCCTGGTCCGACCCTGGGCCATGTCGAGCGCGTCGGCGACGCGAACCACGCCGGCCTCGAGCGTGTAGGGCTCACCGCGGCGGCGGTGGCCGATGATCGCGTGCAGGATCTCGGCGGCGACGATCGTCCGCTTCGGCTCCCGGTAGGGGCCGGCGAGCAGCCGCTCGAGGGCGCCGTTGGCGAGGAACAGGCTGTAGGCCTCGTGGTCGGCGCGGTGGATCGACATGCCGACGTCGTGCAGAAGGGCGCCGCCCGCCACCACCACCTCCGCGTCGCGCGCCGACATCCCGTGGTCGGCGACAACGGCCGGCTCCACCCCGGCCTTGATCAGCAGGCGCAGCAGGCGCAGGGCGATGTTGAGGACGATCTGGGTGTGGACCCAGGAGTGGTCCGACATGCCCAGCCGTTCCGCGTGGACCTGCGCCATGTACCACCAGGCGCGCACCTGCTCGTCGCCGTTGACCGCATCGAGGAACTGCTCGAGCTTACGATTGCCCCGCGTCGGCGCCCGCACGCGGGCCTCGGCGATCGCCTCCTCTGGGGGCTTTCGACTAGGCCCCTTCGGATCCGGTGCTGGGACTGCCTCGTCGGTCATGTGACCATCGTAGGAAGAAGGTCGGGTGTGTCCCCCGGCGGAACCCGCGTCGAATCGCTGTGCGAGGGTCCAGCCTCGCCGGCTCACAAGTTCCGGCGGGGGACTCCCGACCTTCTTCCTCTGAAGAACCCTGCGCTCCTCCACCGGCTAGCAGAAGAGGTTCGCTAGCCGCAGACGGGCCAGGGGCTGGAGCCCGACTGCGAATAGAGCAGTGCTGCTCGGTAGTCCTGCTCGGACTCCGAAGCTGCTGCTGGGTCGCCGGAGCCGCCTACGGAGGCCCAGGTGCCGTAGTCGAACTGGTACTTGCCACGGTAGCTGCCGTCGGAGGAGACGGCCGTTGGATCGCCGCCCGACTCGCAGGCGCCGATCGCATCGAGCGTTGCCTGCGATACGCCGCCGGGGAGAGTCGCGAAGGCTTCGCGGTGTTCGCGGCGGAGCCTGGCCCGCCGGGCTGCGCGGATGCGGTGGACGCCGACGCGGATCGCGCGCCGGAAGCTCTCTACCGGCCCGGTCAGCACAGCGACCTTGACGGGCTCCGCGTTCGCGAGGCCGACCCGTTGCGGCGTGCTGGCGCCGCCTGGAGCAGCGATGGCTACCGCCGGAACGACGAAAGCGATCAACAGGATGGGAATGGAATATGTGCGTTTTGTAAGCAAGCGCGGAACCGTGGCGGGGTTCCGCGCCCCTCAGGGTGATCGCGCGCACACTGCTCACGGAGTGTGTGCGGATATGCACGAATCCAGGCACGAACCGGCGGTTCCCGAATTAGGCGCTGAACGCGATCCTGCGACCGCGTTCGCCTTTTGTGGCGCTATGCGAAGCAAAAGACGAACGCGGTTTGCGGACCTCGCAGCCGATCATCGTCTGAACCGCAATCATCCCGGCATCGCCGGCCCGCCCCTCACCACGCGCCTGCTCCTCGCCTGCCCCGACAAGCCCGGGCTGATCGCCGCGGTGAGCGGCTTCCTCGCCGATGTCGGTCGCAACATCGTCGACGCCGACCAGCACTCGAGCCGGGAGGGCCGGTTCTTCATGCGGATGGCATTCGACCCGGCCCCGGAGGAGGAGCGGGAGGCTCTCTACCAGCGCTTCGCAGAGGAGCTGGCCGGCCCACTGCAGATGGATCACCACTTCGCCGAGTCGAGTGGGCACAAGCGGGTGGCGATCATGGTCTCGCGCGAAGATCATTGCCTCTCTGACCTGCTCTGGCGCTGGCGCAGCGGCGAGCTGGGAGCCGAAGTCGTCGCCGTCGTCTCCAACCACGCCGACCACGCCGACCAGGTCGCTGCGCTGGGCCTCCCCTACCACCACGTGCCGATCGACGGCGAGGGCAGGGAGGCGGCAGAGGCGAGGGTGCTGGAGCTGCTGGGCGGTGAGATCGACCTGCTCGTCCTCGCCCGCTATATGCAGATCCTCTCGGCGGATTTCCTGCGCCGGGTGGGGGCGCCGGCGATCAATATCCACCACAGCTTCCTGCCCGCCTTCGTCGGCGCCGACCCCTATGCCCGCGCCCACGAGCGCGGCGTCAAGCTGATCGGCGCCACCGCCCACTACGTGACCGAAGAGCTGGACGCGGGCCCGATCATCGACCAGGACGTGACCCGGGTGAGCCACCGCGACGAGGTCGACGATCTGATGCGGATCGGGCGCGACATCGAGCGCCTCGTCCTCGCCCGCGCGGTCATGGCGCACCTGGACGACCGCGTATTGCTCGACGGCGCTCGCACGGTCGTCTTCTGAGCCTCCTGGCTGTCCAGCCAGTTTTTGCGTAAGGTGAGAGACCGATGGAGCAGGCGACGATCCCACGACCCGCCGCAGCGGAAGCCCCGGCACGGTTTCCACCCGGAACCAAACTCCCCGCCCTCGCCCAGGTCGGCCTCTACGCGCGCGACCCGCTCGACTTCCTGATCCGCTTCCAGCGGCGCTATGGCGACATCTTCACCGTCTCCTTCCCGTTCTACAGGCGGCTCGTCTACGTCGCCGACCCGGCCTTGGTCAAAGCGCTCTTCACCACCTCTCCGGAGCAGGCGCACGCGGGCGAGGCGAACGCGACGGTCCTGGAGCCCGCGCTCGGCCCGAGCTCGGTCCTCACCCTCGACGAGGCGCCGCACATGCGCCAGCGCAAGCTATTGCTGCCACCCTTCCACGGCGAACGGATCGAGCGCTACGGCGAGCTGATCCGCGAGGTCACCCTGCAGGAGATGGAGACCTGGCCGGTCGGCGAGCCATTCGCCCTGCGCCCCCACACGCAGCGGATCACCCTGGCGGTGATCATGCGCGCCGTCTTCGGCGTTCACGACGAGGAGCGACTCCGTCGCTTCGGGTGCCTGATCGAGAGCTTCTCCGGGCGGATGAGCCTGGTCACCGCGCTGCCGCCCCTGCGCCGCAACCTCGGCCGCTGGAGCCCCTGGACGCGCTTCCTCGCGGCTCGCGAGGCGCTCGACGCCTTCATCTACGAGGAGATCGCCCTGCGCCGCGCCGAGCTGGCCGGCGGGAACGAGGAGGCCGACGACGTGCTCTCGCTGTTGATGGGTGCCCGCCACGACGACGGCAGCTCGATGAGCGACGCCGAACTGCGCGACGAGCTGGTCACGATCCTCGGCGCCGGGCACGAGACCACCGCGACCGGGCTGGCCTGGGCGATGGAGCGGCTTCTGCGCAACCCGCGCGTGCTCGCCCGGCTACGCGACTCGGTCGCCGCCGGCGAGGACTCCTACCTCGAGGCGACGATCAAGGAGACGCTGCGGGTTCGGCCGGTGATCGTCGACGTGGCGCGCAAGCTGACCGAGCCGCTCTCGATCGGGGGCTACGAGCTGCCCACCGGGACCTTCGTCATGGCCGCGATCGCCGCCCTGCACCACCGCGAGGACCTCTTTCCTAATCCGGAGGAGTTTCGTCCCGAGCGTTTCCTCGAGGGCAAGGCCGACACCTACGCCTGGATCCCCTTCGGCGGCGGCGTGCGTCGCTGCATCGGCGCCGCCTTCGCCGAATACGAGATGCGGGTCGTCCTGCGCGCGATCCTCGAGCGCGCCGATCTCAGCGCCCCCGACCCCAAGCCGGAGAAGGCCAAGGTCCGCAACATCACCCTCGCCCCGGGCAGGGGAACGCTGGTCAGCCTGGATCGGCCGCTGCGCTAGATAGAGCCCTCAACCTCCGCTTCGGCCGATTCCCACTGCTGGTAAAGCTCGATGACGGTCCGCTTCGCGGCGGCGTGCCGCTCTTCCGCCCGCTCGGCACGACCCGGGCTCGACCACGCTTCCGGATCTGCCAGCTCCTCCTCAACCTGCAGCAGCTCGGCCTCCGCGGTCTCGATCTGCTCGGCGAGGCGGCTCGCTTTTCGCGCTGCCTTCTTCGCCGTGCGCCCGGCATTGCGCCCTGCGGGGGCGCGAGCCGGCTTGGCAGCCTGCGCCGCAGCGGCTGTGACGACCTCCTTTTCGTCGCGCTCTCGCTGGTAGGTGGCCCAACCGGTCGGGTGGCTGCACAGCTCGCCGTCCTCGCAAACCAGGGTGCGGGTGCCGACCGCCTCCAGCAACGCCCGGTCGTGGGAGACGAGGACCACCGCCCCTTCGAAAGCCGAGAGGGCGTCCTCGAGCGCCTCACGGCTCTCCAGGTCGAGGTGGTTGGTGGGCTCGTCGAGGATCAACACGTTGGCGCCGGAGGCGACCAGGATCGCCAGCGAGAGGCGCCGCTGCTCGCCGCCGGAGATGTCGCTGAGCTGCTTCGCGGCGTCGGCTCCCGAGAAGAGGAAGTTGCCGAGCAGGTCGCGCGCCTTCTGGCCGCTGAGGCCGGTCTGCCGCTGCGCGGCATCCAGCACCGTCCCCTCCCCCGCCGCCGTGTCGGCGTGCTGGGATAGGTAGCCGATCTTGACGTTGTGGCCGAGCCGCACCGAGCCGGCCGCCGGCTCCCGCCGCCCGGCAAGCGTCTCGATCAGGGTCGTCTTGCCGGCGCCGTTGGGGCCGACGAGGACGGTGTGCTCGCCACGCTCGACTTCGAGGCGCGCGTCTGAGAGCAGGGTGCGGCCGGGCACCTCGATCGTTGCTCCGACCAGTTTCAACACGATCCGGCCCGGGCGCTCCGGCTGGACGAAGGAGAAGCGCAGGTTGCGACGATCGCGCTCCTCCGCCTCGACTCCGTCGCGCTTGATCCGGTCGATCTGCTTAAGCCGCGATTGCGCCTGGCGGGCCTTGGTCGCCTTGTAGCGAAAGCGCTCGACGAAGCGCTCCATGCGGGCGATCTCGGCCTCCTGCCGCTCAATCGCCTTGCCGCGAGCGATCTCGCGGGCGGCCTGCTCCTTGCGCCAGGCGTGCCAGGGCCCGGCGAAGAAGCGCGCCCGCTTCGCCTCCAGCTCCAGCACCGAGGTGCCAACCGCCTCCAGGAACCAGCGGTCGTGGGCGACGAGGACGACCGCGGCATCGAGATCGCGCAGGTAGCGCTCCAGCCACTCCAGCGAGGGGATGTCGAGGTGGTTGGTGGGCTCGTCGAGCAGCAGCAGGTCGGGTCCGCTCGCCAGCGCCCGCGCCAGCGAGGCCCGGGTCAGCTCGCCGCCGGAGAAGGTCGAGAGCTGCCGCTCGGCCTCCTCGCCGCCGAAGCCGAGGCCGCGCAGGACGGAGAGGACGCCGTCGCGCCAGCGGTAGCCGCCGCCGTGCTCGAGCCGCTGCTGAGCGGCGGCGTAGGCGCTCAGAGTCTCCTCGCCGGTCTCGCCGTTCGACATCGCCGCCTCGAGGCGCTCCAGCTCGGCCTCCGTCTCGAGCATCTCCGCCCGGCCGGAGAAGACGTACTCGCCGAGCGAGATCGCTGTTTCGCGCGGTGGGCGCTGGTCGTGCAGGGCGACGCGCGCCCCTTTCTGCAGGACGAGGCTGCCTGCGTCGGGGGACAGCTCTCCCGCCAGCATCCGCAGCAGGGTCGACTTGCCGGCGCCGTTGCGGCCGGAGAGCGTCATCCGCTCGCGCGGCTCGAGCTTGAAGGAGACGCCGGCGAACAGCAGCTTGCCGCCCATGTGGACGTCGAGGGAGGTTGCGGTCGCGATTGCCATCGCGCCTACGTTACGAGACCAGACCCAGGACCCATCCCGGCGGGGCTTCCACTTAACTTTTTCGGTGTATTGCAGTCAAAGCTGGCGCCCGAAGGCCTCGACGAAAAAGTACAAGACGTTCCAGCCCTACCGGGATGGGTCCTACACAAGCAGCGTGATGAGGCCGCGAGCGATCATCAGGAGGCCTAGAGCTGCTGCTACCCGCACCGCCCAGGTGCGGCCGCGTTCGCGCAGCTTTAGCTTGAAGCGCTCGACCGCCTTCGGAGTCCAGTCTGGGGCGATCGTGTAGGCGAGCAGCGGGATCTCCAGCAGCATCAGCATGATCACGTTGAAGGCAAGGACAACGGCGACGGTGACCGGATCGGCCAGGTTCTCGTCGGAGATGCGGTAGAGGGCGGTGATGTAGGTGGCGCCCGGCAAGGTGAGGAGCGCCCCGACCACGAAGGTGGTCCGCGCCGAGCCACGGCCGAGCGCCTGCTGCCAGCGTGGCGGTCCCTTCGGTCCCTTCTCCGCCTTGCGCTCGCGCCGCCTCTCGACGAGCCGCTGGTCACGCCCGCTGCCGAGCACGACGGCGATCGCCAGCGCCAGGCAGCCAAGGACGATGTCGGCGTCCGGCCCCAGCGTCGTCTGCGTCGTCTTCACCAGGCCTGAGTGCCGAAACGCGAAGACGATGACGAGGCCGAGCGTGACGCTGGTCATCGCGGCGCCGAGCAGATAGCCCAACAGCAGCCGCTTCGGGTGCGGCAGCATCAGCATCACGGTCGTCGCCGCCAGCAGCGACGGGTAAAGCGCCGCGAGGAACGCGAGAAAGAAGACGTCGCTCACGCTCCCGACCCTATAAGGACGTGCCGGGGATTAGGTACCCATATCGGCCCCTAATCCCCGGCACGTCCCCTGGCGGGGGCGTAATCTGGGCTCATGGAGCGCGAGGAGCTGCGGGCGATACAGGCGCCGCTGAAGGAGCGTTACGAGAAGGAGCCGGAGGCCGCTCTGGTCACCCTGAAGGCGAGCGGCAGCCTCGGTGAGGGCGTCTCCTGCGCAGTCGACACCGGGCGGGCCCTGGCCGAGGCGGGCCTGCACCCAGCCTCGGGCGGCGACGGCGCCCTGCTCTGTTCGGGCGACATGCTGCTCGAGGCCCTGGTCGCCTGCGCCGGGGTGACGCTGCGCGCGGTCGCCACCTCGCTCGGGATCTCAGTCGAGTCGGGCGCCGTCCGCGCCGAAGGAGAGCTCGACTTCCGTGGCACGCTCGCCGTGGACCGCGAGGCCCCGGTCGGCTTCCGCTTCATCCGCCTCGACTTCGACCTCAAGAGCGACGCAAGCGAGGAGGATCTGGCGACGTTGCTGAAGCTGACTGAGCGCTACTGCGTCGTTTACCAGACCCTCAGCACCTCACCCGAGCTGTCGGCCGCAGTCAAGGCTGGATAGTCGGACCGCTGAGCGGATTCCCTGCGACCCGATTGTCGCGCCGGCTCGCGGGAGCTGCTAGCCGGAGAAGTGCTTGGCGGCGACATGGTCGATCGTGCCCTTGGTTCGCATCGTCCAGGTACCCAGGGTGACAGCGAGCGCGTTCAGATCCAGCACAGATTCGGAGATGCCACCACTGGGGAGCCAATAGAGCTCGCGGCCCTCGATCGCGAGGCGATCTGCCTCGGTCGACTTGGCCAACGCCTGCTTCGCGGCTGCCGCCGGCGGTTTCTTCACGAGCAACGCGACCTGGAGCTTGCCTTTCGAGGCGTCGACGAGCTTCGCATCGAAAGCCTCGTGCGCGCTGATCGCACGCAATTCCTTTGCCGAGCGCAGGAAGACCGGGACCTCGTAGCCGAGCGCATCGGCGAGACCACTTTCGAGACGCGAGGTCAGCTCCGCGGGCGGTTCGTCTTTCTCGAAGATGACGTTCCCACTGGCACGAAAGGTGGCGACCGCACCGCAGCCCAGCATCTCGAAGTGAGAGCGAAGCTCATCGTTGGTGATCCGGCGGCCGCCGAGATTCATCCCTCGCAGAAAGGCGACGTAGCGACTCATGTCTCAGAACCCTAAGGCTCGTCGATGATCGAATCGGTGAGCCGCGGGTAGCGTCGCGCAAGGGGTGGCGCGAGACACTTAATGAGAGACTGTCGCGGTGATCCTGATCGCTGGCGCCACTAGCCAGATCGGCAGGGCCGTCGTCGAAAGGCTCGCTGCCACGCAGGACGTGCGGGTATTCGTGCGGCGCCCTGAGGACGCCAAGGCCTTTCGGGAGCTGGGATGCGATGTCGTCCAAGGAGATGTGCGCGACCAGGAGGCAGTCCAGCGTGCCTGCGACGGCACCGGAGCGGTCCTTTCGTTGATTGGCCGGCATTTCGCCCGCACCGAGCGGGGGTTCTGGGACGTCGACTACGAGGGCAACGTCAAGTTGATCGACGCGGCCAAGCAGGCAGGCGTGCGGCGCTTCGTGCTGCTCTCTGCGCTGTGGTCCGACCGTAATCCGGGACCGGTGATCTTTAGGGTCAAGCGCAAGACCGAGGACCACCTTCTAGCGAGCGGGCTCGACTACGCAATCCTGCGCCCGGCGACCTTTGTGTCCGGACCGAGCAGCCTGATCGGCATCCTCGGACCCACCATCGAGCGCTGGGGGCTGGCGGTGATCCCGCGGCCCGACTCCAAGCCGATCTCTTTCATCAGTCTCGAAGATCTCGCGGAAGCCCTCGTCAATGCGGCGCTAGCGCAGCGCCTTGGCAATCGTATCCTGGAGTTGAGTGGCGCCGAGGCGATCACGCTTGGTCAGGGGGCCGAACGCATCGCGAATCGCCTCGGCAAGCGCGCTCGCTTGATCCGGTTGCCGCGCTGGGTCCTGCGGGTTCTGCGTCCGCTCGCACGCTTGCTCGGCTTTGGCGCCTATGAGGCCATCCTGTTCTATGAGATGTTGGCCGACGACGGTTTCTGCGTAGGCCCAGAGGCCGCCGTCACGCGGGAGGTGTTGGGACGGGATCCGACGCCGGTCGACGCGATGATCGATCGCTACTACAGAGACCATGCGCGCACGGCCTGGCGCGACTCTTTCTACGGCACGCTCGTGTTCCACGCTTCATGAGCAGGTGCTTGCTCGTGAAGCCAACCAAGCGTCCCTCGAACCCAGACGTGGTTCGAGGGACAAGCCCCAGTGGAGGCGGCCGGAATTGAACCGGCGTCTCTGGTCGTAGCGCGAAGGCTTCTACAGGTTTAGCCGGCGCTTGATTCTCGTCTCCCGGGGTCCGCGCCGGCGGGCACTGCGGGAGACAAAGCCCTCTGAAATGTCCCCTGGTGGACGGGGCGATCCCCCTGGGTAAGCCCACAATTTGAAGCCGGTGCCCCCCTCCGCGGGCGGGAGAGGGCCGACTCTCACTCACCTAGATCTAACTAGGCAGCAAGGGCGAACTCATGGTCCGCACGTATTGGTTGGTGCCGGTGTTTTACGAGGCCTCCGGCAACCTCGACCTGCGACCGTTCGCACGGATCGACCAGATCGAAGCCTGTCGCCCCCGTGCTATGTGCCTCGATTGTACGCTGAGTTGCGTGCCGGAGCGCGAATTCGACGCGATCGTGATCGGCGCCGGCGCCCCCGGGGAGGTCTGCGCCGGGCGCCTCGCCGACGGCGGCCTCTCTGTCGCGATCGTCGAGACCCACCTGGTCGGCGGCGAGTGCTCCTATTACGCCTGCATGCCCTCGAAGGCGCTGCTGCGCCCCGGCGAGCTGCTGGCGGAGGCGCGCCGGGTGCCCGGAGTCAGCGCCGCGGTCAGCGGAGACCTCGACCCGCAGGCGGTCCTCGGCCGCCGCGACGAGGTGATCCACGACCTTGACGACTCGGGCCAGCTCCCCTGGCTCGAGGAACACGGCATCGAGCTGCTTCGCGGCGAGGGACGACTGGACGGCGAGCGGCGCGTCGCCGTCGGCGAGCAGGCGCTGATCGCCCGCCGCGCGGTGGTCGTCGCCACCGGCAGCGGCGCCGCGATGCCGCCGATCGACGGGCTCGACTCGGTCCGAACCTGGAACAACCGCGACGCGACGACGTCCAAGCGGGTGCCGGAGAGCATGATCGTCCTCGGTGGCGGACCGGTCGGCTCGGAGCTGGCCCAAGCCTGGTCGACGCTCGGGACCGCGGTCACCCTGGTCGAGGGCGAGGAGCGGCTGCTGCCGCGAGAGGAGCCCTTTGCCGGCGAGCAGGTCGCCGCCTCGCTGCGCGATTCCTACGGGATCGACGTGCGAATCGGCGTGCTCGCCGAGCGGGTCTCCCCCGGCGGCGCCGGCGTCGTGGTCGAGCTGAACGACGGCAGTCGAGCGGAGGCCGCCGAGCTCCTGGTCGCGATTGGACGCGTGCCCCGCACCAAACAGATCGGCCTGGAGTCGGTCGGAGTGGAAGCCGGCGAGCACGGCTTCCTCGAGACCGACGCGCGACTGCGGGTCGGCGACCGCGATTGGCTCTACGCCGTCGGCGACGTCAATGGCCGCGCCCTCTTCACCCACATGGGCAAGTACCAGGCTTGGGTCGCCGCCGGGAACGTCCTCGGCCGCGAGGTCGAGACGATCGCCGAAGATCTCGGCTCGCCACGCGTAACCTTCACCGATCCCCAGGTCGCCGCGGTCGGCAAGACCCTCGCCCAGGCCGAAGAAGCGGGAATCGACGCGTGCGCGGTCGACGTGCCCACCGACGGCACCGCGGGCGCCAGCTTCCAAGGCAAAGACACCGGCGGAACCTCCCGCCTGGTGGTCGACCAAGACAAGCAGACGATCGTCGGCGCAAGCTTCGTCGGCTTCGAGACCGCCGACTTCCTCCACGCAGCGACCGTCGCCGTTGTGGGCGAGGTCCCCCTCCCGCGCCTACGACACGCGGTCGCTGCTTACCCGACGCGCAGCGAGGTCTGGCTCAAGCTGCTGGAGCAATACGAACGCTGAAGCTCCCGAGGCAAGCCACGGCAAAGGCCCAGGCGGGTCTCCCGCCTGGGCCTGATCGAGCTAGATCCGAGAGCGCCGCTTCAGGTCTTCGGCGAACTCCCTGGGCAGACCCGGAATCTCGTCGAGTTCGTCGATCGACTGGAAGCGGCCGACGCGCTCGCGATGCGCGAGCAGGCGGGTCGCCTGGGTGACCGAGAGCCCATGCCCTCGTAGCTGCTCAAAGCTGACGTTGTTGAGCTCGATCGCCTCGCCTGGTGGTGCGGCCGGCGGCTGAGGAGGAGGAGACGGCGGTGGCGGGCCCGGCTGAGGTTGCGGCGGCGGGGTCGGAGGCAGACCGGGCTGGGGCTCGGGCGCGGGAGGCGGTGGCTGCGGCATGGGCGGCTGGGGCAGCGGCTGCGGAGGCAGAGGCTGGGGGTTCAATGGGGCTGCGGCCCCGCCCTGCACCGAGCCGAGCACGGCCTGCTCGGCTTCGACGGCCCGGCGCTCAGCCTCGCGGGCGCGCTCCTCGGCCTGGGCGACGCTCTCCTCGATCTCGCGCAGGCGCTGCTGGCGCTCGTCCTCCTGAGCTTTCAGCTTCGCGAGGCGCTCGGCCTCCGCCGCACGCCGTTCCGCCGCTTTCGTTCTCTCCTCGATCTGGCGCAGCCGATCCTGCGCTTCGGCCAAGGAGCGCTCCTGCGCTTCGCGCTCCTGCTGCAGTCGCTGTTCCGCGGTCTGCAGGTCCGGCGGCGGCGTGACGGCCGGTGGCGGCGCCGGCGCCATGCTCTGCGTGGTCTGCCCGGCCTCGGCTTGCGCCCGCCGCGCCTCCGCCTCACGCTGGAGACGCTCGGCTTCCTCGATGCGGCGATCGGCCTCAGCTCGGATTCGCTCCTCCTCGCGCTGGATTTCGGCGACCTTGTCCTGCACCCTCTGTTCTGCAATCGCAGGGTCGTAGCCGCCCTGCGGAGGGAGGGGTGGGGGCACGCCAGGCTGTAGGGGGGCCTGTGGAAGGACAGGGGCAGCCGGCGGCGGCGCAGCGGCTGGACCCGGCGGGGGCGGCACAGCCTGCGGTGGCGGGGCGAACTGGGGCTGCTGCTGGGGGGGGACCTGTTGTGGTTGAGCCGGCTGTGCAGGCTGGGGTGGCGCTACTTGCGCCTGCTGAGCCGTGGCCGCGGTCTGCTGCTCGTACAGCGCCCGCTCCTGCGCGGCGCGGGTCGCGGCAAGCTCCTGCGCGGCCTTGGCCGCTTCCTTCTTCGCCCGGCGGCCGGGGCGAGGTCCGCGGCTCGACTTGCGCCCCCGTTCGGACCGTTTTTTGGCCCGCTCTTCGCGACGCCGCTTCGCCTCTTCCTGGCTGCGCTTGCGATGATCGGCGCGTGCGGCGCGCTGCTGCTCACGTGCCTGCTTGCGCTTCTGCTTGGCGCTCAGCGGCGCCCCGGTTGGCAGCGGCGGCGCGGGCGCGGCGGCTTTCGCCCCCTGCGGCTGCTGCGACGGTGGCGGTTGCTGCTGGGCTGAAGGTGGCGGCGGCGGAGCCGGCGGCTTGCCGGCGGCTCCTTTTTTGTGCTGATCCTTGCCGCGACGCTGAACGACGCTGATCACGAGCAGCAGCAGAAGGATCGCCACCACCAGCCCGGCGACGATGTACTGGATGTTATCGCTGACGAAGTCAGCCATAGACGCGAAGCTACCTCATTCTGCCCTTGAATTCGCGCTCGACCTCGCGCCGCACGTCACGGTCCGCGATCTCGCGCCGCCGGTCGCGCCCCTCCTTGCCCCGGGCCAGCGCCAGCTCGACCTTTGCCCGCGAGCCCTTGAAGTAAATCCGGGTCGGGATCAGGGTCAGACCGCGCTCGGCGGTCTTGCCGACCAGGCGCTCGATCTCCGCCCGGTGCAGGAGCAGCTTGCGCGGCCGCTCCGGCGGGTGGTTCTCGCGGCTGGCCGGCTCATACGGCGGAATATGGAGGTTGCGCAGCCACACCTCACCATCGTCGATCACTGCATAAGCATCGGTCATCTGCGCCTTGCCGGTGCGCAGAGACTTGACCTCGGAGCCGCGTAGGACGATTCCCGCCTCGGCCTTCTCGATCCACTCGAATTTGTGCCGGGCGCGTCGGTTGGTGGCGACATCGCCGGAGGCCGGCTCGCGTTTCTTCCCCTTCTTAGCCATCGACCGGCTCCAAATCGGCCCGGCCCCGAGCAGCTTCGACGCCGCTCACTTGGACGGATATCGGGTCGCCGAGTCGCAGCTTCCGTCCCGACTGGGCGCCGACCAGCGCGGTCTCGGTCTCGTCCAGCTCGAAGCGCTCGGCGCCGCCCAGGAGGCGAGCTGGCAGGAAGCCTTCGTAAACGTCTCCGAGCTCGCCGCCGAAGCTGACGAAGGCCCCAGCGCGGATCAGCCCCGCGACCTCCCCCTCGAAAGCCGTCTCGGCTCCGCGCTCGCGCAGCTCGCGCTCGAGCAGGAAGGCTGCGCAGATGTCGTCCGCCCGGCGCTCGATCCGCATCGACTCGCGCTCGCGCTCGCTGCAGTGCTGGGCTGCCTCGCGAGCTTCGGCGGCGCTCGGCGCCGGCTCGCCCTCCCCCAGCGCCGCCAGCAGGGCGCGGTGGACGACCAGGTCCGGATAGCGGCGGATCGGCGAGGTGAAATGGCAGTAGGCGGCGCTGCCGAGCCCAGCGTGGCCGCTGTTGCGCTCGCTGTAGGAGGCCTGTTTGAGGGAACGCAGCACGAGCGATGTATACGCGGCGCGGCCGTGTCCGCGTCGGGCCGCCTCCCGCGTCACCAGCCGGCTTGCCTCCGCCGCCAGCTCGGCCGCCTCGCCTGGCGCCGGCGTCCCACGCAGCGGCGGCGTCGGGATCTCGAGCGCGTGCAGCTGCGCGATCAGCCGTTCAATCCGCGGCGGGTCCGGTCGGGGGTGAACGCGGTAGATCGCCGGCGCCCGCTTCCGCTCCAGCAGCTGCGCCACCTGCTCGTTGGCGAGGATCATCAGCCGCTCGATCAATTGGTGCGACTCGGTCTGGGCGACGCCGCGCGCGCTGACCACGTGTCCACGCGAGTCGAAGCGGAACTCGGGCTCGAAGGACTCGACCTCGAGGCTAGTCGCCCCTTGCCGCTCGCCGAGCGCCGCTGCCGCCTCGCGGGCGACCGACAGCGGCTCCGCGACCGCCTCAGGCGCTTCGGCACGCGCGGAGAAGATGGCATCCAGCTCGTCGTAGTCGAGCCGCGCGTCGGAGCGGATGCGGCTGCGGTAGAAGCTCGTGCTGCCGGGGCGGCCATCCGGGCCGAGCTCCACCTCGGCCGTCACTGCGAGTCGCTCCACCCCCGGCGCCAGACTGCAGGCCTCCTCGCTCAGCGCGTGGGGCAGCATCGGCTCGACCGCCCCCGGCGCGTAGGTGCTGTTGGCGCGGCGCCTTGCCTCGCGGTCGAGTGGCGAGCCCGGCGGCACGTGGGCTGCAACGTCGGCGATGTGGATCCAGAGCCTGATCACCTCGCCCTCGCGCTGCGCCGAGACCGCGTCGTCGAAGTCGCGCGCAGTCGCCGGGTCGACGGTGAAGGTCGGCAGGGCGGTCAGGTCGCGCCGCGGGCCGCTGCGCGACTCCGCCACGCTCGCGGCTTTGCCGGCCTCCAGCTCGAGCGAGGCGCGGAAGCCGCGCTTGCCCAGCTCTTCGCGCAGCAGCGCCTCAACTGCGTCGCGGGCAGTCTTCGGCGCCGCCTTTCCGCGTCCCCTGCCGCGCCCGCGCTGGCGATCCCGGTGCTGGCGCCAATCGCTAGATGGACTCTGGCTCACTGCGCCGACAGCACCCCGAGAGCGCGTTCGACCGCCTCGTCCCGCGCCGTGCCCGGCACGTCACGCGCCGGCACGTCGGGGTGGATTCCCTTGCCGGCCAGGTTGGCGCCGTCCGGGGTGAAGTACTCGCCAATCGTCAACTTCAGCGCGCCGCCGTTGGAGAGATCGATCTCCTGTTGGAAGACGCCCTTGCCATAGGAGCGCGTCCCGACCGTCTTCGCGCCAGCGTCGTCGGCCAACGCCGCGGTGAGGATCTCCGCCGCCGAGGCGGTGTTGCGGTCGATCAGAACGACGATCGGCAAGGACGGCAGGTTGCCCCCCTCGGTCTTGTAGACGGCATGGCCCTGAGTGCGCGAGTCGGTCGAGACGACGGTTTCGCCCTTGGGCAGGAAGATGCTCGCGGTCAGCACCGCCTCCTCGAGCAGGCCGCCACCGTTGCCGCGGAGGTCGAGCACCAAGCCCTGCGCTCCCTGGCGTTGCAGCTTGCGCACCGCCCGTCGAAGCGCTCCGTGGGCGCCTTCGCTGAAGGTAGCGAGGCGGGCGTAGCCAAACTTCTTCCCCCCCGCCAACTCGATTTTGCCGCTGACGACCGGCAGCGAGATCTGGGCGCGTGTGAGGCGTACCCGCTGCGTCTTGCCGTTCTTCGGGTTGCGCACCCCGACCGTCACCTCGGTCCCTTCCGGGCCTTTGATCAACGCGGTTGCGGCGTCGGAGCTGAGACCGGCGATCGAGCGACCGTTGACCGAGACGATCGTTTCGCCGGCCTCGATCCCGGCCCGACCGGCGGGCGACCCCTTGAAGACGCTTTCGACCCTCAGCCCATCTTTTACGCCCGTCACGGTGAGGCCGATCCCCGAGAAATGTCCCGAGATTTCCTCGTTGAAGCGAGCCAGCATTTCCGGCGAGAAGTAGTTGGAGAAGCGGTCGCTGTAGCGCCGCCGCAGCCCCCGCACCATGCCCTGCAGCGAGGAGTCGATCAGGTTCCCCTGCGAGACCGGGCGGTAGTAGTTGTCTTCGATCAGCTCGCTCGCTTCGGCAGTAAGCCCCGCCGAGTCGTCGACGAAGACATCGCGCAAGACGGGAGGCATCTTCGCCGGGTGGCCGCCGAGCCAGAGCCCGGCTGCGAGCATGAAGAGCAGCGCGGCGGTCAGGCCAACCGTCCGCGCAACCCTCACGCGAGCCTCAGACCTTGAGGAAGCGGCTCAGGGTGACGCCGGAGCCGACCGCCGAGACCAGCACGGCGGCGGCGAAGAGGATCGCAACCAGTGCCGGAAAGGAAAGCGTGGTGCTGTTCTGAGCAGCCAGGAAGCCGATGCTGTTGCTCAGTGGGTCGACGATCGTCAGCTTGCCCATCCACAGGACAAGTATGGCTATCAGGCCGCCGAAGAAGCCGACCACGACCCCCTCGATCATGAACGGCCAGCGGATGAACCAGCGGGTGGCGCCGACCAGGCGCATTACCTCGACCTCGCGACGACGGGTGAAAATCGAGAGTCGAATCGTGTTGCCGACCAGCATCAGCGAGGCGATGATCAATAGCGCGGTGATCACCGTCAGCACGATCTTCAGCGCACTCGTCACCTGCTCGATCTTCTTCGAGTCTTCCTGGCGGTCGAAGACATCCTGGATGATCGGCGAGATCGGCTGCGGCTTGCCGTTCGGACCAGGGGGCGTCACCGCCGCCCGCACCGCGTCGAGGTTGCTCGCGTCGTCGGCCTTGACCTCGAAGTTCGCCGGCAGTGGGTTGGAGTGCAGCTGCGTCAGCAGTTCTCCGCTCTTCTGCTTACCCAGGTCTTCGGTCAGTTCGTGCAGTGCCTCGGACTTGGTGATCAGCCTCACCGAGGACACGTGCGGGATCGCTCGCAGGTCCTGTTCCAGTTTGTTGATTTCAGGCTTGGTCGCGTCGTCGTAGACCGCCACCCGGAACTCGAGGCTGTTGCGCACCTGGTCGCTCTTCGCCTGCGTGGTCTGGAAGATCGGGATCAGCACGCCGAGCAGGATCACGGTTACGACCGTGGTGACGATCGCCGCCAGGCTCGGCGCGCCATTGCGGCGCAGCGCCCGGAAGGCCTCCTGGGTGAAGAAGAGAAGTCGCGACATCTAGAAGAGGGAGTCGTGGGAGTCGTGGCCGTTGGTCTGCCCCTCGGGGGCGACGCCCATCTCCGCCCGCATCCGCAGGCCGAACTCGGACGTCGACTCCTCGGTGTAGCCGCCGCTGACCTCGTCGCGGACGACGCGGCCCTCGTAGAGCTCGATCACGCGGCGGCGCATGTTGTCGACCATCTCGCGGTCGTGGGTGACGACGACGACCGTCGTACCGGTCTTGTTGATCCGGTAGAGCAGCTGCATCACGCCGATCGAGGTGACCGGGTCGAGGTTGCCGCTGGGCTCGTCGGCGAGCAGCAGGGGCGGGTGATTGACGAAGGCGCGGGCGATCGAGACGCGCTGCTGCTCGCCGCCAGAGAGCTCGTCGGGGTAGCTGTGCAGCTTGGTCGAGAGACCGACCAGGCGCAGGATCTCCGGCACCTGGCGGCGGATTTCGCCGCGGTGGGCGCCGATTACCTGCAGGGCGTAGGCGACGTTGTCGTAGACGGTGCGGTCGGGCAGCAGCTTGAAGTCCTGGAAGACGGTGCCGATGTTGCGCCGTAGGTTCGGGGTCTTCTTCTCCGACATCGCGCCGATGTCGCGGCCGGCGATGCGAACGCTGCCCTCGGTCGCCTCGAGCTCCCGGATCAGCATCTTGATCAGGGTCGACTTGCCGCAGCCGGTCGGGCCGACGAGAAAGACGAACTCACCGCGGTCGATTGCCAGCGAGACCCGGTCGAGCGCCATGTGGCCGCCGGGATAGACCTTGGTCACGTCGCGCATCTCGATGATCGGCGCGCCGCCCTTGCGGTTGCGCGGCGCCGACGGCTCGCCGCCCTTCTTGTGCTTTCTAGCTCTGGCCATGCCCGCGGTCCCTTCTCCGAATGCAGAGTGACTCCTGCGCCCCACCGGCCGCGCAACTCCGCGCCCACAATGAATGTGCGAGAGCTTAGCGAATTGTCAGTAAGTGCTTATATTTGAAACGGACATCGTGAACCTGAGCGTAGAATCGCGCCGTGCTCGAGAGAACGCGCCCACATCGCGGCGGGAAAGCGGGTTTCCTGGTGTGGATCGAGAAGAGATACCGCGCCGCGCTCAAGGATCCCGCGCGCCTGCTTGTCTTCTCGGTGGGAGGCATCGTGATCATCGTGCTGGGCAGCGGCGCGCTGTTCGCGCTCGCGCCGCCGGAGAGCACTTGGACGGTGTTCGACCACGTGGCCGCCCTGCTTGGTGGTATCGGGCTCCTGCTCGCGCTCCCCGCGCTCGGCTACGCCGCCCGCACGGACATTGTTGCTCGATATATCTACGCCAAGCTCACCAGAGAGCGTGACCTCCCTGCCAAGCGGCCCGATCTGAAGGAGCGAACTCCCACCGAGTCGGTCGCGCAGTTCGACACCGGAAACATGCGAGCCGCGGGTGAGAGCCGTCCACCGGCGATCGACGAAGTACTCGATCAAGAGCCGAACCTGGCCCCGCTTGCGCTTTGGTTGGCTCCCGAAGCCCCAGGCTCGCCGATCGGTCCTTCTCAGATCGCCAACGCGCTTTTGAGGTTTGCGCTGGAGACGGCGATTGAAGCATCGGGTGAGCCAGAGCACATCCTCGACCTCCTGGCTAAATCGCAGGTATTCGCGCTTGGCGAACCAGCACCGGACGATTCAAGCGATCTTCTTCACTTCGAAATAGAAGAAGACGACGGTCGCGATGTTGTGATGATGCCTGTCTTCACGAATTGGAGAGTTCTCAATGAAGCCTTGAAACGAAACCCGGACTGGCAAACCGTGTTGGTTTTGGTGATCAGTGGCGGGGGGGTAATCGACAATCGTGACAGCGATGTGGTCTTGGTGGTCAATCCCTGGTCAGAAGAGTCCGAATTCCAGCTTCCACTGCGGAGATGATGTGCGCGGCGTCGATGCCAGCGGCGCCGAGAAGCGCCTCGGGCGGACCGCTGCCGGGACGCTCGGTGACGGCGAGACGGACCAGGGGCGTGCCCACGGCGGCTTCGGCGAGGACGCCGGCGACGGTCTCGCCGATGCCCCCCTCTGCCCAGTGGTCCTCGACGGTGATCAGAGCCTTCGTCTCGCTCGCCGCGGCGAGGATGGTGTCGACGTCTACGGGCTTCACCGAGTACAAGTCGATTACCCGCGCCGTAATGCCCCGGCCGGTGAGCTCGTCGGCAGCGGTGAGGCATTCGCGCAGGGTGATGCCGGCGCCGATCAGCGTGACCTCATCCGCGGCGCTGGAGCGAACCGTGCGGCTGCCGCCGATCTCGAACGTCTCGTCCGGCCCGTAGAGCACCGGGGTCGCCTCGCGGGTCGTGCGCATGTAGCTGATCCCGCGGTGCCGGCGCATTGCGTCGAGCAGCTCCACGGCCTGGTTGGCGTCGCTCGGGTAGAGCACCACGCTGTCGAGCACCGCGCGCAGCGAGGCGATGTCTTCGAGCGCCATCTGCGAGGGGCCGTCGGGGCCGATCGAGACGCCGACGTGCGAGCCGCAGAGCTTCAGGTCAGCATCGGAGATCGCCGCCATGCGGACGAAGTCGTAGGCGCGGCTGAGGAAGGCGCCGAAGGAGGAGGCGAACGGCTTCCAGCCGCGGGTCTGCAGACCGACGCCGGCTGCGACCATCTGCTGCTCGGCGATGTACATCTCGAAGAAGCGATCGGGGTGCTTGGCGGCGAAGCGTTCAGCGTAGGTCGAGTTGCCGACCTCGCCGTCGAGCGCGACGACCTTCTCGTCGACCGAGCCGAGCCAGGCGAGGGCGTCGCCGTAGGCGGCCCGGGTGGCGACCTTCTCCCCCACCTCGTAGACGGGACGCTCGACCGGCTCGCGCGCGATCTCGTATGGCCGCGCCTGCGGTGGCGACTGGACCTCTACTCGCAGCGAGCGGACACCGCCCAGCTCCTCGACCGCCGCCTCGGGGTCGGCCAGCGGCTTGCCATGCTGGTTCGGCTGGTCCTCGACCGCCGCGACGCCGGACCCCTTCTTGGTGCGGGCGAAGATCGCCGCCGGGCGATCCGTCGCCAGGGCCTGCGAGTAGGCAGCGTCGATCGCCGCGAAGTCGTGGCCGTCGATCTCCTGCACGTGCCAACCGCAAGCGCTCGCGCGCGCCGCCAGCGAGGACGTGTCCCACTCGTGCATGGTCGGACCGCGCTGGCCGAGCCGGTTGACGTCGACGATCGCGATCAGGTTGTCGAGACCGGCATAGCCGCCGTGCTCGAAGGCCTCCCACATCGAGCCCTCGGCCAGCTCCGAGTCGCCGCAAAGCACCCAAACCCTGAAGTCCGCCGACTCGAGCCGCTTGCCGGCCAGCGCGATCCCGACCGAGATCGGCAGGCCCTGGCCGAGCGAGCCGGTGGCCACGTCGACCCAGGGGATTTCCGGCGTCGGGTGACCCTGCAGGCGCGAGCCGAACTCGCGGAAGGTGAGCAGCTCCTCGTCGTCGATCGCCCCGGCCATCTTGTAGAGGCCGTAGAGCAGCGGCGAGGCGTGGCCCTTGGAGAAGACGAGGTGATCGCTCGCCGGGTTCTCAGGCGCCGAGAAGTCGTAGCGCAGGTAGCGCGCGAAGAGCACCGCCATCAGGTCGGCGGCCGACATCGAAGAGGTCGGATGGCCCGAGTTGGCGGCGGCGGCGGCGCGGACCGAGTCGACGCGGAGCTGCTGGGCCAGCTCGTGCAGCTGCTCGCGATTCATCGTCTCCTCGGCGCTCGCCTGGGCCATGCCAGGACTTTATCTGGAGCTATCCGATCGCGACCATGCGCTCGATCGGGACCCGCGCCCGCTCGGCGATCTCGGCCGGCACGCTGACCTCGAACTTCATCTCGCGCAGGGCGTCGCGCAGCTTCGGCAGCGTGATCATCTTCATGTACTTGCAGTAGGCCATCCGGTTCGCCTCGATCAAGCTGGCGTCCGGCGCCGCCTGTCGCAGCGGGTGCAGCATGCCGTTCTCGGTGGCGACGATGTACTCGCCGTCGGGCCGCTGCTGCACGTAGTCGAGCATCTGCCCGGTGGAGAGCATGTGCACCCCCTCCTTCTCGACTTCGCCGGCGGCGACGAACTCCATCACCTGGGTCACGCAGCCGCACTCGGGGTGGACGAGGAACTCGGCGTCAGGGTGGGCAGCCCGTTGCGCCCTGATGTCGTCCGGCCGAATCCCAGCGTGGACGTGGCACTCGCCCGGCCAGACGTGCATCGAGTGGCCGGTCTCGCGCTCAACGTAAGAGCCAAGCCAGATGTCGGGGCCGAAGAGGATTTCGGTATCCGGGCCGTGCTCGCGCAGGATGTGCTCGACGACCTTGACCGCGTTGGAGGAGGTGCAGCAGTAGTCGGTCTCCGCCTTGACCTCGGCCGAGGTGTTGACGTACATCACGACGACCGCGTCGGAGCTGTGGCGTGACTTCCAGTTGCGCAGCTCGCCGTCGCTGATCGAGTCGGCAAGCGAGCAGCCGGCGTCGAGGTCCGGGATCAGCACCGTCTTCTCGGGCGAGAGGATCGAGGCCGTCTCGGCCATGAAATGGACGCCGCAGAAGGCAATCACCGAGGCGCCGGACGCGGCCGCCACGCGCGAGAGGCCGAGCGAGTCGCCGGTGTAGTCGGCGATGTCCTGCACCTCGGGCACCTGGTAGTTGTGGGCGAGGATGATGGCGTCGCGCTCGCGAGCCAGCTCGCGCACCTCGCGCGCCATCTCCTCGACCTCCTGTGGTGAGAGGTCGAGCATCGGGACCGGCTCATTGATCGTCGGCAGCTCTCTCATTTTCCGGGTGCCTCGAAAGGCCCTAGAAGGGCCTCGCTGATCGTATGTTCGCTGGCATGGCCTTGGCCTGAGTCCAGTCGAATGAACTGGCTGCAAGTCTACTCTCTCGGCATGCCCGAGTTGCCCGAGGTCGAGATCACTGCGCGCCGACTGGACTCCGCCCTGGCCGGAGCCAGGGTCGAGTCGGCTCTGGCTCCGGGCATGAACGTGATGAAGACCTTCGAGCCGTCGCTCGACAGCCTGGTCGGGAAAGAGATCACCGCTGTCCGTCGGGTAGGGAAGATGCCAATCGTCGAATTCGGCGACCTGGCGCTGCTGATCCACCTGATGTCAGCGGGACGGCTGCGTGTCTTCGAGAAGCGCGCCTCGCCCAAAGACCGGGCCTCGCGGGTGCTGGTGAGACTCGAGGACGGGCGCGAGCTGCGCCTGCGCGAGTTCGGCACCAAGCAGCGCGCCTGGGTCAAGCTGCTCGCAACGAACGCCGTCGAAGAGGACGAAGCGGTCGCCACGCTCGGGCCAGAAGCCTGGCCGGCGCCGCCGCTCGAGGTCTTCGCCGCGGCAATCGATCGGCCCCGGCACCTGCACCCGCTGCTGCGCCACCAGCGCGACATCGCCGGCATCGGCCGCTCCTGGGTCGACGAGATCCTCTGGGAGGCGCGACTATCGCCCTTTAAGCAGGGGTCCGAGCTGAGCGAGACGGAGGTCGAGCAGTTGCACGCGGCTCTCCACGTCCTCGGCGACGCGATCGAACACTACGAGAAGGCGCTCGGCCCGGACCTGCCCGACAAGTTGCCGATGCCGCTCCGGATCCACAAGCGCGAGGGCGAGCCCTGCCCGCGCTGCGGGACCACGATCGAGGCCGTCTACTTCGCCGAGCACCAAACCAACTACTGCCCGAAGGAGCAGACCGGCGGCCGCGTGCTCAAAGACCGCCGCCTCTCACGGCTGCTGAAGTAGTCCGCTGGCTCAGGCGGGCTCGATCAGCATGCTGAAATCGAGCGTCGGAGCTGAGTGGGTCAGAGCGCCTATCGAGATGTACTCGACCCCGGTCTCGGCGATCTCACGGACCGTGTCCAGGTTTACGCCGCCGGAGGCCTCCAGCGGCGGGCCGTCGACTCCGCGCTCCGCATCGCGCAGGGCGACGGCTTCGCGCAGTTCCCCCGGCGCCATGTTGTCGAGCAACAGCCTGCTCGCTCCCGCTCCCAGCGCGTAGGCCGCTTCATCGACGTTTCGGCACTCGATCTCGACCGGCATCTCCGGCAGCGCGGTGCGCGCCGCGTGGATCGCCTTGGCGACGCTTCCCGCCAGGGCGATGTGGTTCTCCTTGATCAGGATCGCGTCGTAGAGGCCCATTCGGTGGTTCTGGCCGCCCCCGGCCGCCACCGCCGCCTTCTCCAGAGCCCGCAAGCCCGGGGTCGTCTTGCGCGTGTCGAGGATGCGGGCGCCAGTGCCGGTGACCGCCTCGACGAAGCGCGCGGTCAGCGTCGCAATGCCGGAGAGGTGGCCGAGGAAGTTGAGCGCGGTGCGCTCCGCGGCCAGCAGGGCGTCGGCGGGGCCGCTGGCCAGGGCAACCTCGGCCGGCACCTCCTCGCGCCACTGCCCCTCGACGACCAGGTTGTCGACGTCCTCCACCCCACATTGACGCATCGTCTCGGCGACGGTGCCGAGGCCGAAGACGACGCCAGGCTGCTTCTGCACGATCCGCGCCCGCCCGCGCACACCCTCAGGCACGGTGGCCTCCGAGGTGACATCTCCAGCTCCCAAATCCTCGGCGAGAGCGCGAGCAACCGTCTCCTCTAGATCAGCCATCCCCGAGACCCTAGATCGCAGGGCACGCGGGTGCCCCTCCGACGGAGGCTTTGGGTCATGCCGCCGACGCGGTCGGAACCCTGAACCACATACGGTCTCCGGCGGAGGGGCGCCCGCGTGCCCTCACGTTTCAGCCCCCGGGGGCGTTTAATCCACTGAGTGACCGCACTCCCGCCCTTCCAAACCCTGCTCGACGAGCATGCCACCGACGTGATGGCGGTGCTGCGCGGCGCCGTCGGCCGCGCCGATGCCGAGGACTGCTTTCAGGAGACCTTCCTAGCGGCGCTGCGCGCCTACCCGAAGTTGGGCGACAACGGCAACCTGCGCGGCTGGCTGCTGACCATCGCCCACCGCAAGGCGATCGACCACCACCGCGCGAACGGGCGGCGGCCGCTGCCGGTGGCCGACCCCGACGAGCTGGCCGGAGCGACCGCCGAGCCGGTGCTCGACGACGGGATCTGGGCGCTGGTCGGAGCACTGCCGCCCAAACAGCGCGCCGCCGTGGCACTGCGCTACGCCTGCGATCTCCCCCACGCCGAGATCGCCGCCGCGCTCGGCTGCTCGCCTGACGCAGCACGCCGCAGCCTCCACGAGGGAATGAAGCGACTGAGGAAGGAGCTGGCATGAAGGCAGAGTTGGAGCACCTCGCCGTCCGCGCCGCCGCCGAGGGGCTGCTCGACGTCGCCTACGCAAGCGTCGACTCCCCCTATGGGCCGCTGCTCGTCGCGACCACCCCTCGCGGCCTGGTCAAGGTCAGCCTGCCCGCGTATGACCCCGAGGAGACGCTGGAGGATCTGGCAGCCCGGATCTCGCCGCGGGTGCTCGAGGCTCCGGCGCGGCTGGACGAGGTCCGGCGCCAGCTCGACAACTACTTCGACGGGCGCCTGCGCGAGTTCGACCTGCCGCTCGACTGGCAGCTCAGCAAGGGCTTCCGGCGCCGGGCGCTGCGGGCGATTGACCGAATTCCCTACGGCAAGACCCGCAGCTATACGCAGATCGCCGCCAGCGCGGGCAACGAGCGGGCCGTGCGCGCCGCCGGCACCGCCTGCGGCTCCAACCCGATCCCGATCGTCGTCCCCTGCCACCGGGTGCTGCGCAGCGGCGGCGCCCTCGGCGGCTACGGCGGGGGGCTGCCGATGAAGGAAGCTCTGCTCGAAATGGAGCGTGCGGGTTTACCCTGAGTTCGCTCAAGGGAGCGCCATCGCAAGCCGATGGATGCACCAATGCCAAACAAGCTTCAACTGCTCGCTGTCCCCCTCGCCCTCACTGTCTTCCTGCTCGGGGTAACCACCGCACAGGCGACGCCAATCGACCCGACGGCCGCTCCGCTCGCCTTCGAAGAAGAACTCGAATTCGAAGAAGAAGGCGAAGAAGAAGGTGCCGAACTCGAAGAAGGATCGTGCGAAGAAGCCGAAGAAGAATTCGAAGAAGGCGAACTCAGCGGCGCAGAAGTCAAGGAAATCTGCGCCGAAGCGAAAGCCAGGGAAAAGAAAGGCACGGGCGGCACGGGCTCCATCGCGCCCAAAGAGTGCATCCTGCGCAGCGCCCACGCCCATGCCGCCATTGGGGCGGACGGCAAGAAGCTGAAGCTCACGATCAGCTACACGACCTACGAACCGGTCGCCTCAACGATCGAAGTAGGTAAAGGCTCCAACCACATCGCCACGCTCCACCGTCACCTGGGCGACAGCGGCATCCTGCGCATAGTCGAGGGACTGCACGGTCACGACGCTCCAAAGCGACTCACCGTCGGCATCGACATCCCATCGGCAGGGAAGGCCGGGTGCCCCTCCCGGCGGCTTGTGCTTTTTCCGCACTGACGCCCGCGGACAGCCGCTGACTGTGTTCGGAAAAAGTTGAGCCGGGAGGAGCGTCCGGCCTTCTCCCTACTGCGCAGACGAAGCAGCCGTCTTGTTCAGATAGTCCCTGATGAAATCGTCGATGTCCCCGTCGAGCACTCGCTGCGCATCGCCGACCTCATGGCCAGTGCGGTGATCTTTGACCCGCTGGTCGGGGTGGAGGAAGTAGCTGCGTATCTGCGAGCCCCAGGCGACTTCCTTGACCTCGCCTCGCTCTTTGGCCAGCGTTTCGGCTCGTTTGCGCTCCTCCAGCTCGATCAGCTTCGAGCGCAACAGCTGCATCGCTACCGCCTTGTTCTGGGTCTGCGAGCGCTCGTTCTGGCACTGAACGACGACCCCGGTCGGCAAATGGGTGATCCGCACCGCCGAGTCGGTCTTGTTGACGTGCTGGCCGCCGGCGCCGGACGCGCGGAACGTGTCGACTTTGAGGTCCGCCGGATTCAAGTCGACATCCTCGATCTCATCC